>DCOH01000048.1:0-39773 GCA_002322865.1 Sphingobacterium sp. UBA1575 | reverse complement strand
CATTAATCCATCATTAATCCATAACAAAACGGAATACCGGAGGTGAATGCTCTCGTTTTCAAAGCCCAGCTGTCGGTCCAATAAAGTTTGGAGCGATCCTGCCAATGGTGAATTCGCCACGATCATGGAAAATATCACACAGATGAACAAGAGAATACCCCCTGCATTACTCGATTGAAAGAAATTTTTGAAAGCATGCAGATTAATCAATTTTGCCATATTGTTTCCTTAATAGTTAATTATCCTATAAATTTTATTTATACATTTTGAGGTAGATGATTCGATTTTCCCTCGAATACGGCTAAAATATGGAATCTCCTTAGGATACTTTAGAATTATTGCATAGATAATATCTATATTCCCGCAATTACATTATTACCCAAACAAAAAGGCCATAGCTTGTTGCTATGGCCTTTGAAAATCCCCTTTATAAAAGTAGGATTAACCTCTACTGTTATAATTTGGTGCTTCTTTGGTAATCTGGATATTGTGAGGATGAGACTCTCTCAATCCAGCTCCTGTGATGCGCACGAATTTAGCTTCTTGTAATTTTTCGATGGTTGCTGCTCCACAATAACCCATGGAAGCGCGCAATCCACCAATGTATTGGTAAACCACCTCAGCCAATGTACCTTTATAAGGAACACGGCCAACAATACCTTCTGGTACTAATTTTTTGATATCGTCTTCCACATCCTGGAAATACCGGTCTTTGGAACCTTTTTCCATGGCTTCCACCGATCCCATTCCGCGGTAGGATTTGAATTTACGGCCTTCCAACAAAATGGTCTCTCCCGGTGCTTCTTCCACGCCGGCAAATAAAGAACCTGCCATAATCGTGTGTGCTCCTGCTGCAATAGCTTTGGCGATATCACCTGTTTGTTTGATCCCTCCATCAGCGATCAAAGGAACTCCTGTTCCTTTCAATGCTTTTGCCACTTCGTAAACCGCATATAATTGAGGGACACCAACTCCTGCAATAATACGGGTGGTACAGATCGAACCTGGGCCAATACCTACTTTAACGGCATCGGCACCGGCATCAGCCAACATTTTAGCCGCATCTCCCGTAGCGATGTTACCCACGATAACCTGTAAATCCGGATATTTTGACTTAACTTCTTTCAATTTATTGACCACACCCAATGAATGTCCATGGGCGGTATCGATGGTGATCACATCTACCCCAGCCTTCACCAAAGCATCCACACGTTCCAAGGTATCAGCCGTTACTCCTACTGCTGCACCAACCAACAATCTTCCATGTTCGTCTTTAGCCGCATTTGGGTAATGTTTATATTTTTGAATATCCTTGAAGGTAATCAATCCTTTAAGCAAGCCATTGGTATCCACAACCGGTAATTTTTCAATCTTATGGTTCTGAAGAATTTCCTCCGCCTTGATCAGGTCTGTACCCTCTGGAGCAACCACCAAATTTGTTTTGGTCATCAGCTCACTGATCGGTCTTGCCATATCTTTTTGGAAACGAAGGTCACGGTTGGTCACAATCCCTACCAATTTAGCATCTAAGTTGATCACCGGAATACCACCGATCTTATGGTCACGCATAATTTGGAAGGCATCACCCACTGTCGCTGTCTCCAATAAGGTAACAGGATCTTGGATCATACCACTCTCCGAGCGCTTAACCTTGCGAACTTCCGCAGCTTGTTCTGCGATCGTCATATTTTTATGTAGCATCCCGATACCACCGGCCTGTGCGATCGCAATCGCTAGATCAGCTCCAGTAACAGTGTCCATCGCTGCGGACACCAAAGGGATGTTTAATTTGATTTTTTTAGTAAGATAGGTACTGGTGTCTACGTCACGAGGCAATATTTCAGAATAAGCTGGAATCAAAAGTACATCGTCGTAGGTAAGTCCTTCTTGTACGAATTTTTGTGGATCTAATTGCATAGCAAATAATAATGGGGTTTCCTATTTGCGAGGCAAATCTACGGAAAATCTCTGATTTTAGCAAAATAAATAAAAGGCCGAAACGAATTAAATGACATTAAAATTAGTTTTACTGTTTTTTGGCAAACTATTTGCTTAGATTGACATGAAATAACTGTACAATATTCACATTTTAATAATGTATGGTTAATGGAAAACATAAATTAATTCACATGAAAAAATTATTTTTATCTCTATTTGCAGTTTCAGCTTTAACATTTGCTGCTAACGAAGCGCAAGCTCAAACACCTTACAAATCAGCATTGGGTATCGTTTTCGACGGTTACGATGGTTCTAACGTAGGTATTCAGTACAAAACAGCATTAACAAATGTTTCAGCTTTACAATTGCAGGCTGCATTCCGTAACCACTGGGTTTCTTTCGGAGCAGATTGGCAATATGAAAAAGCTATCCCTAATGCAGACGGATTAGCATGGTACGCAGGTGTTGGTGCTCAAGTGGGTATCTGGAGTCACGATGGTAACTCTTCTACTAGCTTCGGTATCCGTCCTCAAGTTGGTTTAGAGTACAAAATCCCTACTATTCCAATTGCTATGCACTTAGACTACAAACCATACTTAGGTTTGAATAATGACACTGGTTTCGATGGCGGTGGTTTCACTTTCGGTGTGAAATTCGTATTGAAATAAGTCTACCAAAAAGAAAAACAAATGGCGGCCAATGGCCGCCATTTTTGTTTGTAAAAGACCCAATTTCTTCGCTGTAAAACTAGGGTGAAAGTATGGTAAAAGTATGCTTTTCCTATGCTAAGCATATAAAAACCTGCTTTAACCATACTAAAAGCTTGTTTTTACCCCGAAAACAAGGTTTTAGGTTAGGAATTTAAAAAGGAAAAAAAACTAATTTTTCAGTTAAATTTTCGTTATTTAGCTTGGTAAATTGTAGCAGCATCCCCAAAAGAACCGTTGAGTTTTATTACATGAACAGAAAAAAAGTCCTTTATTTCATGCCCGATAACCCGATGAAGGGTCATGCAGGAAATATTTCGAGATGCCGACAGATGCTATCTTTCTTCAATGAGCGCGACAGCATATTCGAAACCGACTTTGTATCTGAGCAGATCTGGGGCGACTGGGACCAGGAATCGGAGATTAAATTCCAACAAAAATATCCGAAGGTTGGCCTTGAGCTTATCCAACGAAAAATCAAGCGTGATAATCTGCTGGGTTACCTCTTCCGCTATAAAATCCCAAATTTTCTGCATAGGCTATTCTATCAGAACCGAATTGATTTGACTACCCTGCTGATGCATCAAACTTTTCGGAAGGTGCTGTCCCAAAAAAAATACGATATAGTTATCATTTCCTATGCCCAATGGGGAACACTCATCAAAAACCTTCCCTATCGCGCCTATACCATTAACGATACCCACGATTTCATCTCCCTGCAAAAGGAGTCGGATCTAGACCATCCTGCAAAATCAGGAAAAAACCTCCGGGATGAATTTCGCATCCTGAAAACTTTCGACTGCATCTGGACCTTTTCGGTGGAAGAACAATTTATGTTCAGTCAGGTGGTCAATAACCCGGTCAGGCTGATCCCGATCGGATACCCTGCCTACCCTCAACCTGTCGATCGGTCTTTCCAGTACGATCTGATCTATGTGGCCAGCAATAACCCCCATAATATAAAAGGCATCAACTGGTTTATCAAAGAGGTATTGCCACTGCTCAAGGATATCCGTATCGCGGTAATCGGTAAAATAGCGCAGCACATACCAGACCATCCCTCAATCCATAAACTTGGCTTTGTGGATGATCTGGAGGAAGCTTATCAATCTTCCAAGGTTTCGATCTGCCCCATGTTAAGCGGAACGGGGATCAAGATCAAAGTATTGGAATCCCTTTCCATGGGTATTCCCGTTGTTACAAATTCCTATGGAGTAACCGGGCTGGTGAATAAAATAAATAATGGCTGTTTGGTAAGTGATGAACCGCATGAATTTGCAGGCCATATCCAGAAACTGCTAGAAAACGAGCCTTTCCGACAAGCTATTGCACAGCAAGGACAGGAATTAATGAAATCATTTTATAATTTAGCCCAGGAAGAAAAAGTACTTATGGACTCATTAATGGATCCATTCAATAAAAAATAATGAAAGTTGTATTCGATACAGAGCGAATGAAATATGCGCATACCGGTTTATACCATTATTGTTTAAACCTGGGCAACGCACTTTTAACCGCTAAACCATCCCATGCTGACCTCTATTTTTACCTCAACGAGAAATCGCCCTTGGTATTTGGAGCGGATAAAAACTATATCCAACAGAAATCGATACAGAAATTCTTAAAACCCAGTTGGAAAGGGCATGATGTCTATCATGCGAATTTCCAATTATCTCCTTACCTACCGAATAAAGGCAAATGCAAAGTCGTACTGACTATACATGACCTCAATTTTATTGCGGAAGGGAAATCACCGGAGAAAGTCAAAAAGTACCTCGCAAAGGTACAACGGAACATCGACCGCGCTGATGCGATTGTCGCGATCTCCAAATTTGTGAAGGAGGATGTAGAAAAGCATTGCGACCTGAAAGGAAAAGAAATCCAGGTGATCTATAACGGCAGTACGATCGATGCTTCCAAGATCAACTTAGCTAGTCCAAACTCGCCTATTGATGGACCTTTTATGTTCAGCATAGGAACTATCGCCCGGAAAAAGAATTTCCATGTACTACCCTATCTTTTGGTAGGAAACGACTATAAATTGGTTATCAGTGGTATTGTACAAGAAGCGGACTACCAGGAAGAAATCCTGCAGATCGCTAGGGAACTACAGGTGGAGGATCGCGTTCTGCTCACTGGTCCCATTTCAGAGGAAGAAAAATACAGTTACCTTCAACATTGCAGCCTTTTTGTATTCCCTTCCATTGCCGAAGGTTTTGGCCTACCGGTGATCGAAGCGATGACCTTCGGCAAAAAAGTATTGCTTTCCACCTATACCAGTTTACCGGAAGTTGGTGGTCCGGAAGCCTTTTACCTGGAGTCGGTGGAGAAGGGTTACCTGATGGCATTTGGAGCTGATCGCTTGAAACGCATCGTGGAATCTGCAGATCGCTCCAATGAAATTAGGGCCTGGGCATCCCAATTCACCTGGGACAAGGCAGCCGCAGAATATTGGCAAATTTACCAATCCATTTAATCCAAGTAGCTCAGGAGATAAGGTCAAAAATATTTGTTTTCATTATACATTTTTTTTATACCTTTGCGATTCTTGGTAAATATTATTAAGCTTAAAAAACAACATAAAAAACCATAATTTATTACGATTAGACAATGAGTAAAGGGCTGATTAAATTTTTGGTGATAGTGGTTTCCCTAGCGTGCCTCTACTCCTTATCATTCACTTTTGTGACCCGAAAAGTCGAAAAAGATGCCGCAGCTTATGCAAATGGTGATCTGGCTAAAGAAAAAGCCTACCTGGATTCCATGGCAAGCGAAGTTATTTATAACTTAGGTATCGCGAAATTCACTTACCGTGAAGCAAAAGCAAATGAACTTGCTCTTGGTCTTGATCTAAAAGGTGGTATGAACGTGACCATGGAAATTTCCTTGGACGAGTTGATTACCAACTTGGCGAACAAGCCTAAAGATGCAAACTTTAACAAAGCATTGGCGACAGCTATTGCTAAAAGCAAAACAACCAACACATCGTTGATTGATTTATTTCTAAATGAGTACAAAGCTACCGGTGCAGCAACTCCAATCGCGTCGTTCTTCGCGACCACGGATAATGCAGCGGAGATCCAAGCAGGAAGTTCTGAAGCTGATGTGAAGAGATTCTTGAATAAAGAAGCTGATAATGCCATCCAAAACTCATACAAAGTACTTCGTACGCGTATCGATAAATTCGGTGTTGCATCCCCTAACATTCAGATCCAACAAGGTACCAACCGTATCTTAATCGAACTTCCAGGTATCAATGATGAAGAGCGCGTGCGCAAACTTCTTCAAGGATCTGCAAAATTGGAATTCTATGAGACTTTCAATAATGCGGATGTATACCAGTTGATGGACAATATCAACCGTACCTTAGCAACTACCTTGAAAGCTGACAAACCAGCAGCAGTAGCGGCTACTCCAGTTGATACCACAGCAGCAGCGAACAACGCAGCTGATACAACTAAAAAAGAAGATAACTTATTATCAAAATTAGGCGCTAACAAAAATGCGGCTGATTCTAATGCTACTAACGCTGCTGACCTAACAGCAGGAAATCCATTATTCTCCATCTTGCAGCCAAACGTTGGCCAAGGTCCTTCTGGACAAATGGAATTGGGTCCTGGTGCAGTGGTTGGTTATGCAAACCTTAAAGACACAGCTAGAGTTAATGCTTACTTAGCTCGTCCGGAGGTTAAATCCATTATCCCTGGCAATATGCGCCTATTATGGGCGGTAAAACCGGAGAGCCTTTCAAAAACTAAAGACATCCTTTCATTATACGCGATCAGAACCGTTGGAACTGATAATGGTCCTGCCATGACAGGAGATGTAATCACCAACGCAAGAGATGAGTTTGATCCGCAGACCAACAAACCGATTGTATCCATGGCGATGAACGCACAGGGTGCGCGCGATTGGCAACGTGTTACAGCTGCTGCCGCTCAAGGTAGATATTCTGTAGCTATCGTGTTGGATGGTGTGGTTTACTCCGCACCAGGTGTGGAAAAAGAAATTGCGGGTGGTAACTCAACCATCTCTGGAAACTTCACGATCGAAGATACCAAAGACTTAGCGAACGTTTTGAAAGCTGGTCGTCTTCCAACAACGGCGAAGATCGTTGAAGAAGCGATCGTAGGTCCTTCCCTAGGGCAGGTAGCTATCGATTCAGGGGTTAACTCTGCGGTGATCGGTATCATCGTGGTTATGGCCTTCATGATCGCTTACTACAACCGTGCAGGTATTGCTGCAAACATTGCGGTAATCTTCAACGTGTTCTTCCTAATGGGGGTATTGGCATCCTTAAATGCCGTACTAACCCTTCCAGGTATAGCGGGTATCGTATTGACGATGGGTACTGCCGTGGATGCGAACGTACTGATCTACGAACGTATGCGTGAGGAAATGGCGCTTGGTAAATCCATGCGTAAAGTAGTTGAAGATGGGTACAAGCATGCGATGCCTTCCATCTTAGACTCCCAGATCACGACGTTTTTGGTAGGTTTGATCCTATTCTTCACCGGTTCGGGACCAATCCAAGGTTTCGCAACTACCTTGATGATCGGTATCATCACTTCATTGTTCACCGCGATCTTCATTACGCGTTTGATCTTTGAATACATGTTGAAAAAAGACATCAAAATCACAGTGGCTTTCCCATGGTCCAACCATACCATGAAGAATGCAAACTTCGCTTTCATCAAGAAAAGAAAAGTGGCTTACTTGATTTCCTTGGTAGCTGTTGTAATCTCTCTTGGTGCTATCGCTGTAAAAGGATTCTCTTACGGAGTTGACTTCCAAGGAGGACGCACTTATACTGTGAAGTATGATAATCCAGTAGCTGCCGAAGCGGTACGTGAGAATTTGGATAATGTATTTGGTACCACTACCGAGGTTAAAACCTTTGGTACAGATAACCAATTACGTGTAACGACTTCTTACCATATCGAAGAAACAAGCGATGCTGCTGATAAAGAGGTATTGGCAAAATTGAACGAAGGACTTTCTAAAGTGCAAGGAAAATACGAAATCCTTTCGCAACAAAAAGTAGGTCCTACGATTGCAAGTGACATTAGAGATAGAGCGATCTATGCTTCCATCCTATCCATCATTGTAATTGCTGCCTACATCTTGGTCCGTTTCCACAAATGGCAATATTCTGCGGGTGCTGCAATCGCAACCATCCACGATGCAATCATCTTATTGGGACTATTCTCGATCTTAGATGGTATTGTTCCATTCTCTTTGGATATCGACCAGCACTTTGTAGCGGCTATCCTAACGGTATTGGGTTACTCGGTGAATGATACGGTCGTTGTATTTGACCGTCTTCGTGAGTACCTGAAAAAACCGGATGCACATAAAGAAGAAATTGGTACTACGATCAATAAAGCGATCAACTCTACATTAAGCCGTACGGTGATTACGTCGTTGACAGTAATCTTCGTTCTAGCGGTGTTATTTGTATTTGGTGGAGAAGTTATCCGCGGATTCTCTTTCGCCATCTTAGTGGGTATCGTCGTTGCGACTTATTCATCGATCTTCCTAGCTGCTCCTGCCATCTACGACTTAAGTGGTGGTAAGCATCTAGCTTCTTCAGCAAAACCTGAAGAGAAAAAACAAGCAAAAGTGGTTACTCCATAATCGAGTATCATAATAAAATCAGAAAAAGCCTTGATGTTGACCATCAAGGCTTTTTTATTTATAATTTTTAGTAGTTTTGATGCTTAAACAGTACACATGAGATTAACATACGTTCTTCCGTTTTTAAGTTTATCCTTGGCCCTGACGACCGTAGGATGCAAAAATGAACCGAAACAACAAGCCGCCACTGAAGTGCATAATGAGCACGATGGACATGACCACAGTGCACATGCGGAGACAAGCACTTCCACTGCAGCTCCTGCCCCACAACAGGCTCCTCCAATGGTAAAAGCGGCCTCCTTATCCATTCCTGAATTCACATTTTTCAAGGTTAAATCGGGTATGCCATTCAGCAAAGCGGATATCACGGCAGGAAGGAATACTGTTTTTATTCTGTTTGACCCTTCATGCGCACATTGCCAACATGAAGCCACTGCCCTATCATCAAACTACGATAAGATCAAAGGGGTGAATATCTATTATGTTTCCATGAACGATCCGGCTTTGATGGCCAGTTTCTTCAACACCTTTGGAAAAGAATTGGAAGGAAAACCGAATGTGGAAATGCTTTACGATCGTAATCAGGAATTTGTACAACGTATCCACATCCCAAAAATGTTTCCGGCAAACTATGTATATGGTCCAGACGGAAGCCTAAAAAAATACTGGGAAGGTGAGAAAGATATCAAAGAAGTAATCGCAGATTTTAATAATTAATGAGAATAGCCATCAATGGGTTCGGACGCATAGGACGCCACAGCCTAAGAAACCTGCTGAACAGGGGATTGGATAATGTAGAGGTTGTTGCCATCAATGACTTGGCAGATGCGGCTACCCTAGCCCACCTCTTTAAATACGACTCGGTGCATGGTCCTCTTGGAAAAGAGCTGAGCTATGATGAGAACCACCTTTACATTGATGGAAAAGCAATACAGATCTTCAATAAAAAAAATCCGGAAGAACTTCCCTGGAAGGAATTGTCCATTGATGTGGTGATCGAATCTACCGGTTTATTTGTGAAACATGATCTGGCCCAGAAGCATATTCTGGCCGGGGCAAAACAGGTGATCATCTCTGCTCCATCGCCGGATAAGGAAGTTCCTACAGTGGTATTGGGCATCAATGATGCGGATTTTGATTGGAATACGCCGATCTTTTCCAATGCCTCCTGTACGACCAACAATGTGGCTCCTATGATCAAGATATTGGATGAAAACTGGGGGATTGTCGATGGGTATATCACCACGGTACATTCCATGACAGGCGACCAGAACCTGCATGATGCACCGCATCGGGACCTACGAAGATCACGAGCAGCGTCGGCATCCATCATCCCCACTACTACAGGTGCTGCCAAGGCCATTACCAATGTCTTTAAACATCTGGATGGCAAACTGGGCGGAGCAGGTATCCGGGTTCCGGTATTGAACGGTTCTTTAACCGATTTTACCTGTAACCTGGCGAAACAGACTACCGTAGAAGAGATCAACCAAAAATTCAAGGAAGCTGCTGCAGGTTCCTTGAAAAATGTACTTTACTATACCGAAGATCCCATCGTTTCGGTGGATATCATCAATAACCCCTACTCCTGTGTTTTTGATTCGGAGCTGACCAGTATTGTGGGTGGCTTGGTAAAGGTGGTTGGTTGGTACGACAATGAATTTGGGTATTCCAACCGCTTGGTGGATATCCTGGAAATCCTATCCAAACGATGATCAGGTTTATCAAAACGGAGGATACCTTAGCGCTGCGCAGCGAAGTGCTGCAGCGTGGAAAAGCCTTGGAGCTTTGTATCAATCCGGAGGATGAAAAACCGGATAGTTTTCATTTGGGTTATTTTGATGAGGAGGGTAAGCTGCAAAGCGTATTGACCATTCATCAGACCAATCATCCCAAATTACCGCATACCGGTTATCGGTTGCGTGGCATGGCTACAGCCGCCGAGGCCAGAAGGAAAGGCTATGGCAAACAGCTTTTAACGGCTGCTATAGAGCATATACAGACACAACTTCATGGGGATTACCTGTGGCTGATCGCCATGGAAATTGCCTATCCTTTTTATGAGGATATGGGTTTCGAATATTTTTCTGATGAATTTGATATTCCGAATGTGGGTTTGCATAAGGAAATGTACATGCCTTTCTACAGCTAATTCAGGTTTTTTAGATTCGGTTAAGGTCGTTATAACTCGCCAGCCACCCCTAGCCCAAATAAGGCAAAATCATATTTTACAGGATCCTCTGGATCAAAATACCGTAGGTTTTCCGTTAATTCTAGCGCCGATTTCCAATTGACCTTATCGCTTTGGATCAACCCAAATTTTCGGGCAACGCGCTCGACATGGACATCACAGGGACAGATAAGATCTTTGGAGGATATCCTGTTCCAAATCCCAAAATCAACCCCTTTATCATCCTTTCTCACCATCCAACGCAAGAACATATTCAATCGCTTACAACTGGATTTCTGTAAGGGAGAACTGATATGTTTCCTCGTTCTCCAGGGAAAATCAGGCAAGGAGAAAAAATAGCTTTTGAAATTATTCAAGGCGTTCTCTATGGAGAACTCCTGGCCTTCATCAAGCTGCAGGAATGCATCTTCCAGGCTGTTGAAGCGAAGGTAATGCTGCTGGAAAAAAGCAACGAAATACAATAGATCGATGTCATTGAAGGTACGATGCTTAAATCCCAATAGGCGTTTGAGGTCGCTATCCTGATGGTTGAGGATAAAATCATGCGGAGCTTGGTCCATGCGTTCGGCGAGTTCCAGGCACTTATTGATAATGGTTTTCCGTTGCCCCCAGGCCAATATGCTGGCAAAGAAACCCATGATCTCCATATCCTCCTTCTTTTGGAAACGATGGGGTATACTGATTGGGTCGTGCGGAATAAAATCCGGTTGGTTAAATTCCAGTACCTTTTTGTCCAAGAAATCTCTTAATGATAGATCCATTATCCCTAAAATAAGAAAAGCAACCGTAGTTGCTTTTAAATATGGTTATTCATTGATGGCTTTCCAGATCATATCCTTCAATTGCTGGATATTTTTTCCGGTCACGGAGGAAATGAACAGGTAAGGAATTCCTTGAGGAACCTGTTCGGCCATTTCGCTTTCCAATTGTTCATCCAGCATATCCGATTTGGTAATGGCCAGTAATTTTGGCTTATCCAATAATTCCGGATTGTAAGCGGTAAGCTCATGCAATAGGATATTATATTCCTCTTCGATAGTACGATCGGTATCTGCCGGTACCATGAACAAGAGCACGGAGTTCCGTTCGATATGTCTCAGGAAACGATGTCCTAATCCTTTTCCTTCGGATGCTCCCTCGATAATCCCTGGGATATCCGCCATAACGAAGGATTTGTTATCGCGATAGCTGACGATTCCCAAGTTAGGAACCAAGGTGGTAAACGGATAATCTGCGATTTCAGGTTTTGCGGCGGAAAGAACCGACAACAAGGTAGATTTACCTGCATTCGGGAATCCAACAAGCCCTACATCCGCCAATACTTTCAATTCCAGGATGATCCAACGCTCTTTACCTGGCATCCCCGGTTGGGCATGACGAGGTGTCTGAACGGTGGAAGATTTGAAATGCCAGTTTCCTAAACCACCACGGCCTCCTGGTGTAAGGATCTTCGTTTGGCCATCGCGGGTGATTTCGAATAGTACTTCGCCGGTCTCGGCATCCTTGGCCACCGTTCCTAACGGAACTTCCAGGATCTCATCCTTACCGGTAGCACCTGTTTTCAAGGTAGAACCACCTGGCTGACCATTTTCGGCAATGATGTGCTTACGGTATTTCAGGTGCAATAAGGTCCAGTGTTGGGTAGAACCTTGGAGCATAATATGCCCACCACGACCACCATCGCCCCCATCGGGACCACCTTTGGCCGTGAATTTATCGCGGTGTAAATGGGCTGAACCAGCACCACCATGTCCCGAACGACAACAAACCTTTACGTAATCAACAAAATTTGACCCCTGCGCCATAAGACCTCTTCAATGTTTTTTATAAGCTTTTTTATTAGTAACGATCGATGATCGATGTTAATTCCGAAAAGATACTTTCGATTTCACCAATACCATTTACTTTGGTCAATTTACCTTTACCTTCGTAATAAGGTAAAACATGGATTGTTTTTCCGAAATACTCTTCGATACGTTTTTTCAATTTATCAGCAGCATCATCTGCACGACCGGAAATCTCCTGGCGTTTAGCGATACGTTGCGTCAATTCATTTTCATCAACATCTAAAGCAATAACGCCTGAGATAGGCATATTGTTCGATTCCATGAATGCATCCAATGCTTCCGCTTGGGCAACAGTACGTGGAAAACCATCGAAAATAAATCCTTTTGCATCAGGGTTATTCTTGATCTCTTCCTCAAGCATGGCAATGGTTACCGAGTCAGGAACTAAGTTCCCATCAGCAATGATTTGACTTACTTGTTTACCTAATTCGGTTTGGTCCTTAATATGAGCGCGAAACATGTCACCGGTAGATATATGATGAAGGTCATACTTATCAATTAATTTAGCGGATTGGGTACCTTTTCCTGCTCCTGGAGGCCCGAATAATACTAGGTTTAGCATAATGATGTTATTTATTGTTGATGATAAAAAACAAAAGCCTAATCCGTTTACGAATTAGGCTTATTCTAAGTGCGCTCAAAGGGAGTCGAACCCCTAACCTTCTGATCCGTAGTCAGATGCTCTATCCAATTAAGCTATGAGCGCATTTCAAACGGTCAAATCACCGTTGATGCTGCAAATATCGATGTTTTTTTATATTTTCCAAATGGTTTTTTCGTTTTTTAGGCAATTTCAAACTATCTTAGGTCTATTCTGTTGATACCTATATAATTAATTTTTATGGCTGAACGATTAATAAAAAGCAACAAGATCCGGATTGGCGATATAAGCATTGCCTATCATATAAAGAAAGCAACTGAAAAAACCGATAGAACCATCATATTCCTTCATGGATTTCCTTTTAATAAGAACATGTGGCGGGAACAATTGGATAGCTTGGAAGATAATATAACAGGGATTGCCGTGGATATCCGTGGGCTTGGAAACAGCACCAAAGGTCATGGATTTTTTTCCATAGATGTATTTGCGAAAGACCTGGGTGCTTTTTTACGTAAAATGGAAATTGATAAGGCCGTACTCTGTGGGGTTTCCATGGGGGGCTATATTGCCCTGCGTGCCTATCAATTGTTTCCAGAGAAGATTGATGGGCTTATCCTTTCGGATACTCATGCCAAAGCGGATGATAATGCCGGAAAACAAAAGCGATTCGATGCTATTCAAGCTGTTTTAAATCATGGGCGCCGTCCTTATGCGATCGGTTTTATTGCGAATGTATTTTCGCCAAAAAGCATCGAAGAAAAACCGGAAGCGATTGAACTCATCAAAAGCAGTATCCGAAGAAACAGTGTATCTTCCATTTGCGCAACATTGTTGGCGATGGCTTCCAGAACCGACACCACGGATGTGCTTTCAGAAATCAAGGTGCCGACCTTATTGATTCGGGGTAAAGAGGATAAGATCACTCCTGCTGAGCCGATGGAAGAGATGGCCAAAAAGATCAAAGGAGCAACCTATTTGGAATTTGAAGGTTGTGGGCACTTGCCTAATATGGAAGACGCCGCTAAGTTCAATTTACATATGAACCAGCTCTTACAGAAGAATTAATTCATTTAAATAGCGGCCTTCTTTTTAACGGGGATTTCCGGGACCAGTTTTTTTGTGTATTCCGTTCCTTTCTCGATTAAAAAGGAGGCCTTATCATAATCCCAAATGCCTCCTATATTATGGGGGATATCGATCAGGTAATCCGGTTTGTACAATTCTACACTTAATTTGGATAGCCGTCTTCGCATCATCAGATAAGCTTCTTGAAGCAATCCTATGGAATTCATCTTGCTCTCAAATGGTAGTGGACCATATTTAGCATCGGGTTTTCCATCCAAGTTTACCGCTATAATAATGTTTCTGCGTTTTCTCTTTACATAATTGATAGGCAATGGATTTAGAACCCCACCATCCACCAGATTCCATTCATCCGATTCAATACTGGTGAAAACACCTGGAATGGCAATGGAAGCTCTTATCGCTTGATAAACACTCCCCCTATCAAAGATCATTTCTCGCTCATTTTTAAGGTCAGTGGCTACCGCACGAAATGGAATGCGCATATCCTCGATATCCTTATCCGGAAATATCTCTTTCAGTGATTCAAAAACCCGGACTCCTTTTAGCAATCCAAACTTGGGGTTTGTGAAATCCATTAATCGGAACACCTGCCTTTTGGTCAGAACCCTCATCCAATCTTCCAATTCGGTTAGTTTTCCTTCGACATAAGCGGCTCCGATCAATGATCCTATCGAACAACCCACCACTTCATCAATTTCATAGCCCATCGCTTCCAATTGTCGGATGACACCTATTTGCACCAAGCCTCTGGCACCACCGCTTCCCAGGACGAGGGATACCTTACGTTTGCTTTTCAGAAAGTTCATATTTAAAGGTAAAACAAATTTACTTGCTTTAAAAATGTCATTTGCATGTCCAATTTTATCTAAAAGTTGGAACAAATAACTATCGTTGTTAATTTTGCTAACAGTGTTAACTAAATGCTATGGGTGTAACAGAAAGAAAGCTTAGGCAACAAGAGGAAATGAGGAAGCAAATCATCGATTGCTCGCGCGAAATCGTGCATGAGGAAGGATGGGCTGCCCTTTCCATCCGCAAAATAGCGGATGCCATTGAGTATTCGGTGCCTGTTATCTATAAATATTTTGAAAACAAGGAAGCAATTTCCGCTTATTTCGTAGCAGAAGGTTTTGATCTACTTTATGCGCAGATTACGGCAGGGATTTCTGCAGAAGACAGCATCGAAGAACGCTTTCAACAATTGGGATTGGGGTATTACCTTTTCGCTGAGCAGCATCCAAAACATTATGAGATCATGTTCGGTGTCGGAATTCCAACTTGTGAAACAGCAAGAAATATAAAATCTGTTGGACTCTTGTCGGATTTATTCCGCCATATGATTAACGAATTGATCCAAAAAAGTGGCAGGAAGGATATTGATGCCTGCATCAAATACCGTAGCCTTTGGGCAATGTTGCATGGTGTGGTTGCCTTGGAATTACTTTCCCTGACAGGCTCCGATAAGGTATGCAACTCGCTTATTTTGGCCGATAGCATGCGCTCCTTTACAAAAGGAATTTAAATTAAATCATTATAAATATATCAAATACATACATGAATCTATTAGAACATTTAAACTGGAGATACGCCACTAAAAAAATGAATGGCAACAAAGTTGACCAAGAGAAAATTGATCAAATCGTGGAAGCTGCACGTTTGGCCCCTACCTCTTCCGGACTTCATCCGTTTAAGATCATTGAAATCAGTAACCCCGAACTTAAGCAAAAAATCCAACCTATCGCATTCAACCAATCACAGATTGTGGATAGTTCACATTTATTGGTTTTTGCGGCTTATGACGAATATACCAAAGAACGTGTAGACGCGCCTTTTAAACAACAGGAAGTGGAAAGAGGATTGCCAGCAGGCTTTGCTGATGATTATAAAAACTCACTATTCACCTCTTTGCAAGCGAAAACCAAAGAGCAGCATTTTGAACATGCAGCACGTCAGGCCTATATTGGATTTGGCTTGGCCATTGCCGCTGCAGCGGAATTAAAGGTAGATGCGACCCCGATGGAAGGCTTTATCCCACAACAACTGGATGAACTATTGGGATTGGACAAATTAGGACTTCGTTCCGTTACTATCCTTGCTTTGGGTTATCGCGATGAGCAGAACGATTGGTTATTGAACTTGAAAAAAGTACGTGTACTAAAAGAAGATTTTGTTATAAACTTTAACTAATTTCCTACAATAGCAATTTGGCTGTTATTGAATGTAAAAAATTATACATGCAATAACAGCTTTTTTATTTATTATTAGCCTGGAACTAATAGGAATGCATGGAAAATGCCAAAGATAAAATGATTGCCGGTAAACTATTCCGGGACAAGGATGGCGCTCTTTTTAAGGAAAGACAACATTGTAAAGTGATACTACAACAATACAACGAAATGGATCCTATACGGGTAAAGGCAGGGAATTCGCTCCTGAAAAGTATTCTTGGAAAGACCGGAAGCAAGTTTTTTATCGAGCCTCCTTTCCGCTGTGATTATGGTTATAATATTGAATTAGGAGAAAATTTTTACGCCAATTTCAACCTCACCATTTTGGATTGGGCAAAAGTATCTTTTGGAAAAAACGTATTGATTGGACCAAATGTCAGTCTGTTTACAGCTTCACATCCTATCGATCCCATTGCAAGAGCAGAAGGTTGGGAATATTCCAAACCCATCAGCATTGGAGATAATGTTTGGATCGGTGGACATACTGTGATCAATCCGGGTGTTCGTATCGGAGAAAATTCAGTGATCGGATCCGGATCTGTCGTGACCCGCGATATTCCGACCAATGTGGTCGCGGTTGGGAATCCCTGCCGTGTAATACGGGAAATTACTTCTGAAGACAAACTATCTGAAGACAAACTATCTGAAGATCAATTCATGTAAAAACTAGAACCTTTCTGAAGATCAATTCATGTAAAATCTACAGAACAATTTGTTTAGATAAAACAAAAACACCTGAGATGGGGAATCCCAGGTGTTTTACCAAACCAATTATTAACCTAAATTATGAAATTATGAATTTACTATCTAAACGCCTGCTAATTCATTTTAGTATATCCTTCTAAAAAAAATATCAAAAAAAAAATACCTGAAGCGGAGAACTCCAGGTATTTACCAAACCAATTATTAACCTAAATATTTCTATTTATCTAGTTGCAATTAAAACGGCCATATATCTTGATTATTGTATGGATTATTAAAAAAATTAGAAAAGATAACAAAAACCCAATTAACTTATTAATTATCAAATATTTAATTTTATAATATTTCGATAATAATTAAGGATTTCCTGAGATTACTTCCACCACTTTATCACTAATTTTAGTAATATCAGATTTTAACCCCAGCATCATCGTCATCACATGCACTGGATTTCCCTCCATTTCTCTAAAGTTTCGCATGTAACCGAGTTCAAAACCAAGAAAAAAGCCTTTGAATTTATAATCCGCCCCTACTCCAATCTTAAAAGCAGGCGATATACTGTATTTGTATTCAATATCTACATTTTGGTTATTCCCCAAATCATTGGCTCTGGGTTCAGAATTAAGGGCAACTCCAGGTCCGGCATAGGCATAGGTATTCAACCTGTCCCACTGCCTACGTGTTCCTCCCGCCAAACTTAAAGTATACATAGTTGCACGCGAATTACTTAAAAGCCTGTTGTAATCAGGATCCTTTTCCAGTTGGTCATAACCAAAACTCATCATATATAGCGTAGGCAACAGGTAATATTTCGGATTCTTCAAGGAAATATCCAAACCCATACTACCTGTAAAGAACTTGGTGCTCAATACATTTTTGGTTTTCCCCAAGGGAATAGATAGACCTGTTCCCCCGAAATAATAAACCTTTTTGAAATGCAAAGTATCTGCTCCAGTTTGCGCCATAGCAGAATAGCCTATTACTAGGCTTAAGATACTCATGAAAATAACCTTCATTAACTAGATGTTTATCAATAAAACATAAACCTAATTAAAATGTTTGAAAGCGCTCTTACAAATAGTTCTTGGCTTGAGGACCTTGGCTGAACAGCAGGTCGATAATACTCAGATTTGGAATAAAACCATTCTTGTCTTCAAAAAGCTGGTAATAAGGTTTCTGATCCGTTATTAAAGAAGGCTTTTTGGGATGAATAATCTTGCGGAAATCATGTTCTGGAGACTCCACCTCTTGATAGGAATTCGTGAACTTGATCTCCTTTTTCAATTTCAATAATTTCAGTAATAAGGTAAGTTGGTCGACATGGAAATCCATCAAGAACTCATATTTCTTTTCGTAGAATGGCAGTAGATCATCCTCGTAAAATTCAAAGTATGCCGAACTGCGGTAAGCCGTTTGAAGGGATAACCAATGCAATCTTTGCCATGGATGATCGTAATTGATACGAACATCTTTCATTGCTACGCGTTCCTTTCTTCCATGCTGAATAGGCACAAACAATTCCAAAACACCATTTGCCGTCGAGATCTGCGTGCGTGTTCTGAAAGTCTGCTTTGGATAATTTTCAAAGCGTTCCAACAACAGATCACCTTCAGCGTCCTTGATGGTTTTGAAGTAACTGGCATTTGGTAAATATAAAACCGGAAGTAGAATATCCTGCATCATCATGAAATAAACCCTTAAATGTTCGCAAAAATAACTTTATTTAGGGATATTTGTACTTAAGAATACAATAAGAATGAAGGAAAAGCTCGTTTATGGATTAATATATACTATTTCGCTTCTTCCTTTTTGGTGCCTATATTTCATCTCCGACATCCTTTTTTTCCTGATTTACTATGTTTTCGGCTATAGGAAAAAGGTGGTATATGAAAATCTGCGGAATTCATTTCCAGAGAAATCTACAGAAGAAATAAATAAAATTGCCAGGGATTTTTACAGATATTTCCCTGATCTTTTGGTGGAATCGGTAAAGATGGCGAGTATTTCTGAAGCAGAAGTAAAAAAAAGAATCGAGTTATTAAATCCGGAAGAGGTTTATCAATATATCCATGAAGGGAGATCAGTAATCGGCGTAACGGCCCATTATGGCAATTGGGAATTGGCGATCCATAGTTTATCCATCATGATGAACACACCAGAACTGATTATTTATAAACCTTTGAACAACAAGGTTTTCAATACCGTTCACAACCGGATCAGAACCCGGTTTGGGGCGACCATGGTACCTATGAAACAAATATTGCGGCATATCATCAAACTGAAAAATGTGCCTCATGTAAGCATGTTTGTTTCGGATCAGACACCAACCTATCAAGATTCGGATTATTTCATGGAATTCCTGAACCAAGACACCTTGGTATTCACTGGAACTGAACGCATTGCGCGTATGACGAACAACCCGGTGGTATATTGTGAGATCCGTCGGAAGGAGAAAAGAGGATATTATTCTTGTAAATTCACTACCTTAGTAGAACAGCCATCAGCGTATCCAGAACATGAGATCACGCATATTCAAAACCGATTTACCGAACAGGTAATTCGTGAAGAACCAGCCTATTGGTTATGGTCACATCGCCGATGGAAGCGTAAAAGAAGAAATTAAATGATAGCATACCCAAAAGTAGCCGTTGTAATTCTGAATTGGAATGGTAAATTTTTCTTGGAAAAATTTCTTCCTTCCGTCTTCAACAGCACTTACCCAAATATAGAATTCATCATCGGCGACAACGCCTCTACCGATGATTCCCTAGCCTATGTCAGGGAGAATTACCCGCATTTCAAAATCCTGGTCAACAAGGAAAACCTGGGATTTGCTGGTGGATATAATGAGATATTAAAACAGGTGGAAGCAGATTACTATGTGCTGTTAAATTCAGATGTAGAAGTAACCGAGAACTGGATCGAGCCAGTTATCCGGCAGATGGAAGCAGATCCCCTTTTGGCGGCATGCCAACCAAAGATCCAAGCCTACCACAACAAAGGACATTTTGAACATGCCGGTGCTGCAGGAGGTTATATTGACTATTTTGGATTCCCATTCTGTCGCGGTAGGATCCTGGATAAAATGGAAAAAGATGAAGGCCAGTACGACCAAGCCACTGAAGTTTTCTGGGCTACTGGAGCTGCCCTATTTATAAAATCAAAAGCCTGGAAAGAAGCGGAAGGATTCGATGCTGATTTTTTTGCCCATTTTGAGGAAATCGATCTATGCTGGCGACTGAAAAGAATGGGTTACAAGATTGGCTTTTGCCCCAAATCATTGGTCTATCATGTCGGTGGTGGTACCCTGAACACCAGCAATCCGCAAAAAACTTACCTCAACTTCCGCAACAACATGGTCATGATGCAAAAAAACCTGCCAGTATTCCAGGCTTTTTGGCGATTGGCCTTGCGATTATGGTGGGATTTATTCGCATTGATCAAGTTTTTAGTCGATGGAAAGCGGAAAGATGCCTGGGCGGTCTCCCGTGCACATCAGTATTTCTTCCTGAATGTTTTTAGGAACGCAAAAAAAAGAAAGAAATATCCAGCGAAATACAACAATAAAGGGCAATATAAGAATTCCATCATATGGGATTATTACGTGAATAAAATCCATAAATTTACTGATCTGCACGATAAAAATTTCCATTAATCCAGCTCTTACTGAACAAACGTAATTGCGGTTTTCTTAAAGCACTTGCAAGACTTTGCCTGTTTACATATTTAGTTCCCTAAAATTATTTTAGGGCTATAATATTTCGTATTTTCGTGGTCTATGGCAGTAGATATTCAAGCGAAAATAGAAGCGTTAACTAAAGAATTAAACGAATACAACTACCAGTATTATGTATTAGCGCAATCCGCAATCTCAGATTTCGATTTTGACCATAAACTGAAGGAACTGGAAGCCCTAGAGGCCCAATATCCCGAGTTTAAACATCCCAACTCCCCTACCCAAAAAGTGGGCGGAGATATAACGCAACGATTCAACACCGTTAAACATCGTTGGCCAATGATGTCATTGGGCAACACCTACAACGAACAGGAACTCAAAGATTTTGATACCCGCGTTCGGAAGGTCGTAGGCGATGATGTGCAGTACGTCGTGGAGCTGAAATTTGATGGTCTTTCCATTTCCATTACCTACGAGGATGGCCGATTGACCAGAGCGGTTACCCGCGGAGATGGCACCCAAGGTGATGAAGTAACCTCCAATGTAAAGACCATCAGAAGCATTCCCCATCAACTCAAAAAAGGAAATTATCCGGATAACTTTGAAATCAGAGGGGAGATTTTCATGCACAAATCAGCCTTTCTGCGATTGAACAAAGAACGGGAGGATAATGCCGAACAGACCTATGCCAATCCAAGGAATTTTGCTTCCGGAACAATCAAATTACAGGATTCAGCTGAAGTTGCCAAACGACCTTTGGACTGCTTTCTATATTTTCTATATGCCGACAACAGAAACCGTCTGTTTGCCAATCATTGGGAAAGCTTAGAAGCCGTTAAAGCCTGGGGTTTTCCGGTTTGTGAGCACACCAAACGCTGTCAAAACATCACGGAAGTGTTGGATTTCATCCATCATTGGGATGAAGCCCGGCATAAACTATCCTACGAAATCGATGGGATTGTTATTAAAGTGAATGATTATGCCCAACAGGAAGAACTTGGTTTTACATCCAAGTCGCCAAGATGGGCCATATCCTATAAATATAAAGCCGAACGGGTAGAAACCATACTGAAAAGCATCAGTTATCAGGTTGGAAGAACCGGAGCGGTTACCCCCGTAGCGAATCTGCAACCTGTTCTTTTGGCTGGAACGACCGTAAAACGGGCGTCCTTACACAACGCCAATGAGATTGCCCGATTAGACCTTCACGAAGGTGATACGGTATTTGTGGAAAAGGGTGGCGAGATCATCCCGAAGATCATTTCCGCCAACACGGAAAAACGACCTGCAGGTGCCGTAGCTATTGTTTATCCTACGCACTGTCCAGAATGTGGAACCACCTTGATCCGCGAAGAGGGCGAAGCGGTGCATTATTGTCCGAACGATGCGGGCTGTAGGCCTCAGATCGTAGGTAAGCTGCAGCATTTTATTGGCCGTAAAATGATGGATATCCAAGGATTGGGTGATGAAACCATCGAAACCTTCTATAGGTTAGGATTGATCCGGAAAATCTCTGACATCTATGAATTGAAGGATCGAGCAGAAGATCTGGTGGGTATTGAGCGTTTCGGACAAAAATCCATCGATAATATGCTTGCCGGTATCGAGCAATCGAAACAAAAACCTTTTGAAAAATTATTATTTGCACTAGGTATACGTCATGTTGGTGAAACTGTAGCGCGTAAATTGGCGCAATATTTCAAGAATATCGATGCCATGAAGGCGGCCTCGGCCGAAGAAATATTAGCCGTTCCAGATATTGGTATCCGGATCGCAGAAAGTATCCACGATTACCTGAACGAGCCGGAACATTGGGAAGAGATCGAAAAACTGAGATCCCTGGGCTTGCAATTTCAGATCGAGGAAAAAGAAGTGGTTCTTGCCGGTAATGGCCTGGCCGGGAAAACCTTCCTGATCTCCGGGGTTTTTGCAGATTTCTCCCGAGAGGAATTGACTGCATTGATCGAATCCCATGGTGGCAAAATGCTGAGTGGCATATCCGCCAAATTGAACTACTTAGTGGCTGGCGATAAGATGGGGCCATCCAAATTAGCCAAAGCCGAAAAACTACAAGTGCCAATCATTTCTGAAACAGAATTGTTGGCCATGATTAATGAACAGTAAATAAAGCATACAAATACAATAATGATGAATGAGCTTCAAGGAGCAGGTGTTGCGTTGGTAACACCCTTTAATGCAGATGGGACCGTCGATTACGAGACCTTAGCAAGACTTATCGATTACCAGATCGAAGGTGGAATTGATTATTTAGTTTCTCTTGGTACTACCGGTGAAACAGCAACCTTAAATCAAGAGGAACGAAAGCAGGTCTGGGCATTTACTTCGAAGCATGTAAATAAACGTATTCCGTTGGTGGCAGGTATTGGTGGAAACAATACCCATGAAATCGTGGAACAGGTGAAGAACTTTGAAAGCTTGGATTATATGGCTATTCTTTCCGTATCGCCTTATTATAACAAGCCTACGCAGGAAGGGATTTACCAACATTATAAAGCGGTTGCGGAAGCGGCTAAATTGCCTATTATTTTATATAATGTGCCTGGAAGAACAGGTAGTAATATGAGTCCGGCGACAACAGTTCGCTTGGCAAAGGATTTTTCGAATATCGTAGCAACGAAAGAAGCTTCTGGGAATTTTGCGCAGTTCAGTGAGATCTTGAGGGATAAGCCTGAAGGGTTTTTATTGATTTCTGGAGATGATCCTGTGACTCTTCCGATGATGGCTTTGGGAGCAGCTGGGATTATTTCTGTGGTGGGAAATGCGTATCCGAATAAGGTTTCAACCTTGGCGCACTTATGTGCGGAAGGAAATTTTGAAGAAGCAAGAGCTATTCATCAGGAGTTATTGAGGATTACAGATCTTTGTTTTGTGGAAGGAAATCCTTGTGGGGTGAAGTATATATTGGAGAGGAAGGGATTTGGAAAGGATTATGTGAGGTTGCCTTTGGTTCCTGTTACTGATGGGACGAGGGGGTTAATTGATGAAGAGATGGCGGTTTTGGGGTAAGGTGAAACGTCATTGCGAGGAACACGTCATTGCGCTTTTGCGTCATTGCGCCTCACGTCATTGCGAGGAACACGTCATTGCGAGGAACGAAGCAATCTTTACTCATGTCATGTTGAGCGAAGTCGAAGCATCTACATCTGGTACCCTTACAGATCCTTCGACTACGCTCAGGATGACAAAGGCTGTTCAGGATGACAAAGGCTCTCAGGATGACACAGTCCAAAGATTGCTTCGTCGTGCCTCCTCGCAATGACGGGTAGGCGCAATGACGAGAATTCAACTGAATTTCTTATTTTTAGGTATTCTTTTTGTGATATGAACATACACATAGAGCATTAAGACATACATACAACATAAGACATACATACAACCCTATAAGAAAAAAACATCGTTATGGAAACATCAAACCAACCTCCCAAACAAGAAAAATCCATGTTCAAGAAAATCCTAGGATGGTTCTTTTTGGTATTATTCGCAGGAATTGCCATTGCCATCTTCTTTAAATATTTCTTTGTATTCGGCGAAGGTGTTAAATCCGGCGAATTAAACTATGCCGTCAAAAAAGGCAATATCTTCAAAACCTACGAAGGAAAACTCATCCAGGAAGGGATCAGAACCCAATCAACCGGCGCCGGACTATCCAGCAATGAGTTTGAATTCTCCATCGCGAATGATTCCATCTACCAAATCCTGGAAAGCAATTCTGGAAAATCCTTCGACCTGCACTATAAAGAGTACCACGGCGTTATTCCTTGGCGTGGAAACACCCGCTATATCGTCGACAAAGTAGTCGAAATCCGCGAAGCCAAACCTAGAGGATTTTAGGTTTCTTCAATTTTTTTAGGGAAAACGTTGCAAATATTGATTTCACACCCTATATTTGCGACGTACTTCAATAGTAGTACCCTAATCAATACCCTTCTCTGAATGGTCTTGATTTATAAAGAAGTGGCGAGAGACTGGCTCTATGACCCACTGGCAACCTTCAACGTGATTGAAAAGGTGCCAATTCCTGTCCGAAGCAATAATGCTTAGGAGCATATAAATGAAATAGACTATGACAATTACATCATCAAAATCTACATTTCAAGGTTGCTGTATAACGCGAATGTGTTAGTCGTCGGTATGTTTATACATTCCCTTTTTCAAAGGCAAAAGGGAAAAACATGACCATTTTAGACGACTACCGTAAGGACAGCCCTATGCCTGAAAAACCCATTAATTTAATACAAAACCAAAAAATCATGTCAGAAAATAAAAACTTTAAATTTGAAACCTTACAGGTTCATGCCGGCCAAGAAGTAGATCCTACTACCGGTTCAAGAGCTTTACCTATATATCAAACTTCATCGTACGTATTTGAAAACGCGGAACATGGGGCCAATCTTTTTGCCCTTAAACAATTCGGAAATATCTATACCCGTATCATGAACCCGACTACCGATGCATTCGAAAAAAGAATCGCAGCGTTGGAAGGTGGTGTTGCCGCATTAGCAGTAGCTTCCGGACAGGCAGCCCAATTCATCGCTTTGACCAACATCCTGGAATCAGGCGATAATTTTGTGTCGGGAGCAAACCTTTATGGAGGTACCTACAACCAATTCAAAGTTTCTTTCAAAAGGTTGGGTATCGAAGCGAGATTTGCAGAGGATACGGATGCCGATAAGATCGAATCTTTGATCGACGATAAAACCAAAGCGATCTATGTAGAAACTATCGGAAACCCGAGCTACAACATTCCTGATTTTGAAAAAATTGCAGCTGTCGCCAAAAAACACGACCTTCCATTGATCGTCGACAATACCTTTGGTGCAGGCGGTTACCTGTTCAAACCTTTGGAGCATGGTGCCAATGTCGTGGTTGAATCGGCTACGAAATGGATCGGCGGACATGGAACAAGCATCGGCGGTGTGATCGTGGATGGTGGTAACTACAACTGGGGAAATGGAAAATTCAAACAATTTTCTGAACCCTCCGAAGGCTACCATGGTTTGGTATTCTCGGAGGTTTTCGGTGAAAACGGTCCTTTCGGAAACATCCAATTTGCGATCCGTGCGCGTGTAGAAGGCCTTCGCGATTTTGGCCCTGCCCTATCGCCTTTCAATTCATGGTTATTGGTTCAAGGATTAGAAACCCTTTCCCTGCGAGTACAACGCCATGTGGACAATGCCTTAGAGATCGCACAATGGTTAGATGCACATCCACAGGTGGAAAAAGTAAGCTATCCGGGATTGAAAAGCCATCCATACCATCAAAATGCACAGAAATACCTGAAGAATGGTTATGGTGCGGTTTTATCGTTCACCGTTAAAGGCGGCGTGGAAAAAGCCAATGAATTTATTGATTCCCTAGAGCTGATCAGTCACCTGGCAAACGTGGGAGATGCCAAATCATTGATCATCCATCCTGCGGCTACCACCCACCAGCAATTGAGTGCTGAAGATCAGGTAAAAGCGGGTGTATTACCAGGTCAATTGCGTTTATCCGTTGGTATTGAGCATATTGACGACATCAAAGCAGATTTGGAACAAGCATTTCAAAAGATTAAATAGATCATAATAGGTCTTAGCGTAAGCATAAATTAGAACACATGAGTCTTAAAATATTCGAATATGGTCAGGAATTCCCACTGGAAAGTGGGAAGAAACTGCCAAATATTCAGATTGCTTATCATACTTATGGTGAGTTGAATGCCGACAAATCCAATGTTATTTGGGTTTGCCACGCATTGACGGCCAATTCTGATGTTTTTGATTGGTGGCCAGGATTATTCGGTGAGGAGGAACTATTCAATGACAAAGAATATTTCATTGTTTGCGCGAATGTTTTGGGATCCCATTATGGATCTACCAACCCCCTATCCATCAACCCAGAAACTTCGGAGCCCTATTACCTGGATTTCCCGCAGTTCACGATCCGGGATATTATCCACGGTCATGATGTGCTAGCGGCGCATCTTGGCATTACCGAAATCAACACCTTGATCGGTGGCTCCCTGGGTGGGCAGCAGGTGCTCGAATGGGCAGCATCCAAAACCATCAAGATCCATAACCTGATCGCCATTGGTACCAATGCTTTTTTCTCCCCTTGGGGAATCGCGTTCAATGAAAGTCAACGTTTGGCATTGACCGCCGATCCAAGTTTCTATGAGAAAAGGCCTGATGCCGGATTAAACGGCCTAAAGGCAGCGCGAAGTATGGCGCTGATATCCTACAGAACCTATAACGCGTATGGGGTAACCCAGGTGGAGTCAGACCATGATAAAACCGATCAATACAAGGCTTCTTCCTACCAATCCTATCAAGGCGATAAACTGGTGAAAAGGTTCAACGCCCTGAGCTATTGGTATCTGACCAAGGCCATGGACAGCCATCATCTTGGTAGAAGTCGTGGGGCAGTCGAAGAGGTATTACACGGGATCCAGGGCATCAACACCTTGGTGATCGGTATACCATCGGATGTATTATTCCCTCCACAGGAGCAGGAATTCATCGCCAAAAACATCCCGAATGCGGAATACTATGAACTACATTCCTTTTTCGGGCATGACGGTTTCCTTATTGAGACCAAAACATTAACACAAGTCATTGGAAATTTCCTAGCAAAATATAATAGTAAAGCAGAACAATTAAATTTAATACAAGAAAATGAGTAAGAAACTGACCATCGGTATGTTCGGATTTGGAGTGGTGGGACAAGGGTTATACGATATCATCAAAACAAAAAACTTAAACCTGGAGATCAAGAAATTCGTGATCAAAAACGCAGATAAAAAAAGAACTTTACCTGTCGAATTATTCAGTACAGATCCGAATGCGATTCTTGACGCTCCAGAAATCAATACCGTTGTGGAATTGATCGATGATGCCGAAGCAGCATTTGAAATCACCAAACGTGCCTTATCTTCAGGCAAAAATGTGGTATCGGCAAACAAGAAAATGATTGCTACCCATCTGGAGGAATTGACCGAAATCCAACAACAGCATGGTACATCCTTACTTTACGAAGGAGCGGTCTGCGGAAGTATCCCGATCATCAGAAACCTGGAAGAATATTACGACAACGAATTGTTGCACTCTGTAAGTGGTATTTTCAACGGTTCCTCCAACTATATCCTTTCCAAAATCTTCAACGAGAACCAAAGTTATGATGCAGCCCTGAAAAAGGCGCAGGAATTAGGTTTTGCGGAAACCGACCCCACCTTAGATGTTGGCGGATTTGATCCAAAATACAAATTGGCCATTGTAGCTTCCCATGCCTATGGTGTTTATATTGATCCGGAATTGATCCTTAATTTAGGAATCGACAAATTGGGAAATGCCGATATCAAATATGCCCGTGAGAAAAATTATAAGATCAAATTGATCCCATTGGCTAAAGAGGTATCCAATAACGAAGTCGTACTATACGTATTGCCAAAATTCATTTCGAACAACAGCATGTTGTACAATGTGGAAAATGAGAACAATGGGGTATTGGTAAAAGCGGCTTTTGCAGATGAGCAATTCTTCTACGGAAAAGGCGCTGGTGGCCACCCTACCGGGTCTGCGGTGCTTTCAGATATCGCAGCGCTACGTTATGACTACAAATACGAATACAAAAAACATCTAGAGGCACAAGAGGTTAGCTATACCACGAATTACGACATCAAGGTATATTTTCGTTATGAGGACGAAGATGTTTTAGAAAACATCAATTTCATTACGATTTCCGAACGTTTTTACAGCGATGCTCATAAATATGTCATTGGAACCATCAACATTCAGGAGATCATCGACAAAAGGTCATTGATCCATCAGGACGGAAATTTCCTAGCAGAAATTTTATAAGCCTAATTTCTTTTTTGGTTCATATTTTTTAGTATATTGTCATATAAACTTAAAAAATAAGAATCATGAGAAAATGGAGTATGATGGGATTGCTCCAGGTAGTTAGTTTGGGATTGTTCGCCCAAGGAGACACAACTACAGGAGAAGTTGTAGATAACGCATCACCTACAGCATATGTGGTGATCGGTGTGATAATATTGATCGTTGTTATTTACGTGTTATATAGTCGACAAAAAAGACGATATAACGATTAGAAATAAAAGTGAAGGCTGTATCTAACCAATAGATACAGCCTTTTTCGCAATAAATGGCTTCGGACTGAAACCATAGTGAAAGTAATGTAAAAGTATGCTTTTACTAACCTAAGCATAAGAAAACACGCTTTAAGTATACTTTAACCGTGATTTTAGGGCGAAAACAGCCTTTTAGCATAGTAAAAAGAGGTCTTATCAATTAAATTGATAAGACCTCTTTTAATTTATAGAAAACCGTTATTAAGCGGCTTTCGTTCTAGTCTCTTTTAAGACCGTATTTTTCAATCTTACTGTACAAATGACTTCTTTGGATATCCAGATCATCAGCTGTTTTGGATACGTTCCAATTGTTTTTCTCCAATTTATATTTGATGAATTCACACTCTGAATAATCCTTGAAATCTTGGAAAGACGTGAATTGCTCCAAGTCAAATCCTTTGGAGGATGCGGAATCATTTCCTGAAATGGATTTTGCCGATACCGGGCCGCCTGGGTTCGCAAAAGTCAATACATCATCTTCGGTGATTTTCTTATCACAAAGAATGATCAACCTTTCGATCATATTGCGCAGTTCACGGATGGTACCTGTCCAAGGAAGAGATTGCAAAGCCAACATAGCATCAGGCGTAAAGGTTTTTACCGGAATACTGTATTCTGCACAGATCTCTTCGCAGAACGAGTTTGCAAGCGTAGGGATATCATCCTTACGTTCTGCCAAGGAAGGCACGTGGATCAAGATCACACTTAAACGGTGGTATAAGTCCATACGGAAATTACCTTCATCGATTTCCTTCAACAAATCCTTATTGGTTGCGGCAATGACACGTACATTCACGTCGATTTCCTTTTCGCCACCAACACGGGTAATTTTATTTTCCTGTAGGGCACGAAGTACTTTCGCCTGCGCTGAAAGGCTCATGTCCCCTATCTCGTCCAAGAAAAGCGTACCATTATTGGCTTGCTCAAATTTTCCGATACGTTGTTTTACCGCTGAAGTAAATGACCCTTTCTCATGTCCGAACAATTCGGATTCGATCAATTCTGAAGGGATAGCCGCACAGTTCACCTCTACCAAGGTAGAGCTGGAGCGGGTGGACTTTTCGTGCAACCAACGCGCCACCAATTCCTTACCAGCACCATTGGCCCCGGTAATCAATACGCGAGCTTCGGTTGGAGCTACTTTATCGATCGTTTCCTTTATCAAACTGATTCCCGAGGAATCTCCTAGGATTTCTTTGGTCTTGGAGAACTTGCGTTTTAGAACTTTAGTTTCCTTTACTAAAGATCCTTTTTCGAGGGCGTTACGAACAGTGATCAATAAACGGTTCAGATCTAGGGGTTTTTCCAGGAAATCAAAAGCGCCTTTGCGGGCTGCTTCTACCGCTGTTTCGATTGTCCCGTGGCCGGAGATCATAATGAACGGGATATCAGCGAATTCTCTGGCAGCGCTCAACACTTCCATACCATCCATCTTGTTCATTTTGATATCACATAGTACCAGATCGATCTTCTCCTTTTTAAGGATTTTCAGACCATCTTCACCGTTATCGACATCAAGGACTTTGTAGTCTTCATATTCTAAGATATCACGAAGGGAACTTCGGATAGGGCGTTCATCATCGATGATTAAAACTGTAGTCATATAAAATGTTCCTATTTTTCTAGGCTGCGATAATTTAACAAATAAAGTAAAAAGAAGCAAACTTTATAAGCCGGGTTCTGTCTCCCCGAGGGGATTTCTATCATTTATCTAGGATTATGCTCGCGCATAACCTCCATCAACCTACCCATTGTGAGGTCCCGAAGGAAGAAAACGAGCAGCTTTCTAACTCACAACCTATTTGGTTTTTCAACACACGAGGTTTACCGAGATGTATGTTACCATACAAATCCGTGAGCTCTTACCTCACGTTTTCACCCTTACCATGTTGCCATGGCGGTATCTTTTCTGTGGCACTTGCTGTCTACCCGGAGGCATCCTTCCTGTTAGGAAGCGTGTTGCTCTGTGTTGCCCGGACTTTCCTCTCGCCTTATTTGATAAAGGCCAGCGATAGAACGAGTTTGCTTCAAGCTGCAAAACTACAAAAAAAACAATTTAATATCGGCAAAACGAAATACTATATCGTTGTTGTTATAACTTATAATTATTTGAAAGTTTTTTTCTGTTAGTTGTAGCGAAATGAATTTTAGTTTCGTCATAGGAGAAACATTTATGCGCAACATGTTTATTTTATTCATTCACAAATTAATTTTAATAAATAATATATGAAAACTATTTCTTACTTAAAGATTGCTACAGCGATTGCCCTTATTTCCTTCAGCACTTCATGCAAAAAGAAAAAAACTGAGCCTAATCCAGTAAGTATCGCTTACAAAATCACAACTTCCTCGAAAGAAAAGATTAAAATGACCAATCTTTCGGTAACCAGTACAAAAGGTAAGGACTCTGTGATCACGGCAGCATTGGATGTTCCTAAAACCGTAGCGACTAGACGAGCCATGCCAGGAAAAGGCAATGTGGTTGCTTTGAAAACAAAAATCGATAAACCAGCAAAAATTACGTTGGAGATCCTAGTAAACAATAAAGTTGTTAAAACTTCTAAAGATATCGACGTTAAGGATATCACAAAAGAAGTTAAATTAGAACATAAGTTTTAAGTTGATAGATGCGCTAAATGAAGATATAAATTTTTAGAACTCTCTTTTTACCCTAGTTAACCATAGCTCGAAATCGAGTTATGGTTTTTTTTGTTAACAATTAAATAATATTACCATTTTAATTATTAACTTTCTCCTAACAATATAATTTTACTTTTGTTGAATAAATCAATATTAACGGTTATTGAATGAATCGTATAAAGCTACTCTATCAGCTAAATAAAGCCAGCTTGAGCATTTTTTTCGTTTGGTATGTACTGGTCAGTCTTATTGTTTTTTCAACGCCACGTATCAGTTCGTTCCAATGGATCAACTCCATGAACCATCAGGTATTGGATTATTTTTTCTCCATGGTTACCCAATTTGGCGATGGGATTTTTGTGATTATCGTGGCAGTGCTATTCTTTTTTCTACGATCAAGAAAAATCGGGATTGCTATAGCAGCCAGTTATATTGGTTCGGGTTTGATCTGTTCGGTCCTTAAGAAAACTTTTCAGGCGCATCGTCCGGCCTTTTTTCTTAAAGAAGACCCCAATTTCCATTCCCTATCCTGGTTGCCTTTATCCCATCATAATGCCTTTCCATCTGGTCATACTACCTCAGCCTTTGCCTTGGCTTTTACGCTGATGTTATTCAGCAAGGATAAAAGATTGGCGACAATGGCTATGGTCCTTGCCTGCCTAACCGGTTATTCAAGGGTTTACCTGGGTCAGCATTTTTTGGATGATGTTTGGTTTGGATCTCTCCTTGGAGCAGGCTTTTCTTGCCTGTATTTTCTGATGTATTCCTATTTCGGCGAGAAGAAATTAAGTCGAAGCCAATTCCTCCCTCCCTCATTTAAGATATAACTATGTGGAAACTATTCATTAGCCTATTAAAATTTGGCCTTGTTGGTTTATTGGGGATGGGAATTGACTTTGGAATTACCTGGCTACTGAAAGAAAAATTAAACACGAATAAATTCTTTGCCAATGCCTGTGGTTTTTATTTTGCTGTGATGAGTAATTATTGTCTCAATAGAATTTGGACCTTTTCCAACAACAATCCACAGATCGCCAAACAGTTCCTTCAATATGCCCTTTTCAGCATCATTGGTCTGGGCATCAATACGCTGATCATTTACCTCTTCAGTAACCGATGGAAAGTTAACTTTTACCTGGCCAAGGTTTTTGCGATTGGAATTGTTTTTATCTGGAACTTCTCCATCAATCATTTAATCACTTTTGGAAATGGCTAATCAATTCCGCATCAAATTACGTTGGCTAATTTTATTGAGCACTTTGGTACGGATCCTATTTGCCAACCTATTGGAATTGGGCAATGATGAGGTCTATTATTATACTTATGCCCTACAGCCTGATTGGAACCATTTTGACCATCCGCCAATGATCGGTTTCCTGATCAAATTCTTCACCTTGAACCTGCATTGGGTAAACACCTTCTCTATGCGATTAGGTNNAATACCTGGATCATGGCCTGCATCGTGAGAAGGATTGCGAATGATCGAGCTGCCTTTATAGCGGCCATCTTATTTACCGCATCGATCTATTCCAGTATCATTTCAGGGATTTTTATTCTTCCAGATTCGATCTGCAATACCTTTTGGTTGGCCGCGCTATACTGTATGGTCCTGAGCGTAAAACCAAAAGACAAAAAAGAACAGACAGAAGCGCTCCTATTTCTTGGCGTTTGGATTGGTTTAGCATGCATGAGCAAAGTACATGGTATCTTTTTATGGTTAGGTTTCTTGTGTTATCTATTCTTACATCAACGGTCTTTATTGAAAAATTGGGCCTTATATGTTTCCTTGATCATCAGTGTTTTGATCATATCCCCTATCGTTCTTTGGAATATCCAACATGATTTTATTACTTGGCGTTTCCATGGCGAACGGGTTAGTTTATGGGATGCAGGTATACAGATACACTTTTTCCTACAGGCCTTTTTTGGTCAGATATTATACAATAACCCGCTTATATGCCTCATTTATGTGTATTTAGCCGTTGCGGTCATTAAAAATTGGAAGTTCCATACCCAGCACTGTAGGCAAGAAATTGCGGTCATACTCTATTGTGGTCTACCGATCATTTTCCTGGCCAACTTTATTTCTTTATTTAAACAAGTGCTTCCACATTGGAGTGGTGCAGGCTTTTTTTCGATCATGATCTTGGCTGCTGTTTGGATAGATCAGGAATTGAGCGCAGATAAGGTCAGGACGGTGCGAAAGGTGTTCAATGGCATGCTGTTCTTTACCTTGGGATTTATGATCCTTGCTGTATGTATAATTCATTTTTATCCGGGCAACCCGATCGGAATTAAAAATGGAAAGGATCTTGGAAAGGAGGATGTATCTATTGAAATGATTGGTTGGACTCAGTTTGCCAAGGAATTTGAAAAGATCCGAGCGGAAGATGTAGAAAAAAAGACCATGCAGGATGATGACCCGATCTTGGTCAATAAATGGTTCCCTGCTGGGCATATCCTATTTTACGTGGCAAGGCCTTTGGGAATTCCTGTATTAGGAGAAGGCAAATTACATGACCTACATAAATTCGCGTGGCTGAACAAAATGGAAAACCCTATACAGATTACTGAAGATGCTTATTATATCAGTCCTTCCAACAATCATGTAGAACCCTACGAGATATACGGGCAAGATTTTGAATCGATTAATCTAAGAAAAGTAATAGAACAGAAAAGAGGCGGTGCTGTAGTAAGGAAATGGTATGTATACCACCTTAAAGGAGCAAAACGGATATTAGGGGCAGACCTTATTAAAGATCATTTGCAATAGCATAACCTGCTGCCCAAGCCCATTGGAAGTTGTAGCCACCTAACCATCCGGTAATATCGACGGCTTCGCCGCCAAAGTAAAGCCCTGGTACGGCTTTGGCAGCTAAGGTTTTGGGGTTCAGCTCTTCCGTATTCACTCCACCACGCATCACTTCGGCCTTATCGTAGCCTTTATCGCCTGCAGGTTTGACTTTGAACTTATGAATGGTATCCACAATAAGTTTTGCATCATTTTTACCTAAGGAGGCGATCTTCACCGTAATGGGCAAGAATTTTCCGAATGCTTCTACCGTCCTTTTGGTAAAATAATCATTCATCAGTTGTGCAACGGTCCTTCTTCCACCCTGATCCCGTTCCTCCTTAATGAGGTTATCCATTTTGAATTTCGGCAATAAATCGATGCTGAAAGTTTCTCCAGGTCTCCAATAGGAAGAGATCTGTAGGATAGCCGGACCGCTCAGGCCCCAATGGGTAAATAGGATATTTTCTTCAAAGCTGATCCTTTCATTGTATACTTTAGAAAAGATGGAATTTCCGGCCAAAGAGGCATACCAGTCGGCATCCTTTCCGGTGATGGTCAAAGGCACCAAGGCTGGCGCTGTAGGTACAATACGCAATCCGAATTTTCGCGCTATGCGTAAGGCAAAATCCGAAGCTCCCAATTTAGCAACCGGTAGACCTCCAGAGGCCATCACGACCTTGGGGCTATGTATCTTTTGGGTTTTCCCATCCTTCACAAAGGTTATTTCAAAACCGCCTTCTGTTTTTTCGACATCCTTCACTTCGGTGTTCAACCAGATATCCTGTTTGGTTTCAAACATCAATTTGCTAAAAACCGCTACGATATCCTTTGCTTTATTGCTTTTGGGAAAGAGTTGTCCCAATGTCTTTTCTTCCCCTTGAATGTCTCCAAAATGCTCAAAGAAATTTTGGGAATCCTCAACAGTCCATTGGGAGAAAACCGCATGCAGAAATGCCGGGTTCTCCGAAACAAAATTTTCAGGTTGGGTATATAAGTTCGTAAAATTACAACGTCCACCGCCAGAGATCAGGATTTTCGCCCCAGGCTTATCGTTCCTTTCCAACAGTAAGGTTTTTTTGCCCAGTAGCCCTGCCTGTGCAGCACACATCAATCCGCAGGCACCTGCCCCTATGATAATGGCGTCGTAATTCTTCATCTTAAGAAATCAATTCTTCAGCAAGGGAAACCACACGTTGCTCCGTCCAAGATTGTTCTGCCAGTTCCAAGATCCGGATTACATCCCTTGCCTGTTCTGGTTTAACGAACAACTCTTCTTCTCCTTTTAATGTAGCCACTATGTTTTTATAGAAATCCTCCCCAGAACCCTTCTCCGACGGAATGATCTCTTCGATTTCAATACCGTTTTCTAGGACAGCTAATTTCCCATAGATTTCTGAGGGTTCCTCTCCCCAACCTGCAACCTCTGCAGGTCTTTTACCAGCGCGCAACAGTTCTTCCTGTGGATCTACACCCCATTTTACAAAAGAACCATTCGTACCGTATAAGGCAAATCTTGCTGTCGGGATTTTGGCTAACATCTGTCCTTTTAAGGAAACTTTGACTTGAGGATAATGCAGGATAAATTCAAAATCATCAATGGCCTTGGCCCCGTCTCGTTGCACCCTTAAATCGGCATAGATCGCCGTCGGATGTCCAAACAACTGTAGGGCTTGATCGATCAAGTGTGCACCCAGGTCATAGTGTATTCCCGAACCTGGGAGATTCTCTTCCCGCCAGGCTCCAGGCCTTAAAAAATTGCGGAATCGATCAAATCTCGCTTCATAGTTTGTTAAACGTCCTAATCTTCCTTCTTCAATAAGCTTCTTTACGGTTTTAAAATCAGAATGGAATCTGGCGTTGTGATGGACAGAAAGCAAGAGGTTTTTACTTTTTGCCAAGGCAATCAGTTCATCGGCCTCAGACGCATAATTCGTAAATGGTTTTTCCACAACGACATGTTTTCCGGCCTCTAAAGCAGCTTTCGCAAAAGAATAATGCACATCATTCGAAGTGGCGATGACCACCAGATCTATCGCTGGATCTTCGAATATATCTTCCGCTCTCTGAACGGCAATGGCATCCGGATATCTTTCAGCCAACATTTCCTGTTGTTCAAATTTCCGAGCCGTCACCTTATATAATTCCAGATCAGGATTTTCAGAGATAAATGGCGCATGGAATACATGTCCACCAATAGAAAAGCCGATCAGTCCAACTTTTATTTTCCCCATGCTTACATTCTTTCAGGAACTTGAATTCCTAATAAATTCATACTCTTTGCAATGATCTTCGCTGCAGCAGCAGATAATTGTAGACGGAAAGCTTTTACGGTTTCATCCTCCGCCTTGATAATACTTTCCTCGTGGTAGAATTTGTTGTATAATTTAGCCACTTCATAAGCATAATTCGCTAATTGAGCCGGGCTGAATTCTTTTGCTGAGGCTTCAATGACCCCTGGAAAACCTGCCAATGCCTGGATCAGATCCCGTTCGTAACTGGAAATCTTTTCTGGTTGTACAGCTGTACCTTCCTTAAAATCTCCTTTTCTCAAAACAGATTTGATACGAGCATGGGTATATTGAATAAATGGACCCGTGTGTCCTTGGAAATCTACGGTTTCGTTCGGATCGAACAATAGCCTTTTTTTAGGGTCAACTTTTAATAGGAAATATTTCAATGCCCCCATACCGATGGTATTGTATAAGGCTTCTTTTTCCTCTTCGTTGAATCCTTCCGTCTTACCCAGTTCTTCGGTTCTGGTTTTTGCCGTGGCAAACATTTCCTGCATCAGGTCATCTGCATCGACAACTGTACCTTCTCTGGATTTCATTTTACCCGTTGGAAGGTCCACCATGCCGTAGGAAAGATGGAAAAGTCCATCCGCCCAAGATTTACCCAGTTTTTTCAAGATCTGGAACAATACCTTGAAATGATAATCCTGCTCATTGCCTACCACATAAATAGAATCATCCATCTTGAATTCATCGTATTTCAATTGTGCTGTACCCAAATCCTGAGTGATGTATACAGAAGTCCCATCTCCACGTAAAACAAGTTTTTCGTCAAGGCCTTCAGCGGTCAGGTCGATCCACACGGAATTGTCTTCTTTTTTGAAGAAAACACCCGAATCCAATCCTTCCTGAATAATATCTTTTCCTAATAAATAGGTATCTGATTCGTAATAGAATTTATCGAAATCAACCCCTAGGGTTTTGTAGGTCTGATCAAACCCTTCATATACCCAAGCATTCATGGTTTTCCAAAGATTGATCACTTCCTCATCGCCGGCTTCCCATTTCAACAACATGGCCTGCGCTTCCTTGATCAAGGGTGCATTCTTTTTAGCTTCCTCCTCGGTCTGACCTTCGGCTTTTAAGGAATCAATTTCCTGTTTGTATGCCTTGTCGAAAACCACATAGTATTTACCGACCAAATGATCGCCCTTCATTCCGGTTGAAGCAGGGGTTTCCCCTTCTCCAAACTTCTGCCAAGCAAGCATGGATTTACAGATATGGATCCCTCTATCGTTCACCAGATTTGCTTTGATGACATCATAGCCATATGCTTTTAGGATTTCGGCTACCGAATAGCCTAAGAGGTTGTTACGCACATGCCCTAAATGTAGGGGCTTGTTGGTGTTCGGTGAAGAATATTCCACCATCAAACGTTTTCCATTGGCTGGAAATACTGCAAAATCTTGATGAGCTATTTCATCATTCAATACCGTTATCCAGTATTGGTCGGTGAAGCTCAGGTTTAAAAAACCTTTGATCACATTGTAGGATTCAATCTCCGGAATCTGCTCCTGAAGGTAGGCACCGATCTCCTGCCCTGTTACTTCCGGCGATTTTTTGGAGAATCGAGTGATAGGAAATACAACCAAGGTAATTTGCCCTTCAAATTCCTTGCGGGTTTCCTGTAATGCAAGCTGTGAAGCTGGGATATCTGAACTATAAAGTGATTTAACTGCTTCTACAGACTTTTCAATAAGCAGTCCTTGGATTGATTTTGCCATGTAAATATTTCGTAATATTCTTAACCTTCTGATAATGAATTCAAAAAATAACACTCAGATTATTCATGTATTCGTTATGAAAGCATATCTTTGCCAAAAATAATAAAAAATGCAGAGCTATCAGGAATTTCTTGACTTAAGTGTTGGTTTTCCACAAGACGGATTCGAAATTATCGAAGACGAATTGTACTTCCACGCTTTGAATTTGATGGAAATGATAGAAACGTATGGCACGCCCCTACGTTTTACTTATCTACCTATTATTAGTAAAAAGATCCAACAAGCGAAGATTCTGTTTCAAACAGCCATGTTGAAATACAATTACCGTGGGTCCTATAAGTACTGCTATTGTACGAAATCATCTCATTTCAAACATATTGTAGAGGAAGCGTTAAAGAACGATATTCACTTAGAAACCTCGTCGGCATTTGATATGCCTATGATCGATGCCTTGGAAAGACAGGGAAAGGTGACGAAGGACATTACCGTCATCTGTAATGGCTTCAAAACTTACCAGTACAAGCAATACATTGTGGATATGTTACATGATGGTTTCCATAATATTATCCCGGTATTGGATAATAAAGAGGAATTCAACATGTATGATGATGAGATTGAATTGACAGAGCCATGTAATTTGGGTATCCGTATTGCCGCAGAAGAGCAACCGGATTCGCAGTTCTATACCTCAAGATTAGGTATCCGCATGGAGGATGTCATTGATTTCTATAACAGCAAGATTGCGGAGAACCCTTACTTCAAAGTAAAGTTACTTCATTTCTTTATCAATTCAGGTATTTCGGATACGCCGTATTATTGGAATGAGTTGGAGAAATATGTGACCCTTTATTGTAAGTTCAAAAAGATCAATCCAGATCTTGATACATTGGATATTGGTGGAGGAATGCCATTCAAAGATTCATTGGTACACGATTTTGATTACGAATACATGGTGAACGAGATTGTAAACCGTATTAAGCAGATCTGTGCACATCACGAAGTAGTAGAACCGGATATCATTACCGAATTTGGAAAATACACCGTTGCAGAAGCTTCAGGAATTTTATACAAAGTATTGGGCCGTAAGCAACAGAATGACCGTGAAAAATGGTTGATGTTGGATGGTTCATTTATCACCAACCTTCCGGATGTATGGGCATTGAACCAAAAATACATCTTGTTGCCGATCAATAATTGGGATTCGGAATATGAACGTGTCAATTTAGGAGGTATTACTTGTGATGGCCAAGATTACTACAATCAAGAAGCTCACATGAACTCGGTGTTTATGCCAAAGACCAGAAAGGTTCAATACCTTGGTTTCTTCCATACCGGTGCTTATCAAGAGGTATTAAGTGGGTATGGTGGTATTCATCATTGCCTGTTGCCATCTCCAAAGCACGTGTTGATCCGTAGGAACAGGGATGAAACGTTCAACTACGAAGTGTTTGGGGAAGAGCAGAATTCTAAACAAGTCATGAAACTATTAGGTTATCAATAACCTTTAATAGCATCCATAAAAAAAAGCCTTAACGATATTGGAGGGCACTGAAAAAGTCCCC
>DCOH01000036.1:35240-77285 GCA_002322865.1 Sphingobacterium sp. UBA1575 | reverse complement strand
CTCCGCGAACTCAAACTCTCTCTCTATTGTTTCCATACACTTTGTTTTTGTGTATAGCTTTTTTAGGATTGGACACTAGACTGCAACAACATAAAAAAGCCGTATCAAAATTCAAATCTGATACGGCTTTTTTTCTATTTATTTATCCTTTCAAATCCCTCTCCTCCAAAATCTATAATCTCACGTCTATAATCTCTCATCTCACATCTCACATCTATAATCCCACCAAACAGTCTAACTACTAAATACTAACTACTAAATACTACCTACTAAATACTCCTAAAACGGCGCATCATCCGGCATATCGTTCATCCTTGAAGGCATGGTAATTCCCCCGCCGAATCCACCGAAATCACTGGAAGGCTGCATAGCACTACTTGCACCACCAAAGTCGTTGAAGCTTCCACCTTCAGGGCCACCCATCCCAGAGAAATCATCCTCCAGATCCACGAACTTCACATATTTACCCACAAAGCGTAAAGGTACAATACCAGTTTCCCCGTTACGGTGCTTCGCAATAATAACCTCACCTACCCCAACGGTCGAGCGACCTTCTTCATCTTCCATCAATCCATAATATTCCGGACGGTATAGGAACAATACCATATCCGCATCCTGCTCGATAGATCCCGATTCACGTAAGTCGGAAAGCATAGGACGCTTACTGTTACCAGGTCTTGATTCTACAGCACGACTTAGCTGTGATAAGGCCAATACCGGGATATTTAATTCCTTAGCCACAGATTTCAATGCGCGGGAAATACTACCGATCTCCTGCTCACGGTTACCACCGCCACCTTTACCATCGCCTTTACCATGCATCAACTGCAGGTAATCGACGATCACCATCTGAATATCGTATTGTGCTTTTAGTCGTCTACATTTTGCTCGGAACTCAAATACGTTCAGCGCTGGGGTATCATCAATGATCAAAGGTGCTTCTGTCAATCGACCGATTCTGGAATGCAGTTGCTGCCATTCATGGTCTGCCAGATTACCTTTTTTCAATTTCTCCTGTTCAATCTCCGTTTCACCAGCAATCAGACGGTTAACCAACTGTACCGACGACATCTCCAGGGAGAATACTGCAACAGCACGTTGATGGTCTACCGCAGCATTACGTGCTACAGATAATACGAAGGCCGTTTTACCCATTGCCGGACGAGCAGCAATAATCACCAGATCCGATGGTTGCCAACCGGAGGTCATCCGATCCAATGCAGTTAGTCCAGAAGGAATACCTGTTAAACCGTCGGTCCGATCACGTAATAACTCCAGGTTGTTGATGGCCTCGCGCATGATGTCATCCATCTTCCGCGAATCTCTTCTCAAGTTATTCTGTGCAATATCGAACAGTGATTTCTCCGCATGATCCAATAGATCAAAGATATCACTGGTTTCATCATACGAAGCGTTGATGATCTCTGTGGACACCTTGATCAATTCCCTTTGGATATATTTTTGGGAGATGATACGAGCGTGGTATTCGATATTGGCTGCAGATACTACCCTGTCGGTCAGCTGAGTGATATAATAAGCACCCCCAACCATTTCCAAAGCTCCCATTCCGCGCAATTCGGCGATTACGGTCAGTAGATCGATGGGTGAAGTCTTTTGGAACAGGTTATAAATTGCCTGAAAAATCTGCTGATGTGCCTCTTTATAAAACGAATCAGGTTTTAGGATATCGATGACCTCACTCAATGCGTTCTTTTCCAACATGAGTGCGCCAAGGACGGCTTCTTCCAGATCCAATGCTTGAGGTGGTATCTTACCCAAACCACTAATCAAGTTGTTCACGCTCGTCCTTTTCTGTTTAAAGTTCGGACGGTTCGACTGACCTGACTGGCTATTTGTGTATTCGTTTTCTAAAGACATATTACAATTTATCTACGGCTTGTTCAAAAAGTTTTCAATGATAGGGTAACAAATGTAAGGAAAATAAAATACCTCTATAATCAAAGTTATAAACAGCTAAAATAGGTGCTTCAACAATCATGCAATAGTAGTTGAATTACAAGCCTTAGTATTCCACATCAAATGTGGATAACCCGTTAGCAACTTTTTTCCAACTCTCATTATCAACCACTTAAATCCATGTGGATAACATCGGCAACTGTTAATAAGCCTTTAGCAGGAAAGCCTCGAAAAGCCTTTGTTGGCTTAAAAAGCAGTTCAAATTCATAGTCAGGGAGTTAAGGTTTTTGGATTATCTAAACTATGGAAAAAGCTCGGGAGATAAAGGATAATTTCTGTTTACTTTGTTGTATCTTTGTACTTATGTCAAATGATGCTTCAACAGTAAAACCATACAATCCCGAGGGCGGAAAAAAAGAGCAGGTTGCGGATATGTTCAACAATATTTCGAAGACCTATGATCTATTGAACCGCTTTATGACGATGGGGATTGATACCATCTGGCGCAAAAAAGCCATCAAATCTTTGAAAAGTTTAAACCCGCAGATGATGTTGGATGTCGCCACGGGAACTGGTGATTTTGCTATTGAAGCCATCCGAATCCTGAATCCCAAAAAGATCATTGGGGTGGATATTTCCCAAGGGATGTTGGATGTAGCAAAGGAAAAGATCAAGAAAAAAGGTTTAGAGGAACAGTTTGAGGTTTGTTTGGGCGATTCGGAGGCACTTCCCTTTGAAGATCAGACTTTTGATGCCGTAACGGTGGCATTTGGGGTCCGGAACTTTGAGAACCTGGAGCAAGGATTGAGCGATATCCGCAGGGTCTTGAAACCGGGTGGTAAAGCGATAATTTTGGAGCTTTCCAATCCTACAGCCTTCCCGATCAAGCAGCTATTTAATTTTTATTTCAACAAGATCACGCCAGCGATGGGTAAATTGATCTCTAAAGACAATAGAGCTTATGAATACCTGCCGGAATCGGTGGCCAAATTTCCTGATGGCGAACGATTTGCAGCCATCACCAAAACAGTAGGCTTTAAATCCTGTCGGGTAAGACCACAGACATTTGGCTTCTGTACCATTTACGAATGTCATAACTAAAAAATAAATGAGAACAGTTTTAATTACAGGGGCAAGCTCAGGAATAGGTGAAGCTTGTGCATTGCAATTGGCGGAAGAAAAGAACTACCGCTTGCTATTATGCGCCAGAAGAATTGAAAAACTGGAAGAATTAACGAATAAAATCAAAACAATCAACCCGAATTGTGAGGTTCATACCTTCAAATTGGATGTTCGTTATGCGGAGGAAGTGGAGACCACTTTAAGGAACCTACCTGCGGAATGGCGAAAAGTGGATGTTTTGATCAATAATGCTGGTCTGAGCCAGGGATTGGATCCGATTCAAGATGGAGACATTGGCGATTGGGACCGGATGATCGACACCAATGTAAAGGGCCTTCTATACGTGACCAAATATGTGGTTCCATTGATGGATGGTAGCGAACAGGCACATATTATCAACCTGGGTTCCATTGCTGGTAAGGAGGTCTATCCGAATGGAAATGTGTATTGTGCAACCAAACATGCGGTGGATGCCTTGAACAAGGCAATGCGCATTGATCTATTGAGTAAGGGAATCAAAGTAACGGCCATCAATCCAGGCATGGTGGAAACAGAATTTTCGGAAGTTCGCTTTCATGGCGATAAGGATAGAGCAAAGGCCGTCTACCAAGGCCTGACTCCGTTGAACGGTCAGGATATTGCGGAGATCGTATCTTTTGTGCTTTCCAGACCAAAACATGTCAACATCAATGATCTATTGGTGATGCCGACCGTACAGGCAAATGGCACCATTATCAACAGAAACAACTAATCTATTCATATACGTTTAATTTATAATAGAATGTCATTAGAAACACAAATCAACCAAGATATTAAAGCGGCTATGATCGCTAAGGACAATGCAAAATTACGTGGACTTCGTGCGATCAAGGCGGCTATTTTGTTGGCAAAAACCGAAAAAGGCCATAGCGAAGAAATGACGGAAGAAGCGGAAATCAAGGTTCTTCAGAAATTGGTGAAACAACGTAAGGAATCAGCAGAAATCTACCAACAACAAAACCGTGAAGACCTTTATCAGATCGAAGTGGAAGAACAGGAAGTGATTGAGGCTTATCTACCGAAACAATTGGACCGTGCCGAAATCAAAGAGATCGTTAAAGGGGTTATTGCAGAGAGTGGCGCGACGTCGGTGAAGGATATGGGTAAGGTGATGGGTGCTGCCAACCAAAAATTGGCGGGTAAAGCAGATGGTAGAACAATTTCTGAAGTTGTTAAAGCGTTATTGAGCTAATGGAATGGTTCAATAAATCCTTTGAAGAACTGAGTTCGTTGGAACTGTACAAAATCCTGCAGGTAAGACAGGAGGTTTTTGTATTGGAACAGACTTGCATCTATCGGGATTGTGATGATAAGGATCAATTTGCCAAGCATTTGTTTGCGATGAAGGATGACAAATGTGTCGCCTATGCGCGATTGATCCCACCAGATTACTCCTACCCTGGATCTTCTTCTATCGGACGGGTCCTGGTGCATCCGGAATTCAGAAAACTGGATTATGGAAAATTACTGATGGAACAAGCGATACAAAGTTTGGTGGAGGATTATCCTGATTTCCCGATCCGGATTTCCGGTCAGCAATACCTAGAAAAATTCTATAATGAATTGGGATTCAAGACAGAGAGTGATATGTATCTCGAAGATGACATTCCGCATCTAGAGATGGCTTATTACCAACATATACAAGCATAAAAAACGGGCTCCTTTCGNNCTTTCGGAGCCCATTTTATTTGTATAATATTAACGATGATGCTAATCAAGAACCTACTGGTTAATAGACCAGTTTGGTTGCGAATTCTGGATTTTCAATATCCTCCAAAACGGCAGTCTTTGGCAGAATTGGTGCATATTTAACACGTGCTTTGGTCCAACGACCTAATGTCATGTTATATTCTCCGCCCATATAATTGAAATATCCGGCATCGGAAGGTGTATTATAGGATATATTATTGGTGTTCGTTCCGGAACGATAGAACGGTTGTTCGTTCAGTGTGATCGGGTTAATGATATCATAGAAATCATTATTGGCAATACGATAACCAAAACCATTTCCTACCACGCTTCCACCGGAAGCCACGAACATCACATCCTCTGGGATGGATTTCTCTGTCACATCCGTTCCGGCAAAAATCGCAATCCCATAGGCATTTCCACTATTGGCCAACAGGTTAGTGGTTTTGGTTCCAAAACCTTGGCCATCATTGGCGCCATAATTATACATCGCTATCCAATTGGCATGTTTGATACTGGTAGAACCGGAGCTCATAATCAATCCATTTGTACCTCCAACATAAAAGAAAGTTCCTTTTTTCGCCGTTCCTTTGGTCAGATTGATCTTATAGGTACGTATTCCGCCTGTAGCCCAACCTTTTTGTGGGAAACCCACTGGAGTTGAAGCATTGGCGTTATTTGTGGTAACTACCGAAAAAGGTGTCTTTGCAAAATCAATATCCTCGGTTGCCATGAATTGCATGTATTCATGGTTGTTATCCGAACCGTTTGGATCATTATTCCAACCGGTGATGATCACTTTTGGCGTTTTGTAAACGGATTTCAGCTCCACCAAATCTTTGGTAGTACGCATTTTTTGATAAGCAATTACACTATCTTGTTCCTGTTTGGTAAACACGATTCCATAGTAATTTGCCATTTTATACTGCGGTAGGTTTGCCAAAGCAGAACTGGGGTCGGTAGTCACCGTGATAGTCCCAAAACCATCATTGATGGTCTGATCACCAGAAATCACCTGACCCGGTCCAGGCGTGTAAGTATAACCGCCCTTAACAATGGCCACCAAGGTACTTTCGAAATCATAAGGTTTCGCTGCAATCTTTGCGGTATTGGTTAAAGTAGCATAAACAGGTCTATCTGAAGCCACTTTATTGATGCGATTCTGATCCACATTTTTGATCTGCAAAATACCATCCACGCGATCCAGCACCGTTCCATCTAAATTGATGATTACCGAATCTCCCGGTTTATACTCTTTGGCAAGATCTCCGATTGGAATGGCCAGACCTCTTAATAAATTTAACCTTCTGGCATCCTGCACGAACAACATGCCTGCGGGAAGATTATTCCCAGAATGATCAGAGATTACGACTGCTGAAAGGCTATTGGATCCTTCCATGGTTTCTAGGTTCAGATCAATGGCCGAACCTTTATATAAATTACGGATATCATATATACCGATATAAGGACTCACCTCCCCTCCTGGATAATTGGTATCCGCACAACTTGCCAAGCTACCTGCGAGCACTGCAAATCCGAATAATTTCTTAAACATATTTTTCATCTCCATCATGATTAAGGCTTTTGCCACCACATTTTTGTATTGATTTCATCCGCACCTTGTCTAGCGACTGCTTCCCGATAACTTACTGGGTTCGAAGACTGTACATAAACCGGATATTGCATCCGAGCCGGCATTTCGCCGTTGTTTTTTAACCCCGCTCCTTTTGGCAAAATTGGATGGCCGGTCCTTCTGTATTCAAACCATTGTTGAAGATCTACCAAGAACAAGGCAAAATACTTTTGTTGATGGATCATCTCCATTTTTTGGTCGAACGAAGCATTAGCATCCCATTCTTTATCTGAAGCAGCCAAATGTTCTTGTATGTTGCCTGTCCAGGTCGGTGTCCATAAGGTAATGGAATTTGCCGCTCCGGAATAAAAAGGCACACTAGGATCTCCAGAAATATAGCCCTTCAACATGGCTTCTGCCTTGATGAACTCCACTTCTGCAAAGTTCATGATCATTCCGGTCATAGGCTCACTCTGCATGCTGTACCCTCCCACATTTTGGTCGGCCGAATAGAAATAAGACATTCTGGAATAATCCTCTGAACCTTGGGCATATCCACTTGGTACACCTACAAAGTTGCCCGATACCGGCGCTATTCCCCAACGGTTTACCCCTGCGGCTCCATAATCTGGAATATTCAATCTCGGATCATTGGTATCACGCAAAAAATCGATGAAATATTCTGCAATTGCGGTTGCCCTAAAATCCTGTACCCGAGTCGCCATGAATGGAGAAATGTAAACTCCTTCCCCTGTCCAACGTAGGATTGCTGATTCAGCATTGTTGGCAATAATCGGATAGTTCGATTTGTTGGTTTCCAAAATCTCCTTGATTTTTGCCTCCGCATAATCCTTGATCTCTGCTTTATGCGCCACACGCATCAATAAACGCAGATATAAAGAGTTTCCAAACTTGCGCCAGTTCGCAACTGATCCAGCATATACTGGGTCTTGTAGGGGGTCTATTGCCTTATTTGCCTTCAGAAGCGTATTGGCCGAATCCAACTTCATCAACATGTTCGTATAGACATCCTTCTGTGCATCAAATTTTGGTTCGAACAATAGGGAATCTCTACCTAAAGTGGCTTGAGAATATGGGATATCCCCGTAAGTATCGGTTAAGATGGAATTGGTCCATGTCTGTAAGATCATGGAGATACCTTGATAAGAGGTATTGAAGGTCAATTCATTCAACGCTTTACTGTACATATCCTTGTAATTGGACATGTTGATAAAATGGCTGCTCCAAAGATAATCCGACCAACTTCTTCTAAAGTCATAACGGAAAACCTTGAATTCACCATCACCTATTGATACAGTAACCTGCATCAATTCATTGTTGAAGCCTCTGTTCCTGTTCATATTGGCAGACACCGAATTGATCAATGCATTTGCCATGAACTGCTCTGGATAGGCTTCCGTAGTTTTGGTCGGGTCGACATTCAGGTCAACAAAACCTTTATCGCATGAGGAAAGTGCTAAGATGCTTAACAGACTTCCAAATAATATGTTTTTCAATTTCATGATAATCAATTAGAAACCAACAATTAGGTTAAATCCAAAAGTACGGGTGGACGGGAATTGAGCAATCTCAAAACCTTTCACAATATCTCCTCCATCCAATGTTCCGAATTCCGGATCGAATGCTGGCCATTTGGTCCAGATGAAAAGGTCACGGCCATAGACACCGATGGTCGCACGGTTGATCCCTAAACGGGAAACCAAATTCTTATTTAAGCTATAATCAATTCGCGCTTCCCTAAATTTGATAAAGTCTGTTGGGTATGTACTTCCTTCGGCATTATCCTGACCGAAATGAGAGCGGTAATATTCATCCACATTTTTGGCAATCACGTCATTCTGACGATACGTTCCATCTGCATTTTGAATCACCCCATTTCCTATGATACTGCTGTAGCGACCAGGTAAGGTATTCTTGGTTTTTCCTTGTTCCGCTAATTTATAATGGGTTAATGAATGGCCAACGCCTCCCCATTGGGTATCAAATAAGAGGTTCATACGAAATCCCTTATAGGAGAAGTTATTTCCGAAACTCATTTTTCCTTTTGGAATGGTATTCCCCAAATAGATCACTTCGCTGGTTAATTTTGCATAACCGGTAGATGCATCATAGATTACCTGCCCATCAGGAGCTCGTTGATAACCTATACCATAAAGATCACCTAAACTACCGCCTACCGTACCGACAATCTGCCCAGAACCTACCGAACGCTGTTGAAGTACAATGGAACTATCGGTCAATTGCTTGATGATATTTTTATTTCCTGTATAGGTGATGTAGGATGACCATCCAAAACCATTGTCTTTGGCTTTAATCTGATCGGTGTTCAAACCGATTTCCAAACCTTTGTTTTCCACCTCACCAAAATTGACCAAGAAACGGCTTACACCAGAAGCGGGATCCACAAAACGGTACAAGTGTTGGTTGGATGAATTGGCTTTATACCAAGCGATATCCAATTTCACTTTATTCCTGAACATACGGATATCAGCACCAAATTCTAATGAAGAGGTAGATAAAGGTTTGATCAAGGGGTTAGCAAGAGTAGAAAGGTTTGTCAAAGCCCCTCCCAATAAGGGGTTTGGGTTTTCATAGAAGAATTCGGTTTGATAAGGTTTTTGCACACCTGATCCAGTCCCTGCATACGAAGCGCGGAATTTACCGAAACTGATGAATTCTGGAAGATCCCAGATCTTAGAGAAGACAAAACTACCGTTAATGGAAGGGTAATTGAAACCCAATTCCTTTTTAGGATATAAGCGAGAAGCTAAGGTACTTGCCCAATCCCTACGGAAGGTAGCATCTAAGAATAAGAAATCTTTATAACTCGTGGTAACCAAAGCATATAAGCTGTTGGTTTGTGATCTCTCGATGATCTGGCGGCTTTTTACGCCATATTTCGAATTGTTATGATTATAAACGCCTGGATAGTATAAACCATCGGAAGTCATTTCATCCCTATCGTAATCAATACGTGCTTGGGCTCCACCAACATTGGCTGAGAAATCAAAATCATCACTTAGTTTTTTATTATAAGTTACTAAGAAATCGATATTGGTTTCTTTGGAGAATATCGATTGGCTACGGTATGATCCTTCCCGGAGTTTCGAGCCGGCATCGTAAGGCCTATTCTGATTTCTATCTTCGATCCCCATATCCATCGCTGCGCGAATATGCGCTTTCAAGGCTTTCGAAAACTGGTAAACGGCCTGCGCATTTCCGGTGATGGTATGCCTGTTATTCGCATTGATGAATTCGTAGGAAATGGCGTATGGATTTTCCGGAAAACTACTGAAAGGATAGGCAATTTTCTTATTTTCTTCGCCATTCACCCAATAATTCCTCAACCAATTCTGGTCAGCACTTGGTTGCCAGAAAATATACCAGTACATCAAGGATTGGTTTCCATAACCCGTTCCCGGTAAATTATCCGACCATCGGTTGGTATAATTCACCTTAGAGTTGATGCTCAACTTATCCGTGATTTTCGAGTTGACGGACAATGCCAATGAATTCTTTTTATAGCCAGTATTCGGAACGATCCATTTGTTCTGGGTATTGGTAGCCGAAAACCTAGCATTTGTCTTGTCGGTACTTCCGTCGATGGATACCGTATTGGTGAAGGTTCTTCCTACATCAAAGAAACCATTTACGCCATCTTTACCATCATAAGCCCGCCAAGGCGTTCTTGTTGCACCGACCTTCTGTGAAATGGGATCATATTGGAAAAACTCCTGACCATCGAATTTAGGGCCATATGCGGAACTGGTTCCACTGGTGCTACTCCCATCCACGGAAGTACCGAAAGAATAATGGGCTGCACCATCCAAACCCTGTCCGTATTGGTATTGCAGATCTGGTGATCGGTTCATGCTTTCAAAGGCTGCATTAGAATTAACGGTAATTCCTATTCCCTTGCCTTTCGCAGATCCCGATTTGGTGGTAATAATAACTGCACCATTGGCTCCGCGGGAACCATAAAGTGCGGCAGCACCTGGACCTTTCAGAACCGTGATGTTTTCGATATCCTCTGGGTTGATGTCGTCCATACCGTTACCATAATCTACCGGCATGTTGTCGGAACCCGTTCCATAGGCGCCATCAGAACCTAGAGCTGATGATCGGCCAGAACCGCCGTTCATGATGACCCCATCGACAACGATCAGGGCACCATTTTCTCCAGTTAGGTTATTTTCCCCACGAAGGATGATCTTGGTGGTTCCAACCGGTCCTGCATTGGACCGCATCAGGTTTACACCAGCTACTTTTCCGGAAAGAGCATCCATCCAGTTATTGGATAGCGCCTCGGTCAATTGCTCGCCTTTCACGGTCGTAGCAGAATAACCCAAGGCCTGCTCTTCGCGCTTGATCCCCAAAGCCGTCACTACGACTTCCTCGATCGATTCGTCTACAGCCGATAACCTGATGGAATAGGTTTCCTGTTCCACCTTTACGGTTGTAGAGTTATAACCTATCATTCTTAGGCTCAATGTTGTCCCTTTTACAACAGAACCACTAAACACCCCGTCTTTGCCTGTAAGGCCAATTGCTCGGTTGTTTGCACTAATACTCACACCCTCCAAGGGCTTCCCAGAACTCTGATCAAGTACCGTAATACGTACATTAATCAATTCTTGTGCAGCATAGGATTTCAAAGGCACATACCTGATGTGCCCTGATGCCTGCGAAATACAGGAAAGCCCTAATAATAACATTAGGCTTCCTTGGCTAATCCTCAAGATCGATCGATTCATTAATTTCAGTTTATGTTTTGTTTTTCTTAATTCAAGCGAATATCCACGTTCAGGTGTTTATCGCTTCGGATATAGGTAGAAACCACTTCATAGGTTAATGAAGGTTGGTTGGCTTCGGCAGTTAATGTTTGGGCAGATCCAGGATAGAGGACGATCTTTTTTGTTCCTTTTCCGGATTTTAATACCAACTCGAAATACAGGTCGCTGTTGTTCTTGATTTCATAGTAATTGGTAACCACACCCTTGTTGGTCTTTTTATGGAAAACAGGGCTCAACGTTACACAAGCATCGAATAAGGCCTTTACGTGTTCTTCTTTTCCAAATAAATATTTGCTTGACCAGGCTACGGTGCGTCCGCTATTCAATGCTTCGCGGATACCTTGGGCACTGCGGTCCTTGCTCATGATCAAGGTCATGGTNNCAGGTCGTAGCTATGGGAGATCAGGTTATGCATGTCGGTATTTCCCAGGATGGTTAGGTTCCTGTCCAATGCCCAATCCAAGGCCTTGGAATGGAAACCTAATCCGTTCACTACTTCGATACCATGTACCTTCTTTTGTTGGTATAGTTTTTCGACAAAAGGAATCCATTCATAGGATCCAGGGATCTGTTTATCCTTCCAACCGGGATGGTTCCAGAATACAAAGGCACTATCGTTGATCACGCGGTCTATGGATTCTTGGTCTTTATCCTCATCGCGAACATCGATGAACTTATTGGCATCCGTAATGAAAAGCGCATTGAAATGTCCTGGAGGGGTATTCCGGGTTACTTCTGTTCCTTTGATCAGGACCAGGTTGTTTTCCTTGGCCAGTTCTACTGCAAGATCATGGGAGCGATTATGGTCGGTGTTCACATCATCTTTATGGGGTTGGTATTCCATATGTTCGGTAATGGAAATCGCATCCAAACCCTCTTTCCAAGCTTCTTGTACGCGTACATTGGGCCATACATGCCCATCTGTAAAAACGGTATGCATGTGGAAATCACATTTTAGAACCTGGAAACCATTGACATTGGGAATATGGATGATATCGCGTTTGTTTGGCAAACGAAATTCGTCCAAGGTGATTACTCCTTGATTGGTTTGACTGAATAAACTGGTAGTACCTATTAGTAATAGACTGGTTAGTATTGCTGTTTTCTTCATGGTTTTATATAATGTTGAACAAAACTACAGTCAATATATAAATTTTATGTTAAGAAAATGTTTAGTTAATGATAAGAATTAACAGAAATTTTGGTGTTTTGTAAGGAAAGAAAAGCAAAGAAAAGGTTGCATAGGAAATAGTTAAGAAAAATAAAGATGCGCGGATGCTGGTAAAAACCGCATGATGACGCATTATAGTTAATTTATTTTCTTGAAGAATGAGGTTGATTTGGGGAAGGATTAATTTTGAAATTTGTGGTTTCTTGTTGGGATTTTTTTGGGGATTTTAAGGAATTGTAAAGAAAAATCCCCGTCATTGCGAGGAGGTACGACGAAGCAATCTTNNGACTTTGTCATCCTGAGCATCTTCGAAGGATCTGTACGTGTACTATCGAACAGATGCTTCGAAGATGCTCAGCATTACATGCGGGAAGATTGCTTCGTGCCTCGCAATGACGTAAGGTCGCAATGACGTAGAATCCCAATAAAAACCTACCTGGCCTTTACCGGTCTTTCGCCGAAATGCCTATCCCGCTCAAAAGTCGACATATGTCTCTCTTTCTTCGCTGGATAAATATCATCCAAGGTTATCATAATCCCTGTCTCTTCCACCTCACCAAATTCATTGTTCCTAGCGGTACCAAAAACACGCATGGATGGCGACAAATTCATATACGTATTGATCAATGGCGGAACATTCTCCCCCAATTCTCTTACACGCGTATTCAATACCTTATAACCTTCTTTATAATCCAACCCATCAAAAATGCCTTCAAACTTGGACACATCAGTCTTATACCCTAAATACAATTCTGGAGATGGAGTCACTAATTTATCCTTATCCGGGAAATAATGGTTCATGAAGTAGATCAATAGATCCCTAGCTTCTTCATTATACTGTGGGTACATGGTCACCTTTCCAAAAAGATACTTCACATCTGGATTCAACAGCACCACAGCACCCAGCCCATCCCATAGGTTATCCAAGGAGAATATCCCTTTGCGGTTATCAATAGCGGGTTGGTATTTGGGCTGTACCCATGATCTTCCCAATTCCAAGGTCTGGGGAAGATAGTTTTTAACAAAGTCTTCTGAAAAATCAAAATAATGCGCTGTGGAGAGATGGACTTCTCCATCTTCAGAAACCGCATTATCACATTTGATCACGCGGTATCCCGCAATGATCTCTTCATCATCCGGGTTCCAGGCGATCAACTGATCGTAGTTGTGTTCACTGATATCGTTCTCATCAATATCCAGTGCTTGCCCGGTACCACCTCCCGCGGAGCGGAAACTCAACTCTCTCAGTCGGCCAATCTCGCGCATGATATTCGGAGATGTATGATAGTTTACCAAATAAACCTCATTGTTGCCATTATTGGTATAACGGACAAAAGCTTCTTTAGTAAGTTCTTTCTTAATTAATTCCCGATCAACAGGTTGAATTATTTCTTGCATAGATTATTATTTACTGTTGGCCATCGCATAAACTTGCTGTTTTACATCTTCGGCCCAGGCTCTTTCGTTTTTGCTTTGGTCGAAATGTGTATATGGAATACGTTTACCGATGCGGATGTTGATGCTCTTCCCGCGTTGGGAGAACAACTCATCAGGTAAATATAACATTTCAATGTTAGCTTTTAAACCAAGTTTTGCTCTTATTCTCGCTAAATTATAGAAGAAGTTTGAATTCCTACCCTCGATGTAGACAGGAACGACGTCCTTTTTGTATTTTTTTGCTTTATTGATAAAGCTTTTTTTCCATTCTAGGTCAACAATTTTGCCATTTATTTTCCGTGACACCAGTCCGGCCGGAAAAACAAGCAGGGCATGGTCGGAGGCATAGGCATTTTCTATGGCTGCAATACCGGCCTTGCTCTGATTCCCTACCTTATTGACAGGTACGAACAAGGGTTCCAGGTTTCGGATATTCAAAAGGATATCATTGACCAAAAACTTCACATCTTTCCGGTATTTACCGATTGCCTGCATAAAAGCCACTCCATCCAAACCACCAAGGGGATGGTTGGAAGCAAAGATCACACTATCCTCCAAAGGAATGTTCTCCACACCCTCCAGATGAACCTCTACATCCAATTCCTTCAACAAAGAATCCACAAAATCCAAGCCTAGGTCATCGTAATACCTGGTCATGATATAGTTGATCTCGTCTTCGTGTATTACACGCTCTAAGTAACTAATTACTGGTTTGGGTATCCACTTCGCTAATTTTGGACTTTTCTTATGAATTACTTCACGAATCTTTATAAACTTCTCTTGCTCTAGTAAGTCCATATAATTACCGCTCTTTTTAAAGTAGGGTAAAATTACACATTTCCTTTAAAGTAGCATTAAACATCTTTTTATTTTATTTCAAAATATATATTTTCGTTACCTTAGCATCAACGAATCATTAAACTCCTAATTAAACGTTTTCTCAAAAATGGGGTTTAATACATAAAACGGTTTCATGTATATAGGCGAAAACATATCTACGCTCTACACCGAGGTCCATCCAAACGACACAGTAGCTGCTACCCTGGATAAGGTCAATGAGCTCCATCTCCAACAACTCCCTGTTGTAAAAGGCAAGGAATACCTGGGTATTATTACAGAAGAAGACCTCTTGAATGTGGATGATGACATGAAAACCATCAAGGATCTCAAGTTCACTTTTCCATTTATTTATCTCTTCGATTACCAGCATATTTTTGATGCTCTGCAATACCTGGAGACCTATCAGTTTGATATGTTACCTATCCTGAACAAGAACAACCAGTATGTAGGTGTGATTACGCCAAAAAATCTCTTATTGGCATTGAACAAAACGATATCTAACCAGGAGATTGGGGCGATCATCGTGCTGGAAATGGAAGAGCGCGACAATTCCCTGACCCACATCGCCAATATCATTGAATCGGAGAACTGTAAAATCCTTCATACCGGGGTTAAGGTGTTGGGTGATTCCTCTAAGGTAGAATTGACCATCAAACTGAACAAGACGAATATTTCTTCGGTATTGGCATCGCTTTGGCGGCACGATTATGTGGTGAAAGCGACTTTCAATGATGGCTCGGACCAGAACGATATTCAAGAACGGTACAATCTTTTGATGAATTATTTGAACCTATAATTTATCAGAAATTCCCATCTTTGACTAAATTTTAAAAGAAAGCATGAAAGAACTGGCCATCGCAGTATATGGACGTGAATTTAACCAATCGGTTATCGGCTACGTTGTTGAGCTGTTCAGTTACCTCCGCGAACGCAATGTTCAGGTATATATCTACCATGATTTCCACAGTTTTTTGAAGAAACTATGCAAAGTGGATTTCAAATTCAAAAAGTTTAAATCACATAAGGATCTTCCAAAAGATATTTCCTTTATGCTGAGCCTTGGTGGCGATGGAACCATGCTTGCTGCAGCAACCTTGATTAAAGACTCTGGGATCCCGATCGCAGGAATCAACTTTGGCCGTTTGGGATTTTTGGCAAACATTTCAAAAAACAAGATCGAAGAAGCGTTGGACCAGATCTTGGCCAACCAATACCAAATCCAGAAGCGTGGGCTGCTACAGGTAGAAACCTCCGATGGAACCTTGGTTGCCGGCGATAATATTGCGTTAAATGACATTACGGTATTTCGTTCGGATTCTTCCGCCATGATCACAGTAAACGCGGTATTGGACAATGAGCTTTTGAACTCCTATTGGGCCGATGGTTTGATCATTGCAACACCAACCGGCTCCACCGCCTATTCTTTGAGCTGTGGCGGGCCCATCCTGATGCCAGGAAGTGGCAACTTCGTGATCACCCCTATTTCTCCACATAACCTGAACGTACGCCCAATCGTGGTGAGCGAACAGATGAAATTGCACTTGGAGATCGAAAGCCGCACGGAAAAATACATTCTGAGCTGTGATTCGAAAAGTTATACGCTATCCACAAACACCACGCTGACCATCTCTAAAGCCCCTTTCCACATCAACCTGATCAGGCTGCAGAACGACCAGTATTTCAGTATCCTACGGGAAAAATTGCTATGGGGTATTGACGTCAGAAATTATTAATCAAGGTTTAAAGTTCATTTAACACTATTTAATATCAAAGGATTATCTGAAAACCTGTATCTTTACCGCAGTATACAATCAAATGAACTATAAAGATAAAATAGACAAAACTAACCTTCCTAAGCATATTGCGATTATCATGGATGGCAATGGCCGATGGGCCAAGGAACAGGGTGAGCTGCGTGTATTTGGACACAAAAATGGTGTTACAGCTGTACGGGAGGCCTTGGAAGCTGCTGTTGAAATCGGCATTTCCTACCTCACCTTATATGCTTTTTCTACCGAAAACTGGAACCGACCTGAATTTGAAGTCAATGCCTTGATGGAACTTTTGGTGAATTCCCTCAACCAGGAATTACCTACCTTCCAGGCCAACAATATTCGGGTAAACACCATCGGTAAGACTTCTGACCTACCGGATCATTGCCAAGTAACCTTGGCAAGTACCATCGAACAGACGAAGAACAATACAGGCTGTACCCTTACTTTAGCCTTAAGCTATGGTTCCAGACAAGAGATTGTGGAAGCCACCAAAAGGATAGCAGAAAAGGTGAAGAACAATGAACTTGATCCTTCGGATATTAATGAAGAAACCATAAGCCATCATCTTTATACCTATGATATGCCGGATCCCGATATTCTGATCAGAACATCCGGTGAAGAACGCATCAGTAATTACATGCTTTGGCAGATCGCTTATTCAGAATTATTTTTCTTACCCATCATGTGGCCGGAGTTTTCCAGAGAACATCTCTTCGAGTGTATTTATTTATATCAAAATCGCGAAAGAAGATTTGGGAAAACTAGTGAACAATTGTAAGAAATACTTACTTTTGCAACATTTTGATTTTGGATGGGTTAATCCCCGAAATCCGCAATATTTCTTTTAACAAAAATTAACAAGACTTTGCTGTACTTTAGCAGACATAATAAAAAGTAGATGAAGCATATACTAAAAATTTCTATTTTTCTGACCATCTTAATTTGCAATTTCTCGCATGCCCAAATCCTTGGTGGTAATCCCATAAACGTCAATGACCCAGATGAAATTGACTATAATAACCCTAAGAATTATGTGATCGGGGGAGTGACTGTTACAGGAGCTCAATACCTTGAAAGCGATGTATTGATTACCATTTCCAAATTGGTCGTAGGTAATTACATCGAGGTACCTTCTGAGCAGACCGCTAATGTGATCAAGGATCTGATGGATCAGAACCTATTCGAAGATGTTCAATTATATGCTACAAAAATACAGGACGAGACGATCTTTTTGGAAATCCGCGTAAAGGAACGTCCAAGGCTGACCCGCGTGGATATTGAAGGTTTGAGTAAAACCCAAACAGAAGAAGTTCGTAAGCGTTTGAATACAACGGCTGGCCGAATTGTCAATGAAAACCTATTATTGACCACCCGTACGACCATCGAGAAATTCTTGCGGGAGAAATCCTACCTATATCCGGAGATTACGATCAAGACCGCAAAAGATACTACCCAACCTAACAATGAAATTGTGATGGTGGATATCGATAGAAACAAGAAGATCAAAGTACATCATGTGAATTTTGAAGGCAATGAAGAATTCACGGATAGGCAGCTTCAAAAATACCTTAAAGGTGTTAAACCAAGAATGTGGTATCGTGTATTCGGTCCTGGTAAATTCAAGGAAGACAAATACGAAGAGGCGAAAGAGAAATTGATCGCTAAAATGCAGGATAAAGGCTACCGTGATGCAGAGATTATCCGCGATTCGGTATACCGTTATGACAACAATGAGGTGGGAATCGATATTGATCTTTACGAAGGTCCTCGTTACTGNNGGGGAACATCAGCTGGTCTGGAAACGCGAAGTTCAAAGATTCCATCCTGAACATCTTTTTGGGTATTCAGAAAGGTGATATCTATAGTGAGGAGAAATTAAATTCGAAGTTGATGGGTCCTACCCGCAACTCGGATGATATTGCAGCGATCTATCAGAACGATGGTTACCTGACATTCAACATCCAACCGATCATTAAAAGAATCTATAACGATACGATCGACCTGGAGATCCAAATGTCGGAAGGTAAGCAATATACCATCAACAACGTGATCTTGAAGGGTAATGATGTAACGAACGACCGCGTGGTTTTACGGTCCATCTACACCAAACCTGGACAAAAATATTCGAGGGAATTATTGGTAAGAAGTGTTCGTGAGATCTCCCAATTGGGGATGTTCGATGAGCAGAAAGTTCAACCTGCCCCTATCAACCTGAATTTTGAAGAAGGAACAACAGATATCGAATTCTCGGTAGCGGAGAAACCTTCTGATCAGGTGGAATTATCCGGTGGTTATGGTGCAGGACAGGTAATCGGTACCTTAGGTCTTACCTTCAACAACTTCTCGACGTCTAACTTATTTAAGAAAGATGCTTGGAAACCACTTCCTCGTGGAGATGGTCAGAAATTAAGTATCCGTGGACAGACTTCCGGAAAGCGTTATCAATCGTATAGCTTCTCTTTCTCGGAGCCTTGGTTAGGTGGTAAGAAACCTATCTATTTCGGATTGAGTGCTTATATTTCGAATTCTCAACAACAATATTACAACTGGCAGACCCAACGTTATGAAGGTTATGCAAACAACCCTAAAATCCAAATGCACGGGGTGACAGCGACCTTAGGTAAGCGTCTTCAATGGCCAGACAACTACTTCCAGATCAATAGCTCCCTATCTTACCAACGTTATTATTTGGAAAACTATAGAGGATATTTCATCTTCTCTGACGGTGAAGCATACAACATCAACTTTACCCAAGAGATCAGCCGTAACTCGGTGGATGCACCGATCTACCCTACTTCTGGTTCACACCTGAAATTCAGCGTACAATTGACGCCTCCATATTCCTTGATGAACAACATCAACTATGCGACTGCTCCAGATAATGAAAAATACAAATGGACAGAATACCATAAATGGAAATTCGATTCGCAATGGTACACGAAAATCGTAGGTAAATTGGTATTGAAAACCCAAGCACAATTTGGTTACCTAGGTACTTACGGTGATGAAACACCAACCTCTCCATTTGAGCGTTTCAAATTAGGGGGTGATGGTATGCAAGGTTTCGACTTCTTACAAGGTTCTGAGATCATCGCGATGCGTGGTTATGCCAATGGATACATTATCCCAGCTTCTACCGGATCGAACATGCAATATACAGCAGCAAGCTCTGGTAGCCCGATCTATGCGAAATACCAGATTGAACTTCGCCACCCGATCTTGTTGAATGATCAGGCAACCGTCTTTGCATTGGCATTTGCTGAAGCAGGTAATACCTGGAATAAATTCTCTGAAGTGAATCCATTCAAGGTTCGTCGTTCAGTGGGTGTTGGAGCACGTATCTTCTTACCGATCTTCGGTATGTTGGGTATTGACTACGGTCATGCGATGGATCCTATCCCTGGATTGCCTTCTAGCCAATGGAAGCAGAACTTTACGTTCAGTATCATCCAGAACATGGGCGGATTTTAATAATTAAACTTTTTATAATTTTAATTGTCTTAAAAAGTAGAATTAAAAAAATATTGATATGTCAATGAAAAAAATTATAACTACGGCCTTGATGCTAACCATGATGGTGGGCATCTCCTTTGCACAAAAAATTGCTTATGTAGATTCGGAGTATATCATGAAACATATTCCTGAAGTAGCAAGCGCGCAGAAGAAAGTGGATGCCTTGTCTCAACAATGGCAACAAGAAGTGGATAAACAATACGAAGAGATCGAGCGCATGTACCAGGCTTATCAGAACGACCAACAGAAGTTGAACGCAGATATGCGCAGACGTCGTGAAGATGAGATTGTGAACAAAGAGAAAGCCGTTAAAGAATTACAACGTAGTAAATTCGGATTCGATGGCGAGATCGTTAAACAACGTGAAACCTTGATGAAGCCTATCCAAGATAGAGTTTCTAAAGCCATCCAGGATATCGCTACTGCACAACAATTGGATTTCATTTTAGACCGTCGTAGCGAGGTATCTTTCCTTTACGCGAACCCTAAAATGGATAAAAGCAATGAGGTAATCGTTAAATTGGGGTTAAAACCTAATCCAAGTTTAGCCAACTAACGATTTTTTTATTATTTTGCGCATCTAAAAAAATTAACAAATATAAAAAACAGAAAAAACTTATATAATAATTATAAGACTAACAGAATGAGCATGAAAAATTTATTGAAAAGTGTAGTATTAGCATCAGGACTTATTTTTGCAGCAAACGCAGCAAGCGCACAGCAAAAAGTTGGTCATATCAATTCTAGAACCNNAACAGTTATGGAATCTACTACAGATTTCAAGAATGCGCAGACACAAATCCAAAGCCTTGGTGCTACCAAAGACAAAGAACTACAAGATATGTTTACCTTGTATCAAGCTAAACAAAAAGATCTTAATGATAAAGCGAGAAACAGAAGCGAAGCTAACAAGGAAACAGTTGATGTGGAATTGAACAAGATCGCTACTGAGATGCGCGAAATGGAAGGAAAGATCCAAGAAAGCCAACAACAAGCTGAAAAAGATATGGAAGCTAAACAGGCTGAATTGTTCGCCCCTATCCAAACAAAGATCATGACCGCTATCAACGCAGTAGCTAAAGAAAAAGGATATGCTTATATCCTGGATCTAGCATCTGGTTCAGTGGTTTATTCAGCAGGTGGTGATGACCTTACAGCTGATGTGCAAGCTAAATTAGGTGTATCTGCAGCTGCAGCTCCAAAGAAATAATTAAAAATCCATAAAGATTAGAAAAGCCTCCTTAGGGAGGCTTTTTTTGTTTATCTTATTCCATCAGGACATTTATTTTTAATCGGTCTAAATAATTTATTATGCCTGCATAGTATATAAGGATTGATTATATTTGTTTTACCTAATTTGTAAACTATGATCGGTCAATTGATTTTTGGCGTACTTCTGATCGCAGGCATCATCCTGTTCTATAAAAACGCCAGTAAAATATATCGCAATATTCGTTTAGGAAAATCCCTCGATCGCTCTGATCGTCCTTCGGAACGATTGAAGGTGATGTTGCTGGTGGCTTTCGGACAGAAGAAAATGTTCAAGAAGCCTATCCCAGCCATCCTTCACCTGTTTGTATATGTAGGGTTCTGTATCATCAACATTGAGATGTTGGAGATCGTGATCGATGGCCTTTTCGGTACCCATCGCGTACTTTCCTTTATGGGTGGGTTCTATGATTTCCTGATCTTTTCCTTTGAGGTCTTAGCCTTCCTGGTATTGATGGGCTGTGTGGTATTTGCTGTGCGCAGGAATATCCTTAAGCTAAAGCGTTTGAATCAATCCGAATTGGACAATTGGCCGAAAACAGATGCCAACCTGATCCTGACCGCGGAGATCCTATTGATGGCTGCCTTCTTACTTATGAATGCCGCTGATTACAAACTTCAGCAATTGGGTGCTGCACATTACCATGCCGTCGGATCATTTCCAATTTCCCAATATATTGCTTCTTGGTTACCCGATCAGGTGAATACCTTGATAGGGATCGAACGCGGAGCTTGGTGGTTCCACATCATCGGCGTATTGGCCTTTTTGAACTATTTACCGATCTCAAAGCATTTACATATTATATTGGCCTTTCCGAACACCTATTTCTCCAACCTGGAGCCTAAAGGCAAGTTTGAGAACATGCCTTCGGTTACAGCTGAGGTTCAGGTGATGTTGGATCCTTCCCTACCCCCTCCAACCGGAGAACCAACCCGTTTTGGGGTAAAGGATGTACAGGATCTTACCTGGAAGAATCTGTTGGATGCCTATACCTGTACGGAATGTGGGCGATGTACGGCAGCTTGTCCAGCAAATATGACCGGGAAGTTATTATCCCCACGAAAGATCATGATGGATACCCGCGATCGCCTAACGGATGTGGGCTTGAACATCGACAAGAATGGCGAGTTTGTAGACGATGGAAAGTCTCTATTGGATACACATATCAGTAGAGAGGAAATATGGGCTTGTACAAGCTGTAATGCTTGCGTGGAGCAATGTCCAGTCAACATCAATCCATTGGAGATCATCATTGGTCTTCGTCAATATGCGGTTATGGAAGAATCGCAGGCACCAGCGAGTATTAACAACATGTTCTCCAACCTGGAAAACAATGGTGCACCTTGGAAATATGCACAGGCAGACCGTGCAAATTGGGCAAATCAATAAAAAAGAAAAAACATGGAAAACGAACTTCATATACCTACAGTAGCCGAATTATTAGCAAAAGGAGAAAGCCCAGACCTGTTGTTTTGGGTGGGATGTGCCGGTAGTTTTGATGAACGTGCGCAGCGCATTACCAAAGATATCTGCAAGATCCTTCAACATGTAGGGATCAAATATGCCATTCTAGGCACCGAAGAAAGCTGTACGGGTGACCCCGCAAAGCGTGCAGGAAATGAATTTCTGTTCCAGATGCAGGCCATGATGAATATCCAGGTATTGGATGGTTATGAAATCAAAAAGATCGTGACAGCCTGTCCGCACTGTTTCAACACGATAAAGAATGAATACCCGAGTTTGGGCGGCCACTATGAAGTGATCCATCATACCCAATTGATCCAATCCTTGATCGATGAAGGGAAGTTGAAACCAGCCGATGGAAATGAATTCAAAGGAAAACGGATCACCTACCACGACCCCTGTTATCTTGGAAGAGGAAATGATGTCTATGAGGCACCAAGGAAAGCCTTGGAGGTTTTGGATGCCGACCTGGTTGAACTTAAACGCTGTAAATCCAATGGTTTGTGCTGTGGAGCTGGTGGTGCACAGATGTTCAAAGAACCTGAAAAGGGCAATAAGGATGTGAATGTAGAGCGTATTGAGGATGTGATCGAGAGCAAGGCATCTATTGTTGCCGCTGCTTGTCCTTTCTGTATGACGATGTTGAGGGATGGCGTGAAAGTGAAGGATAAGGAACAGGAAATCCAGGTACTGGATATCGCAGAGATTACCGTAAAGGCAAATAATATTTAAACCAGAAAAAGAGGATTTTTAAGGGGTGCCCAGGAGCAGATTCGAACTGCCACGCCCATTCAGGCGCCACCCCCTCAAGATGGTGCGTCTACCAATTTCGCCACCTGGGCATTTCACATCGCAAAAATAATCTTTATTTTGATATTTGCAACGATATTTACTTAAGCCTTCTTCAGATTTTTATTGATCAGGGTCTGGATGATTCCATCCGCCAATCCGATCCTCGGCGCCATGATATTCTTCAGATGCCCTACTTTCATGATGGTCAGAAAGATTTCCGAAGCCGGGATAATCACGTCTGCCCTATCCTGTTTCAATTCCAGTACATTGATCCTATCTTTCAAGGAATACGAACTCAGGTACACATACATAGCTTTCAATTTGGCATAAGAAATAGGCTTATCCGCCTTTTCATTGGCCATCCTCGAAAGTTTATTAATATTACCTCCAGAACCAATACCATAAATGTTCTTATAGCTCTTGGTGATATTCTTCACCCATAACTTCATGTCGTCCCAGGTTTCCGGTTCATCCTGGTTGTCCAGGATACGGATGGTCCCTAAATTGAAGGAACGGGATGCCACTAGATCACCATTGGCAAATAGCGAAATCTCGGTACTACCACCCCCTACATCGATATAAAGATAAACCTTGTTCTTATCCATGTTGGTCTGGTTGTGCACATTGTATATGATTTGCGCTTCGATAGAGCCATCGATGATCTCAATATCAATACCCACCTTTTTACAGGCCTCTACAACGTCATTCCCATTATCCGCATCGCGCATCGCAGAAGTCGCACAAGCCATGTAATCACTGACCTTGTACACATCCATCAGATTGCGGAATGCCGACATGGTTTTCACCATGTTCTCAAATTTTCCTTCAGAAATATGTTTATTGATGAATGCATCATCACCTAATCGTAATGGCACTCGTAGAAGTGTGTTTTTGTTAAATATGATTTCGTTTTCTCTTTCAATTATATCGGCAATCAGCAAACGAACAGCGTTTGAACCGATATCAATAGCGGCGTATCTCACAGTGTGTATTTGAAAAGTTTAACAATATTAAAAATCATAGATTAAATTAATATTAATATAATATTAAATAGCCAATTATTTTGTTGGCTCTAAGATTTCTAATTGCCAGATAATCTGCTCTTTGCTCACAAAATAAGGGATACCCTCTCGAATAGTGGCATAAACGGCATCAAAAACCGCCATATAATCGCCCTTCACGGGTTCTATTAGCTGTCTTTCCATTACATCATCCTGAAGGGCAATACTCAATACCCCTTCATTACCCAAAGGTTCTAAGCCAAAGCTGGCATGGTCAGGCATCAANNGAGCTTCCTGAACATCTGTCCTGTATTTCACATAGCTTCCTTTTGTACCATGTAGCACAAAGGCTGCTTGAGGGTCGGCCACCAATAGGCTGGTCGTAATGAAAACATTCACCCCGGAAGCATAGTTCAGCATCAGATGCGCGTAATCATCCACCACACTATTTGCCCGATAGGTTCCCTTCAGCTTGCTCATGGATTTGGGTTTACCGAACAGGGATATGGCCTGATCCAGCAGATGCGACCCTAGATCATAAAGAAGCCCAGAGGCTGCTCTTTTGGTTTCTTTGAACAGCTTTACGCCGATCTGTGATTTATAACGATCAAACCGCAGATGAAGTTCGATAGGCTTACCTACCGCTCCGGATTCCACGATGTTCTTGAGCGCAAGAAAATCGCTATCAAATCGTCTATTATGATATGGAAGGATGTGTTTCCCCTGTTCTTCCGCCAATTTATACAATTTGGCCGCTTCTTGGGAGGTTGGTGCGAATGGTTTCTCGATCAATACATGCTTACCGGCCAGGAGCGCCTGTTCCGCATAGGATACATGCGTATCGTTTGGCGTATTGACAATCACCAATTCAATCTCTGGGTCATCCAATAATTCCTGAACGGAATCATAACTGATGACATCGGGATATTTCTCTTGGGCTGATTTAAGGCTACGTTCTACGACTGCCCTAAATTCAAAGTTGGGGTTGACAGCTATAAATGGCGCATGGAATACCCTTCCGGACATTCCATACGACAATATACCTGTAACGATCTGTTTTTTAACCATTAAACTGTTTTTTGCTTAGTGATGCGCGTGAGCATCTTCTTTACCACCTACAGCAGTAAACAACTGAGCAACAGCTTCTGTTTTTGATTGAGCGAAATCTCTTAATTCTTTGTTGGTATTGCGAGATAATCTTCTCAATTGTTCTTTCACCAAACCTACTTGATGCTGAACATGGTGCAAATACGCTTCATCTGTATAAGCAGCGTGGCTAGGAGCCGTATGCATTACTGGCGCTGCTGTTGCTGTAGAATCAGCGGTAGAATCTGTAGCAGTAGTTACGCTATGTGCTGCATGATCAGCTTCTGTGGCATATTTCTCTTGTCCTAAAATAGGGAAATCAACATGGAATTTTGTTGCCAAAGAGTCCAATTGAGGAAGCATCTCTGTAAAGAATTGGGATACTTTGCTCGCTGCATCTTTCGCTTGTGCATTTCCAACCGTACCAACATGTTTCGCATAGTCTACCTCATACGGCGCAATCGCTCCTACGGATCTGAAAAATGCATATGCATCCCCATCTACCAAAGTCGTATGCGTGTATTTAAGTTGATTTTCACTTGCAGTATCAAATACGCAAGAAGATAAAGTTGTACTTGCTAAAACTGCCGCAACAAATAATGTATTTAATTTCATCGCTTTATATTTTTTAAAACACACAAAAATATAAAAATATCCCTATTAATGCCTATTTCTGTTTAATTCATATTCAATCTACGCTAAATTTCTTCCCGCATTCACCACACCATAAATGGTTCTGCCGATTAATTTACGATAGATTTCTGCCTTTTCTTCCTTAACCTGCTGTTTATCAAGCAATCGAATGGCGTAATGTTGAATAATCAATAATGGAAGGATAATCTTCTCCCTTTCCAAAATGGATGCCCGCTCTACCGGATAATTTTCCATAAGCTCTTTCATACCTGTCAATTTTAGCAGATAGGTTTTGGTCAGATCGAATTCTTCCTTCAACATCGTCCAAAATCCACCAAATTGAGGGTCATCCTTCATATAGGCGGTGATACTGACATTCGATTTGGTCATCGTCATCATGCAATTATCGATCACGGTATTGAACATACCGGAAGTTTCATACAGGTTCTTGACATAGGACCAGAGGTTATTGTCCTCAGCCCATTGTAGAGCCGTCCCTACCCCAAAAAATCCAGGGATATTTTGCTTTAACTGACTCCAGGAAGTCACAAAACTGATCGCCCTAAGATCTTCCAATCGCAATTCCCGATCGGAATTCCGCTTCACCGGTCTACTGGAAATATTGATCGAAGACAAAGCCTTCAAGGGGCTCAAGGTTTCCAGATACTGTAGGAACTGGGGATGATGGCGTAAGGTCAAGAACTTCCGATGACTTTCTGCCGCCATCTGATCGATCACATCCTTCTGTTTTGGTGTCAGGGTATCCCCCACCTTTTGTTGCAGATCCGAAACCAGACCTGCCTGTATCAATTGCTCAATATTATATCTGGCCGAATCCAAAGAGCCATATTGGCTACTGATGGTCTGCCCTTGGATAGTCACCTGAATATGGTTATTCTCGATCTCCTTGCCCATAGATGCATAGAAGCGTTGGGTTTTACCACCGCCACGTGCCGGAGGGCCACCGCGACCATCAAAGAACACCAAATCCACATCATACTCTCGAGCAATGGCGGTCAATTCGATCTTGGCTTTATAGATGGACCAGTTCGCCATCAGATAGCCCCCATCCTTTGTACTGTCCGAAAACCCCAACATAATGGTCTGCTTATTCCCTCTTTTCTTCAGATGGGAAGCATATGCTGGATTCGAATAAAGTCTACGCATGACATCCGCGGCATGTTTCAAGTCATCTACCGTTTCGAACAAAGGCACAAAATCCATGGTCAGATCTTCTTTCTTCCATCCTTGCCATAAAAACAACTGCATCAATCCTAAAATATCCGAGGCTTGCTGGCAATTACTGATGATAAATCGCTGGACAGCGCGTTCACTACCCGATTTTTGGATATCCTTGATCAAACGGATAACACGCAGGGTATCCTGAACCAAAGGATCTGCTGCTGTTTCCAGATCCAGGTCAGCTTCAGAAAACGCAATCTGTTTTTCCTTTTCCTCTTCCGAGTCGGCAACCTCCGATAAAGAGATTCCGGTTTCAGATGGATAGGTCTCCAACAACCAATTAAAGGTATTCCGTAGAATACTGCTATCCTGACGGATATCCAAGGTGGTGAAGTAACAACCAAAGGTCTGTACCTTGCGTTTTAAATCTTCCACGATTTCAACAAACAGTCCATCGTGGTCTTCGCGAAGAACGCGGATGATATTTTCGAGGTTATCCAATATTTTATCGGTTTCATCCACCGGTTTATCCACGGGGTTGAAACTGTTCTCATAGAATAATTCTTGTAGGTTTTCCATGTAGGTTTCCACCCCACGGAAGGTGATGCGTCTTTTTACCACCCTAAAATCCCGGTAATAACATCTAAAAAGAATGGTCCTCAACAGGTTAGCCACCTTTTTGGTGCTCTCCCAGGTCACGTTCGGGTTTCCGTCACGATCGCCCCCCGGCCAGAAGCCAAGCTCGATCAAATGATCCAATTCCTTCGTAGAAAGCTCCAGTTCATCATCGATCCTAGCCTGAATATCAGAGGCTACCTTATAGAATACATTTTCCAGGTACCAGGCCAAACTGATGGCCTCATCCACAGGGGTAGGCTTTTGTTTATTGATGAATGGGGTCTTACCCAACTGTTGCAACAACAGATGTATTTTAGGAATATCATTCTTCTTTAGCACCTCGATCAAGTCATTGATAATGGATAGCACAGGCCCAGGATAAAATTGGGTCGGATGCGCGGTCAACACCAAACGTACCGACATTTCCTTCAATCGGTCCACAATCTGTTTACGCGTCTGTGGATTGGATTGTGCGGCACCAAAAATAGTATCCAATCCGCCCGTTTCATCGCTTTTACCAACAGCCTTAAAGGCCGAGTCTTCCACCGCATCAAATAAGACCACCTGTCTTTCGATATACTGTACAATGCGGAACAACAGATCCAATCGATCATCCTCCCGAACATACTGCTCATACTGCCCGAAGAAACTATCAATGATGGTCTCAGGCGTCTGGTGCTGTTCTACACCCTGCTCACAATGGGTATTGAAAAAAGGTAATATGGTTCCCGTATGTCGAACACGTTGAAATGGAAGCGTTAGAAACAGACTCTTGAACAAATCGAACCGCGTTAGGACTTCATTCTGAAAAGCTGCTTTTTTCTGACTTAATCTCATAGTTTAAAATAAATATCTAGTTTATTCCCAAACGATAGGATAATAATTAAAACAAATATATGATTTTTATATATTTTTAAGGTACTAATTGTATTTTTTACACTAACTAAAATATTTTGTTATCATTTTTTCAATAAAATTGGTTTTAATGCATTAAATTGCACATTTTTAAGAAAAATTAACCTTTAATCATTTACTTTAGTAAACAAGCCTTGCGTATCTTTGTGTGATAAGTCATGATAAAAACAAAAGAGATCAGTAACTTTTTCTACAGCCAATACTTTGCAGATGGACTTCGAATCACCATTGGCTGCATCGTTCCGGTCATCATTTGTGCCCTTTTAGGGCAGTTCATGCTGGGCACTTATATTTCCTTAGGGGCTTTATTGGTAGGGCTTTCCGATACTCCTGGAGCACCCAGCCATCGCCGAACAGGGATGATCGCCAGTTTTATCGTCTGCTTGATCACCCAAATCCTAACGGTTCTGGTCAATAGTAATATCTGGCTCATGACTGGCCTTATCGCCATACTCTGCTTTCTCTATTCCATGTTTGCCGTTTTCAATGCCCGGGCGGCTACGGTCGGATCCATGGGGGTATTGATCATGCTGATCTATATCGATGATGTCAAGAACATCACCGAGGAACTGGAATTTCTGCTTTATTTCATTATCGGTGGCTTATGGTATATGCTGATCAGCTTTTCCATGACACAGGTGCGCCCCTATCGGCTTGCCCAACAGGAGCTCTCCGAATCCATACGGCATGTTGGCGATTTCATACGGCTAAGGGCCAACTTTTACGACCCTAAAACCGACTTCGATGAGAATTACCGCAAGCTGATCGATAAACAGGTGGAAGTTCATGAACACCAGGAAAACGTACGGGATCTTCTTTTCCAAAGTAAGCGATCGATAAAGGATACTACCAAAATTGGTCGATTCCTGACCTTGACCTTTAATGATATCGTTGATCTGTTCGAACTGTCCATGACCACCCATTATGATTATGAGCAGATCCGAAAATCCTATTCCGAAACGGGCATCCTGAAGGAATTCAGGCTTTTATTGATCAAGGTCGCCAATGAACTCGATCATCTGGCCTATCAACTCAATGCCAATAAAGCGCCGAAAGCCAAGTACAGCTTTACCAATGATTTTGATAGGATCCTATACAAAATTGATCAACTGGATAAGAAGGAACAGGTCAATACCATTCCTTTAAAAAAGATCCTGATCAGTATCCGTAACATCACGGCGTTCATCCAGAACATTTACAATTACAGCATTATCAGGCCTAACAATGTCCATAAACAGGAGATTGAAGAAGCCAATAAATTCATACAGACGGAGCATATCGATTGGAAGAAATTCAAGAGTAACTTATCGTTGGATTCTTCCATCTTTAGACATGCCCTGCGAATGGGGATCGTGATGTCTCTCACCTATCTTGTTCTCAATCTGAACTTTTTCAACATCGGACAGATGGGCAGCTTCTGGGTGCTTTTGACCATCATGGTGATCTTAAAGCCTGGATTTGGTCTGACCAAGGAGCGGAATGTGCAACGTTTGATGGGAACCGTGATCGGAGGTATTATTGGCGCGATCATCCTCATGACCATACATTCGGAGGTCATCCGGTTTATCCTTTTGATCTTTTTCTTCCTAACGGCCTACAGCCTATTCCGGGTAAATTACATTATGGCGGTCTTATTCATGACCCCTTATGTGATGATTATGTTGAGCTTTACCGGTGTAAACACCTTTGTAATGGCCAAAGAACGGATATTTGACACTTTCCTAGGCGGGATGATCGCCTTTATTTCCAGCTATATCATCTTTCCCAATTGGGAGAGTTTCCAGATCAAGACCAATATGCGGCAATTATTGATTGCCAACTACAATTATGTGGCGCAGGCGGTACGGATTCTTTCTGGCGAAACCATCGGGGTGACCGATTATAAACTTGCACGTAAGGAGGTTTACATTTCCTCCGCCAATATGGGATCGACCTTCCAACGTATGCTCTCCGAACCAAAATGGCGGCAGAAAAGCACAAAGGATGTCAACAGATTCGTCATCCTCAACCATATTTTATCCTCTTATGGTGCCACTTTACTGATCCAGCTGACGGAAGCTACGGATACAAATTATACCAAAGAGCATTTACAAATCCTGAAGAGAATCCTTAACCATATTCAGAAAGGAATAGAAATTTTAAAGGTGGAACAGGATGAGGTATTTGTTCCAGTACGTGATTTTCCTGAGCTTACGGAAGACACCCTTGATCCAGAGGAATCTAAATTAATTACCGAACAATTACAGTTCTTAAATAAAATTTCCTCAGATTTATATAAATCTACAGTGGATGTAATGGATAAGGAGTCCGTCATTCAACTTGAAAAACTGGAAACTAAAAATGGATAATATATATGATGTGCTCATTGTTGGGGCTGGCCCGATAGGAATTGCTTGTGGTATAGAAGCCAAGAAAAACAAGCTCAAACATATTATTCTTGAAAAAGGCTGCCTAGTTAATTCTTTGTACAACTACCCCATCAATATGTCCTTTTTTTCCACTTCGGAGCGGTTGGAAATTGGCGACACCCCTTTTGTTACCACGAATCCTAAACCAAAACGAGCCGAAGCCTTGGAATATTACCGTCGGGTGGAGCAGAAATTCGACCTGAACTGCAAGCTATTTGAAGAGGTTCTAAGCGTGAGAAAGGTCGATCAAATTTTTCATGTCCATAGTAGCAAAGGGAATTACCAAGCCAAGAATGTGGTCATTGCCACTGGTTTTTACGACATTCCTATTTATCTGAATGTGCCAGGAGAAGAACTGGAGAAGGTAAGGCATTATTACGATGACCCTCATTATTATGCGAATCAAAAAGTAGTGGTTGTCGGAGCGAGCAATTCTTCGATCGATGCCGCGCTGGAAACCTTCCGTAAAGGAGCAGAGGTAACTTTGGTGGTTAGGGGTCCCGAAATTAGCCCAAGGGTTAAATATTGGGTCCGTCCAGATATCGAGAATCGGATTGCCTTGGGGGAAGTAAAAGCTTATTTTAACTCCAATATTACCGCGATCTCGGAAGAAGAAGTAGAGATTGAAACGCCCGAAGGAAAGATCGTAATGGCCAACGATTTTGTGTTGGCACTCACGGGATATCGGCCAAACTTCAATTTTCTTATAAAATTAGGCATTGAGGTTCCGGAAATTGCTCCCTGCATTCCTGTCCATAATCCGGAAACCATGGAAACCAATGTGAAAGGGATGTACCTAGCCGGTGTGGTCTGCGGTGGATTGAATACCCATTTATGGTTTATCGAAAATTCCAGGATACATGCCAGCCTGATTATGGCGGCTATTTGCGAAGNNTACGAAGGCCATCAATAAATATCTTGGAAAGTTTCCGTTGAAGATCCAATATATAATCAAACTCTTCCTTAGTTGGAGGGAAAAACAGGTTCTTAAATTCTTTGAGAATGCCCAATCGCATCCCCAACATAGAGATCAGCAATATTTTGGCTGTGGTCATGACATCATCAATGGGCTTTAGTTCTCCATTTTCCACGCCCATTTCCAGGATGGACCGTACCTGTTCAATTTCCCTTTCAAACATGGCCGGCATGGCACATTCTAGATCGGGCGGCATATCATTGCGCAGCGAGTAGGTAAATTCAAACACGTTGTAGTTTTCCTTAATGATATGTAGACGGGTTTCCAAAAACGCATCGATGGCAGCCTGAACAGTTTTTGCAGATTTGATTTTTGCGGTACTTATTTCCAGCAATTCATCAATGGTTGCCTCCATCACCGCCGCAAACAAACTGTTCTTATCCGGAAAATAATAATATAATAACGCTTTGGAAAAAGATAAATCCTGCGCAATCTCCGCCATGGTAGTTTTGGCGAGACCATAATGAGCAAATCGCTTTTTTGCAGCCTCTAAAATCTTTGTCCTTTTCGCATCCGCACTTTTCGCCATTAGCAATTAAAATTAGTTATTATTTTAGGCTTTGCCTATATTTACGTCTTTAACTAAAGTTAGCTAAATTTTTCGAACTTTTAAAAGATTCGGTCAAAAAATGAAAAACGAGATCCAGCACAACAGCTCCTTGAAGCAGTTCAACACCTTCGGAATTGAAGCATCAGCGGAACAATACATCAAGGTAGAAGATGAACTTACCTTAACCAGTCTTTTTGAGGCAGGCTACTTCAATAAACCTTTCTTTGTATTGGGTGGCGGATCAAATGTTTTATTTACCAAGAATTACGAAGGGCTTATTGTACATATGTGCAATAAGGGAAAGCAACATTTTATTCAGAACGACAAGGTATTTGTGACGGCTGAGGCTGGTGAAGTGTGGAACGACCTAGTCTGGTATTGCATAGAACATGACTTTCCAGGGATGGAAAACATGGCGCTTATTCCAGGAACTGTGGGTGCCTCTCCTATCCAGAACATTGGCGCCTATGGCCAAGAGCTGATGCATATTTTTTACTCTTGCCGAGCTTTCGATACGCAGACTGGCGAATTCAGGACATTTAATAATGCCGAATGTGAATTCTCTTACCGGGATAGCATTTTCAAAAAAGAATATAAAGGAAGATTCATCATCTGCAGTGTTACCTATGAACTTGCCTTATTTGGAACGATCAATACCAGCTATGGTGCAATAGAAACCGAATTAAAAAATAGAGGAATTACGGAACCTACGATTAAAGATGTAGCCGAGGTTGTATCCCATATCCGTGTCGAGAAACTTCCAGACCCTTCAACCGTCGGAAACGCGGGGAGTTTTTTCAAGAATCCGATTATACCCACCGCACAATTTGAAGAATTGAGAAAACAATTTCCCACCATCGTACATTATCCTATCAATGAGGACGCTGAAAAGTTGGCAGCAGGCTGGCTAATAGAGGAATGTGGTTGGAAAGGGAAACGGGTTGGAGAAGTTCAGGTGTGGAAAAATCAAGCTTTAGTCTTGACCAACTGTGGCCAAGCCACTGGAAATGAGATATTCCAAATATCGTCTATTATTGTGGACGATGTTCTGAACAGGTTTGGGGTGGCATTGGAACGTGAAGTTAACCTATTATAAAAGTTTTCCACATTTTCTGTAATCACATATTTTTTTATTAAAAATCAACAAAACTATCCTGAGCCGCCCTCAAACCCCGATTATCGTAAAACAAGCGATTTCATAAAACGAAATTTCCCTCTCTAATTCTGCAACATTTCCACACTTTCTGGAATTTCTCGCACAACTATTGCAAATACCCTTATAGCTAAACGATACGAACATATTCGTTTAGTTACAGGAAATCCTGTCAAATCGCATCATTTAACTATATTAAACTACTAATCGTATGAACAAGCTCGATTTTAACACACTTGTCGTCCAACATTCCGAATCGCTAAGAAGTTACGCAAGAAACTTTACTAGAGATGCTGAGGATGCTAACGATTTAGTGCAAGATACGCTACTTAAAGCCGTAACGTATTTTAAGAACTTTAGAGACGGAACTAATCTTCGTGGATGGTTGTATACCATTATGAAAAACACCTTCATCAACAATTACCGTCGTGTCGTAAAAACGAACTCCTTTATCACGAAAGAAGAAGAAATCTCGCAAACCAACCTGGTGGTTTCAGCAACTAAGAACAAAGGTGAAAACAAATTTGTAATGGAAGACATCAATTACGCCTTATCAAAGTTATCCGATGAATACTACATCCCATTTACCATGTATTTTGAAGGATACAAGTATCATGAGATTTCGGATCATTTAAAAATCCCCATCGGAACGGTGAAAACCAGAATCCATGTGGCTAGGAAATCGATGAAGAAATCCTTGGCAGCGTATAATGCTGATATGGATTAAAGAAATATACAAACCTTAAAAACAAAAAATCCTCTATATTTTTATAGAGGATTTTTTTTGGCCGTTCATGCAAGGCCGTTATATTTTGGAATAGCTAATTATTCGCTGATCTCAAATTTTGATAGGTGCACGAATTGCTGAATACGATCTGAAATTTCTTGCTTAGTCAGGTTCTGCAAGCGCTCGGTTCCAAATTTCTCCACACAGAAAGAAGCCAAGGCAGATCCAAAGATGATCGCATTTTTCATGTTCGTGAAGTTCACGGATTGTAATTTTGCCAGATAGCCAATAAAGCCACCAGCAAAGGAATCACCTGCACCGGTAGGATCAAACACATCAGCCAATGGAAGTGCTGGTGCTGAAAACACCTGTCCTTCTCCAAATAGAAGGGCTCCGTGTTCGCCTTTTTTAATGATCAAATATTTTGGTCCCATCTGCAAAATTTTATCTGCAGCCTTTACCAATGAATATTCTCCAGCTAGTTGTCTTGCTTCTGCATCATTGATGGTCAATACATCCACCTTTTGAAGAACCTCCTTAAGACCATCCATGGCCACGTCCATCCAGAAGTTCATCGTATCCAGAACTACCAATTTAGGTTTGTTCTCTAGGCGCTCTAAGGTCGCCAGTTGTACAGATGGGGTAAGATTACCCAACAACAGGTATTCGCAATCTTGGTAAGAGGAAGGTACTTTAGGATCAAAATCGGCCAATACGTTCAATTCTGTGATCAGGGTATCCCTGCTGTTCATATCGTTGTGGTACTTTCCGGACCAGAAGAATGATTTTCCGCCTGGAATGATTTCTACACCTTCAACATCGATCCCTTTGGAAGTCATGATGTTCAAGTTTTCGTCTCCGAAATCCTCACCGATCACCGATACCAACTTCACGTTTGGATAAAGGTAAGAAGCAGCCAATCCTGCGAAAGTTGCAGCTCCTCCAACAATTTTATCTGTTTTTCCAAATGGCGTTTCAATAGCATCAAAAGCCACCGTACCAACAATTACTAAACTCATGTACAAAATCTTTAAATAAAAAAAATGCCGGCATCGAGGCCGGCTTACTTTGTTTTCTGCTCCTGAAGCTGGGCTCGAACCAGCGACCCTCTGATTAACAGTCAGATGCTCTAACCAACTGAGCTATTCAGGAATCTTTCTAATGACTGCTGTCATCTTCAAAGTGGTACAAAAATAGAATTTTAGATTTTAATTCGCAAATTTTTATCAAACATTTTTTTAGTATTTAGTAGTAAGTATTTAGTAGTTAGACCTTGGGCGTGGAACTTCCTCGCGTCATTGCGAGGACTTCCCCCGTCATTGCGAGGACTTTCTCCGTCATTGCGAGGAGGCACGACGAAGCAATCTTTAAAGTTTGCAGCAATCTTTACCTGTATTATCCATTTTCTTCCCCTCGTTTCCCACCTACGCATTCAAAATATGTTTGAATTAGGGTTAAAATCGAGGCCAAAGTAAGCTTAAAGCAGGGTCAAACTAAGGCTACAGCAAGCAAAGCATATATTTTACATACTTTCAGTACCCTTTCAGTATCCTTTAACACCGAAGCGAACATAAAAAAAAGGCTATCTCGCGATAGCCTTTTTTGCTCCTGAAGCTGGGCTCGAACCAGCGACCCTCTGATTAACAGTCAGATGCTCTAACCAACTGAGCTATTCAGGAATTTCCCGTCCCTTTCGTTTTGGTGATGCAATTATCGGAAGATATACCGACAAGTGCAAATATTTTTATGCGTTTTTTCGCAAGTTATTCAGAACCAATCAGAATAATTTTAAATCCGCTCCAATGAATTAAAAGAGCACATCTTTCAACACCAGTGTTGCAAAGGTAAAATAGATGATCAAACCTGTTACATCGACAATGGTGGATACAAATGGTGCTGATGAACTTGCCGGATCTGCTCCCAGCCTACGCAAAATAAATGGAAGCATAGAACCGATCACCGAACCCCAAAGCACCACAGCCACTAGCGAAAGACTGATCGCAATAGCAATCAGGTACCAGATATCACCATAGGACTGCCTAAAGGCTTCCTCCATCCCGATGCGCATAAATCCAAGCGCACCTAATATCACCCCCAAAAGCAAACCGGATAATAATTCTCTTTTCATGACCATCCACCAGTCCCGAAGGGTCACCTCCCCCATCGCCATCGCTTGGATGATCAGGGTTGAGGCCTGGGAACCGGAGTTACCTCCACTGGACATGATCACCGGCATCAAAAGGATCAATACAGGCACGAATTTGCTTTCGTAATACCCTAACACCACTGCTGTCAACAATTGCCCTAGGAAGAGCACAATAAGCCAGCCTGCGCGCTTCTTTACCAGGTGAAAGATAGATACGTCCAAATAAGGCTCATCAAGGGCTTCAGTACCCCCGATACGCTGCATATCTTCCGTATACTCTTCATTGGCTACCCATAGGATATCATCGATCGTGATGATCCCTAGCATGATGTCCTTATCATCCACTACGGGCAATGCTACGCGATTGTTCATCCGGAACACAGTAACAGCCTCCTCGGCCGGATCGTAGGCATGCAAGGAAATTAACCGATTATCGATCAGATCCGCAACAATGGTATCTTCTTCGGCGACCAACACATCCTTGATCCGAATATCGTCGATCAACTTCCCTTCCGAATCGATGACATAAAGCACATCAATCGTTTCGGAGGCCGATCCATATCGACGGATATGGTCAAGTACCCTTGGCATCGTCCAATGCTCCTTGACCGTGATATAATCCGGGGTCATCAAACGACCCACCGAATCTTCTGGATAACCCAATAAAGATAAAGCTTCCTTCCGTTCCTCCGGAGTCAATAGAATGATCAGGCGTTTCACCACATCGCCAGACAGCTCACTAAAAAAGGAGGTCCGGTCATCGGGTGGCAATTCGTTAAGAAGTTCTCTGATTTTAAAATTTGGTAATTTCTTGAAAATCCGTTCTTGGGTTGGGAAGTCCAAAATCCGGAATACGTTTACCGCACGTTTGATACTTAAGATCTCGAGGAACAATGGACCGTGCTCTGGGAGCTCATCGATCAGCTCCTCCACATCTGAAATGTTCAGCTCATTCAAATAATCTGCAAGCTCGGCTCTATCACCATGTTCAATTAATTGTTCGACATGCGAAACAAGCATTGCTAATTCTTCCATACGCCTCCTCTATTTATATGATCCTACATTGGTGCCTAAAAATTCTTTTGTGCAAAAGTCGTTTTTTTAAATTGAAAAACAACATCTTTCACAATAAAAAAACAAAGCCTAAAAATCAATTAAATCAAAAATAGATAACCCCCATTTTTGAAGGGATAAATGATTTAGATTATAAAAATGAAAAAATAAGTGGATTTATCTATTATTTACATTTTTAAATAAAATAAACTATAAAATAAATGTTAAGGTTAATTTTAGATCTACAAATATACCAAAAACGCCATAAAATTTAGGCAACATAGATAACAAGTAATAATTTTACTCGCATGGAGTATTTATAATCTTTTAGGTTAATTACCAAATTCTTTAGGAGTAATAGAAAACCAATTCAAAACACAGTTATCAGATGGAAAACAGAACAATAAAAAAAAGGATATAATAAGAAGAAAATTGCGAAATCCTTAGCTTGGATACATGAAGCAAAACAATCAATTCCTCGAAAAATCAAACCCGTAAAATCACCAAAAAAACATCTCCCGTTCACATTTTTTATCAAGTTCATTTAAGAGAGTTTTGGATTAGCACATCATAATCAAACGTAAACTCATTTAATAGAACAGAATTTCAAAAAGTAATATTATAGCATATCAAAATTGAATATTATTGAATACCAAATTTTAATAATCCAAAATACTAAACTACCCATAATAGACCCTGAATTTCCAACCTCATTTTCTGAACAAACCAACCGATCCAAAACATGCATAATAGCTAGCTGTCCTAAAGAAGATAAAAATCCTAAAGAGACTAGTTTAGCAAGAGGACGAATACAAACTCCAAAACTGATTTTGGAAAACCAGCAATAGGACAGAAATTCATCCCATCGAACGCTATTAACATGATCGTCGAGACTTTAAAGCCAGTATAAATAATGCCATTATGACATGTTTTCTGATGAAGGAATAACTTTATTAAAAATGTTAAATTCCTGGCAGAAACATGGGAAAAACAACTCCCGCTGAAAACCGAAGATTCCCGAATGAAGACAATCCGAAAACACAACCTTGAAAAGTTCAATTTCAGACCATAAAATAAACCAAGAAAAATAGGAAGGATTTTACATAAAGTCTACCAAAGAAATAGACAAAAATTTTAAACCGAGCAGCATCAAGCCTCCACTCTTGGAATATTTAAGAAATAAACATACATTTACAGCAAGCAAAAATTTGTCCGCAGGAGTGGAATTGACAAATCAAAAAACAAGCATAAATCCACAAAAACAACCAAAAATTGATCAATTATGCGTAATTATAAAAATAATATAAAACCTTGTATTTCAATATTTAAATACAATTCAATAAAACACTAACTTAAACAATATTATAGATTTTATACTAATATTTTTAGCAAACTATGTTTTTAAAGCAAAAATCATCATATAACCATATATTTATCAGTATTTTAACTTGTTTTATATTAACAACACCTATACAACAAGTAAAAGCTCAATTATTTGACTCCGATCAAGCCTCTTCTAAGACGAAATGGAGACAGATAAATGAAGCGCGATTCCAACTGATATTCCCAATGGNNAGCTCCTCTCCTCGCCTCTCAGATCAACGAGATGTTGGATAATGCCAGTAAAGATCTTGGAATAAATCCCAGGAAGATCTCCATCATAGTACAAGAAAACCATATCGAACAGAACGGTTTCGTTCAACTTGCCCCACGGAAAGTGGAACTATTTTCCACACCCGGGCCGGCCAGCGACAACACAAATTGGTTGCCCAATTTGGTTCAACACGAGCTGAGACATGTGGCGCAGTTTGACAAATTGACAGGTAAAATCAAAGGGCCTTTTTTCGAACAATTGGCTTTAGCCTTGTATGGACTTCATCTTCCGGCATGGTATTTTGAGGGAGATGCCGTCTCTATCGAAACCCAATTCTCCAATGGTGGCCGAGGAAGATCCAGCGCCTGGATGGCTCCCCTAAAAGCCAATATGGTAGCTGGCAAAAACTATTCATTCGATAAAAATATCCTTGGATCTTTCAAAGATATTACCCCCTCTTACTACCTCACCGGTTATCTGATGAATAGCTACCTCAGCAACCATTTTGGGTATCCCGTGAAGGAGAAGATCATGGACAACATGAGGAAAAATCTGTTGCGGCCTTTTAACTTTAATGTTGCCCTGAAGAAAGAGACAGACATGAACAGTAAGGCGCTATACAAACAAAGTATGCAAGCGTATAAGGACAGTTGGGAATCGGAAATCAAACCCGATCAGGAAGATATTATCTCACCCAAAAACGAACGATATTTCAACCATTATTACCTTCCTCAAACTAATGGATCAGGAGAAATTTTCACCTTGGTGGAATCGCCAGATCAGGTATCCCACCTTGCCAAAATAGAACAAAACAGCAGTAAAAAACTTCTTCAGCTGGGGTATCAGCTTCGGCCATATTTTCACTTAAACGATAAGTATATAGTATGGGACGAAATCAGAAGAGATGCCCGATTTGGTAAACAGACCTATAATATCATCCGGAAGTATGATTTAAAGACGAAAAAAACCAAGGATCTCAGCAAAAACAGCCGATTTTACAGCCCTATAATCGATTCAAATTCAGAAAATGTATATTCGGTCCATGTAGATCAAACAAACGTTTCTAGCCTAGTTAAAATCAATTTAGCGACATTAGGCGTTCAGGAGCTTATACAAATGCCTGCAGATTTCCAATTATTACAGCCTGCTCTTCACCCCAAAAACAACAGAATCGTAGCCATCGTCGTGACTCCAAAAGGTAATAATCTGATCGAAATTGACTTAACATCCAAGTCCTGGGAACCGTTATTAGCTTGGTCGAACCAGGAGTTTGAACGTCCGATCTATGCCGGAGAAAGCGTTATTTTCAAGGCACAAAAAGATCAAAAAGACAATATTTTCAGGTTGGATCTTGGTAGTGGATCAGTTTCGCAAGTCACCTATTCGAGCGTGGGAAACTATTCGCCAAGCAGCTATGATGGGAATACGCTTTATTATAATAGCTATAAATTCAATGGCCAAAAGGTGGGTAAACTTAGGCTGGATTCGGTAAAATTCCATCCGGTGAAGATCGATGACAACAATCCCGCAATCATGGATCGGCAGCTGAATTCCATTTATAGTATGGAAAATCAACCCCAAAATCAGGACTACCAGATCAAAAAATACAATCCTTTAAGCCACCTTTTCAACTTCCATAGCCTTAGTATCAGCGCAAATAATTTTGAAAGTTTTGATAATTACAGGCCTAGTATATTCTGGATCGCCCATGATCTGCTCAATACTTCACAGGTCAAATTGGGCTATGAATATGATCTGGAAAGAGAGAAAAGCAGCTATTCAGCGGAGATTACCTACCAGAAATACTACCCGAAATTTACGGTCAGCTATGAAAACAGGGGGCTGATTGGCCAGGCGAAAGTGGGAAATAACGGCACGCAAACCATCAATTTTGATTATAGAGAACATGTGTATATGCTGGATATGCAGATCCCGATGGTCAAATACAGAGGCAATGTGGTTTACAGTTATGGGCTGAATTTTGGGACTTCCTACCAGAAAAGGTATGACCTGAGCATGGATAATTTGAAGAATTTCAGGTATGAAATTGCGTTTCCTTTAAATTATCAGGTTTATTTGAACCGTAACTGGCGCCGAAGTGGAATGGATTTGATCCCAAAATGGGGACAGAACATCAATGTGATCTATAGGCATGTACCTTTTACATCGGGCATGACGGGTAATATCTGGGTATTAAAGAGCAATTTTTACTTCCCTGGCTTCTTTAGGAACCACGGTTTTCAGGCCAGATTATCCTATCAGAATGGCTATGGGCAGTTTGCAAATTCGAATGAACTTCCTATGGTGGGTGGATGGGCTCATTTCAAATCCGAGAAAGTGGATAATACGCTTTTGTTGAATTATCGTTTTCCGATTGCTTATCCGGATTGGTCAATAGGCCCTTTGGCTTATATCAAAAGATTCCATGGGTATTTGTTTACAGATTATCAGAACTTGGAGGATAGTGGGTTTTCACCTGCCTCATATGGGCTTGGGGTTTCCATGGATTTCAATTTGATGAGGTATAAATTGCCGGATTTCGGGCTTGGAGGGAAATTGAGTTATATCAATCACCCAAGCGCAAGAG
>DCOH01000036.1:0-35158 GCA_002322865.1 Sphingobacterium sp. UBA1575 | reverse complement strand
TCCTCGCAATGACGTAGAGTTTGCTAAAACCTTTCTAATCCAATATCGCCTTTACACCTGGCAAGGTCTTGCCTTCCATATATTCCAATAAAGCACCACCACCGGTACTCACATAACTCACATGCTCTGTCATCCCAAATTTCGATATCGCTGCAGCAGAATCTCCACCACCGATCAAAGAAAAAGCACCACGCTCCGTAGCTGCAACAACCGCATTCGCCACTGCACGTGTCCCCTTCTCAAAAGTCTCCATCTCAAAAACACCCATTGGACCATTCCACAACAAGGTATTCGATGCCATAATCACATCAAAAAAATGTTCCGCAGACTCCTTACCAATATCCAATCCTTGCAGATCAGCTGGAATCTCATCAATCGGACCATCATACACCTTCGCATCATTCGCAAAACGATCTGCAATCTGCGCATCTGTTGGCAACACCAAATTCACCCCTTTTTCATCCGCTTTCTTCACCAATTCATTCGCCAGATCCAACTTATCCAATTCTACAATGGATTTACCGATCTCCCCGCCACGAGCCTTGATAAAGGTATAAGCCATACCACCACCAATGATCAAATTATCCACTTTATCCAACAAGGCCTCGATCAGTTCCAATTTATCGGAAACCTTTGCTCCACCCATGATCGCTGTAAACGGACGCTCAGGCTTGTTCATCACCTTCTCTGCATTATGGATCTCATTGGACATCAGGTATCCAACAAATTTATTTCCTGGAAAATACTCCGCAATAATAGCCGTTGAAGCATGCGCACGGTGCGCCGTTCCAAAGGCATCATTTACATATACATCTCCAAGCTCAGCTAATTTTTTAGCAAAATCCTTATCTCCTTTTTCCTCTTCTTTATGAAAACGTAGGTTTTCCAACAAGAGCACTTCTCCAGGTTTTAACGCTGCTGCTTTTTCCTTTGCCTGCTCCCCAATGCAATCATCAGCAAACTGAACGTCTACACCCAACACTTCTGAAAGGTGCTTAACAATATGTTTCAAGGAATATTTATCGGTAGGACCTTCANNTTTCTTGATGGTCGGCAATGCTCCTTGAATCCTGTTATCGTCTGTAATATTAAAGTTGTCATCAAGAGGCACATTGAAGTCTACTCTTACCAATGCTTTCTTGTCCTTAAAATTCAAATCGTCTACTGTTTTCATGATATTTTTATTTCCGGTTGATTTTCGTGTCTAAAGATATAAAAAAGGCGTTGAACCCAAAACGATAGTCAACGCCTTTTTAGTTTAATATATTTCTACCAAATAAGGTATTCGCGCCTGTATTCCAGACTGCTTCGTAATTTTTTTAATTTCGGAGAGGTATTTCACATAGTCTCCCATCTCATCCTGCAACATCCACATCTTGATTTTTTCTTTGGAGGTAGATAAAAGGTTAGCGAATGGTTCTTTCGCTCGAGGATATTCGGAGACCCGGTAATTATCCAATTTTGCTTTTTTGGCAGCGGCTTTTACGGATTCATCTAAGCTTGCGACCCGGTCAACCAGCTTTAATTTAACCGCTTGTTCACCAGTCCACACACGACCTTGTCCGATACTATCCACATAGGCAACATCTATTTTACGGCCGTCTGCCACACGTTTCATGAACACTTGATAGATTTTGTTCACTCCACCTTGAATGATACTTTTTTCCTCTTCAGTTAGTGGTCTATCCATATCGACATCCATATCTGCGAATTTTGCGGTCTTCACAGCATCAAAATGGATCCCTAATTTATCATTGAACAGCTTCTGCATGTTCGGGATCATTCCGAATACCCCAATAGAACCTGTTAATGTCGTCGGATCTGCAAAGATGGAATCTGCTGCTGCAGAAATATAATAACCTCCCGATGCGGCATAATCTCCCATGGATACAATCACAGGTTTTACCTTTTTGGTCAGATCCACTTCGCGCCAGATATTTTCTGATGCCAAAGCCGAACCACCAGGTGAATTTACCCGCAATACGATCGCTTTTACCCGATCATCCGTGCGAAGATCCCGTAATTCCCGAGATAATTTATCTCCCCCAATTTGTCCATCGATCCCTTCACCATCTACAATCTCGCCATAAGCATACAGTACCGCCACGCGGCTAGCGCCTGCTTCGCCTGCTTCTGGTTTATTCTTATAATCCAAGATCGATACATAAGGAATATCCTTTTTCGCATCGATCCCTAATTTTCCACGCAGTTTTGCCAAGACCTCATCTTTATACAAGAGGCCATTTACAAAACCATATTTCTTGGCATCCTCCGGTTCACGGATCAGATATCCGTCGGCAATATGCTTCAAGCTATCCACGGTGATCTTTTTACTGTTGGAAATATCCTGCAAAAAGGTATTATAGATACTTCCTAAGTAGGAATTTACCTGTTCCTTATTCGCTTCGCTCATGCTGTTCATCATAAAAGGCTCCACCGCACTTTTATAAGTCCCCACCTTTAGGATTTGCATATCAATCCCCAGCTTATCCATGGCTTCTTTAAAGAACATGACTGAAGTCGCCAGCCCCCGAAAATCCAAGGTGCCCTGAGGATTTAGGTAGATCTCATCGGCTACACTGTTCATGTAATAACCTTTTTGGCTCATCACATCACTGAACGCGAGTACAAATTTCCCTGATTCTTTAAAGTCTAAAATGGCTTCACGAATGGCTTTTGCAGTAGGAAAACCAGCATTAACGCCGGCAACATTCAAATAGATCCCTTTGATATTCGCATCCTCTTTTGCGGCTTTGATCCTGGAAAGGATATCGTTCAAGCCGAGGCTACGATTAACCGAATAGCCGGGAACATCCAATCCCTCGAAAGGATTAGGCTCCGTTTTTTCGGTGATGGTGTGATCCAGATTGATCATGAGCACGGCATTGCTCGGGGTAATAGTTTCTGATTTTGTGCCAACAGAACTCACCATGGCGCCAATTATTCCAATAACAATAAAAAATAAAATAATGGAACTAATAATAATACCGGTGATTGTGGCTAATACATACTTAAAAAATGATCTCATACATGTTATGCTTTAGCGTCAGTAAAAATAAGTTATTATTCCAACTTTCCTAATAACTATTCCTATATTAAACGCATGAATCGTGTATACATTTTGTTGGGTGCAAACATAGGTGATCCTTGGCAGCAGTTGGCTGCTGCAAGGCATGAAATTGAGAAGCGTATCGGTAGCATTGAACTTCAATCCAGCATTTATGAATCGGAGGCCTGGGGAGTAACCGATCAGCCTGTATTTTTAAATCAGGTATTATCCGTATCGACAACGTATTCCGCCATGGAATGCCTGGAGATTGCGTTGGCCATCGAACAGGACTTGGGCAGGGTTCGCTTAAAAAAATGGGGTTCACGGGTAATCGACATCGATTTACTCTATTTCAATGAGGAAATAATAAATACGGAGCGTTTGAAAATACCACACCCCTATATACAGGAACGCAATTTTACGCTCGTTCCATTGGTCGAAATTTCTCCACAATATCTTCATCCGGTTTTAAAGAAAATAAACAAAACCCTATTATTGGAAAGTAAAGACACATTATTAGTTAAAAAACATTTTCATGAATAGTTATACTATAATCAACCCTACATTTATCCAATCCAACATGATGAACAATACAGCGGTGATTAAACAAATGATCTCTATGTTTTTGGGCCAAGGCATGGAAGATTTTCGGGCTTTAAAGGAAATGGTCGAAAATAAAGACCTGAGCGGGATAAAATCCAAAGCCCATCACATCAAACCAACAATGGAGTATATCGGCGCAAGTAATTTACGATTACAATTTCAGGAGTTGGAAAACTTAGCCAGTACTGATTCAGCGTACAATGATCTCAAAGACCATTTTACGACGATGGAAAAAGATTTTCTGGAAGCCATGAAGGAATTGAAGCATTACGCCTCTACCCTCTCCTGATCCTTCTCGGCCGAGTAGTGGATAAAGGAAAAAAGGATATAAATCAACAATACAAAGGGTAAGGCCAGGAATCTTAACCAAACCAATAATAGCACACTAACGATTAGAAATAGGTATTTGTATTTGTTCACAGACCATTTCAAGCTATTCAGTTTCATGGAGAACAATTTAATTTCGGATACGAGAAGTAGGCTGGATACAATTGCTATGCCTATCAATAGATAAGTATTGTTCAATATAGGGTATTGTTGAGCTATAAAAGGAAGGGAAATGATCACAAAGGTGTTCATTGGAGTGTTCACGCCAATAAAATCGGTTGTTTGTCGGGTATCAATATTGAATTTTGCCAGGCGTAAAGCCGAGAATACGGTGATAATAAAACCAATATAAGGCAGGTATTCCTGATCTGTCGCGTTTTTCAACATCATGTACATGATCACTCCAGGCACAAATCCAAAACTGATCACATCTGCCAATGAGTCCAATTCCTTTCCTATCAATGATTTAACATGAAGGGCGCGGGCCACCATGCCATCGAAAAAATCAAATATTCCAGATGCCAATACGCAATAAAAAGCATAATTAAATTCTCCTTTCAGAACGAACAGCACAGCAATGCATCCGGAGAATAAATTGAGGGAAGTTATGGTATTGGGAATATATTTCTTCATAAATAAAAAAGCCATCTTTGTAACAAAGATGGCTTAAAAATATCAATTTCTCATGGTTTTTTAACCATTCATGCTAATTAAAAATTCGGAATTTGATTTGGTACCACGCATTTGGGTCAATAAAAACTCCATCGCTTCTTGAGAGTTCATATCGGCTAAGTGGTTTCTCAATACCCATAGACGTTGTAGTTCCTCACGGTCAACCAATAGGTCATCACGTCTTGTACTTGATGCTGTAAGATCGATTGCAGGGAAGATACGTTTGTTGGATAATTTACGATCCAATTGAAGTTCCATGTTACCTGTACCTTTAAATTCTTCAAAGATAACCTCATCCATTTTAGAACCTGTTTCTGTCAATGCAGTTGCCAAAATCGTCAATGATCCACCGTTCTCAATGTTACGGGCAGCACCGAAGAAACGTTTTGGTTTATGAAGTGCATTGGCATCCACACCACCTGATAGGATTTTACCTGATGCAGGCGCTACGGTATTGTAAGCACGGGCAAGACGAGTGATGGAATCCAATAGGATAACCACATCATGTCCACACTCGACCATACGTTTAGCTTTTTCCAATACGATGTTGGCAATCTTTACATGGCGATCTGCCGGTTCATCAAAAGTGGATGAAACCACTTCCGCACGTACGCTGCGCGCCATATCGGTTACCTCTTCCGGACGTTCATCGATCAAAAGGATAATCAAATAAACTTCTGGGTGGTTCTTCGCAATCGCATTTGCCACTTCCTTCAACAGGTTGGTTTTACCTGTTTTCGGTTGTGCCACGATCAATCCACGCTGACCTTTACCGATCGGAGTGAACAGATCCATGATCCGCGTAGAATAATTGCCTGGACCTAAATCCAAGTTCAATTTTTCATCCGGGAATAATGGCGTTAAGTAATCAAATGGTACACGATCGCGAACTTCTGCCGGATCTTGGCCATTGATCGCTTCGACACGAACCAATGGGAAATATTTCTCCCCTTCCTTCGGCGGACGGATACATCCACGTACATTATCTCCCGTTTTCAGACCGAATAATTTGATCTGCGACTGGGAAACATAGATATCGTCTGGCGAAGTCAGGTAATTATAATCAGATGATCTTAAGAAACCATATCCATCAGCCATGATCTCCAATACACCTTCATTAACGATGACGTTGTCGAAGTCTGTAGGGTTTGCTGCTGGTTTTTGGGCTTGTTCCGGAACTGATGGCTTCTGAGGTTCAGCTTGTTCTTTTTCGGAAGATGTGGTTGGGAATTCGATCTTCGGTTGATCTTCTTCAGGTGATTTCTTACGACCTACCGCTACAGGTTCGGCCGTCTTGACCGTGCGCATTCGCTTTCTTGGTCTTTCATCACTTGCGTCCACATCCGCATCTTCATGAACAGGAGCTTCTTCAGCTGTTCCTTTTTGTGCCTCTTGGGCTATTACACTAATACGATCAATCAATTCTTGCTTCCTAAGCTTTTCAGCATCGGCAATACCAAGAACTTTAGCGATCTCGCGCAATTCAGACACGAGTTTCGTATTCAATTCATTAATATCCATTAATTTATTCTATGATTTATAGGATTTTTATTTTTATTGAAATTTATCTTTCAGGACTTCGCTATTTATAAGACTTGAAGTCAGGTAACTGACGATCCTTTATGTGATTTTCCTTTTACCCTGATGAAAGACAATTTTTAGAACCGCCACAAAGTAAAAAAGATAAAATGTAAATTCAAAAGAAAAATAGGTTTTTTTTCCCACTTTTACCAATTTCCACTACAATTTCATTTAGTAAAATGTTTTAGCATCCGTTAAATTTTTGAGAAAAATCAAAAATTAATTCTTTATTTGTAGATAGAAAATCATAAATCAACGCTATTTGATATGAATAACCAACAAACAAACACCAATTACCCAGCACTATACACCCTCATTGTGGTGTTCTTTTTTTGGGGCTTTATTGCCGCCGGAAATAGTGTCTTCATTCCCTTTTGTAAAAATTATTTCCACCTGGATCAGTTTCAATCCCAATTGATCGACTTTGCCTTTTATACAGCTTATTATATAGGTGCCTTGCTCCTATTTATCTTCGGTACGATCTCTGGGAAGGACTTGGTCGGCAAATGGGGCTATAAACGGAGTATCGTTTATGGGTTGCTGTTCTCAGCTTTGGGCGCAGCGGCCATGATCGTGGCGGTGGAGGTCAATGTATATGTGGGCATGTTGATCGGTTTGTTTATTGTGGCTTTAGGCTTTTCCCTTCAGCAAACGGCTGCAAACCCTTTTGCCGTGTTGCTGGGCGACCCTAAAACCGGGGCATCCCGGGTGAACCTTGGCGGTGGTATCAATTCTCTCGGTACGACAATCGGCCCCTTGATCATTGGTTTTGCCTTATTTGGCACTTTTGAAACGGTTTCGGACAGCCAGATCGCTAGTTTACCATTGAATAAAGTAGTCTATTTATATGTGGGGGTTGGGTTATTGTTCATTCTAGCTGCTGGCCTATTCCATTTCTCCAAGAAAGTACCTGCAGGATATAATCTGGAACCGATGGAAGCCGCCAATAAGGCAAGAACTACCTTAGTTATTATGACCATTCTGTTGTTATGTGCGTTCATTCCAGTTTTCACCAGTTATAATTCAGCAGAAGCTTTGCAGATCGAGAACTTGAAGGAAGTGGTCAAAAACAGCCAGGATGCTGGTCCAGCTTTAGAATTGGAAACACTATCACATTCCTTGGAACTGAAACGCATGTTTTGGTTATTAGGAGCCCTCTTGGTCGTGGTTGTGGGTTTGTTGTTTGCCTATGGCAGTGCTAAGAAAAACCCTGCCGGATGGGGAGCCATGAAATACCCACAATTGGTATTGGGGATGTTGGCATTGTTTGTCTATGTAGGAATCGAAGTGGCTATCGGAAGTAATCTAGGGGAATTATTAACCTTGGATGAGTTTGGTAACCTCCAATCTTCGCAGATCACGCCTTATGTATCGATGTATTGGGGCGGGATGATGATCGGCCGCTGGGCTGGTGCGATCTCTGCATTCAACTTGACAAAATCCAAAAAACAAATGCTGACCATCATTGTCCCTTTAATCGCTTTCAGCGTTATCATTGGCGTTAATTCTTTAGCAGGGTTTGATATGTTGGTATTGTATTATTATATCGTTTGTGTAGCTATTCAGATTGTTGCCTTCCTAATCAGTAAGGAAAAACCGGTACGTACCTTGATTATTTTTGGAACGTTCGGTCTTTTAGCAATGGTGGTTGGATTAATGACTTCAGGTACGATCGCCATTTATTCTTTCCTTGCAGGTGGTTTGGCTTGTTCCATTATGTGGGGCTCTATTTTCAGTCTGTCTATTCAGGGATTGGGAAAATATACCGAACAGGGATCCGCATTCTTGGTGATGATGATCCTAGGTGGTGGTATCATCCCGCCTATCCAAGGAAAACTTTCTGATATCATTGGTATCCACAATTCATACATTATACCTGTTGTTGGATTTGCCTATATTATCCTATTTGCGATCTTGGTTAAAAACTTCTTGACTAAGCAAGGCATTAATATGGATGAAATAGAAGCAGAAGCTGGGCATTAAACCCACATCTAATTGTAAAATATACACTAAGTAAATATTAATTTTATACTTTATTAATAAGCTCATAATCAAAAAATTATGAGCTTATTGCTTAAAATAAGCAGTCATAGTGGGGCAAAATTTTTGATTATATCCAATAAAAATTCTTATTTTTAGTAATAAATCCCGTATTTTGGGAACAATACAGTAAAAATTACCATTGTAAAACGTAAAAACAAGTTACTTAATTTTAAAACTATTAAATAATGATAATAATTGCAGATGGAGGGTCTACAAAAACAAGCTGGTGTTTGTTAGATGATGCGAATAAAAAGATCTATTTCAACACCGAAGGTTATAACCCATATTTTGTAGATAGCGATTACATTGTTGCATCCCTAAAGAAAGGTTTACCACAGGATATTCCATACGATAAGATCACCGAGGTCAATTATTATGGTGCGGGGGTTCATAATGAGGAGAAAGCAAAGATTGTAGAAGAAGCCATTCAAACGGTGTTTCCAAATGCAAAGGTTGAAGTAGGACATGACCTATTAGCAGCTGCTCGTGCGCTGTTAGGAACAGAGGCTGGATTTGCAGCCATCTTAGGAACCGGAACCAATACTTGTATTTACGACGGTAAAGATATAACCCATAACATTGATTCTGCAGCTTATATTTTAGGTGATGAAGGTAGTGGTAGCTATATCGGAAAAAAACTATTGACAGATTTTATCCGTGGTCTTATGCCTAAGGATGTTTCTGATGTATTCTATGAAACCTATAAACTGACTCCAGATGAGATTATGGATAATGTTTATACGAAACCTCTAGCAAACCGTTTCTGCGCAAGCTTCAGTAAATTTGTTTATGATAATAATGTAAACATTCAATATACACGTAAGATTGTTGATGATGCGTTCGAAGCATTCTTCAGTAATTTAGTGAGTAAATATCCAGATTACCAATCTTATACATTTAACTGTATTGGTTCGGTTGGATATAATTTCAGAAATGTTCTGGAAGAAAAAGCAGATCAGTATGGGATGAAAGTGGGTAAGATTTTGCGCTCGCCTATTGATGATTTGGTACAATTCCATATCAATAGATCGAAGACTATCGCTTAATAAGCAGTTTAGTCGATACACGTCATTGAGCAAAACATCATTGCGTGCAAAACGTCATTGCGAGGCACGAAGCAATCTTTACACTAATCGAAAGATTGCTTCGTTCCTCGCAATGACGTTTTTGGTTTCTTCCGTTCCTCGCAATGACGTTTTTAGGTTGCTTTGTCGTACCTCCTCGCAATGACGGGATGTCGCAATGATGAGGGTGTCGCAATGACGTTTATTTACAACTCATAAGTCTTACCAATCTCTGGTAAAGTCAAATCCACATCAGCTTCACTGAATAACTTTCCAACAGCAACTTCATCAATTTCTATCGGTGGAAAAGAATTAAAATGCGTTCCTACCACATGTTTACACTTAATAAACTGCGCAGCGATCACCGCATCTTCCGCATCCATGGTATAATGTCCGCCAATTGGCAAAAAGGCATAATCCACCTGATACCTTTCCAATAATTTCATCTCCATCGTCAATGCTGTATCTCCAGATACATAAATAGTCTTCCCTTTCACAAAAAACACAAATCCTACAGGAAATCCACCGTAACTACCGTCTGGCGTACTATTGGAATGCGCTGCAAAAACCATTTTCACCTTTCCAAATGGCAGCGTCAGGGTTCCACCCAGATTAAAATCAATGACTTTATCAGCAGGCACACCTTGTTTCTTCACCCAAGCAGCTGTCTCCACAATTGCCGCAACCGTCGCATTCTTACTCTTCTGAACGGTTACCATATCCGCCACATGATCCTCATGTCCATGCGTTAGAAAAATGTAATCTGGCGCTAAATCTTCCGCCCTCACCTCTTTAGCAATGGGATTATAGGTTATGAAAGGATCCAATAGAACTTTCGTCCCATCGAAATCAAATTCAAAACAGGCATGGCCATAATAGGTATATTTCATCTTAAATTCTTTTGATTAATTATTTATTACCGAACAAGTTGCCTAATCCACCCAATCCTCCTAAAAGATCTTGGGAAGCTGCCTGCATTTCCGACTGACTGATGTTCTCAGCCTGGGTCAATGCTTTATTGATCGCTACGATCAACAACTCTTCCAATTCTTCCTGATCTGCCTCTGCCAAAAACTCCGGATCGATCTTCACTTCCTTGATCTCCTTATTTGCCGTTGCAATGACACGTATTTTACCACCCTCAGCATCACCAGATACGGAAATATGGTCTAATCTTTCTTTAATCTCCTTTGCACGTTGTTGCGCTTCAAATAACTTATCGAACATATAATTTTATCTTTTAATACATCCAAAATACGAATAATTTAGGATTCTTGACAATCTTTATAGGTTCTTTTGCCGAGCTTGCTTACCTTTGCAGCAACAATATTTTTTCCAAGAATGGATCATTTAAAACATTATACCGCATTAGCGGACAACTTAGCATCTACCGACCCACAAGCACACGAAACCCTCGAGGAGGAGATCAATATCCTTATCCATAAGCTAAAATTCATCCCGATGGAAAGTAGACCAGTGGTCTTGCTCCAGAACCTATCCGCTTCGCAGATCGAACCGGATTACCTGGAAGAGATCCTAGCCGTGGCAGGTGGAAGGAAAGCAGGTTTGGAAAATGATCTAGCTGAAATTGATATTTTGATTTTCATTCAGGAGAGCCCTGATTTCTTGAGTAAGTTGCCGTCTTTGTTAAGCACCCAATACCAAGGAAGCAAGGCTGTTGACAATAATGAGGTATATATTATCCAAAAGCCAGCTTTTGGTTCGCAACGATCAGATTACCTGCAGGATATAGAGATTCTGGCGGAGATTGTGCAATCCAAATATTTCATCTATGGGCATGAGGGCAGCCACTGGATGAAATTCGGACTGTAAACAAAAGATTTAGCGTTTTATATTAACAATAGAGGTCGGTTGCTTCATGGCGACCGACCTCTTTTTATTGGATCAACTAATTTCCTTTCTTAGTTAAACGAACTTCTTTCGTAGTATGGAATACAATTTCTCTACTGTTTGCGGTTTGGTTGCCCAATTATTTTTGAGTGCATAATTGGTCTGCAAAAACGCATCAGCCTCCGCAAAATTATCAAACCTGTTCAGGAGCTCGATCGCTTCAGAATAGGCTAAGCTATAACCGTTGAAAAGATCTTTGATGAACATGAGCTTATCGTTCAAGCTGACCGCTGTTTTAAGATCTACTACTGTTTCTGAACCTCGGCTAGGAGAGGTATTGAACTGCTGTACATTTGTCAATCCAGCACGTTTCTGTTGTTGGATGAGTTCGTTCAATGTCAACGGACGACTTGGTTTCGCCTCTGCTTGTTTGGCAAGATCATTTAACGTCACCTCTTTTTCTGCCGGTTCCTCAATCCTTACTTGTTTTTCCTCAATTCGAACTTGGTTTACTACCGGTTCAGATGCGATTGACGCAGATCTTTCAGGAGTTGTTTCTTCTTTGGATTCTTCTTTAAACTCTTCTTCATAAGCTGGTCTTACGGAAGTATAATTGGAGCTTGAAGTATGTACTGGAGATTGCAGAGAATCGGTGATGGAAGTAGTAGCCTCCGCCAATTCCTCCTTATCTGCGTCGGTTACCCCCTCCTGATTATTATCTAGTTCTGGGTTTTCTAAATCTTGATCAGAATCCTTCGCCTCACCCTCAGATTTTACTGTTGTTTGTTCTTGTTCTTCTTCCTCTTGATATTCCTCTACTACCGCCGCATTTTCTTTGTTGCTCGTAGCTCCAAAGGTACTGGAGAAGGGAATCTCCTCATCATATTCTTCAATCACAGGAGCATCTTCCATAGAAGATTCTTCCGTTTTCAGCTTATTATCTTCCGCTTCAATGTTCCCATCAGCCTCCACTTCCTGGATCTCATTTACGACCGGTTGATCATCCGCTTCCTGTTCATCCACCTGAACCGCCGGCGTAAAAACAGTCTCTTCGTCTTTCGAAGGTTCATTTTTCGAAGATTCATCTTTCCAAGGTTCATCTTTAGATGATTCCTCTTTCACAGCTTCATTTGAAACAGATGAAGCAGCCAATAATCGAGGTTCTTTTTCTCCTTGAAGGTTGGCCAATACATCAAGGTGTGCAGCCAAATATTTTGNNCCTGAGCGGCCAATAAAAGGATCTCTGTTCGATGTCCTGAAATCTGATTCCCATCCAATGAAGCGTACTGCTCATTGATCTCTACCAATAAGTCGCCGATTTTACCTAAAATATCTTGTTCTTTATAAGCCATAATGCTGTTTTGATCCTTTATTATTCTATCTTGTTCTTCTATATGAACAAAAAACAAACCAACTGAGTTTGACTAAGTTTGATTTTTTATTCGATGATGCTCAATCAAAAATAGGATTTTATTCTGATATTCGTAAGCAAAACGAAGTCCTATGATGTTATTTTCTGAACATAATTTTCACCGTAGAAGAGATTGTATTGGCAGTATCGAAGTGATCTGTGGATCCATGTTTTCTGGAAAAACGGAGGAGTTGATTCGGAGGCTCAAAAGGGCACAATTTGCCAAATTACCGGTGGAGATTTTCAAGCCGGAAATCGATATCCGATATGGCGCTAATGAAGTGGTTTCGCACGATAGCAATGCGATTCCATCCACGCCAGTTTCCCATTCCTCAGCGATATTGTTGTTAAGTAATGATACGAAAGTGGTTGGGATTGATGAGGCTCAATTCTTTGATGAGGAATTGCCGAATGTATGTGAGGAATTGGCAAATCGTGGGATCAGGGTTATTGTAGCGGGATTGGATATGGATTATTTGGGACAACCCTTTGGTCCGATACCAAATTTGATGGCGATAGCCGAGGATGTGACGAAGGTGCATGCGGTATGTGTGCAATGTGGCGCGCCAGCGAATTATTCTTACCGGACGCAATTGGATGATGCAAGGGTTTTGCTTGGCGAGAAGGATAAGTATGAGCCAAGATGCAGGGGATGTTATTTTGGATTGGAGGATGAGAATTGTTAGGTTGGATAGGCCGAAACGAGGCATTATACGTCATTGCGAGGAGGNNGAAGCAATCTTTCGATTAGTGCAAAGATTGCTTCGTACCTCGCAATGACGCAGAGTGCCTCGCAATGACGGTAGAGTTACTTCAACTCCTTCACAATACTTTCATCCAAAGGCGTAACCTTCGATCTATATCTATGCGCTAATTTCCCATCCTTACCAATCAAAAACTTCTCAAAATTCCAATTGATCGCTCCGGTAAAATCAGGGTTCTTCGCAGTCGTCAAATACTTGAACAACGGAATCATCTTCTCCCCTGTCACATCCACCTTTTCCGACAACAAAAATTTCACGCCATAATTCTCCTCACAAAAGGCTGCAATCTCTGCATTACTATCAAATTCCTGGCCTTTAAAATTATCCGAAGGAAAACCAATCACGACCAAATTCTTTCCATACTTATCAGATAACTCCTGCAATTCCTTATACTGCTTGGTAAAACCACATTTTGAAGCCGTATTAACGATCAAAATCTGCTTGCCTTTAAACTCAGACAAAGAAACCTTCTTTCCATCCAAGGTCTTAAAGCTATAATCATAAACCGTTGGCTGATTGAACAGCATGGTAAAAACCATTAATATCGAATAAATCATATTTTTAAATTTTATATTTCAACATTCAGCTCCCTATTCACTACAAAATGAAAAAGCTGCTCTATAGGATTCTTCAAAATCGTGCCAATCTTAACCCCATGTAGATTACACACCTCCCGCAAATGGATATCAAAATTATAGGCAATCTGACCCACAAAATGACATTCATATTCCCAGAAATTAGGGTAGGTCATGATATTTGTCCGCACAAATTCATCAAAACCATTCCTCAACAGGTTATCGATAAATGGATGCGAACGGTTATCCCCCATAAATTTCGCAAAACTTGCCAAATACGCATTCGGACGATCCCTTTGGTAAACATTCTTGATAATAATATCCTTGGTAATCGGATGCACTTCCTGGAAAATACGCATCAGATCCCGGGGCATGGATTCGTAGAGATAGGCCGTTATCAATTGTTTCCCGAACCAGGCACCTGAACCCTCATCCCCCAATACATAACCGATCCCGTGGATGCTTGTAGACAAACCTTCACCATCAAAATAGCTGATGTCCGACCCAGTTCCTAAATTCGAGATCAGGCCTTTGCCCGAACCAAAAGTAGCATAGGCAGAGCCCAGCAAATCGCTTTCCACTGCCACATAAGAGCTGGGAAAGATCTCCGACAAGGCATTGGACACTAACTCCCTTCGATCAGGCGTGGAGCATCCCGCACCAAAGAAATACACTTCATTGATCTCATTGATATAGGGAATGATCTCTGGAACACCGGAAAGGGTATTAAAGATTTCCTTTTCACTCACAAAAAATGGATTAAGGCCTTTGGTACTAAAACTTAAGGGTTTACTATCTGGAAGATGGAGCATCCAATCGGATCTTGATGAACCACTATCTGCAACTAAAATCATATTATTTAATTCTCATCAAACCCAAATATACGAAATGTAATATTATCGTGAAAGTGCATTTTATACGGATAAATAAAGAAGCATTTCATAATCCTTTTCTATCTTTATGATGATTATTTAACCCTTTCTAATTATGATAAAATTTCGAAAACCTTTTTGGTTGATCGCTGCAGCCTTACTTGCTTTCCAATCGATGCAGGCCCAGGAAGTCAGCCATCCGAAATCGCATTTTGGATTTAATATCGGTGATGATTATCAACTCGCGAACTATACCCAAACAGCAGCCTATTTCAAAAAACTGGCTCAGCAATCCAATCGGGTAAAGCTGCAGGTGATCGGTAAGACCGAAGAAGGTAGAGACCAGATCATGCTCATCATCAGTTCGCCGGAAAACCTAAAGGATCTCTCGAAGTACCAGAAGATCGCTACGGATATGGCGAAGGCAAAGATTTCGGAAGAGGCCGCCAAGCAATTGGCGAAAGAGGGAAAATCCGTGGTGTGGATAGATGGAGGACTACATTCCACCGAAGTAGTGGCTACCCACCAATTGATCCAAACGGCCTATCTCCTAGCATCTGCAAACGATGAAGAGACAAAAAGAATCTTGGATAATTCGATCATATTAATGACACATGCCAATCCCGATGGCCATGAACTGGTAGGCGATTGGTATATGCGCGATTCTGACCCGCAAAAAAGAAGCACCAATCTGATTCCTGTCCTTTACCAAAAATATGCAGGACATGACAACAATCGAGATTTCTTTATGCTCAACTTAAAGGAAAGCCAGAACATTGCACGGCAATTGTTCATCGATTGGAACCCGCAGATCATGTACAACCATCATCAAACGGCACCTGCTGGCGCCGTGGTGGCTGGAGCACCCTATCGGGATCCTTTCAATTATGTATTCGATCCTTTGCTGATGTCGGGTATCGATGCCCTTGGGGCAGCCATGTCCTCCAGGCTGAATGCCGAAAATAAACCTGGATATACCGCAAAAGGTGGTTCCGTCTTTTCGACCTGGTATAATGGTGGGCTAAGAACAACCACCTATTTCCACAACATGATTGGTTTATTGACCGAAATCATCGGAAATCCCACACCTTATGAAATTCCATTGGTGTCCAAAAGGTTAATTCCTTCCAGCGATACTCAAAATCCTGTCATCCCACAGAAATGGCATTTCCAACAATCCATTGATTACTCCGTTTCATTGAACTATGCGGTTATGGGCTATGCTGCCCGCTATAAGGATGAGGTGTTATACAACATCTATCGTATGGGGCGCAACTCCATTGAAAGGGGATCCAAGGATTTCTGGCCATTATCACCGAGTAAAGTAGCATTGATTGATTCGGCCATGAAAGGGAGCAACATTTCCTCTACCAGAGAAATGACCCGAGGTTTCGAAAAAAGAAGTTTGGAGACCTTGTTCGGGAATAAAAACCTGCGGGATCCAAGAGGATATATTCTGCCGGCCGACCAAAAGGATTTCAGTACGGCCAAAAAATTCCTCAATGCGTTGATCCAGAACGGCATCGAAGTAAAACAGGCAACGGCTGATTTTACAGTCAATGGCAAATCTTACCCTGCCGGAAGCTATGTGATCAAAACCAATCAGGCTTTCCGTCCGCACATCTTGGACATGTTTGAACCACAGGACCATCCCGACGATTTCGAATACCCAGGAGGTCCTCCGATCCCACCGTACGATGCGGCAGGATGGACCTTGGCTTACCTGATGGATATTAAGTTCGATCGCATATTAGATGATTTCAATGGTCCGTTCCAGGACCTGAACCTGGGCGAACAGATCAACCTTTTGAACAGCAAAAAACCGGTTGGCAAATTCGTTAAATTGCCAGCGGAGATCAATGACAGCTATAAAATCGCCAACCAACAATTGAATAATAAAGGCAAGGTTTGGCGTGATCAGGTTTCAGGAGATTTCTATATCGAGAACAAGGGAAATATGGCACTTACCTTTGATGCAGCAGGTGCCAATGCACTTCCAAAAAGTGTGAAACCCTTAAAATCCCTTCGAATTGGTTTATGGGATACCTATGGAGGTTCTATGGCATCGGGCTGGTTAAGGTTCAATCTGGAACAGCATCATTATAATTTCGAACTGGTCTTTCCTGCGGATATCGACAAAGGCAATCTGAACAGTAAGTTTGATGTCTTGATCTTCCCTGGCGGAGCGATACCAAGATTTGGAACTTCCACAACAACCCGCTCTGGGAACAGAGGAGAAATGGCGATGCCGGAGCATATTCCAGCAGCGTATAAAAATCGTTGGGGCAGATTGAGTGTTGAACAATCCATCCCGGTTTTGCAGGAGTTCATGGAAAAAGGCGGCAAGGTAATCACGATCGGAAACAGTTCCGACTTGGCGGAACACCTGAAATTGGGCGTGGAAGATGCATTGGTGAGTCAAAACAAAGTGCCTTTAAAAAGGACGGAATTCTATACGCCTGGTTCTGTATTGACAGCAAAAGTAAATTCTGGCATACCAAGCACCTGGGGATATGCTGATCAGATTGATCTTTATTATTCCAATGACAACTTGTATAAGATCACTAGTAAGGATATTACACCGTTGATCTGGTTTGATAGTGAAAAGGTATTAAAATCAGGTTGGTCTTGGGGAGAAAAATATCTAAAGGATGGTGTTTTGGCCTTTGAAACGAATATTGGAAAAGGAAAATTGGTTTCCTTTGGTAATGATATCAATTTCAGGGCACAAACCCACGGGACTTTTAAATTCTTATTCAACCAATTGCAATAAGTTTTAATCCTTTAATGATAAAAAGAGCTGCTATTACAAAATTAGCAGCTCTTTTTTATTTTTTTTTAAGTCCTGATAAATCCATTTTATTATTTACAAATTTATTAGTGAGTCACTTAAGGTCTAAAATCTAATGAACTTTTTTTAACCTCCCTATTATCATTTGATACTTCATTTTTCGGAGATTTAATCTTGTTGTTTCCAAAAACATAGGTTATGCCGAACCTAAATCGTTGGGTATCACTGTACGTTTTTAAAGCTAAGTCTATATTATCATTTCTTAGAGAACCTTGAATCCCAGTGGCTGTTTTAAAAATATCCTGACAAGAAAAAGAAAGTTTTAAATTATTATTAATTATGGATTTGTTGATAGTCAGATCTACCTTAAAAAATGATTTATCTAACGTATAGATCATATAATTTCCTCTAGAAACGAATTGATAATTAATTAGGATTTTAGTGGTAAATGGTGCTACAAAATGTGAGTTTGCTCCTAAATAATAAATTCCTTTTCTAGATCTTTCCATTCGTGAGGCTGTATCATATGTAGGAAAATTTACACCAGCATAAAAATACAAGTAATTAATATCATTAATATTAGTAATGGTATTAGCATAAGCAAATCCCTTCGTTATAATTCCTAAAGGTAGCGGCATTCCTAGTGCACTTCCGAAATCCCTGATATTATAAAATGGTTCAACTGACTGAACATAATTTCCTTCTTGGTATTTAGCGATAACAAAATTGTCTACATCAGTTTGAGAATAAGAAAGAGATAAAAACCCCATTTTTAAAAAATTACTTCTTATTTCATAATTATTTGATATTGATGGTGTCAAGTTTGGATTACCCTGTTCCAATAAATAATTAGTATATAAACTTGTATTGTTCGGATCTAAATCTTGATAGTTTGGTAGTTTTATTTTTTTAGAATAGGATAAGTTAAAATTCAACATAGGGCTAGAAACATAGGTTAAATTGAGGCTAGGAAAAAAATTATTTACAAAAACTTGATGTGCTTTGCGGCCTTTAATAGCATTCTTAAATGCCGCATTTTCATACCTTATTCCACCTACAATATTCAATTTTTGTATATCCTTCGCTATTTCTGTATAAAATGAAGTTCTTCTCTCCTTGTGATCAAAGAAAATATATTTGGGATTAATAGTTCCTTCCTGCTTATATTCCCCATTGGATTCAATTGTATTTGAAGTAATTTTTCCTCCAACATTCACCTTAAAATATTTAGTTGTGAATTCTGTATCTAACATTAAATTATTGGATGATAAACCAAAATCCAAAATATTCTTATTGAAAGTATTGGTATAAATTTCGTATTCAGTGCTTTTATTGAAAAATAATCCATGGTAAATTAAAGAAATACTGTTTTTATCCTCTTGGAATTTATGGTTAATCTTAAACAGCACATCATTACTTAATTTTGGCACGTACTGATTTGCCTCTGCATTTACCATTACATTACCCTTAAAACCGTCCAGGTTAAGGTTTGATTCAGAGCTAATGTTTTCCTTTGAATTTAAGATGTTATATCGGAAATTTATGGAGGTATTATTAAAAACAGGATATGATAGACTTGTTTCTAAGAACAGTGGTTTATGTCTTCCAGAATTAAATATATAATTCCCTAAACTTTCCTGATTTTTACTATTATAAACCCGAATATCATTACTGTTTTCATATCGAGAATCTGAATAACTGCCCGTAAAATTCCAACTTAATTTATTACTTAACCCGTTCAGAACTAAAGATGATTGATACTTTTTATTGATATAAAACGTGGCGTTCGATTGAAATATACCACCAACTCCTTTTTTATTTTTTTTATTCGTAATAATATTTATTAATACGTTGGAGGAATTTGCCTCGTAAATTGCGCCAGCATTATTAATGATCTCAATTTTTAGAATATTTATAGAAGAAAGACTATTTAAATAATTTGTTAAGTCCTGACCTGAAAAATTAATTGGTAAACCGTCGATCAAAATGCTTGGAACTCTTCCATTAATAGTGAGACCATTTCCTAATCCATTAAACACGCCTGGCAGTTTTTCAATGGCTTCAAGTAAAGTCGTATTCTGAAAAGCCTCGTTATTCATAATGGAGTAAGAAGTTTTATTACCCCTTATTTCCATTATGGGATTGATGTTTTTAGTAATTACAACCTCTTCTATAGGATTTGTTTTCTTTTCAAAAATTAAACTATGTATTAAGATTGTTCCTGAACTATCAAATTTAACCTGGTTTTTTAATGATTGATATAAACTTGAAGTTACGTCCATCGAATATAAAACTTGAATTTTCTGATTGATGACAATAGTATCTATAAGCTTTTCACTTTGTACGCTGATTGTATCTTTTATATTATAAAATACTATTCTAATCTTAGTCTGACTATTTACTTCTTGGGGCAATTCAATTTTAGTATATATGGTTGTAACCTGAGCAAAAGAGAAATTTGCAAAAAGAAGAAATATTAAAAGAAGATTTTTATTCATGCTATTTAAAAATTTTAAGTTTGCTAATTTGGAAACTGCATGAATTATTTTTTTTAGTTCTCAGCTTACATTAAATATTTCTTTGATACTTTTCAGAATTCAAATTGTAATTCAAGGACAACTAATCTTATTGGATAATTAATGCTAAATGAATTATAAATAATTTACTAATATGCAAAATAAAGATACCTAAAAGTTTCTATAGCCATTATTTTTTTTACAAAAAAAATAATAATAAAATTTTTAATAAACAAATATTACTTTTAAGAAAAAGTAAATTTAAAAAAACAAAGGGAATTATAGGGCATGAAAACAATCCTAATTAAAAATTAGAAATTCCAATAAAATTATAAACTGTGGAATAACCTTCCGAAGGATCGATTATTTGCGAAGTTTAAGAGGTGAGCTCCGCTAGTATTTTATCAATAAAAAATAGCAAAAGTCCTTTCTTTAGTATGCTTGGATTAATACTTCTGAAGGAATGTGTAATTTTTCTGTTAATTTACGGATCATATCCAAAGATAATTTTCGCTTTTTATTTAAAATTTCACTGGCTCTGCTTTTCAAACCAATTATTTCCGCTAAATCATTTTGTGAGTAATTGAGTTGTTCCATTCTAAATTTTATAGCTTCAATTGGATCTGGAAGTTCAATTGGGAAATGTTCATCTTCATACTTTTCTAATAAAATTCCTAAAATTTCCAATTCATCACCCTCATTCGTACCTGGTTTTGCATCAAAAATTACTTCAAGTCTTTCTAAAGATTGAAAATAATCTTTCTCTGTTTTTATTGGTTTTATTTTCATCTTCTAAATTTTATTACCGTCAATTTTATCATATTCAGCATGAGTTCCAATAAATCGAACCCAAATCATTTGATAATTAAAATTAATCTTCACAATTAATCGATAATTATTACCCTTTATGTTAAAGCAAACTCTGTTGTCTTCCAAAATACTTGCACTTGGATATTCACCTTTTAATTCATTTAAATTTTTCCAAGTTCCTTTGTCAGCCTCTTGATACCACGATTTCAACTGCTGTTCGCAATCTGAATGTTTTTCCCAAAACTCTCGCAATATTTTTTTTGCTATGACCCTCAATTTTTGTTTTCTTTATACAAAGATAGAAATCAATTCCCAATTTGGGAAATTCAGATTTAAATTTTACATTTTAAAACAGAGCTTAGAAACCCAATTAAGACCGGTTTGGTTCTTCCTAAAACCAAGGTGAAAGCAATGTGAAAGTATGTAAAATGTATGTCAAGCATACTAAACACCTACTTTCACCTTAGTTTAAACCTACTTAAACCACGAACTTAAACCTATTTTATCCTATTTTAAGGGAGTCAGGTCCTGATCACTTGACAATTGATAATAAGGAATTTCTTCTATTATTGAATCGGTATCCCAGCCCTAACATCAGGTAATTAGGTTCATGAAAATCCTTGATGGAATAGCCAATATGCAGAAAGGAACTTTTGCTCACTCCTGTTTTCAGGGCAAAACTTTGGTATGTTCCCTTAAAATCCCCTTCACGATTCAGGAAGTGGGTTCCCAATCCGACACTCAGTGTAAATATCGGCATGATGTAATCAGCTCTAGCTGATACCCCTGCTGCTATCTGCTCTTTCCAATAAGGTTTAAAGAATTTCTGTTCCGTTCCAACAATATAATCCTTGGTGTACACATTAGCACTACCATCATGGATCAGGTCCAGGGATGCTCCTGCACGGACGCGATACCCAAAGTTATACATGGGTGCAATATATGCCCCCAAAACGGGGTAGCGGTGTGGCGATGCAATTTGATTACCTAAGAAATAAACCCCTTTCCTACGCCATGATCCAAAAGCCACTACATCATAGCTCCAATGTCGTTCAAAGGCTGGGATTTGCTTCTTCATCCGCCATTTATCGGCTTCGGGAAGTTTTTTCGATAGGTCATATTGTAAGCCTAGTCGAAAACTGCTCGTATTAAATCCGGAATTAGGATATTCCGTATTTCCATTGGAAAAATGGGTGAAATCAAAGCCCGTATTCAAGGATATACGTTTCGCTAAATACCAACGCAGAAAAAGACCGGCATTGATATAGGCATTCTCCTTGGAACCGATAATTACATTTTTGGGATTATCATGCGTATTGAAATATTTCCAACCCGTGGATAGGCCAAAATTCCATTCATAATGCAGACCCAATAATTGGTTTAACCGTAAGATCTCTGCATTCTGGAAGATATAGCCCGCTATAGGATTCCCTAATTCCTGTGCATTTCCATAATTAAAATAAGCAAGACCTATCCCCTGGCTGGTCTGGGGGAATATACAATTCCCAAACGAACCTTCAGGCAAACCAAAAGCATATTGCAGATGCGCGGAAATCCCTTTTTCGGAAAGCGAATAATCATTATCCATCCCTTTGTAAAAAGGTGCGGTAGGAATAACTTTTGCCGCCCGAAAATCGACACTGATCAGGTTTTTATACCCCCCTTGCATGATAGTCTCCCTTTCAATAGGCTTTTGAAAAAGACTATCCTGGGCAAACACAAATCCTTGGGAACAGAAAATAACAAATAAGTAAATTATCCGGTAGAATAATCGAGTCATTTTAAATGGTTAACCATCAAAAATAACCAATTAAATCCTAAAGCAAGGTTAAAAATCCTTAAATATGGCTGCTAAATTCCGCTATTTTAGCGCAGCTTCGATCAATTCGCCGTAAAAAGCAGTTTCTGTCCTACCTGATGCCCTTACCTGTTGCGGAATAAAGCTCTGTGGGGTCTGACCCGGAACGGTATTGATCTCAATAAAAAAGAATTTATCCGTTTCGTTCTCCATAAAAAAATCTACCCTTACCATCCCACTGCAGTTCAAACGGATATATATTTCCTTGATAATATCATCTGCACGACTTTTCTGATCGGCATTTAGATCGGCTGGCGTAATCTCTTCGGTCAGTCCTGGGGTGTATTTCGCTTCAAAATCAAAAAACTCACGAGTGGTTCGGACTTCTGTAGCCGGCAACACCTGCAGTTCGCCTTGGGCATTCCTATAAATACCTTGGGAAAACTCACGCCCTACCACAAATTCTTCTACCAAAACCTGCTTTCCGGTATTTTCCGCATCATAAGCATTATCCAAGGCTTCTTGGAGCGCATCCCAGGATTTCACTTTGCTCATCCCGATACTACTACCACCAGCATTCGGCTTCACAAATAAGGGCAGCACTAATTTTTCCTTAACGATATTAAATGCATCTGCACGATGCGCTTCAAAAAGCAACACCGATTTTGCTACGTATAATTGGGGTATATCCTGAATGATCGCTTTGGTATAGCCTTTATTCATGGTCAAGGCAGAGGTCAATGCGCTGCAACTGGTATAAGGCAATCCGATCATATCGAAATAACCTTGTATCCTTCCATCTTCGCCCGGTGTACCGTGCAAGATGATAAATGCCACATCAAAATTGATCTTGCCGTTGATGTCCAAAGAAAAATCCTGTCTATCTATCTCATGCCTGTTTCCTTGATCATCGGTAAAATACCAACCATCCAGATTAATGGCAATGGGATACACATCATACTTTTCTTTATCCAATTGGGAGTATACAAAAGCGGAGCTTTTGAAGGAAACTTCGGCTTCTCCGGTATACCCACCCGTAATTAAGGCTACTTTAGTTTTCATATAATTCATTGAAGAAACAAATATAATTTGAGATACGAGGAAAAACGAATATTTTTGCCCTTATATTCTATCGATAATTCGAAAATTCTAAAAAATGGAATTAATATTGATAGTGCAACACTAAAAAAGCAACAGATCGATGTCGAAACTCTTTTTATACCTAAGGACAGCCACTTTCAGGAAAAACCTTATCGGGTCTATAATCTTCTTGATTGTCCTGTTTATCCTTATTTATTTTGGACTGAAAATTTACACCAAACATGGGGATTCCCAGGAGGTTCCAGTGCTGAAAGGCCTACATATCAATGAAGCCTTAAGTATCTTGGATAAGGCAGGCTTAGAATATGAAATAGACTCCATCTATCAGATGGATGCGAAACCAGGCTTGGTCATCGATCAGGATCCAGATCCGAAGTCGCATGTAAAAAGCGGTCGTACGATCTACCTGACCATTATTACCCAGTCTGCACCGGAAATTGCATTCCCAGAAGTGATCGACAAGACTTATATCGAAGCTTCGGCTATCCTGAAAAACCATTCCTTGAAGATTGCTGACACCACCTATATCAATGATATTGCTAAAGACGTGGTATTGGATGTTAAATTTGCCGGACAGCCGTTACGTGCTGGAAGAATGGTGCCTAAGGGATCGAAGATCTCCTTGATCTTGGGTAATGGCCGTGGCGATAGTGAGGTGGAAATCCCTAATCTGGTTGGATTACCTTTGAGTGAAGCAAAATTTGCTTTAGCTGGCGTAGGATTGGTATTGGGTTCTGTGAAATTTGCAGATGGCTCCAACGATTCTTTGAATGCGATCATCGAAAGCCAAAGTCCAGACACCAGCGCAAGAATTATTTCGATCGGTTCGGCGATCCATGTGATCATGTCCAAACCAAAAGAAGTAGCACCCGTAACACCAACCCCGCTAAACCCATAACATGGCAGAGAACAGAAAAAAATCGAGCCTTCCATTATTTATTGGAATCATCGTATTGATCATAGGAATAACCGTTGCAGGTTTTGCCTATTTTACCTTCATGGCCCCATCCATCGCCACCGATGAGCCCTACTTTTATGTCAAGAGCAATGAGCCTTATGAGGAAGTGATGAAACGGATCGAAAGTGAAGGGGTAGTCAGCAATCCGGCATTGTTTCAATATGCAGCGAAATTTATGGACCTGAAATCGGCTGGTATCAAAGCCGGTAAATACAAATTGTCAAAAGACCTTTCCAACCGCAGATTCATTGGAAATCTTCGCGGAGGATATCAGGAAGCCGTTAAATTCAGGTTTCAGAACATCCGTTTAAAGGAAAATTTTGCGGGCTTATTGGGTAGAGAATTTGAAGCAGATTCCACCGCCTTCCTTCAACTATTGAATGATGAGCAATTGGCAACAAAATACGGGTTCACGAAAGATAACTTCTTCAGTATGTTCATTCCGAACACCTATGAAATCTACTGGAACACCGATCCTAAAGAGATCATCGATCGTTTTGCCAAGGAGTACACAAAATTNNGATGACCGTAAGGCCAAAGCGGCAGCATTGAATCTGACCACACAGGAGGTCAGCGTATTGGCTTCCATCGTTAAAGGGGAAGCGCTGCACGTAGATGAAATGCCTAAGATTGCAGGGCTGTACCTGAATCGTTTGAAGAAAGGAATGTTATTGCAGGCCGATCCTACAGTGATCTTCGCAAACAACGACTTTACCATCCGCAGGGTACTGAACAGACATTTACACATCGATAATCCGTATAACACTTACCGATATAAGGGATTGCCTCCAGGGCCAATCATGATGCCGAGTATTGCCTCTATTGATGGGGTATTGAACTACGACCATCATAACTATATCTACATGTGTGCAAAGGATGATTTCTCCGGATACCATTTATTTGCAGAAACCGTTGCAGAACATTTGGTGAACGCGCGGAAATTCCAAAAAGCATTGGACGAAAGAAACATCAAAAAATAAGGTTATGTTCTCCTACCAACATCAAATCCGGGTCAGGTATGCCGAAACGGATCAAATGGGTTATGTTTATTATGGTAACTACGCTTCCTATTATGAAGTAGCACGTACGGAGATGTTGCGTAGCACCGGTGTTTCCTATAAGGAGTTGGAGGACATAGGCGTCATGCTACCTGTTACAGACTTGAGCAGCAAATACTTAAAGGCCGCCAAGTATGATGATTTGATCACAATAAATATTTATATTAGGGAAAAACCAGGTATTCGGATTAAATTTGAATACGAGCTATTTAACGAAGCGGGCGAATTGCTGAACACCGGATTCACCCAATTGGTATTTGTTGATATGGAGAAAGGTAGACCCTGCAAACCACCACAGGTTTTCGTTGATAAAATGGCTCCATTTTTTGGAGGATAATGAAAAAAGTACACCAACAGCTTCTTCGTGTAAGGCCGTATGACCGTTTGATAGAATGGTCTAAAGGAGCCACCCTACCCGGTTTTGGGAAGTTGCCACTTTATACCGTGCTGGTGTTTTTCTTCCAAGAGATTGCCCGGGAGTCCATCCTGAACAAAGCCTCTTCCCTAGCCTATAACTTTATGTTGGCGGTATTTCCAGGGATTATCTTCCTGTTTACCTTGATTCCCTATATTCCGGTTGATAATTTTCAGGAACAATTGTTGGATCTGATCCAGTTGGCTTTGCCGAACAATGCTTTTGAGGTATTACAGACTACACTGATCGATATCATCAAGAGACAGAACAGTGGGTTATTGTCGGTGGTATTTGTATTGGTCACTTTCTTCTCCACCAACGGGATGACAACCTTGATGATGACCTTCAATAAAGCTGCGCTTTCCAAAGAATCGAGGACTTGGCTGCAACGTAGGATCATCGCCTTGGGATTGGTTATTGCGATCGTGCTTGCCCTGGTGGTCGGCATTGCGCTGTATGCGGGTTCCAACTATTTCATCAATTACCTAAAAACACATATCGACTACGACCTAAAATATTTTTGGGCCACCCTGATCAAGATCGCCCAGTGGCTGATTCTGTTCAGTATCTACTTTTTTACCGTCAGTTTGATCTATAAATTTGGACCATCCTCTACAAAAAAATGGAAACTTTTCACGCCGGGAGCTACGCTAGCCACCCTTTTGGCCATGCTTTCCTTCTCTCTTTTCACCTTCTATATCAACAATTTCGGGGCCTATAACAAACTGTACGGTTCCATCGGAACATTGATCGTAGTGATGATCTGGATGTATATTAACGCATTAATCCTTATTATTGGCTTTGAATTGAATGCCAGTATTGCATTATCAAAACAAAGTATTAAAATTGTAAAGCCAAGGGTATACAACTCATTTAAACCAAACAATACTTAAATACCATCTTGTTAATTTATTTGGCTTTTTAATTAACTTTGTGTCGAATATGGAAGATAAGACTTTATTAAGGAGCTCAAAGCGGAACAGGAATGTCCGTAATATCCTATTATTTTCCATCATCATCCTTTTCATTACCTTCGTTATTGTATTTATATTTTCATTCATCCAATATAAATCCATTCAGAACCGGATCAAATCCATCTACGTTTCCATTAACAGCGATAAGAATGATTTTTCCCAACTCTTGGATGTATTCAATGAAGCTGAGCACGATTTTCGGGAATTCTCCATTACCTATAGCAGTGAAGATTATGAAAATTACAGGAAAAAACTAGTCTTGCTGAAGCAATCTGTCGATTCGCTGATCAACATTAAGGAGCTGACAAACCTGTGGTATGATGACCAACCCAAATCAAACCGAGAGGTACTGGATCTCATCCCCAAATATAAATCCTTGAATGCGAAATTGGATTCCATGATCCTGGCCTCAGAAACGCTTCGGAATTTCCATCGCGAAACTTCCAAGGATTCCATGTTCGACCTGCCACTTCGCAAAATTGAAAAAGACAGTATTTTCAGTAGCAACAAAAACTTGAGCAATAGGCAGATCCTTTTGGATAGAAAACCCCTATTGCAACGGATCTTCCAGAAAAAACAGGACACTATCAATGTAGAGGCCTATGAAACGTACGAAACAGAACGTTTGCAGCTGCAGGAGACCTTGGTAGAGATCCTTGAAGAGAACAATACCTTTACCCGAACCAAATTAAATGAACTGCAGGAAACCCTGAACCGGTTACGGAAAAATGAAAGAGCCCTGTTGGCGGATAATTTCACCTTATTACAGAGTGCCAATCAATTGGTTCGGATCATTCACAACCAACGTTTTCAGATCCAAAAGGAAAAAACAGACCGTGACCTGATCTCCTTGATCTCCAGCACGGAAACTTTTAGGTGGCAGATCATCATCTCCCTAACCTTTGTATTCATCATTATCTGTATCCTGATCTACTACCAATTTTTCTCGGCCTATTACGAGAGAAAGCTGATGGAAGAAAAAGTGTACGCCTCCAAATTGGCAGAACAGAAAACAGATATCCTTGCAGAGATCACCCATGAGATCAGAACACCTTTAAATTCATTGATCGGTATCGTGGATCTATTGAAAAGTAGAAAAGATCTCTATCAGCCGAAGGATATCCTGCTGTTGGAATCAGCCTATTCCAATATCACCATGACTTCTAAAACCATCAATGATATTCTGAACCTGAGCAAGATCGATCAGCACGATGCGATAGAACCTAGCTTCTTTGATTTCAAAGAATTGGTTTTGGAAGTGATCGAAGGACATCAGAACCAAGCGGCTTTAAAGAATATTACCTTAGATTACCATTTACAGCCCGACGCACCTACGGTGATCTATACCGATGAAATCAAAGTTCGGCAGATCTTACATAACCTGGTGAGCAATGCGATTAAATATTCTTCCAAAGGCGTTGTTCGAACCAGCATCTATATCAATGATAATGGCATGTTGATGATCAAAGTTTCCGATCAGGGACAAGGGATACCCGACAACCTAAAGAAGAACATCTTTAAGAAATACTATACGGTAAATAAATCCACCAAGGTGGATAGCGGGGTTGGCTTAGGTCTTTACATCACTAAAAATATCGTGAACATGCTGGAAGGTAAGATCGGGTTCAAGACTGCTTCTGGCGCGGGCACCACTTTTATTGTGGAGATCTCTGTCCCAGCACCAAGGTTCCGCCGGAAGAACAATATCGAGGCTAATCGGGTGAATGACCTGCCAAAAAACATCAGCTGGCTGATTGTTGATGATAACGCTTTGAATCTACTCTATTTACGGCAGTTCTTTTCGTTACATAAGCAAGTGTTTACGGCAACAAACGGTAAGGAAGCGATGGAGATTACAGACCGTGAAAAGATAGATGTGATTATTACCGACATCAATATGCCGGTAATGACGGGAGATGAACTACTCCTGAAATTACGCATCAACCCGGCCTTTGATCATGTGAAAATAATTGCCACATCCTCTGATAATGACCAAGTTAAGCGATTGGAAAAGGAAAGGGGTGTTCGATTTGACGGTATCTTGATCAAGCCGTTCAATGAGAAAAAACTGACGGAAACCATCCTGAAAACCATCTATCCGATATTCGACGATCAGGAGTAAAATCCAAGGCCATCCGGTAGGCTAAACTTTTTTTCATCTAAACTCTTGTAAATAAACTTTTTTCGTATCTTTGCAGTCCCTACCACGTAGGGAAAAGGAGAAAATTAATTAATGGCAAAAAAACAAGAAGCAGAAAAAGAGTTAGCGGCGAAAAACGCAGAGCTACAAGGTGCTGACACAAAAGTTGTGAAGGACACTGAAAAGATTGAGTCTGAGGCAGATTCAAATTTGATCGATGAGATCAAATCGAACACTTGGAGTACTCCTCAAGGAGACTTCGACTGGGATCTTGATGAGAAAGCATTCGGTAACTATAGCGATGCTGAGCGTGTTAAATTGGAAGAGGAATATGCTGGAACATTTAACCAAATCAATCAAGGTGAAATTATTGAAGGTGTTGTTGTATCAATCAACAACAAAGATGTTGTATTAAACATCGGTTTCAAATCAGACGGTCTAGTAGCATTATCTGAGTTCCGTGACTTACCTGACTTAAAAGTAGGTGATACTGTTGACGTTTTCGTTGAATCTCAAGAAGATGCAAATGGTCAATTGGTATTATCCCGCAAACGTGCTAAAACACAAAAATCTTGGGAAGAGATCAACAATGCATTGGAAAATGACAAAATCATTGATGGTTTCGTTAAATCACGTACTAAAGGTGGTTTGATCGTAGACATCAAAGGTGTTGAGGCATTCTTACCAGGTTCTCAAATTGACATCAAACCTATCCGTGATTACGACGTATACGTAGGTAAAACGATGGAATTCAAAGTGGTAAAAATCAACCACGAATTCAAAAACGTAGTCGTATCGCATAAAGTATTGATCGAAGACGATTTGGAAAACCAAAAATCAGAGATCGTTGCGAAATTGGAAAAAGGTCAAGTATTGGAAGGTACTGTTAAAAACATTACAGATTTCGGTGTGTTCATCGACTTGGGTGGTGTTGACGGATTACTTCACATTACAGATATCTCTTGGGGCCGTATCGAGCATCCAAAAGAGGTATTGGCATTAGACCAAACAATCAACGTTGTAGTTCTTGACTTTGATGACGAGAAAAAACGTATTGCATTAGGCTTAAAACAATTATCAGAGCACCCTTGGGAATCTTTGGACAAAGGATTAGAAATCGGTTCTAAAGTGAAAGGTAAGATCGTTACTGTAGCTGACTACGGTGCTTTCTTAGAAATCATCCCTGGTGTTGAAGGATTAATCCACGTATCTGAAATGTCTTGGTCTCAAAACCTACGTTCTCCACAAGAGTTCTTGAAAGTAGGTGATGAAATCGAAGCGGAAATCTTAACATTAGATCGTGACGATCGTAAGATGAGCTTAGGTATCAAACAATTAACTCCAGATCCATGGCAAAACATCACTGAGCGTTACCCAGTAGGTTCTAAACAATCAGCAGTTGTTAAAAACATGACTAACTTCGGTGTATTCGTTGAGTTAGAAGACGGAATCGATGGTTTGATCCACATTTCTGATCTTTCTTGGTCTAAGAAAGTTAACCACCCTAATGAATTCACTAAAGTTGGTGAGAAATTAGATGTAGTAGTATTGGAATTAGACGAAGAAAACCGCAAACTTTCTTTAGGTCACAAACAATTAGAGGAAAACCCTTGGGATACTTTCGAAACAATCTTCACTGAAGGTTCTGTTCACGAAGGTACTGTAATCAAAGTTGGTGACAAAGGAGATATCGTAGCGTTACAATATGGTGTTGAAGGTTTCTGCCCTAACAAACATTCTGTAAAAGAAGATGGTTCTTCATTGAAAGTTGACGAAGTTGCTGAATTCAAAATCATCGAATTCAACAAAGAGAACAAACGTCTAGTGATTTCTCACTCTCGTATCTGGGAAGATGCTAAAGCTGAAGCTCGTATCGAGGAATTCAATGCTCGTAAAAAAGAAGCTAAAACTGCTAACGCAGCAGTGAAGAAAGTTAAAGATTCTGTAGAGAAATCTACTTTAGGTGATCTTGACGTTCTAGCTCAATTGAAAGAGCAAATGGAAGATGATGAAAAAAAATCTAAATAATTAGATTTTAAAACATAATCCAAAGCCCCGAATGCTACATTCGGGGCTTTTTTTATGCTTTATATTTCCTTAGCTTTAGGAAAGGAAATTGTAGGATTTGAATCTTTTTAAGGAATGATTATGGATAAGATGGATGGGCGTGAAAGCCCACTGATTAGTACGGATGTTGCTTTGCAGATGATCAATGATGATCAGGTGGTGCTATTGGATGCGACCATAGATAAGGTTAATGAGAAAATGGATCGGGACCGGTTGGAACTGATTCCTGGGAGTTTGTTCTTTGATATAGAGGGAAGCTTTTCTGATCATGAAAGTGTATATCCGCATACGATGGTGGATGCTGAGGTATTTGAAAGGGAAGCGAGGAAATTGGGGATCAACCAAGGGGATAAGGTTATTGTTTATGATCGTTGGGGGATCTATTCCAGTCCTAGGGCCTGGTGGATGTTTAAATTGATGGGTGTGGAGGAGGTTTATGTCTTGCGCGGAGGATTGCCAGCTTGGAAGGCTGCAGGATTGCCAATTGTGGATGCGTATAGGGAGGTTGAAGGTTTGGAAGGTAATTTTGTGGCTAGGGAGGATAAGGATTGGATGATTGGAACGGAGGATTTGAAGAATAGGCTTGATATGGATGGTCAGATGATCGTTGATGCGAGAAGTGAGGGAAGGTTTCATGGTACTGCTCCGGAGCCCAGAGCGGGGTTAAAATCGGGGCATATTCCAGGGTCTAAGAATATTCCTTTTGATCGGGTTTTGGATGGGATTGATTATAAGGAGGATGAGGAGTTGAGTAGGATTTTTGAGGGGAAGTTGGTGTCGGAAAGTGTTTTGACTGATGGTAAAATGTCTATTGGTAATAAGCCGATTGGGAATAAGCCGATTGGGAATAGGAATATATTCACTTGTGGTTCTGGGGTGTCAGCGGCGATATTGGCCTTGGCTGCATATCACTTGGGAAGTAGGAATGTAACGGTATATGATGGGTCTTGGAGTGAATGGGGAGCGAGAAAGGATACACCGGTGGAACGGTAATTTTTCCGTCATTGCTACTTTCTACCGTCATTGCGAGGAGGNNATCCCCGGGAACTTTCGGAAACTCATGCTTCCGCCATTTATCTTTCGCTTCCTCAATAATCTCCCTTGAAGTAGCCACAAAATTCCAATAAATAAATCTTTCCTCCGGAAAAGGCTCCCCACCAAAAATATACACAGTCGTCCCTGCCTTCATCTCAAAAGAACATAAATGCGCATCCTTCGTAATCAAAATATGCTTAGGGGCATAATCATGTCCATTACTCGAAATCTCCCCTTCCAGAATATACAAACCACTCTCTCCGTAAAGCTCGCCCCGGATATCAACCAAAACATCTTTATCCGCCTTGATCTCAATCATGTACAGTTTACTATGAACAGGAACAGGAGATTTCTTCCCAAAAGCTTCCCCTGCAATCAATTTATAACTCACACCATCCTCTTCCCAAGCTGGAATATCCGACGCTTCCACATGATGGAATTCCGGTTCTTGAAACTCCAGTTCCTTCGGCAAAGCAACCCAGATCTGCAAGCCATGCAAGAACTTATCCTTGGTCCGCAAATACTCAGGCGTTCTTTCCGAATGGACTACCCCTTTTCCAGCGGTCATCCAGTTTACTGCTCCCGGTTTGATCTCCATCGCCGAGCCAATGCTATCCCGATGGAAAATAGACCCTTCGAAAAGATAGGTCAACGTAGATAAACCGATATGCGGATGAGGACCAACATCCAGGTTTTCATGATCCGCCAAGCAAGCTGGCCCCATGTGATCAATAAATACAAAAGGACCAATACTTCTTTTCTGACGGAAAGGCAATAACCTTCCTACCATAAAATTCCCGATATCCGCAGCGGTTTCTTCTTTTATGAAATCAATATTTGACATGTCTTTCCCTATTTTTATAAATACTTAACTAATTTAAGCATTTGAGGATAGATTCTGAACAGCTTTGAAAATTAGGTTGGCTGCTAAACGGGCCGTACGGTTATCGATATCGTACAATGGATTCAGTTCTGCCACATCCATACTCCGCAGGTTATCCAAGTTCATAATCGTTTCAAAAATGCGGTAGAAGCCATGCGTAGGCATGATTCCTTGAAAGGAGGATGCACTCACACCGGGCGCAAATGCCGGTGAGAATACATCCATATCAATAGTTAGATAGACATGATCTACAGCGTTCGCAAATTCAAATATTTCCTGGATGATCGGATCGATCTGTTCGTGATGGATGTTCTCTGCCTTCACGATCCTTGTACCCATTGAATCTGCATAATCGAACAGGGCTTTTGTATTGCTGATATCCTGGATACCGATGGCCATATAGCGGAATGCGCTATTGTTCTGTTTGGCTTCCTCAGCAATCTGGTAAAATCCGGTACCTGAGTTTGGCCTACCATCTGGTGTGGAACGGATATCCAAGTGGGCATCGATATTGATGATGCCAATCTTTCCTGATTTAGCGGCTTGTAAGCCTTTAAAATGACCGTAGGTAATCTCATGGCCACCACCCAACAAAATTGGGAAACCACCTGCTTTCACGATCTGTGTTACCCTGTTTGCCAGTTCCTGTTGCGCTTCTTCCAGATCCTCGCCTACACAGACCACATTTCCGGAGTCAAGTAATTTGGTCTTGCCATCAAAGTGCACCGGTAGATTGGAAATGGATTTCCGTAAGGCTTCAGGAGCTTCCTTTGCCCCTACCCGACCTTGATTCCGGTGAACACCCTCATCGCAGACAAAACCTAAAAAAACAATTTTACCTTTTAATGGAGGATGATCATTTAGATCTATTAGTTCTATTTTCTGATGCCAACGCAAAAATGATTCATCGGTCCCATCAATTCTCCCTGTCCAAAGATTTCTGTTTACAGGTTGGTAATAAACTTGTACTAATGCCTCCATAATATTATCAGTCTAAAAGGTTAGAAATTATATCTTCTTCCACTAAAATGGCAGGTGTTACCTGTAGTGTAGAAGTACGTTTAAGTTCGGTTTCAATAGCTTGTTGAGCTTCTTTGTTCCTTGCCCAAGCTCTGCGGGCTATACCATTGTTCACATCAAAGAACAACATCTGTTTCAATTTCTGATCCGCTTCCGGGCTGCCATCCAACAACATCCCAAAACCACCGTTGATTACTTCGCCCCAACCTACGCCACCACCATTATGGATAGATACCCAGGTTGCTCCGCGGAAGCTATCACCAATCACGTTATGGATGGCCATATCGGCCGTGAATTTACTGCCATCATAGATATTGCTGGTTTCGCGATATGGAGAATCTGTACCACTCACATCGTGGTGATCCCTTCCGAGAACCACAGGAGCGGAAAGTCTACCATCTTCCACAGCCTTATTAAAGGCTTCGGCAATGCGCATTCTTCCCAAAGCATCCGCATAGAGGATCCTTGCCTGAGAACCTACCACCAACCTGTTTTTCTCTGCCTCTTCGATCCATTTGATGTTATCGGCCATTTGTTGGTAGATTTCCTTAGGTGCATCCGCTTGGATTTCTTTCATCACTTCCAACGCAATCTGATCCGTCAAACGAAGGTCTTCCGGCTTTCCAGAAGTACAAACCCAGCGGAACGGTCCGAAGCCATAGTCGAAACACATGGGGCCAAGGATATCCTGTACATAGGAAGGATATTTGAAATTCACTCCATCTGCTGCAAATACATCAGCTCCAGCACGGCTACTCTCCAATAGGAAGGCATTGCCAT
>DCOH01000061.1 GCA_002322865.1 Sphingobacterium sp. UBA1575 | reverse complement strand
GACTTCGCTCAGCATGACAATATCATCAGCATGACAATATCATATCAGCATGAAAATGCTATTTCACACTGTCCCTGTAATCAGTTCGCTGAATCCTCACCGCATTTAAAATGGCCAGTAAAGCCACCCCTACATCGGCAAATACCGCTTCCCACATGGTCGCCAATCCTCCTGCACCCAACAACAGCACAATCCCTTTAACCACAAATGCTAAAATAATATTTTGCCATACAATGGACTTTGTTTTTTTTCCAATGGCAATCGCCATCGGAATCTTACTTGGCCGATCATCCTGAATCACCACATCAGCAGTTTCTACGGTAGCATCTGAACCTAAGCCACCCATCGCTATCCCCACATCACTTAAAGCAACAACCGGTGCATCATTTACCCCATCTCCCACAAAAGCAACAATGGAAGAACTCGATTTTGATTCCTTTAATTTTTCCACCTTATCCTCAGGCAATAAATCACCAAAGGCCTTATCGATCCCTAATTCTTTCGCTACAAATTGCACCACCGCATTTTTATCCCCACTCAACATGGTTGCTTTTACTTTCAAACCATGCAGTTTTTCGATAGTTGCCTTGGCATCAGCCTTTATCTTATCTGCTATCGTTAAATACCCCACATATTCCCCATCTTCCGCTATAGCAATGGTGGTATACACCAAATCGTTCAATTCCTTCGGATATTCCACCTGGAATTTATCCAATAACTTGACATTTCCAACCAAATAAATTTTGCCATTCACACGTCCTTTTAATCCATGGCCAGCTATCTCTTCTGTTTCCGTTAAGGATAAACCGTGATTGGGCTCTCCAACATACTGGTGAATGGCGGTTGCTGCTGGATGGGTACTTTTGCTTTCCAATAAATTAACGGCATCTAATATCCCTTGCTTATCCAAACCTTCTTTAAACACCACGTCTTGCACTTCAAAAACGCCTTCTGTCATGGTCCCTGTTTTATCCATAACCACTTCTTCTACAGCCGCCAGACTATCCAAGAAGNNACCAATATTCCGTTTCGGCTGGCCGCGCCGATCCCTCCAAAATAACCCAAGGGTATGGAAATGACCAGTGCACATGGACAAGAGACCACCAAAAAGATCAACGCTCTATACAGCCAGTCTTTAAAAACATAATCGGAAACAAAAATAGCCGGCAAAAAAGCAATACCAATCGCCAAGAAAACGACAATTGGCGTGTAGATCTTAGCAAATTTGGAAATAAACAATTCTGTTGGAGCCTTCTGCGAACTCGCATGTTGAACCATGTCCAATATTTTGCTCAATTTACTGTCTTCATAAGCCGTAGAAACTTTTACCTCTGCAACGCTCTTCAGATTGATCATACCGGCAAGCACAGCCTCGTCTTTCACTTTTGTATCCGGTTTACTTTCTCCAGTAAGCGCTGCGGTATTGAAAGAAGCTTGTTCGCTCAGCAAGATCGCATCCAAAGCTAATTTCTCCCCAGGTTTCAGTTGGATGACATCGCCTACCTTTACCTCCTTAGCCTTAACCAAGACGGGCGCTCCATCCCGTAGTACAGTCGCTTCATCGGGCCTTTGATCCAAAAGACTTTTAATATTCGCTTTTGCGCGGGTTACGGCCAAGGTCTGGAAGGCTTCGCCAACTGCATAGAACAACATCACGGCGACACCTTCTGGATATTCACCAATTGCGAAAGCACCTAAAGTGGCAATTCCCATCAAGAAAAATTCGGAAAAGAAATTTCCCTTTCCTATGCTTTTCACGGCATCCTTCAATACAGGTAATCCTACTGGAATATATGCCAATACATACCAAGCTAACCTGATCCAGCCCTTAAACCAATCGTTAGCTATGAGATGGTCCAAGGCCAAAGCAGAAAGTAACAAGATTAAACTTAGAATGGCAGGAAGGAATAGTTGGAAGGTAGACCCTTCCATGTCGTGGCTATGGTCATGCCCATCATCTTGATCGTGACTATGGTCGTGGCTATCATCATGACTATGTTGTTTCTTTTTGGAGGATAACGCTAATGAGGCATCTGCCCTTTTATATATTTTATCGGTCTGATTGCAGATTTCGCAAACACCAGCTGCATTAAATTGATGTTTATGTTCCATTTTTAAATTTACTAACCTTTAAAGGTTAAAACAACGGATGATGTAAATGTTTTGTATATGGCGTTATTTGTGGAAATAATTTGTTTATATGTACTTTCGGATAAAATATGAAATACATGTTGGCAAAATATTTAATCAGTATTGTATTGATGGTTTTGGGAACCATGTATACTGCACAAGCACAATTGGCGATTATAAGTAGTAAGGACGGCTATGCCAATGTTAGGGACAAGGGTAATAGCAAGGCTAAGGTAATTGATAAGCTCAATAAATTCACTGTCATTTTGTATGATGAAGAGGCGATGTATGAGAATAAAAATCTCGAATGGATCCATATCCAATACGTTGACCAGAAAAACAGAAACAATCTGGGGAACGGAAATATCGATCTAAAAGATGGGTATATCCATAAATCCCAATTTAGGATAATGGAAGATCTTCCAACAGCAAGTGCACAAGAATTTAAGTTTCTGGTTGAAACCCAAGTTTTCAATAAATCGAATAAGAAAATTGAATATTATCCGCAGAGCCAAAGTCCCAAAAAGATTAATGACCAATTTTATTTTGGAGGCGATTGCGGTCTGCCAAAAACCGAAGTAAAGAGCATGCGTGCCATGATCAACAAGAAAAACATCCAGGTTCCTATGAATTATATCTGGGGGATTCTGCATGCTAACAAAAACTACGAGGCTAAAAAATTTGATGGACATTATTTTGTAAAACAGGAAATTGGGGATGGGGGTTGTTTCAGCTTTCTGGTATGGGAATTCAGTAATGCTGGTCTTCAACAACGCTTTGTAGGCTGGAATTATTAGCCTCATACATTTACTTTAATACTTAATTCACAAATCTTAATACGTAATAATCAAACAGTTAACATCCAATCCTTATTTTCCATCATGGAATATTTTAGAAAAAGGAGGATGTGGGCGATTTTTATTGTCCCTTCCCTACTGCTGTTTTGCCACTGTCGGAAAATCATGGATCCGGAAGAAACCATTGTTGATATTGGGAATCTTCCCAGCGAAATGAAGTATGATGAGCGGATAAAATTGAATTATGATCATCGCAAAGATAAAATCAAATGGTCCTCCTCGGACCCATTTGTGGCCATTATAGATGAAAATGGATACTTAAAGGGCCAACATATTGGCTCTACTATCATTAGCGGAAAAGGTAAAGATATAAATGTAGAAAAGGAATTGACCATAACACCTTATGTTAAAGGTATTCGGGAACCCTTTGTACACTTTGGAAAGTCTATCGATCGCATTAAAATCCTAATGAAGATTAAACCGGTTGAAGAAGATTTTAGTGCCTTATACTATGCTAACACTTCCGAACAAAGTCAATACCTCTATTACTGGTTCAATAGCAGCAATCAATTGTTTTTAAGCGGCATCATCTTTGGCGAACAGGATGATAAGCTATTGAAAACAGCGCAAACATTTTTTGCTGAACGGTATCATGTAATGAAGGAAAAAAATAAACGAACTTACTATTTAGACTCCAAGAGAACTTTTTTTGTGGTATTGGACATCAATGCTGATAGACAACTAGTTGCTTTCTATAAACCTATTAAAGAGGAGGACAACAAGTAAAAAGGCCATATCTAATTGATACGGCCTCCCTATTCTTTTATTTAATAACTTAAGCGATTGGCTCTAAGTATTGGGCATAACAATAACCTTCTTCGCCATCTTTCGTTCTAACTAACCACCATTGGTCATTAGCGCGGCTGATCAAAGTAATCACCTCATCTTTCGCTGCTTTACCAACAATTGGCTGATCAGTACCTGGTCCTTTACGGATATTCAAGTTACTGCTTTCCGTGATTACTTTCACTTGTTGTCCTGTTACAGAAGTCGTTACATCTACATTCATTACCACATCCCCAGTAAGGAAATTAGGGTCAATCTGATTGTAAACGTCCCATAACTTATTTTTTACATCTGCATTGGGAGCCGTTCCACGAATCTGTAAAACGCCATCTTGTTCTGCCACCTGCAAATCTGAAATGCCAGATGCTTTTGCAGTATCTACTAATACTTGATATTTACTTAATAAGCTCATAATAATCTCTTTTTATTTAACTTTTAATGCACTCATGTCTACTTTTTTAGGATTCAAAGCATCTAATCCCATTTTCAAAGCTTGTACACGAGCTTGTTCCAATTCTCCAGTTACCGTAATAATTCCATCCGCTACAGTAGTTTTTACCGTTGGGAAATCTTTGGTAAACGCCTGAACTTTGGCAGTTAAATCATCTGTATTAGTGTTCACTTCTATCTGTGGTGCATTAACCACAATATTGTTCACAACAGATTTTACGCCTTTGGCATCTGCAGTTTTTGCAGCATCGGCCATTCTTGTTTTTTCCTCTTCAGAAGAAGCCGTACCATTTAAGGTCACCACACCATCCTTAACATCCACTTGAACGTTCGGATTGGATTGAATAGCTGTCTCTACTTTGGTTTTTAAGTCCGCATCAGAAATTTTGGACTTACATGCGACTGTTCCTGATACTAATACGGCAGAAACCATCGCCATCGATAAGATTTTTCGTAGGTTCATAAAAATCATTGTTTATGTAAGTAAATTATACTTAAATCTAAACAAAAAATATCCAAATTGGTTTTAAGAAATTATTATTGTTTTATAATAAATTCATGATCTTGATTTCTTTCCCATTGAAGGTCAAGGTATCGCCTATTTTTTTTCCTATCAAAAGCTTTCCAATTGGAGATTCTTTAGAAATCACCATGACGGTTTCCTGATCAATTATCATAGGGCCGATAGAAATGGATAACAGATAGTTGAACTGATTTGTAACAACCAGACTGCCCAATCCTACCAGTTTTAAGGGTTCTAAAGGTAAATGCTGTAAAGTATCTAAATCCTGTTGCGCCTGTTTCCATTGTTGTTGAAGTCGACTAAGTTCTTGCTGGGCCATCTCCCTGGAGGTTTCATACTTGTCGCCCATGCTGCTCTTCGTATCGTTGACCAAACTATCATTAGCCGTATCCATGGCGGCGCTAATGTCATTTATTCTGCTCTCTGTTTTTTGGATGGCTTCCTTGATCCAAACCTCTTTCTCTATCATGAAATCAATATGCAAATAAATAAAAAAAACGCCAAATCAGATTTGGCGTTTCAATTAAAAACTTAATAACCAATTTATATATTAAATTAGTTTTCTAATGCTTCTTTAACGTTTTTAGCTTTTCTTTCAGCATCGTTAGAGATTTCTTTTGCTTTATCAGCAGTTTTATCAGCCGCTCTTTCGATAGCATCGCCAGTTTTTCTTCCAGCTTCTTTTGTTGCATCGATAGCGTTATCTACACCTCTTTCAACAGCGTTAGCAGCATCTCTAGCCGCTTGTTTGGTTTTCTCCCAAGCAAGTTCTGCCTCGGTCACTGATTTTCTAGCTGCTTCTTCTGCTTTTTTATCACCACTTTTTACAGCAGCATCTAAATCAGCCTGTGCTTTTTTTAGATTAGCTTCTGCATCAGCAGCTGCTTTATCCGCATCAGCCTTCATGTGTGCAGCATGCTCTTCAGCCGTTTCGATAGAATGATCTAAACGTTCTCCAGCGGTAGTATCACCATCATGGTTCTTGTCAACAGTTGACGTGTTGTTATTACATGCTGAGATAGAGATGGCGCATGCAACAGCCGCTAATAATCCAAGTTTTTTCATGTTTGTAAAATTAAATGTTCGTGTGTTTTTGTTTAACATTTTTCTTGGAGCATACGCAAAATTTATACCAAATTATGCTTTTGGATAAACCGTGCCCTTTGCAGCTTCTAACGTGTTTTTCAATAAGCCGATAATGGTCATTAAACCCACTCCTCCCGGAACTGGTGTAATCCATGATGCTTTCTTGGAAACTTCCTCAAAATCAACATCTCCATACAATTTGAATCCTGATTTTGTTTCAGCTGAGTTTTCTCTATTGATTCCCACATCAATGACAATAGCGCCTTCCTTCACCATTTCTGCCGTCACAAAATTCTTGCGACCAATGGCTGCAACAACAATATCGCCTTGAAGAACTTCTTCTTGAAGATTCTGTGTCCTACTGTGGGTCAATGTTACTGTACAGTTCCCAGGATTGCTGTTCCTTGCCAATAGGATACTCATTGGCGATCCAACGATATTGCTACGGCCAACCACCACTGCTTTCATACCTGAAGTATTGATCTGGTAATGCTCCAACATTAACATGATCCCATAAGGGGTTGCTGGGATAAAACATGGCAGATTACGCTGCATTCTTCCTAAGTTGATCGGATGGAATCCATCCACATCTTTTTTATAATCGATCGCTTCAGTAACTTTCTCTGGATCAATATGCTTAGGTAACGGCAATTGAACGATCAATCCATCAATGGAATCATCCTGATTGATTTCAGCTATCTTAGCCAATAACGCTTCCTCGGTAATGCTTTCCTCATAATGTAGGTTGGTAGAATCAAAACCAACCTGCTCGCAATTACGCATTTTACTAGCCACATAGGTTTCACTACCCCCATCGTTTCCGACTAGAATTGCCACCAAATGCGGTTTACGACCTAAGGTTTGCGTCAGTTCAGCAGTTTCTCTTTTGATATCTTCTTTAAGTTTTGCAGAAACTTCTTTTCCGTCCAGTAACTTCATGTTATCTATAAAGGTTGATGTTAATTAATCAAGTTTTAATACCGCCATAAATGCAGACTGAGGGATCTCCACATTACCTACCTGACGCATACGTTTCTTACCCTTTTTCTGTTTTTCCAACAATTTACGCTTACGGGAAATATCACCCCCATAACATTTGGCGGTTACATCCTTACGCAGGGCAGAAATGGTTTCGCGGGCAATGATCTTAGCGCCGATGGATGCCTGAATACGGATTTCAAATTGTTGCCTAGGTAATAATTCCTTCAATTTCTCACAGATCTTCTTACCGAAGTCGTAGGCATTGCTACGGTGGATCAAGGAGGATAGCGCATCTACAGGCTCATCATTCAAACGAATATCTAATTTCACCAAATCAGAGGTTCTGTAACCGATCTGATGGTAATCGAATGAAGCATAGCCTTTAGAGATCGTTTTCAATTTATCGTAAAAATCGAATACAATCTCTCCCATTGGCATTTCAAACACCAATTCCACACGATCTGAAGTCAAGTAGGATTGGTTGATGATGGTACCACGTTTTTGGATACAAAGCGACATTACAGGACCTACAAATTCTGCTTTAGTAATGATATTCGCTTTGATATAGGGTTCTTCAATACTATCCAATTTACTTGGGTCAGGAAGATCTGATGGGTTATGAACCACCACTTCTTCCTTATCCTTGGTCAAGAAAGCTTTGTAGGATACGTTGGGCACCGTAGTGATCACGGTCATATCAAACTCGCGTTCCAAACGCTCTTGGATGATCTCCATATGGAGCATTCCCAAGAATCCACAACGGAATCCAAACCCCAAGGCTGCTGATGATTCCGGTTCGAAAACCAAGGAGGCATCATTCAGTTGCAGGCGATGCATGGATTCACGTAGCTCTTCGTAATCCTCTGTATCTACGGGATATATACCCGCAAATACCATCGGTTTTACTTCTTCGAAACCTTGAATGGCAGATGCACATGGACGATCTTTATGGGTAATGGTATCTCCTACTTTTACCTCGCGAGCTTCTTTGATTCCTGAAATAATATAACCTACGTCTCCGGTTTTAATAACCTCTTTAGGAACCTGGTTCAGTTTCAAGGTACCCACTTCATCTGCATAATATTCTTTGCCAGTTGCCACGAACTTTACACGGTCGCCTTTACGGATCTCTCCATTCTCTACCTTGAAGTAGGCCATGATACCACGGAAGGAGTTGAATACCGAGTCAAAGATCAAGGCTTGTAGCGGGCCATCTGGATCACCGACAGGTGCAGGGATACGCTCAACGATAGCATTTAAGATATCAGGGATACCCAATCCGGTTTTTCCGGATGCAGGGATAATATCTTCTCTTTTACCACCAATAAGATCCACGATCTGGTCTTTCACTTCCTCCGGCATAGCGCCAGGAAGATCCATTTTATTTAAGATAGGAATGATTTCTAGGTCATGTTCCAGTGCTAGGTATAGATTGGAAATGGTTTGTGCCTGAATACCTTGTGAAGCATCAACGATTAGTAATGCACCTTCGCAGGCCGCAATGGAACGAGATACCTCATAGGAAAAGTCAACGTGTCCAGGCGTATCGATCAGGTTTAGAATGTACTGTTGTCCATCTTTTTGGTATTCCATTTGGATGGCATGGCTCTTGATCGTAATCCCTCTTTCCCTCTCCAGATCCATATTATCCAACAATTGAGCCTGTGCTTCCCGTTGGCTAATGGTATTGGTAAACTCTAACAATCTATCGGCCAATGTACTTTTACCGTGGTCAATGTGCGCGATGATACAAAAATTGCGTATTTGCTTCATATAGGTTATTATGCCTTCAAATTAATTCGCAAATATAATTTTTTTAAACGAGCTTTCCCTTTATTTAAGGCTTCTAATTTCGGAATTATTTAGTTGTCGTTCGGAAAAGTAAGTTGAATAGCAGTCCCTAATCCTATTTCGCTATCTACTTGGACTTTAACTTGCAAGCGTTCGGCAATTCTTTTTACGATGGAAAGCCCAAGGCCTGTACCTTCAAATTCTGTTGCATTGGAAAGTCTTTTAAAATTATCAAAGACATTGCTGAGTTCTTCCTTTGCCATCCCAATTCCATTATCAATAATATGGTAGCGAACGAATTCATTATCCAGTTCGGAATAAATCTTTATTTTAGGTAGTGGAGTTTTTGCGCTGTATTTCACGGCATTTCCAATCAGGTTTTGGAACAATTGATAGATAATGGTTTTCTCACCATGTAACGGAAAAAGATGTCCAAATTCAACGATTGCATGATCGGCAGCATATCTTAACTTACTGAAATCAACAATCTGCGGGGCGAAATCTTGGGTATGTACAGATTCCATTTTATAATCATAGCCTTTAATCTTCGAAAATTCATGAATGGTACGCAACATTTCATTGATGATGTTGACAGCCTCTTTGGTATTCTTGAGCATTTTCATTCTCAATTCGTCTGACATGTCTGGCTTTTGCATCATCATCTGAACCGAGAGGTTTATGGCTGATAATGGATTCTTCAGATCATGACTTACCGTATTGGCATAATCATCCAATGCCGTATTCAAATTGAGTACTTCTAAGTTCAGTTTTTGGATCTCCTCGGCCAACATCCGGAAACTCACCAATACAATTTCACGCAACCTTTTGAAAAAGAAAAACTCCATTTCCGTCCATTTCTCGGAGGCATGATTGGTGGTTTGATGCCAAACATCCAAATACGGATGATCTTCATGCACAAATTGCACATTAGGTTTCCCTGCTGCGATGAGCTCTTCCGGTTTTTCCACCCATTTCCTTTTTTGGATTTTTTCCTTTCGGAAGAACAAAAAAGCTAAAGATTCCTTTTCATCCACACAGATCGCCGAAATACCTGCAAATCGCTCGATTTCCAAGCCTAATTTCTTGCCGTATTTAAATACAAATTCTTCATCCGTAAAATAACTTCCTTCTGCAACCTTCCGAATCTGATCGACGATGGCATCTACTTTACGCTTCCCAATGGAGATATTATAGGTATGCAATTCATCCTTGCTCAGGATGGCCATGGCATCCGCCTTCGCAAAATAACATAAACGATCACCTAAATCGTTGAGTACTTTACATAAATCATTCTGAACTAATAATTTCTCTTTTAGCAGGAGTTCAAAATCACGTATTTCCTCGTAAAACCTTCGGTCTTTGAGGTTCTGGTTCTCTACATACTGATTTACAGCCATCTGTATAAAATATACCAAGGCTTCTCTTTTTAGCAGGTTTACTTTTTTAGCCTCCTTACTTTGGCAGAAAACATATCCCCATAACTCGCCATCTACAATAATGGATACACTGAGGTTCGAATTCACCCCATCCTTCAGCATATAGGCGGCATGTATGGGCGAGACCATACGGATACCGGTTTGGGAAAGATTAGGATGATCTACTCCGTTGGAGATGATCTTTATGGTAGGTCCATTGATCTGTGCGGTATATCGACTATAATTGACTACATGAATGTTCCTTGCCAACCGAAATACATCGGTGTAAGGATAGTAACAGCCAAGAATCCCTTCTAAGTCAGGATGCTCAATATTTTCAGCTATAATAAGTCCATTATTGTCCTTATCATAGGCAAAAACCCGAATTCGATCGAATCCACTTATTTTCGAAATATACGCTGAAGTTACCTCCCAAATACGGTCCTTGTTTTTTACTAACAGGTTGTTAAATACCTCTATCTTCGGAAAGAAAACATTTTGGTCGATAGCCTTTTTTTCAAACTCCAGATAGATGTATTTACTTGTACCATAAACATTTAGATAGCAATCGAAAGGTCCTACCTCGACTTCCATCCAAACGCGCTCGTCCGAATCTTCGAAGACCTCATCAATCCCTTTCTTTAAATTCTCTTGGTAATTTGGGAAATAGCTGGCAATAAATTCCCAGATATCAGACCCGATATAGTGGTTCACTGCGTAGGTCAACCAATCAGCACAATTCTCGCTCAAGGCAACCAAAGAATAGTCATGGTTTATAATCAATAGAAAACCATGTTCTTGAATACCCTCGCTAAGGTACAATTGATCATCTTCTACAATCTCCTGATTATTCATTAATTAATAGTTAGTTATGGATTTTGTTTTGACTTCAATTCTCCCCGGGTCAAAACAATTGGTTAAAATTAAAAAAAAAGATAATAATATCCTTGAAATTTTAATGTTTCTCAAAAAAAACACATTGATAATCAATAAATAAAAATAGTGGATGGCCAATAATTTACCCTACAAAAAAAGGCTTTCCATTAGTTAGAAAGCCTTTTTTTATCAGTCCGTATGGATACGGATAATTTAGCCAATACTAGGTACTGGAACTACTTCGTTTGTATCTTTTTCATAATCGATCTCATCAAAATTGAAACCGAACAGCTGGAAGAAATCATTTCTATAGCCCTGAATATCAGAAATCTCTTCTAAATTTTCAGTAGTAGCTTTTTTCCACAATTCAGCAACTTCCTGTTGTACGTCTTCGCGCATTTCCAGGTCATCCACACGGATTCTTCCTTTTTCATCCAACTGCAGATCCGAATTGTTGTATAACCTTTCCGCAAACAAACGCTGCATCTGCTCAATCGTACCTTCGTGTATTCCCTTTTCCTTCATTACTTTGTACAATAAAGAAATGTACAATGGAACCACAGGAATGGCTGAACTTGATTGGGTAACCAAGGCTTTGTTAACTGAAACATAAGAAACGCCATGGATATCTGCTAATAAGGCATTGATCGCTGGAACAGTAGCCTCTAAATTATCCTTGGCACGACCGATCGTTCCGTTTCTATAGATCGGATAGGTCAATTCTGGGCCGATGTAAGAATAAGCAACGGTTTTTACACCTTCTGCCAATACTCCTGCAGCTTTCAGATCTTCTATCCAGAATTTCCAGTCCTCACCGCCCATTACCGCTACGGTATTATTGATGTCGTCCTCCTGCTCTACCGGATTGATGGTAATATCGGAAACAACGCCAGTATGGAAATCAACCGTTTTATCGGTAAATGGTTTTTCAATAGGTTTTAATACAGATGCATATTGCACACCTGTTTTCGGATGCGTACGACGAGGTGAAGCTAATGAATAGACCACTAGATCCACTTGTCCAAGATCTTTCTTGATCAATTCAATGGTCTGTTGCTTGATTTCATCAGAGAAAGCATCGCCATTGATACTTTTGGCATAAAGGCCTGCCGCTAGGGCTTCTTTTTCAAAAGCAGCGGTATTGTACCAACCTGCAGTACCTAATTTTCCTTCGGTAGCTGGTTTTTCAAAAAACACGCCAATAGTAGCTGCATCAGATCCGAATGCAGCAGAAATACGAGAAGCAATACCAAAACCGGTAGAAGCACCGATTACCAATACCTTTTTAGGGCCGTCAGCAATCTTTCCTTTTGATTTCACGTATTCGATTTGGTTTTTGATATGTTGTGCTGCTCCATCTGGATGTGCAGTTAAACAAATAAAACCTCTAGTTCTTGGTTGTATAATCATCCTTAATTAAATTTCATTGAATAATCTTGACAAAAATAGTCAATTTTTTATCTTTTAATATAGTTCTTGTACAATAGATTGATAACTTCCTTGGAAAATCTGAGGGTCTGACCATCATCCACCAAATTCGGCACACAGCCATTGGTAATGACGATAAAGCCAAATTTCTTCTTGGGTTCAAAGAACATATTGCTGTAAAGTCCATAGGCAGAGCCGGTATGCCCTATTAAATGTTCACCTGCAATAAGGTCGTTGGTTTCCAATAAGGCCAATCCATAATGCTCTTTAGCAGATAAACCTTTCTGCATCCTTTTCGAACTTTTCGCCTTGAGGATCCTTACTTTTCCCAGCTTTCCATAGTTCATGTGCATCATCATATAGGTAGATAGGTCTTTTGCGGAGATCTTTAGACCGCCTGTAGGGGAAAATACAGGTGTGCTCACGCCCATTGTATAATTCCTGATTTCTTCGGATCGCGGATTGTAGGCGGATGGCTGCTCTTTAAAAACCCCACTGGATTTCTCATATAGCTTAGCAAACCTGCTTTGGTCTAAAGAATCCACACAGTATCCTGCCTGTAATTTCAAGGGAGCTAATACTTGCTGTTTGATGTAATTATCAAAGCGGATGTTGCTGATCCTTTCCAAAACGGCTCCTACCATATTAAAATTAAGGTTACAATATTCATAGCCGGTACCTGGCTCGTAATTATTGTAGGATTTGGCCCAATTGGGGTTTTTCGTAGAATCAAGCACATCAAAAGTGAAATAGCCATTGCTATCGTTCAGGCTGGAACGATGCGATAGCACCATTTCTAACGTTATTTTGGTATTCGGGAATTTAGGATTCCGCACTTTGAATCCGACCAGTTCACTGAAATCATCATCAAGGCTGATTTTTCCCTGCTCCACCAATTGCATAATAGCGGTTGAGCTGAAGGATTTGGAAATCGAAGCAATCCGAAAGAGGTCTTGTGTACTCAATGCGGTTTTCTTCTCCAAGTCTTTGTAGCCATAGGCCTTTTCAAACATGGGTTTTCCATTCTTGACAACTACTATAGCGAGACCAACTGCTTCATGCTTTTGCATGATATTTTGCAGATCTTGTTCAAAAGTAGGACTTTGGGCATAGCTTGATACGACCATAGCAAAAACCATGGAAATCAATAAGATATAGTTTTTAAAAATGTTCATTTTATATAGGTTTATAAGGTTTATCTTCAGTTCTTACATTAAAATCAGTGCTTGTTTTAGTCCCAAGGCAATCAAGGTTCCTAACACAAAACTCAACAGTGTTCCGATCAGTACGTATTCGGTGAATTTGGTATCTTTTGCATTGCTGAGATCGCCAAACCGGAATATGGATTTGGCAGCCAAAAGGAAGCCGATGCCTTCCATGAAATCCAACAGTACGAAACATAAGATCATGACCCTTTCCAAAACCCCGATCAATTTTCCGGCCTCAAATAAGGTTTCCTTTCGTTTATTGTTGAACTCTACTTCCTGGTTCCATTTACTGATGTATACCCGAATAATGATCGGCACCACAAACAGCTGCAAGATAATGGCTATGAGGTATAAAAGGATGGTATATGGATCCAGTTGTCCAATGAGCGCATTCCATTTATCAGGATTATTGAAGAAAAACACGACAAGGATACTGGCCACATGCAGTAGCTGATCGATGATAAAGGCCAAGACCCCCTGCTTAGGGAATTTGATCTCAAACCCGATCTTAGCACTATCAATGGCCAAATGGGCTGCTGTCAAAAAGAGGATGTTCTGCCAATTGCCCGCCAAATCCCAAGAGAAAAACAACAATAATAAGCCTGCATGAACAGCGATATGATAAAATAAGTATTGAATCTTTGTACTTCTTTTTTCCACCCACGATCGGGGCTGCAATACAAAATCCCCAAGAATATGGGCCAGAAGCATCAATAATAAACTAAGCATGTTTTCTTAATTCTTGTGTACAATATCGTATGACCTGTTGAATTTTCGAATAATTCGCCTTTCTGAGCTCTAAACTCAATTGGCTCTGATGTTTTCGGCCTATTATTTCCAATAATTCCTGTTGGGAAGCTTCAGGGTTTTCCAAAGACGCTTTGACCGACTCCGCCATATTCACCGTCCATTGCTCAGCAATCAGACAGGCCAAGCTGGTTGTCAGGTTCAACAAGGCATCCAACTCTTCATTTTCGGATTTGAACAGGATACTTTCCTTTCCCAAATTATCAAATGCTTCGCCCGAATATACGAATGCCGTGCCAGAAGCTTTTTTAATGTCCGCATCCACATAGCTGATCTCTCCTATTCCTATCCCTAAGCGTACATCCATATTTTCAAAGCTTCTTAACGTAGCTTTCAAGTGAAAAATAGCGGTAAACAATTGATCTGCTGTCACCTCTGCTTGGAAACTATCGCCACGAAACACATCAAAACGCTGCGTATGAAGTCGCAGACTTTGTTCTAATTCAGGCATCCACAATCCGATTTCCTGGGATCTTGAATGCACTACATCTCCTGTTATGATGATTCGTTGGTTCATAATGATTGAATTTACTGTTTTATTTCCTAAATTTCCTTTATAATTTCTTTAGAATTATTTTCATCAGAAATATAACCGAATACGATTATAAATCAATTTATAACCAAATATAGTTATATTAGGATTTATAATCAAAATTAATTATAATTAAGAATATAATCAAATAACGTTATAATCAGATAAAAAAGCAATATGGCGAATTATGCAAAGAAACTAACAGCTGATAAGGATTTTAAGCTTTCCAATCATCCCACTACATTCCAGGAGGACATCAGTTCGGATGAAGCAAAAGAAAAGTTAAAGGATCTACGCAAAAAAATAGCAGCCCTACAGGACAAGATGTATGCCGACGACCGATACAGCGTCTTGATCTGCCTTCAGGGAATGGATACAGCTGGAAAAGACTCATTGATCAGGGAGGTGTTCAAGGCGATGAATGTGCGTGGAGTTGTGGTAGAGAGTTTCAAAACGCCTAATGATGAGGAATTGCAGCATGATTACCTTTGGCGCCATGAAATAAAACTACCGCAGAAAGGTAAGTTTACTGTTTTTAACCGAACACATTATGAGAATGTATTGGTTACCCGGGTCCATCCTGAGTATCTATTGAACGAACGCATACCAGGGATCACAGACCCAAAGAAATTGCCAAAGAATTTTTGGGACATGCGTTTCGAGCAGATCAACAATTTTGAGAAAAGATTGGCAGAAAACGGGATGATCATCTTTAAGTTCTTCTTGAACCTAGGTAAGGAGGAGCAGAAGAACAGGCTATTGAGCCGTTTGGAGGAAGAGGAAAAGAACTGGAAATTCTCCCCTGGCGACTTGGAAGAAAGAGCTTTATGGGATAAATACCAAGTATGCTATGAAGACGCGATCAAAAACACCAGTAAAAAACATGCGCCATGGTATGTGATCCCATCCGACAGCAAACCCGTAAGCCGCTATCTCGTTGCGCAGATCATTTACGATGTACTTTCGCAGTACAAGGATATCCAATACCCGGAAATGCCGGAAGAAATGGAAGAGAACAAAAGATTATATAAAGAACAATTGGAAGCTGAATAGCTTCCAATTAAAATATATCTTAAAAAATCCTTTAAAAAACCACTTTCGAAAGGCCGCCATCCAAGGGGATGCTGGCCCCATTGAGATATGAGGCATAATCTGATGCCAAGAAGGTGACTAAAAAGCCATACTCGGCAGGTAAACCCAATCTTTTTGATGGTATGCTTTCCAATCGCTGCTGCTTGACATCTTCTAATGGAATTCCCTGTTGTTTGGCGTGTCCTTCCATCAGGCTGTGAAGGCGCTCGGTATCGAAATAGCCCGTCATAATGGAATTAACGGTAATACCATCCTTGGCTACGGCAGCAGAAAGCGATTTGCTCCAACTGACCAAGGCAATCCGCATGCTGTTGGAAAGGACAAGGTTGTCCTGTGGCTCTTTAACGGTTAGCGAAGAAACATTGATGATCCGGCCAAATCCCTGCTCTCTCATATGGGGCAAGGCCAGCTCACTGGCGATTACCGCATTCTGGAACAGGAGGTCAAAAGCAACCTGATAATCCGTTTCCTTTTTAGACAGAACATTGCCTGGTTGAGGACCATTGGTATTGTTCAATAGGATATCGATAGGATGTTTTCCAAAAAAATCTTTCAACACGGCTTTATGTTTTTCTAAATCATTAAAATCCGTAAGCACATAGCCATGCTTTTGTCCTTTGGAGTCATCCAATTCCGCGACTACAGCTTGGAGCTTCTCCTCATTCCGCGCCATCACGAACACCTCTGCTCCTGCCGCGGCTAATTGCAATGCAATTCCTTTTCCAATACCGTCCGAACCGCCTCCTACTAAGGCCTTTTTTCCACTAAGATCTATTAACATGTATACATTTTATTTTTCATCATTCTTCGGATAACCTTCTTCATCAAGGTCATCCCTATAATCTTCCGGATTCCGGGATAGGGCCTCATCTTCCTTAGAAACGCGAATGGCACGATCATCCGTGATCCGCATATTATTGTCTTCCAGCTCCTCCTGCTGCAATTCTTCTCGATCGGCATACTCCTCTCCAACATAAGGGTTCGAATTATCAAAGGTAGAATCATCATCCTGAGCTCCTTCACTGATCGTATCGTAATCCATTGGATGATCCCAATCTGGATCTTCATCATTCACATCCAATTCAAAACTATCTTCTTCTTCATTATAAGCCAGATCCTGTGGATCTGCAGGACCTTGTTCATCGATTTCTTCAGTTTCCTCATCCAGGTTCTCCAGCCCTAGGTCTAGGTTCTCCGCTTCGTTTTCTAGGTTTTCTTCCAGTTTCTTTTTGTTGTTTTTCGAATTTTCCATGATCGATAATTTAAATATACACTTTTCTTAATAACCCCCAAAAAGCCTTAAAAGTTTGCCTAATGGCCTGAATTATGCCCGATTATATATAGGATTTTAAAGAATTAACGTTATATTTACATATAACAATTATAAACTTTCTACTATGCAAACTAAAACTGAATACCTTATTTGGGACAAGATTGTCTGTAGTGCAAAAAGTCGTTTTGACGCTGAACTCTATGCCAATAAGTTCAAGGATATGGCTCCGGAATTATTCGACAAATTGATATTGCATATCATTGTTGGCTTTGCTTCGGGAGAAGACCACGATAGTATAGCTGTTAATTTACACAATGAAATTGAGCATTTGGGCATTGAAGTCCGCGAGGGCGTGGTCGATGCAATTGTTTCCGACAAACATGTGCTCTTCTCATCAGAAATCTACGCAGCATACCTCACTTTCTCCATGTTGGAAGATGGGAACAACGAAGCAGAAGTGCTTGGCTATGTGACCGACCTATTGGAGCATCCACAGTTATATTAGGGTAATTTATTTCCAATATTTGCATATCTTTGCAACATATGGAAACCGTTGTTAGTGGTATTAGAAGTACCGGAAAATTACACCTAGGAAACTATTATGGAGCATTGCGCAATTTCGTTAAAATGCAGAACGAATACAATTGCTTCTTTTTTATAGCCGACCTTCACTCGTTAACTACCCACCCTACGCCGCAAGACCTAACCAGTACTGTGCGCCAAGTGGTTGTTGAATATTTAGCTGCCGGATTGGATCCTGAGAAATCCACCATCTATGTACAATCTGATGTGCCTGAGGTAGCTGAATTATATCTATACATGAACATGAACGCCTACTTGGGCGAATTGGAGCGTTCTACCGCATTCAAGGACAAGGTAAGAGCCAACCCAAATAATGTCAATGCAGGTCTATTGACTTATCCCGTATTGATGGCTTGTGATATTTTGATCCACCATGCGACCAAAGTACCGGTTGGTAAAGATCAAGAACAGCATCTGGAGATGACACGTACTTTCGGTAACCGTTTCAACCGTTTGTATAATGTGGATTATTTCCAAGAGTCCTTCGCCTTTACCTATTCCGACAAACTGATCAAGATCCCTGGATTGAGTGGTCAGGGAAAAATGGGAAAATCAAATGGTGATGCCGATTGTATCTACCTTTCCGATCCTGCAGAGACGATACGTAAAAAGATCATGCGTGCAGTGACGGATGCTGGACCTACCGGTTTGAACCAGGAAAAACCAGAAGCGGTTCAGAATCTATTTGATTTAATGAAAGTGGTGTCTACACCGGATACCTTGGCCCATTTTGATAATCTATACAACAATTGCGAAATCCGATATGGTGATTTCAAGAAGCAATTGGCAGAGGATATGGTATTGGCAACCAATGAGGTAAGAACACGTATCGAGGAAATCGATAAGGATGATGCCTATATTGCGAAAGTGCTTAAACTGGGTGCAGATAAGGCACAGGCTAGTGCACAAAAAACATTGAAAGAGGTAAGAGAAATCATTGGTCTTAAAAAACTATATTAATCAGATATGCATATAGCCATTGTTGGAAATATTGGTGCCGGAAAGACGACATTAACTGAACGTCTTGCCAAACACCTCAACTTTGAACCCCAGTTTGAAGCCGTAGATAACAACCCATATCTGGAGGATTTCTACAGCGACATGAAACGCTGGGCCTTCAACCTACAGATATTTTTTCTGAACAGTCGTTTCCGTCATATTGTTGATCTGCAGAATCGCGGGATCAATATGATCCAGGACCGTACGATCTATGAAGATGCTTACATCTTTGCAGAGAACTTGTACGATATGGGATTGATGAGTGAACGGGATTTTGAGAATTATAGCGATATTTTTCAAAGTATCATCCATTATATCAAACCACCTGATTTATTGATTTATTTGAAGGCTTCGGTGCCTACTTTGGTGAATAATATTCAGAAACGTGGTAGAGATTATGAGTCGGGGATTCGCTTGGATTACCTTTCAAAATTGAATGAAAAGTATGAAAAATGGATCGGGAATTATAAGGATGGAAAATTGTTGATCTTGGATAAGGATAATTTGGATTTCGCGAATAATTCGGAGGATTTAGGAATTATTATTCAGAAGATTGAAACGGAGTTATTTGGCTTGTTTTAAGGGCCACGTCATTGCGGGAACACTTCATAGCGAACACCCGTCATTGCGAGGAGGCAGGACGAAGCAATCTTTCTTGTAGTGTCATCCTGAGCAGCGTCTTTGTCATCCTGAGCAGCGTCGAAGGATCTGAACGGGTACCACATGTAGATGCTTCGACTTCGCTCAGCATGACAAATGGAAAGAAAGATTGCGTCGTTCCTCGCAATGACGACAAGATTGCTTCGTTCCTCGCAATGACGTAAAGCTCCTCTCAAGTACCTAAAAACAAAAAAACCATGAAAGTAATAGGAATCATCCCAGCACGTTACGAATCAACCCGCTTCCCTGGCAAGCCTTTAATAGACATCGCCGGAATGACCATGATCCAACGTGTCTACAACCAAGCTAAAAACGCCTCCTCCTTAAACGAAGTCATCGTCGCCACCGACGACCAACGCATCTTCGACCACGTTCAAAGCTTTGCTGGAAATGTCATGATGACCAGCAATACCCATCAATCCGGAACTGATCGATGCGCTGAAATCATTAAAAAAACAGCTGGATTCGATGTTGCCATCAACATCCAAGGCGATGAACCTTTCATAGACCCCAACCAGATCGATCTTCTTGTATCTTGTTTCCAACAGGAAAACACCCAGATTGCCACCTTAATAAGAAAAATCGAACAGCTTGAAGACCTACAAAACGTCAATAAACCAAAAGTAGTCATCAACAAGCAACAGGAAGCTATTTATTTTTCCCGTCAGCCCATTCCCTATTTCCGTGGCAAGGAAATGAAAGATTGGTTGAACCAAATGGATTATTACAATCATATCGGCATCTACGGCTATCGTAGCGATATCCTACAAGATTTAACAGCATTACCCCTTTCTTCGCTAGAATCAGCAGAATCCTTAGAACAACTGAGATGGATCGAAAATGGGTACAAAATAAAAACGGCTATTTCTAGCCATTTAAATGAATCTATTGATACCCCTGAAGATCTTCAGTATATCCTTAAAAAATATTTTAGTTAACAGGTTTTTAGTGAACCGAAAACAGGTTTAAAAGATTAGCAGATCTTCCCCTATCATCTATGCTCTGCATATTTTATTTTCTATGCTCAGCATATTTAATTTCCGGAAGCAAGGCCATAATCTGCTCATAATCCGATAGATTTAACCTCTCCATTTCATCAATGGCTTTTCCCAGCTCCTGAGCTTGGGCTTTTGTACGGATACCCACCACTGAACAAAGAACCGGTTCATGTAAAAGTGGATATTTCAACGCTAGCGCCATAGCCGATACATTCAATTCCTTGGCCGTTTCCTCAACCGCCTTTTGAATCTTCAACACCTGATGCACCGGAATACTGAGGTATTTCTGCGCAGGTTTGTTCAACATCAAACCCTGAGCAACCGTCCCTCTAGCAAAAACAGCAATCCCTGCTTCCTTCAGCTTCGAGAAATACTCCTCCGGCCTCCTATCCAACAGACTGTATTGCATCATATTGGAAACAATCTGACTCTTCTCCGCATATTTCAGAAAGACGTTTGGCCGAATCGAAGAGATTCCATACTCCTTTATTTTACCTTGCTCCTTCAACAGCTCAAAAGCCTCTACAATCTCATCAAATGGATCATCCAAGGTTCCTCCATGCAGTTGATAAAGATCGAGGTAATCCGTTTTCAAGCGACCAAGGCTTTCCTCAACCGCAGAAAGAATATATTTCTTGGAAGGAACCCAATCCCAACCGGAACCATCCGAACGCCATTTGTTACCAACCTTTGACGCCAAAACCCAATCCTGACGTTTTCCCTGCAATAACCTTCCGATCAACTCCTCATTCTTCCCTTTATCATAAAGGTCCGAAGTATCCAAATAATTAATCCCGTAGTCCGAGGCAAGTTCTAGAATACGTTCATTGGTCGATTCATGTCCTTGCATAAAGGACATCGCGCCCAATCCGATTTCGGAAATCCGAAGATCTCCCTTATAAAGCTTGTTTAACTTCATTCAATGGCTCCTTTCTCACTTCCAACAATTCTACTTCAAAAATTAAGGTACTAAAGGCAGGAATCGGACCAGAAGCTCTTTCACCATACCCAAATTGATAAGGGATAAAAAACTTATACTTCGATCCGGCTTTCATCAATGGAACGCCTTTTTTCCAGCCCTCAATCATATCCTCCAATTGGATCGTGATCGGCTCGCCCCTATCGTAGGAACTATCAAAGGATGTCCCATCAATTAATGATCCTTTATAATGAATCACAACCGTATCGGTTAATGTTGGCTGTAGTCCCTTTCCTTCGGTGATTACTTGATATTGTATACCATCTGCAGTTTCTTTAACCCCAGCCACTTTCTTATTCTGCAACAAAAAATCAGTGCCGGCTTTTTTTAGTTTTGCCTGTTTTTCTTCAGAAACACGTTGCATACCTCTCTGGATGACCTCTTCTTTTTTGGTATCATCGAAAAGCATTTTCTTGCCATCCANNCGAATTAACTGGAAGATCCATCCTCTTGAGATACCCCGCCAAATCCTGCCCTAAGGCATAGGCTAAGGAATCGTTGGCCGTTTTTAAGGTTTGCGCTTGGGATAGACTGATCCCCGCCAATAAAAATATACTGATTAAAAATGTTTTCATTAGGTATGATTGTGTAAATTATGATTTACGATTGTATAAATTAAGATTTATGATTGTTTAATATCTTTTCAACGATGGCATCGGTACAGTCCGGATAATCCACCATAACCTTTGATTTGGCATTCAACCAGGATTCAATTTCCAGTTCCGATTTCTTTTTCAAACTTTTAATTACCGGAACACCTATTTCCTCTAATGAAGCCGCATTCAAATGTTGCTCGTATTGGTTCTTCATCGGAATCACCAATAATTTTTTCTGAAGATACAATGCTTCTGCTGGAGTTTCAAATCCTGCACCACATAAAATCCCCGATGCACTTGCCATCGACTTCACAAAAGCATCACTATTGATGGGATTGATGGTCACATTCTTTAATTGAAAGGGCTTTTTGTTATGCTTGGAATAGACTTCCCATTTCACATCTGGAAAACGGGACAGATGCTTCAACAGATGGGCATCATCGTAAGATGGTAAATACACCGTATAATGTCCATTGTCTACTGCGTCCAATTCGCGTACAGAATTCCGAATAACGGGTGTAAAAATATGCGGCGCATAACTTTTGAAATGGAAACCATAAGAATGGGTAGAGGGTGCATAATTCTTCATGATGAATTTCCCCAGCATATCCGTTTCTTCTGGTTTAGGACTCGCCGGATCAAAAGCACCAATCTGATGACTTAAACCAATACATGGCTTCTCCTTAAAATAACATGCCCAAGCAGAAATCGGCTCAAAGTCATTGATCACGAGATCGTATTGATCCACAGGCACTGAATTGACCTCCTTAACAAACTTCCGAACAGTAGAACTCATAAACGTACGCCATAGGTCTACCCCGCCGCTTTTACCAAATATGAAACTCAATCCATGATACCGGTATTTAACTTCAAATGGCAGAATAATATCGGCTTGAATCCCGCTGACCAGTACATCTACTTCAGCATGTTTTCGAAGGGATGGAATAATATCTATCGCTCGGCATAAGTGCCCATTTCCAGTTCCTTGAACAGCATATAATATCTTCATCGAAATATTTTGGAACCCCAAATTAACAATATTCAATGAATAAGTAAACGTTTAAATATTAACATTCAATGAATTATTTCTTTAATTTAACCTAAACATTTGTTATTCAACATGAAACCCCTTTTCATTAGCCTTTTTATTTTATACTTATTTTCCGATAAACCAATGTGGGGATTTTTTGCGCATAGATTAATTAATGAAAATGCAGTGTATACCCTTCCCCATCCGCTAAATTCCTTTTTGAAAAGCCATATATATCGCATAACATCCTCCGCCATTAATGCGGACAAAAGGGTGTATATCGATACAGCCGAAGGCAAGAAACATTTTATTGACTTGGATCGATGGCAGCCTAAGGATGATTCTTTATACATGAATGAGGATTCTTTAGACTATAATGAGAATTCATTAAACCAAACCTTGGACACCTTGATGGTTCCCTGGTATAAATTAAAGGTTAGACAAGATCGTTTTAATTTCCTCCAGCATGGGATGATCCCTTGGCAAATCGAAATCTCCTATCAGAACCTCGTCTATGCTTTTCAAGAAAAAAATACCAAAAGCATCATTAAACATGCTGCAGATCTGGGTCATTACATCGCCGATGCACATGTTCCATTGCATACCAGCAGCAATTATAATGGACAGTTCAGTAATCAATTAGGTATTCATGCCCTTTGGGAATCTCGGATTCCAGAGCGTTTTTTTGAACATTATAACCTTATGGTAGGTCCAGCAAGTTATATAGAACATGTCCCTACCTTTGCATGGCAAACCATAAAGGAAAGTCATGCACGTTTGGATTCTGTGTTGCTATTGGAAAAAGCTACTGCCGATAGCCTCCACACGCTTCATCACAAATCCTTTCAAGCAAGGGGGAACAGTATTATTCATACCTATTCTAAAGCCTATCTCGAACTATACCATGAATTATTGGAAGGTATGGTGGAACGTAGGATGCAAAAATCCATCCATGCAGTAGGCTCCTTATGGTGGAGCGCATGGATTGATGCCGGCCAACCTGACCTACCTGTTAAAACGAAGAAAGACAAAACAGAAAGCTTCAATTAAAAATATTTCGATACCTTTGGCAAATTTATTTTATATGAAATACGCCTCCAAGCTATTACTAATCTTAAGTTCAGTACCAACCCTATTATTAGCGCAGCAATCCCAAACGGATAGCACCCAACTACAGGAAGTTCATATTCAAGGGAATAGACTTCAGATCCCGGTCAGTCAATCAAGCCGGAACATACAGATCATCAGTCAGAAAGAGATACAATCCTTACCCAGCACCAGTATTAACGAAGTCCTTCGCTATGCTGCCGGAGTGGATATCAGGCAGCGTGGGCCATTCGGTACCCAGGCGGATGTAGGGATCGATGGTGGTAGTTTTGATCAGACCATTTTATTGGTCAACGGAATCAAGTTCTCTGATCCACAAACTGGTCACCATATGTTGAATATTCCGGTTCCATTGGAAGCTATCGAACGTATTGAGATCCTTCGTGGACCAGCCTCTCGGATATTCGGAATTAACGGACTGACTGGGGCAATTAATATAGTGACAAAAAAGGCCGATAGCCATAGCATCTTTGCCCATACCTATGCGGGTTCTTCCTTTGAAAAACGTGAGGAGGAAGGAAAGAAAGGTATATATTGGGGAAAAGGTATTCAGCTAGGAGGAACATTCTCTACCGAAAAACAGCAGCATCAGCTTTACCTGACCAAGGAAAATTCGAATGGTCAACGGTATAACACCGCTTCTGATAATGAAAAGATCTTCTATCAGAATCAGTTCCAGTTCAATGATCGAAATGCCCTACAAATGATGGCGGGATATATTAATAATGCATTTGGTGCCAATGGCTATTATGCAGCGCCAGGTGATAAGGAATCGGAGGAACATGTAGAAACGGTGCATTACAGTTTGGCTTCCACCCATCAACTAGGTAATAATTGGTTTATCAGCCCTAGGTTGAGCCATCGCTATAATGAGGATGATTACCGTTATTACAGAAACGATTTGAGCAAAGGTCGGTCTAAGCATTATACCCATACCCTTTCAGGGGAGTTGAATGCAAGTTATAAAAGTGCGTGTGGTGATCTTGGGCTAGGTTTGGAAACCCGCCAGGAGAAAATCAGCAGTTCGAATATCGGGAAGCATGAACGTGTGAATTTTGGAGCCTATACGGAGTTTAGGACAAGCCAGATTAAGAATTTCTTGATCAATTTGGGCGCTTATATAAATTATAATTCAGATTATGATTGGCAGGTTTTTCCGGGGATTGATGTGAGCTATTTGATCGGTAATTATTGGCAGATTGCGGCCAGTACGGGGTCGAGCCAACGGATTCCTACCTTTACGGATCTTTACCTTAACCAAAAGCCTGCTAATATTGGAAATCCAGAACTGGTATCTGAAAATGCATGGCAACATGATCTGACGCTGAAATTTAATAAAGATAGAATTTCTGCCAAAGCGGGATATTTCTATCGGGATATTGATAATTTCATTGATTGGACGAGAGAAAGTACCGCTGTGCCTTATCAGGCGATGAATTTAGGTGAAAACCAAGTTCATGGCGTATTGGTTAATTTTAGTTTGTTGCAGCCTTTGGGAGTTGATCAATCCTTGAGATTTCAGATGGATTATAATTATTTGGATCCTTCTANNATAAAACCGAGAATAAGATTTTAAAATACGGGATTAAAAGTTTGAAGCATCAGTTGGTCGGAACGTTGAATTATCAGGTAAAGGATTGGTCATTTACTACAGCGAATAGGTATTTAGAACGAATTTCTGGAACGCCTTATTTTGTAACTGATTTTAGGTTAGGTTATCAAAGAAATGATTTCCGGTTGTATGGGGATGTTCAGAATATTTTTGATGAGGAGTATCTGGAAATTGAAGCTGTACCGTTATTGGGTAGATGGGTTACTTTGGGAGTACAGTATAATTTGAAGTTTAGATAGGTTTCCCCGTCATTGCGAGGAGNNAGGAGGTACGACGAAGCAATCTTTGAACTTTGTCATCCTGAGCAGCGTCGAAGGATCTGTACGGGTACCAAATGTAGATGCTTCGACTTCGCTCAGGATGACATGCGTAAAGATTGCTTCGTTCCTCGCAATGACGCGGCCCCACCTACTTCCTACGCCCTCCCACCTACCTCCTACGCCCATCCCATCTACCACTGACGCGGACCCACCTAACCCACAGCCCCCCACCTACCACAACCCCATACCTACCCCCAACTACCCCTATCTAACTCAACTCCCCCTATCTAACCCAACTCCCCCTATCTATCCCAACTCCCCATACCTCTTCCCAACAAAAAAAAGCTCAATTCCTACGAATTGAGCTTTTTATAAATCTTATATCCTTTACAAGATTACAATTGTTTATCTAATTTCTCAGCAAGAACAGATTTTGGAACTGCTCCAACTTGTTTGTCAACAATCTCACCGTTTTTAAAATATAACAACGCTGGGATATTACGGATACCGTAACGAACAGAAATATCTGGGTTGTTATCCACGTTAACTTTTCCAACTACTGCTTTACCTTCGTATTCTGTAGCAATTTCGTCAACCAATGGACCTACCATACGACATGGACCACACCATTCTGCCCAAAAATCAATTAAAACTGGTTTATCTGATTTTAATACAACTTCATCAAAGTTGCTGTCTGTAATTTCTAATGCCATACTTTTATGCTTATTTGATTTATCAATAGTATTTATACAAATATAATCATTCCCAACCTTATGCTATAGGTTTCCACTTAATAAAATTTCTATAGCTTATCAATTTAATCTATAATTCACACCTTCCAACTCCTCTAAACCATCCAAAAACTCATTCGTAATAAAAATCTTACGCTTTTTCACCGGCATCTCAATAGTCAGTTCATCCTGCATATCCATGATTTTGAACTTCAATTGACAATTCGCCTCCTGCCCTTCAATATGGCAACAATTGATCAAACGCTCCAATTCTGCAATAAATTCCGAATCCAGTTTATGCAATGGAAACTGAATGGTAAAGGACTTCGCCATCTTTTCCCGAAGATCCGAAAGCAATTGGATGTTCTTCAATTCAAATCCCCAATTCCCGACCTGCTTGAATCTTTCCTGCACCAGTCCACGAATCTGCACAAAATAACCCTCTTGAAGATATCCCTTGAACTTCACATAATCTTCACCAAAGACCATGATCTCATACGAATCCGAATAATCCTCAATAACAAAAGATCCAAAAGGTTTTCCGGATTTCGCTACCCGATGGTTCGCCGATTGGATAATCCCACCAACAACCACTTCCTTGTTCTTGATCCGATTGAATTCCAAAGCTACCTCTGGCTCCACCTCCGAAGCTTTCATCTTATTGATCATCTGCAATTCACTAACCTTATTCGCACAGAAATGCTTGATCTCAAATTTATAGTTATCCAATGGATGGCTGGTCAGGTAGATCCCAATCACATCCTTTTCATATTTCAATTTCTCAATCAAGCCCCAAGCAGTGGCCGGAGAAAAAGTAGGCTCCGGTAATTCCACCGATCCTCCAGATCCAAAAAGACTGGCCTGAGCCGAGTTTTCATTCTCCTTGAATTTATGTGCAAATTTGATCGCCTTCTCAATACCGGTACTGTTATCCGTATCCGAACTAAAGTACTGTGCCCGATGGGTATCCTTAAAGGAATCAAATCCACCTGCATAGGCCAAACTCTCAAAGGCCTTTTTATTGATCATCCGCAGATCTACCCTTTTCGCCAGATCAAACAGCGATTTATAAGGTCCAGAACTTCTGCTTTCTACAATGGTCTCCACCGCTCCTGCACCAACCCCTTTCACAGCGCCCATTCCGAAACGAATAGCTCCCTCCTCGTTTACCGTAAATTTATAATGCGATTCATTTACATCCGGCCCCAATACCACCAATCCCATCCTTCTACATTCTTCCATGAAGAAAGTAACTTGCTTGATGTCGTTCATGTTGTTGGAAAGCACCGCAGCCATATATTCTGCCGGGTAATGTGCTTTTAAATAAGCGGTCTGATAGGCAATCCATGCATAACAGGTCGAGTGCGACTTATTGAAGGCATAACTCGCAAAAGCTTCCCAGTCGGTCCAGATCTTCTCCAATACCTTTGCATTATGCCCATTGGCTTCCGCCTGCGACACAAACTTAGGTTTCATCTTATCCAATACCGCCTTCTGTTTCTTACCCATCGCTTTCCGCAATACGTCGGCATCACCTTTAGAGAATCCTGCCAACTTCTGCGAAAGAAGCATTACCTGCTCCTGGTACACCGTAATCCCATAAGTCTCGCTGAGGTATTCCTCACAAGCATCCAGGTCATAGGCAATAGGTTCAATCCCATGCTTCCGCTTAACAAAAGAAGGAATGTATTCCATCGGTCCAGGACGGTACAGGGCGTTCATGGCAATCAAATCCGCAAATACGGTAGGCTTCAATTCTTTCATGTATTTCTGCATCCCCGGTGACTCATACTGGAAGATACCGATGGTTTCTCCACGTTGGAAAAGCTCATAGGTCTTCTCATCATCAATCGGGAAATGATCTGGATCCAAATCTATATCGTGACGTAATTTAACGTTGGTGACCGTATCTTTGATCAAGGTCAGGGTCTTCAACCCCAAAAAGTCCATCTTCAATAAGCCGGCGCTTTCAACCACCGAGTTATCAAATTGGGTAACATACAGATCAGAGTCTTTCGCCAAGGATACCGGAACAAAGTTCGTAATATCATCTGGCGTAATAATTACTCCACAGGCATGAATACCTGTATTGCGCATGGACCCTTCCAAAACACGCGCCTGTTTGATCGTTTCCGCCTCAAGACCTGCTCCATCAGCCAAATTCTTCAACTTATTGACCGCTTCTAATTCTTCCGAACGTAAAGCCTCCTTTAAGGCTTTATCCTCCATATTAAAGATCTTGCTCAGTTTGAGGTTCGGAATCAATTTGGCAATCTCATTGGCATCTGCCAAAGGAAGATCCAACACCCTTGCCGTATCCTTGATGGATGATTTCGCCGCCATGGTTCCATAGGTAATGATCTGGGCCACTTGCGAAGCCCCGTATTTATCGATTACATACTGCATAACACGACCACGCCCCTCATCATCAAAGTCGATATCAATATCCGGCATGGATACACGGTCAGGATTCAAGAAACGCTCAAATAGCAGATCATATTTGATGGGGTCAATATTCGTAATTCCCAAACAATAAGCAACGGCAGAACCCGCTGCCGATCCACGACCTGGCCCCACAGAAACGCCCATTTCCCGCGCCGCAGCAATGAAATCCTGTACGATTAAGAAATACCCTGGATAACCCGTTTTTTCGATGGTCGCCAATTCAAAGTCCAAGCGCTCGCGGATATCATCCGTAATTTCCTCATACCGTTTTTCTGCCCCTTTATAGGTTAAATGGGCAAGGAATGCATTTTCCCCTCTTTTTCCGCCATCCACATCATCTTCTGCATGTTGAAATTCCTCCGGAATCTCAAACTTCGGTAACAGTACATCGCGATTAAGTGAATACGTTTCGATCTTATCCAGAATTTCCTGAATATTGATAATGGCATCGGGCAGATCGGTAAAGGACTTTTTCATTTCCTCCGCCGATTTGAAATAATATTCCTGGTTCGGCATGCCGAATCGGAAACCTCTACCCCTACCTTTAGGGGTGGATAGCTTCTCCCCATCCTTTACACATAAAAGGATATCATGGGCATGGGCATCCGTTTTATTGACATAATAGGTATTATTGGTAGCAACCATTTTAACCTGGTGCTTTTTAGCCTGTTCGATCAATGTGGCATTCACACGGTTCTCATCTTCCTGCCCGTGGCGCATGATCTCTATATACAGATCTTCGCCGAATAATTCCTTCCACCAAACCAAGGCTTCTTCAGCCTGGCTTTCACCAATATTCAAAACTTTACTAGGCACCTCACCATTCAGGTTACCGGTTAAAACGATCAGATTTTCTTTGTACCGTTCCACAACGGATTTATCAATCCGGGGCACATAATAGAAACCCTCGGTATAGGCAATAGATGCCATTTTGGCCATGTTATGGTAGCCTTCTTTATTTTTGGCCAGAAAAACTACCTGGTAACCGTTATCCTTGCGGGACTTATCTTTCCGGTCATCGCAGATATAGAATTCACAACCCACAATCGGTTTGATCACTTGATCGGTAAAGTCCTCACCCTTTGCCAATGCTTCTTCCCGCTTTGCTTCCAGGTCTTTATTATAGCCCAACACCTTACTTACAAAGTGGAAGGCTCCCATCATATTCCCATGATCGGTCATGGCTACAGCTGGCATTTTTTGCTTTGCAGCCGCCTGCACCAAACCGTCAATGGAGATGGTAGACTGAAGGACAGAAAATTGGGTATGGTTATGTAAATGGGCAAAACTTGCCTCTTGGAATCGTTTTAATGTTTCCGGATCAATGGTAACCGAAGCAATACCCGACTTTTCGCGAGCACGAATATCGTCTGATGCCGCCTTTAGGTTGATATGATTTAAGCCTACAGATTCAACAACAGCGGGATGTTCTCTTTTGAACTCTACAAAATATCCGGTATCAACCTGAAGATCTGCTGGTGTATACACCTCGCGGCGGACCAACTCAAAGAAACAACGGGTTGTTGCTTCCACGTCGGCGGTTGCATTATGTGCCTCCGCAAAAGGTACACCAAATAAATAACTGTGTAGTTCGGTAAGCGTAGGTAATTTGAACTTACCACCACGTCCCCCTGGTAATTTCAATAGATCGGCAGTCACTTCGGTACAGGTATCCAAGATCCGCATCTTCCCCATGGGACTATCGACCTGGTACCTATAAAACTCCGCACCCATGATATTCAGGTCAAAGCCGATGTTCTGACCTACAATAAATTTCGCTTTTGAAAGGGCTTCATTGAATTTTGATAAGACGTCCTGCAAAGGAACCCCTTCCTGTGTTGCCAATTCCGTGGAGATACCGTGTATTTTCTCCGAATCATAAGGGATATTAAAGCCATCCGGTTTAATCAGATAATCTTGATGCTCTACCAACCTACCCATTTCATCGTGCAATTGCCAAGCAATCTGAATACAACGCGGCCAATTATCCGTATCAGTAATTGGTGCATCCCAACGCTTCGGCAATCCCGTCGTCTCCGTATCAAAAATTATAAACATAGTTTTCCCTCTGAACTAACAAAAATACTTAATAATTCCTTAAGATTGGAACCAAATCTGTCAGAAGAATTCAAGAGTTTATTCATATATTTATTTAAAATTATTAACCCCTTGAACTAGTATATGCTATGGATTTTGCATTTTTAAACATTGGCTCATTGGAATTATTGATCCTCATTCCTATAATGATCCTCATGTTCATTATTCCCATTTATTTAACGGTGGACTTATTTAAGCGGGACGTATCGAAAAATCAATTGATTTTGAGTATTATCATGATTTGGTTATTTCCAACTATTGGTTTACTCATTTATTATTTCCTATTGAGACCAGACTATCCATTAAAAAAAGAGCTCAATTGATAATCAATTGAGCTCTTTTTTCATAAGTGAAATTTTTTATTTCAAAATCACCACTTCAACTCGTCTGTTTTTCTGACGGCCATCGGCTGTCTTATTATCAGCAATAGGTTTGGTAAGCCCTAAACCTCTTGTTGCTATTCTAGACTCTGCAATTCCGGCATCTACTAAAAATGCTTTAACAGAAGCTGCTCTTTTATCCGATAACCAAAGGTTATAATTTGCTTCTCCGGTGGCATCTGTATGTCCATCCACACGGATCTTTGCTTTAGCCTGATCTGTTTTTAACACTTTCACCAATTTGCTCAATTCTTTTTTAGCTGCCTCCGATAAATAAGATGAATTTGTACTGAACAACAAATCGGAAGATAAGGATACCATAATCCCTTCATTGGTTTCGGTTGCTGTTTCAAATTCACGTTTTACATTTTTCAATCCATCGTTGGTACCATCTTTGGAAACAACCGCTCCTGGATTTACTACCATGGATTGTTGTTTACATGAGAACAGCGTAACACTAGCTAAAATGATCAAAAACAAAAAGTTTATTCGCTTCATATTTTTTGTAGATTATTAATTTCGTAAATATAAGTTTTCCTCGTTAAATTTTATTTTTTAAATATTCTTTGCTGCGCAGATTGAATCTCTGGAATTCCTTGGTAAAGTTTCCAGATTAAACCTGTTCGGGCATTTTCCAACATGACCACTACATGGGCTTGGTTCGACGCCAAATATTCATCGGATACATCATCGTTCTTCAGATCCATCCATGATCGGAAGCCATATTCCGAGAATAGGGTCTCCCCGTAAAGCGTATACAAGGCATTCAAGGAACGCTTTGCTTTAACCGGATCCAAAAATATGCTCGCTATAGATATAGCAGGATTGATTCGGTAATTACCAACCGCATCGAAATGTTGATAGAATCCCCAGATATCTGAATTGGTAGTCCCCACGCCTATTTCATTATCCCTACGCTTAACCAATTGCGCATATTTCCCTACAATATCCTTCAAATCATATGCCCCTAATTTAGCCAGGTTAGGATTGATACTGGTAAATGGTCTGTACATTTCCAGGAGACTCGAATTTATTGGCCCAAACGGGACTTCCAGACCATACATGGAGGTATCCTTCAATCCTGATACTTTAATCAAGGTATCCACCAGCACTGGCTTGTCCACTATTTCCAATTCCATATCCGCTTTAGCCAAACTATCTTTGCTTAAAGAATCCTGAATTCCCTTGGCCTTTTGCAGTGGACTTGAAGGCACAACCCGTTTATAGGAATAGGCCAATGAATTTGAAAATGCCTGATTAGGAAGACTATGTTTCTTGGAAGCTGTTGCCAGCATATAAGTATTCAAACCCACTCCCAATCCCGTTAATGGTGCATGTGGAAGATTCCCTTCCACCATATCCAAAGAAGATCTTAATATAAGAGGATCTGTGCTCAAGGAAGCAACTCGCCAATCAACTCTATCCCACAATTTAGTGATGGCTGTGCGCAATTCAGCTTCTTCTGCTGCATCCCCCTTGAGGTACTGCCGTACAATCAACAAAGCTTCAATAATGGATGTGGTAGCTACCACATCGTATTTTGCTTGTCCGTCCAAGTATTCCGGCAATCCTTTTCTTCCATCGAAAAATGCAGGGTAAAATCCTTTATTATTCTGTGCCTTATCCAAAAATTGAACGATTTTCTTGGTTCTGTTGATGAACATGGACTTCGATAGAAACCCTTTCTCTACACCCACCATTAAACTCAACAAGGCTCCTCCGGTTTCTTTTACAGAAACAGGAGCTTTATCCTTCAATCGGAATGGTGTATACATCCCGGAATTCACATCATAGTTCTCAATGAAATAATTGATATGGGCCAATTCAATCAAATCCAAAAACTGGTTCTCATTCAGTGCTTTCGGCTCCACTTCCTTTACATCCGAGAATGGCGATTCGCGGTAATTATAATCTACCCAAGCGATTTTATAATAATATTTTTTGTCCAATGTGGGCACATAATCCAGATACCGCAACATATAAGTTGGTCGAATCGCTACTGGAGTAAACTCCTTATTATCCAGCGATCGGTAAATCTTCACATACCTGATACTTGGTGTCAACGGCACTTGCCATTGTAATTCGACATGTTTACCATGTGGATTGACCTTAGATAGCACTGCTGCGGAGGTCAAAGGAGCCGTTGAATAATTGGCCGGAAGGAATTCAATCTGATCAAGGAACAATTGATGGGTAGCAGGACTGCTTTGTTGCTGCCTAAAGATGACCCCTGAAATGATCTTATCAATATTTAATCCGGCAAAATCCTTAACCGGAATCTTAACATTCAACCAGGCATTATTCGTATAATCTTCAATATAATCACCTAAGGGTAGACTGATGGACTGATTGGGTCCTTGTTGGATGGAAATAGAAGGTAATTGCTTCTGTGAGGTTTCCGAGGAACCGACAAATAGTTTCAGATTCAAAACATCTTCCGCTGATACACGGTAATGGAATTTCTGTCGGCTGTATCGGATCAGTACATTCCAATCTCCTGCTTCCGATGAGATATAGCGCAGGGACAATGCATTTCCTGGTGTAAAATAAAGGGAATCAGAAACCAGAAGATTCCGATGCACATTCTCTACCCAGCTTTGTCCGGAATAATCCACATAACTTCTGGCATAGCTTCCTTTCACCAAACTATTATCGAAAACTACTTCTGTATAGGATTCGGCCTTGGATTTGGTAAGAAAACAACATAAAATCAAAAAGAAAAAAAGTCTAAGTTGCATATAAAACTATTATGATACGAAAATAGAGAAAATTCGTGCCAAAAGCCACTTTTTTGGGTTATTTAAGGCTTCGTGATAAAATTATTACGCAGATATAAAGCACATTGCAATTTTTTGCTAAGAATAATTTTTCAAGTATCAACATTCTCTCTATATTTGCAACACTTCAAGCGAAAGTAGCTCAGTTGGTAGAGCACAACCTTGCCAAGGTTGGGGTCGCGAGTTCGAATCTCGTCTTTCGCTCAGTTGCCTAGGTG
>DCOH01000058.1:62282-76713 GCA_002322865.1 Sphingobacterium sp. UBA1575 | reverse complement strand
ATCAATTCAGAATTAAACCAATAATCTGTATAGCTATATAAGGACAAGACAAGTTTCAAGTGTAATGTAAGTGAGTTGTAAGTGAGTTGTAAGTGTGTTTTTACACTTACATGGTACTTGCATTATACTTGGAAGTTGCTTTGATGGATAATTAAAATCTAACCTTATTTTGGATAATTACGTTCAATAGGAATAGTTATTTGCTGATGCTTTGAGAGCCGACGAATTTGATGTCTACTCTTCTGTTTTTAGCGCGGCCTTCGGGATTGTCTTGTCCGTTGGGCAGTTCGTTATCAGCAATGGGATCTTTTTCCCCTTTTCCGCTGGCTAAGAGCTTATTTTTTACACCGTTTTTTTCTAACCAGAGTTTTACTGCTTCGGCGCGTTGTAGGGATAATTTGTCGTTATATTGATCGTTGCCTTTCGAATCGGTATGTCCAATGATCTGGACAGCATCGGTATTTACTTTTTTAAGTTGCTCAGCAACTTTTTTAAGTTCCGGTTCTGCCGCCGGCTTTATGGTCGCCTTATTAAAATCGAAAAGGTTGTCTGCTGCAAGGCGGATGTCGACATTCAGGTTGCTGGAAGACGCTGTCAAACTGCTGCCTGAAGTAATCAAAGACCCATCGGATTTGCTTGGTGATGGGGTATTGCGGTTATCCGTTTCTGGGGCAGTCTGGTTTTCGTTTTCTGAGGTCGCTTGGTTGCCGGATCTTGATGCAGAAAATGATCCGGTATCTGCCCCAAATCCTTGCGATTCAGCTCTTAGGGTATCAACAGGTTCATTGTTTATGGGTGCATAAACCGTATCCTTGCTACCTTTTTGGTTGCTGTTCTCCGCATTGCAGCCCATAAGTAGCAATGCGGAGAAAAGACTCATATTTCTAATAGTTATTCCTGAATTTATCATATCCCTAAATTCTCCGATCCCGTATATTTCTTATACCAAACTTTTTTTAATTCTTTTCGTTCTCTTCAAACTTTTCAAACGTTTGTGACAATTCCATATGGATTATTGGCGGGTGATAGGAAGTCCATCAAACGTGCCGTAATCGCCAAGCGTTAAACTGATTGTTTTGCTATCAGCAGGCGGAGCTGCGAATTTCAAGCTCATCAAAACCATTTTATCAGATCCTAAATACCACATCTTTTTGCCTTCCGAATTGGTTGGAGTAAGCATAATCTTACCAGCATCATCTTTCAGCAAACTATTTTTCTTAGCTGTTGCATCATCGATGTAATAGATGTTGTCTGCAGGGAAATTAATGTTGACCGAATTCTTGTCTGGATTGTCAAGCGTCAATTCAACAGTCATGATGCTTCCCAACACATTGACCTTATTGACATTAACAGTCCCGTCACTAACTTGTTTACTACTGATTGCATTGCTACTGGCTGGTTTCGCCGGTTCTTCTACAACCCTTTCTTCCACAATTACCGGTGAAGCTGGTTGGTTGACCACGATAGTTGTGTCCTTATCCGTGTCCTGATCGTTTTTAGTGGTTGTTGTACATGCCGTGCATGCCAATAGGCCTAATCCTAGTAAGATTTTTGCATTTGAGTTCATAGGTGGTTATTTAATTAACAATTTGTGTTCAGCCTCAAATACTTCAATTACTGTACCAAGTTAGATGAAAGATGGTGTTTGGTAGGTAGGAGATAATAGATTATAGACGATAGATAGCCGAAATTCGTCATTGCGAGGAGGTACGACGAAGCAATCTTTGGACTAATCGAAAGATTGCTTCGTTCCTCGCAATGACGGAGAAAGTTTTATTTAACAGGGAAATTAAAATATTTATCCTGGAAGGGTTCGTTTTTCAGGGTATAGTGCCACCATTCTTCTTCAAGTGCTTTGAAGCCATGTTTTTCCATGAAACTCCTTAATTTTCTGCGGTTGGCTTTTTGTGTTTTTGTTAGATGGGGGTAATTGTGATGGGATTTTTCTCCGAAGTAATCGAATGGACTGCCCATATCAAGTTCTTTTTTGTCTTTGAGCGTGATCAGTGTGAGGTCGATGGTGCTGCCTCGGCTATGACCTGATCTTTCGGCAATATATCCCAATTTGAAAAGGTCTCTTTTATCCACTTCGGGATAGAAATTGGCTTTCGCCAAGGTATCTTTGATGTCCTTAGCCCAACGTTTGAAATGGTCGACCGCTTGTTGAGGTCTGTAAGCATCAAAGACTTTGATTCCTAAGCCTTCTTTTTGGAGATCCTTTTGCAATGCCTGAAGCGCTAATCCTGTTTCCAATGTGGCATGGGCAACATTACGTTTGTATCCATCCACTGGTCTACCCAAAAAATTATGGTTTCCATAATAGCGAAGATCTATTTCTATACCAGGTACGATCTTCTTTAGATCAACAAAGGTTCCAGGAACCGGCTGCAATACCGAACAGGAAGTTAATATTATGCAGAAAATAAATAATATGCAGGAATTCAATATAGTTCGAAAACAATGTTGGAGGTCTTTTTCTGAGGTTAATAATTTATTCATACAATGAAAAGTATTTCAGTTTTAATTGTATTTAGGATTAAAAGTATAATGGTTTCTCTAAATTACGGAATGTTCTTGATAGATCTTTGGTCTTGGATCTTAGATAATAGATAATAGATAATAGATAATAGATAATAGATAATAGATAATAGATAATAGATAATAGATAATAGACCTTTCCCGTCCTTGCGAGTTTTTTCGTCATTGCGAGGAANNATCTAACATCTATCATCTAACCTCTCCCATCTAACCTCTCCCATCTATTGTCTACTCCATGTATTTTTTGTAATTTTGAGTCCCCCATAAATAGAGGCAATAGATATTTAAACTTAGGAGCGAATTTTGGATTTTTTAGCAGGATTAAATCCTTCCCAGCGAGCGGCTGTCGAGCAGACTCAAGGTCCGGTGATGATTGTAGCAGGTGCAGGATCTGGAAAGACACGTGTGATAACCTATCGGGTCGCCCATTTGATTCAAAAGGGCGTTGATCCATTCAATATTTTAGTATTAACCTTTACCAACAAGGCGGCAAAAGAGATGCGTGAGCGGATCATGAAAGTCGTTGGTCAAGAGGCAAAGAACATTTGGATGGGAACTTTCCACTCCGTTTTTGCCCGTATCCTACGGGTGGAGGCTGAACTGATCGGTTATCCCCGCAATTTTACCATTTACGATACAGACGATACCAAAAGCTTATTGCGCGCCATTTTGAAAGAGATGAACTTGGATGATAAGCTATATAATGTAAACCATGTGTATGGTCGGATTTCATCAGCAAAGAACAACCTGATCTCTCCGCAGGAATATAATAAGAACGAAGCCATTATGGCAGAGGATATAGCCAATGGTAGGGGACAACTGGGACAGATCTACATGACCTATGCGCAACGTTGCTACCGCGCTGGTGCCATGGATTTTGACGATCTATTGTTCAAGACGAATGTGCTGTTGAACAAACATCCCGATGTGCTGTACAAATATCAACATCAGTTCAAATACCTGATGGTAGATGAGTATCAGGATACCAACNNTGGCAGCGGTGAACGAGAATATCTGTGTGGTAGGGGATGATGCACAAAGTATCTATGCCTTCCGTGGTGCCAATATCCAGAACATCCTGAATTTCCAGAAGGATTATCCGGATGTGAAAGTCTATAAACTGGAGCAGAACTACCGTTCGACCAAGATGATCGTTAATGCTGCGAACAGCATCATCGCCAACAATAAGAATCAATTAGAAAAGAATGTATTCTCCGACAATGAGGATGGGGAAAAAATAAAAGTGACGCGTGCTTTTTCGGATAATGAAGAAGGAAAGATTGTTGCTGAGGCCATTTTGCAGGAGAAATCGCTTAAGAGCTTAAACTTTAAGGATTTTGCGATCCTATATCGTACCAATGCACAATCTAGGTCTATGGAGGAAGCACTTCGTAAGCTTGGTGTTCCCTATAAACTTTACGGTGGAACCTCTTTCTACCAGCGTAAGGAAATCAAGGATCTGATCGGTTATTTCCGATTGACCTTCAATCCGAATGATGAGGAGGCACTAAAACGGGTGATCAATTACCCACGACGCGGAATCGGTGATACAACTGTTGACCGGATCATGGTGGCTGCAGACCAGAATCAACTAAGGCTGTGGGATGTGGTAGCCAATGCGCAGATGTTTTTGGACGGGAGGAGTGCTGGTTCGGTGACCAATTTTGGGATCATGATCCAGAGTTTTCAAGCCATGGCCAAAACCAATACGGCTTTTGATACCGCTATGTACATCGCGCAACATTCCGGCATCCTTAAAGATCTTTATGAAGATAAATCCGTTGAAGGGCTTGCCCGATACGAGAATATACAGGAATTGTTGAACGGTATCAAGGAATTTTCCGAAAGGGAGGATCTGGAGGAAAAAGGCCTGGATGTGTTCATGCAGGATATCGCCCTTTTGACAAACGATGACAACGATAAGGATCCGAATGCTGATACGGTTTCTTTGATGACCATACATGCCTCCAAAGGATTGGAGTTTCCGGTCGTATTCATCGTAGGACTGGAGGAGAACCTATTTCCTTCGCAGTTATCGCTCAACTCCCGATCAGAATTGGAAGAGGAACGCCGATTGTTCTATGTGGCAGTTACAAGGGCGGAAAAGAAATTGCATCTTTCCTATGCCACCTCACGCTATCGTTGGGGAACCTTAAATAACTGTGAGCCAAGCAGATTCTTGGATGAATTGAACCCAAGTTGTTTGGATTTGGATTTCAAACCGCGAAGTTCTGCAGTTGGATCCGAGGATTTTCAATCAGAACGCGTATCTTGGCAGCGTAAAGAGACAGGCGATGTGTTTTCCAAACCGAAACCTAAGGTGGTGAAAACGACATCAATATTGCCGAAGGCACATAAACCTACCGAAGGTTTTGCGCCATCGGATACATCCAACCTGCAAGTAGGGATGGAAGTGGAGCATGAAAGATTTGGTTTTGGGAAGGTGATCAACCTGGAAGGAAATAAACCGGATATTAAAGCAACTATTTTTTTCAAAGAGTTGGGACAGAAGCAATTGTTGCTTAAATTTGCCAAACTGAGAATCGTGGAATAATCCAAAAGTAATAAAATAAATTACCTGTACGGTAAAATAATAAATATGATTTTTGACTATAACAGTACCAGACCTAAACTTATCCTAGCTGAATATGGTAGGAATGTGCAGAATATGGTCGATTACATCTGTACCTTAACAGATCGCGAAGAACGTAATCGCCTTGCACAAGTGGTCATTGATATGATGGGTGTTCTGAACCCGCATCTACGCGATGTATCGGATTTCAAACATAAACTATGGGACCATCTTTACATCATTTCTGATTTTAAGATCGATGTAGACTCCCCATACCCCATCCCGACCAAAGAAAATATCCACCACAAACCGGATTCCCTAAAATATCCGAACCATAATATCCGTTTCAAGCATTATGGTTATACCGTGGAAGAGATGATCCGCAAAGCAAAAGCAGTTTCCAATGAAGAGGCTAGGCAGAAAATGACGGTTGGCATCGCCAATTTCATGAAGATGGCCTACCTGACTTGGAACAAGGATTCCGTATCGGATGAGCAGATCCTAAACGATCTTTCTTTATTGTCCAACGGCGAACTGTCTCTACCGGCGGATACCGTATTGACCAAGGTTGACTTCAAAACGCCTCCTCCAGGAAATAGGATGAAAAGCACAGGTGGAAGTTCGAGTTCAGGTGCTAGCCAACAGAACAACAACCAACGTAAATACAACAACAATAATAATAACAATAACAACAACAATAAGAAGATGTCGAATTCCAAACGCCCGATGAACAATCCGGGTGGAAGGAAGAATAATTACCAAAAATAATTCATCGACTACGCTATATATCTTATGAATGCATTCGAAATTCATGGTGGAAAACCATTGAAAGGGGAGATCGTTCCTCAAGGCGCGAAAAATGAAGCCTTACAGATTATCTCTGCCGTTTTATTGACGGAAGAAAAAATGACCATCAGCAACATCCCCGATATCAAGGATGTGAACAAATTGATCGATCTATTAGCGGCCTTAGGGGTGAAAGTCAATAGGGTAAATCAGGATACCTATGAATTCGAAGCCAAGGACATCAATATCGATTATTTCCAATCGGAAGAGTTCAAACGCAAAGGTGGAAGCCTAAGGGGTTCCATCATGATCGTTGGTCCTTTGTTGGCGAGATTCGGTAAAGCGGCTATCCCTAAACCAGGAGGTGACAAGATCGGTCGCCGCCGGTTGGATACCCATTTCTTGGGATTCGAAAAATTAGGGGCAAAGTTTGTTTATGATGCAGAAAACCACTTTTTCAATGTAGATGCTACCCAACTGAAAGGTACTTACATCCTATTGGATGAAGCTTCGGTAACAGGGACGGCAAACATTGTGATGGCTGCGGTTTTGGCAAAGGGAACAACTACCATCTATAATGCTGCCTGCGAGCCTTACCTACAGCAATTGTGTAAGATGTTGAACCGCATGGGCGCAAAAATCTCCGGAATCGGTTCTAATCTATTGACCATTGAAGGGGTAGAGCGTTTGGGTGGTACGGAGCATAGAATGTTGCCGGATATGATCGAAATTGGTTCTTTCATTGGTCTAGCGGCAATGACTGGATCCGAGATCACGATCAAGGATGTATGTTTCCAGGAATTGGGTATTATTCCTACCGTATTTTCACGCTTAGGAATCAAATTTGAGCTTCGTGGCGACGATATCTTCATTCCAGCACAGGAAAACTACGAAATCGATACTTTTATCGATGGATCTATTTTGACGATTTCTGATGCACCATGGCCAGGTTTTACGCCAGATTTGTTGAGTATCTGTTTGGTAACCGCTATACAGGCGAAAGGAAATGTATTGATCCACCAGAAGATGTTCGAAAGCCGTTTGTTCTTCGTGGATAAATTGATCGATATGGGGGCTCAGATCATTCTTTGTGATCCACACCGTGCAACCGTGATCGGATTGAACAAACAGACGAAATTGCGTGGTATAGAAATGACCTCTCCAGATATTCGTGCCGGGGTTTCTTTATTGATCGCCGCATTATCTGCTCAAGGAAAATCAACGATCTACAACATTGAACAGATCGAAAGAGGATACCAAAATATTGAAGAAAGGTTGAAGGCTTTAGGTGCGGACATCCGTCGTGTGGAGGCACAACCTGCCGGACATTAATTATTATTACATCGTAGTTTAAAAATACGATTGTCGGATTAATGTTAAAAAAAGATTAAAGGGTTGTCCATGTTAATGGGCAACCCTATTTTTGTGCCATTAATTTAAATGTTTCAACATATAAAAATGAAAAAAATCACATTATTATCCGCAATTGCTGCTCTTGTATTAGCATCTTGTGCTGGAAACCCTGAAGGTAAAAAAGCTGAAACCAAAGATTCAGTTGCTGTAGAAAACACTACTGCTGTTGCAGGAACGGTTTACAATGTAGACACTACTGCTTCTAAATTGGTTTGGAAAGGTACTAAAGTAACTGGTGCACACACAGGTACTGTAAACATCAAATCTGGATCAATCACTGTTGATGCTGGTAAATTAACTGGCGGTAACTTTGTTTTGGACATGAACAGCATCAGTTCTACGGACTTGGAAGGTGAATACAAACAAAAATTGGATGGCCACTTGAAAGCTGATGATTTCTTCGCTGTAGCGACTCATCCGGAGGCTTCTTTCACGATTACAGAGGTTAAAGCTGGCGCAACTGATCAAGATCTAGTGATTTCTGGAAACCTTGTGATCAAAGGAATCAGCAAAAACATCACGTTTGATGCAAAAGTAACTGAAGCAACAGAAACTGATGTTAAAGCAACAGCTAACTTCAATATTGAGCGCGCTCAATGGGGAGTGAACTATGCAGGTAAAGAAGATGATTTGATTTCTAAAGAGATCAACTTTGACGTTACTTTGGTAGCTAAAAAATAAATAGGCTTTTATGGGATTTTGAAAGGTTAGCTTATGCGCTTTTATTAATCCTGGTTAAGCTTTAGGAATATGAGGCAATCCTTTTAATAAAGGGTTGCCTTTTTTGTTTATTTTTGGGCTTGGAATTGTTTTGGAGAGGGTGGCAATAAATTGAATTAAATTTACTTGGAATGAAGATTACGTTGGTCTGTATTGGAAAGACGGATGATAGACATATTTTGGATGGGATTGAAGTGTATACTAAGCGCTTGAAACATTATTGTAATTTTCAGTTGCAGGTGATTCCGGATTTGAAGAACGTGAAGAACTTGAGCCAGGAACAGCAGAAGGAAAAGGAGGGAGCTTTGTTGTTGAAGAGCGTGAGCAATCAGGACTTTGTGATTTTATTGGATGAACGGGGGAAGGAGTTGAGTTCTGTAGAGTTTTCGGCTTTTTTGGAGAAGCAGATGGTTTCCAGTGTGTCGAGTTTGGTGTTGCTGATCGGTGGACCATATGGGTTTTCGGAGGAGGTGTACAGCAGGGGGAATTATAAGCTTTCGTTGTCACGGATGACTTTTTCGCACCAGATGATCAGGATGTTTTTTGTGGAGCAGTTGTATCGGGCTTATACGATTATGAGGGGAGAGCCTTATCATCATGAATAGGGAGATTGGGGATATTAATGAGAGGGATTGCTGAATTTTGATGAGGGAGATGGTAGTTTTTGCATAATTGGAATATTGGTTGTTGGTAATTTTTGAAGAAATTTTATGTAAATTAGGGTTTGATTGCATCTAAGAATTGAATCATTTAAGAATTAAATAAGAAAGGGAGTGTTATGGATTTAGATAAATTTAAAAGAGATTATAAGTATAAAAGTCAGGAAGGGGCACATAGTGGAGATGTCAATAAATGGATAATCATTATTGGTGGTGCTGTGGTAGTTGCTTTGGCTTATTTTTTTAGGTAAGAGTTTTTTAAGTAAGAGTTCTTTCGGCTAGGACTCTCGTCCTATTTACTATCTCGTCATTGCGAGGANNCCTCGCAATGACGTTTTTTTTGATAGATTTTTTCTTTTTAAGATAATCAATCTTAAGAAAGACATCAGAAACACATCAGAAAAAAACCAGATTTGCATCAATAAAACATCAAAGATCCATCAAAAACACCTAATAACCTAACATTAACACCACAAAAAAATCACCAAAAAAATAAGGCGATACGGGGAGTATCGCCTTAAAATCACACTAACTATTAATAAAACCCTATAGAACTAGGTGTTTTCAAAACATAAGTCTTGAATTTGGATTCTCATCTCATTTCCAAGACCTACTGTAAAAGTAAAAACCTTTTATTATAATATCAAATAAAAGTTGCAACATTTATATTATAATTCCATTTTACCAGCAACTTTTAAAAATTCTATCCAAGCTACTTGATCCGTTTTAAAGGTGAAATCTTTCGCCTGCAACACGTTTAAAGGAATTAATCTAAAGGATTGTAACTTTCCTTCAATAGACTCCTCCCGAAAATCAAAAACTTCCGTCCTGATCTTTAAATCTACCTCATTCAAACACCTCACCTGGTAATATATGGAAATAATTTGGCTCTCGTTAAAGCTCGATTTCTCCCAAAAATCGGTTGTATAGATGTGCCTCAGCACTTCAATCTCCATCCCAGTCTCTTCCTGATACTCTCTTTTTAGGGCATCTAACAGACCTTCCCCATATTCTAGTCCTCCACCAGGAAACTTCGTGAATGAAACGTTCTCGGTCCGCTCATCACTGATCAAAACCTCTCCACGCTCATTCACCAGGATGCCATACACCCGGACATTGAATAAATACATAATATTATTAAATTTTNNTTTTATTTGGACTATAAGGGTTGAAAACCCGATTCAACCGCTTCTGAGTCTAACCCCACCAATGAATAATGTTTTGGTAGAAACCAGGAAATCGTATTCATCGCTTGCTGATATTCCCGCTCGTTCGCAAAGTTCTTTGGCGTAAGATTCAATACCAGATCCTGTGAAACTTTTTCTTCATCGGTATAATTCCTTGCAATCAACATGACCATCGGATTTCGAAAGCCTGAATATAGTAGAAATTCACTCATATGTCTCCTCACATAGGCCGGTAGGATTTCCTCCGATGGTTGCCCAACCAGGATCTCCTCATCACTTCCGATCGCAAAATCACCTGTATTCTTGGAAAATAGGCTTTCATCGGTGTAATATTCGCCATTCAATTCCAAGTTCAACAGATCCCCATAACTGAACATCCAATCCGGTTGCTCCTTATGGGTATTGATCGCTACCCCAAAACCACTTTTTAATAAAGTGGAAAGTTTATTTTTTATCACATAGGCATGGAAATTCTCCCCATTGGCCACCGTTTTCAGGTTAAAGTAGGGGAAGCCCTCTGTACTCATAATGATCTCAGGTTCGGCTACCTGTAAATTCGCTTCGGAAATATTTTCGATAAAGGCTGCAATCCATTTCCCATCCCGTTCGGGCAAAGGGATTTCTAATAGGTTGTTGACAGCAATGGTTTTCTCTAGATCACCAAAATTTCCTGCGCCGTTGCTAGCATCAAAAAAATGGATATTACTCATGTTAAAATAAAAATACGGCTAAAAGTAGTGAATAAAGTCCTAATGTTAAGTGATTAATTCAAATTACATGGGATTAAACCTCTCTTCGGATTAAGATATACAGGTTTATTTTATTACTTTTGTTAAAACAGGAAACACTTTAATGTCAGATTTAAACGCGACAAGACCAGTGCAATTTAATTCAGAGAAAATTAGTTATGAGGAATTCCGCCAGGTCCTTATAGACGATTATAAACTAGCCGTTCAAAGCCGTATCGTAAGTTTGTTGGGAAGGAAAGAAGTGCTGACCGGAAAAGCAAAGTTTGGGATTTTTGGCGACGGAAAAGAATTAGCACAAATTGCTTTATCCAAGGTTTTTAAACCTGGAGATTGGCGTTCTGGGTATTACCGGGATCAAACTTTAGCATTTGCCATAGGCATCAGCAGTATCTATCATTTCTTTTCCCAATTGTATTCCAATCCTGACCTTTCCGCTGATACTTCTTCGGGAGGTAGGCAGATGGTAGCCCATTTCTCCACGAAATTATTGGATGAGGATGGCGAATGGTTGGATCAGACCGCTCAGGTCAACTCCTTTTCGGATGNNATCTACAACAGGAGGGCAGATGGCCAGGATTCTCGGCCTCGGCTTAGCCTCTAAATTATATCGTAACAATCCAGGGCTTTCCCACAGTGAAAAGTTCACCAAAGATGGTCAGGAAGTAATCTTCTGTACCATCGGAAATGCATCAACCTCGGAAGGTGTGTTCTGGGAGACGGTGAATGCCGCTGGGGTAAAACAGATTCCGGTCGTGATCTCCATTTGGGATGATGGCTACGGGATTTCGGTTCCTAATGAAATTCAGACGACCAAAGGGGATATTTCCAACGTATTGAGGGGATTTCAGGAGGATGAGTCTGGACAAGGCTATCAGATCTTTAAGGTCAAAGGATGGGATTATGCCGGTCTATGTGAGGTCTACGAAAAGGCTGCAGAATATGCGCGTGAGCATTGCAAACCTTGTTTAGTGCATGTATATGAAATGACCCAACCTCAGGGACACTCTTCTTCGGGTTCTCATGAAAGATATAAATCGCCCGAACGTTTGACTTGGGAGACGGATTTTGACTGTAATGACCGTATGCGGGAATGGATGTTGAGTTCGGGAATTGCTGATGAAGAGGAATTAAAACAGATTGAATCAGAGGCCAAGGATTTTGTTCGTCAAGAACAGAAACGTGCTTGGACAGATTATAAAAAGACCTTACAGGTTGATCTTACGGAAGCCATTGAGCTACTGCAGGGGATCAACCATCATGCAGTGGAAATACCTTTGAAAACCTTATTGTCCATTACAGAGCCTTCTCTAAAGGAGGTTTATGTCAATGTGAGAAGGGTGATCAGGGAATTACGCGGGGTGGAAGTTGCTGGAAAAGATGAGTTATTGGCTTGGTACAAAAAAAGTCAGGAGCTTAATAATTTCCGCTTCAACGATAAGTTGTATTCTTCTACGCAACATTCTCCGCTAAAGGTGGAGGAGATTCCTGCAAGCTACGATGCCGATGCGGCTATCGTAGATGGTAGGGAAGTACTGAATGCCTGCTTCCGAGCTAATTTTGATAAGGATGCTCGTTTATTGGCATTTGGAGAAGATGTAGGAAAAATAGGAGATGTGAACCAAGGTTTTGCTGGGCTACAGGAGGAATTTGGTGAACAACGGATATTTGATACTGGTATTCGGGAGACGGCCATTATTGGAAAGGGTATCGGGCTTGCGGTACGTGGTTTCAGACCAATCGCAGAGATCCAATACCTCGATTATCTGATCTATGCATTTCCTGTACTGAGTGATGATCTCGCAAGTTTGAGCTATCGGACCAAAGGTCAGCAGAAGGCGCCTTTGATCGTGAGAACAAGGGGGCACCGCTTAGAAGGGATCTGGCATTCGGGTTCTCCAATGTCGGTTTTGTTGGGCGGGCTGCGCGGAGTGCATATCTGTGTGCCTCGGAACATGACCCAAGCGGCTGGAATGTACAATACCTTATTAAAAGGGGATGAACCAGCATTGGTCATCGAATGCTTGAATGGATACCGTTTAAAAGAAAAAATGCCTGCGAATATTGGTGATTTCACTGTGCCGATCGGCAAAGCAGAGCTGTTAAGGGAAGGATCTGATATCACGGTTGTTTCCTATGGCTCTACGCTTAGGATCGTTCAAGAGGCTGCATTGGAATTGGATAAGGTCGGTATTTCAATTGAAATTATAGACGCTCAATGCCTACAACCATTTGATAGGGAAGGCCTAGCTGCAAAATCATTGGAAAAAACCAATAGATTATTGGTTGTCGATGAGGATTTCCCAGGAGGAGCATCCGCTTACCTTACTCATGAGATTTTAGAAAAACAAGGTGGTTATTACTTCCTGGATGCTAAACCTAGGACCTTGACCGCCAAAGCACATAGACCGCCATACGGTTCAGATGGTGATTACTTCACCAAACCTGCCGTAGATGATGTGGTGGAAACTGCTTATCAGATCATGTCTGAAAGCAATCCAAAAAAATATCCTCCTTTGTTCTAGGGAGGATATTTTCCGTTTAAGGATATGATTACCTGATTTATTGTTCTTCGTTTGAAAATAGGGAAGCAGCACCTATAATGGCAGCATGTTCTTGGTATTTACCGATGGAGATATCCAAACCTTCCAATAGGGTTTTATCTTTAAAAATAAGATCCCATGCCTTTACAATATTTCCGCCGATGATCAAATGTTTACAATGATGCTTTTGGCTAAAGAAATGGAGGAAGCTCGCTAGGTTGTGGCTATATTCCTTCAACAATTGGTCAACTTCTGGTCCTTTGTTGTTCTCCAGAATCTCTCGCAACCCTTTTTCTGATTTTCCGCTCAATTCCTCAAATCTTTTGGTGAACCAACGGGTTACCAAATATTCTTCATAAATGGAATCCTGATAGACAGTGTTCCATAGATCCGCATCAAATGCCTTTTCGCCATTCCGCCATACAGCCGATCCCAATCCTGTTCCTAGAGTTACCCCCAGAACACAATCTTTATGTTCCAGTCTACCTCCGAAAACTTCACCCTGCAAAAATGCCGCAGCATCGTTGATATAACGGATATGTAGGTTTTCATCTCCTAGACCCTCCATAATCGGGTCTGTTACCGGAACTTTATAAATGCTATCGTATTTTGCCTGTCCTTTCATTAGCGGGATTCCCTTCTCATAATCAAAGGGACCGGGGGCTGCAATGCCGATTTGGGTCACTTGGGATTCCATTTTGGACAAGCAGTTTTTCATGTTGGAGGTCCATTCCTGAAAAATCGATTTAGCATTTAGCAACGAATTAACATGCGAACGCGTGATTGTTTTTTCAATAATTGTCCATGTCGACCTGTCGACAATAGCAGATGTAATATGTGAACCCCCGATATCGCAGGATAGAATATAGTCGCTAATAGGCATTATTTAAATAAGCATTATGTTTCAATAGGTGATCTGCAATCACCAATGCCGCCATCGCTTCCACGATGATCACAGCACGAGGTACCACGCAAGGATCGTGACGTCCCTTGCCCGAGATTGTCGCCTCTTGGCCTTCCTCATTTATTGTTGCTTGATCACGCATGATGGTTGCCACAGGTTTAAATGCAGTTTTAAAGGTAATATCCATGCCGTTGGAAATGCCGCCTTGGATACCACCAGAAAAATTGGTTAATGTTTTTACTTTAGCATCTTCGTTGACAAATATATCATTATGTTCTGAACCTTTCATAAACGAACCTTCAAAACCTGAACCATATTCAAAACCATGCACTGCATTAATACCCATCATTGCTTTAGCAAGAT
>DCOH01000058.1:45139-62260 GCA_002322865.1 Sphingobacterium sp. UBA1575 | reverse complement strand
CGAGCAGCTGTTTCGCGAGCAGATGAACGACCACCACCACGATAATCACGAATACCATACTTTTGTTGGTAGGTGTAATCGGCATGTGAAGGTCTGAATTTATCCTGGATATGCGAATAATCCTTAGAGCGTTGATCCTCGTTTGGAATCACTATAGCAATCGGCGTTCCGGTAGATTTTCCTTCGAAAACTCCCGAAAGGATCTGTGCAGTATCGCTTTCCTTCCGTTGGGTAGTAATTTTAGATTGGCCTGGCCTACGCTTATCCAATTCAGATTGGATAAATTCCTCATCGATGTCGATTAATGATGGACAACCATCAATAATTACCCCGATAGCCTTCCCGTGAGATTCACCAAAAGTGGTAATCTTAAAAATATCGCCAAAAGAATTTCCTGCCATAATGCTATAATGCCCGTAAATATATGAAAAATGATGTTAAATAATTTAGCCTATTAAATAAATAGCTTATTCTATAAAAATGGATTAGATCTTTGATCCTGATTCTATAAAGATTGATTAGTCGTTGATCTCGAAACCTTGTGCCTTTAAATGCTTCCAGAATTCTGGATAGGATTTTTCTACCACCATCGGTTCTTCGATGATCACCTCTGGAAATACCATGGCTAATGGTGCAAATGCCATCGCCATCCGATGGTCTTCATAGGTGCCAAAGGTTACTGTTTCAGGGGTAAATACATTCGAAGTTTTCAGGTGATAATCTTGCTGATCCTCTTCCAGCTGAGCGCCAAATTTCGCAATCTCTGTCTGCAAGGCTAGAATTCGATCTGTTTCTTTGATTTTTAAAGTTTCCAAACCTGTAAAAGTAACATCCTTTTTCAATGCAGCCGCTACTACAACCACAGTTTGCGCCAAATCGGGACATTCCTTAAAATCAAAATATGTCTTTTCAGAATCAAGCTTGGTTTTCCTTAAATGCAGACCATCCTGCTCAAAACTAGATGTTACGCCGAAATGCCTCATGATCTCTACGATCGCCATATCACCTTGAAGGCTGTGTTCTTTTAGTCCAGGAAGGACGATATGTCCATTTTCAGATAAAGCCACGATGGCATACCAATAGGAGGCAGCGCTCCAATCAGGCTCCACATAAATGGTGGTATCTTGGTAATCCTGCTTGTCGATATGGATCTGGTTTTCTGTAAAGGTATAGTCTATCCCGCATTCTTTGAGCATTTCCAAGGTCATGGTTACATAAGGTCTTGAAGTCAGCTCCCCCTGGATATCTATTGTTAATCCTTTTTTGAGATTAGCAGCAATCAACAATAAGGAAGAGATGTATTGGCTGCTTACATTACCTTGGATACTGATCTTTTCTTTCCCTTGTATCATTCCCCCTTCAATTTTCAGGGGCGGAAAACCACTCTTTTTTTGATAATGGATGTCAGCACCCAAATCCTTCAATGCATCCACCAAGATCCCAATCGGACGAAGTTGCATACGCTCCGTACCGGTTAAGATAAACTTTCCTTTTATCAAGTTCAGGTAGGAGGTAAGAAACCTCATCGCTGTACCAGCAGGACCAATATCGATCAACGTTTCGTTGGTAGAAGATGCAGAGGAGNNACCGTATCTGCAGCTTCTGAAAGGTTCTCCACCTTTACCATGCCCTTGCTCAAGGCTTGGATAATTAGAGCACGGTTGCTCTCTGACTTTGAGCCAGTAAGTTGAACCGTGCCTTTAATATTTTTGGATGGGTGTTTTACAACTATGCTTTCCGCAGTCATTAGGCCTCCGTCACAGTTTTTGTGTTCATCACCTCATTTTGCTTACGGATAGATTCGTTGTGCAACAACTCCAGGTATTTCACAGTGAATTCCTCGCTCAGGTTCAATGCTTTTGCCAATTGAACACGTTTCTGAACAATCTCATCCCAACGGTTCACCTGAAGGATCGTTACGTTGTTATCTCTTTTAACCTCACCGATCTTCTCTGCAATTTTCATACGGTCGCCGATCTGTTTGATCAAAAGATCATCTATCTTATCGATCTGCTTACGTAATTCAGCCAGTTTATCCTCGAAAATAGGGTTGTTGGATTCCGGTTTACGAACAGATAGGTTGTCCAATAGTTCAGCTAAGCCAGCTGGAGTAACTTGTTGTTTTGCATCAGTCCAAGCCACCGAAGGGTCGATATGTGATTCAATGATCAATCCTTGCATATCCATGTCCATGGCTTTTTGGGTCACGTAAGGAATCAGCTCCCGGTTACCACAGATGTGGCTAGGGTCGTTGATGATCGGAAGATCAGGTGCAATCGTTTTTAATTGGATGGCAAGATCCCACATTGGTTCATTACGGAAAGCAGTTTTCTCGTAAGAGGAGAATCCACGGTGGATAGCGGCCAATTTTTTGATACCTGCTCTATTCACACGCTCAAGCGCACCGATCCATAGAGACAAATCAGGGTTTACCGGGTTTTTAACCAATACAGGAACATCTACACCTTGAAGGGCATCAGCAATTTCCTGAACTGTGAATGGGTTTGCCGTCGAACGGGCACCGATCCAAAGTACATCTACGCCAGCTGCCAAGGCTTCTTCCACGTGTTTCGCGGTAGCAACTTCAGTCGCCGTTAACAATCCGGTTTCTTCTTTAGCACGTTTCAACCACTCCAAACCGATGCTTCCGATCCCTTCGAATTCACCTGGACGCGTACGTGGTTTCCAGATACCGGCACGTAATACATTCACTTTTCCAGTGTTGGCCAACAAATGTGCAGTGGATACCAATTGCTCTTCTGTCTCTGCACTACATGGTCCCGCGATGATTAATGGTTTATCCCCTGTGTCTAACCAAGATTTTAAAGGAAGGATGTCTAATGAATGTTTCATTGTATGTTGTCTTTAATTTTTACGTATTTATTTAATTAGATCTAGATTTTTTCGTTTTTCACATATTCACCCATGATACTGAAGTTCACGGTATGTTTTAGGACCTTGCGGATGGCAGCATCATAATCCGACTGCTTTTTCCATTCCACATCCACATAAAAGTCGTATTCGTTCCTGCGCCCAACCACCGGCATGGATTGGATCTTGCTCAAGTTTACATTCTGCTCTGCAAAACATTGCAACACAGAAGCCAAAGCGCCAATCGCATGAGAAGTCTGGAAAGAAATCGATGCTTTGTTTGCATTTTTCTGTTCCTCCAAGTCGTTGGAAAGAATCAAGAAACGGGTGGAGTTTTTCTTGTTGGTTTCGATCCTTTTTTCCAGGATCTGTAAACCGTATAGTTTTGCAGCAGCTTCGGATGCAATCGCTGCGGTGTTTGTCAACTTATCATCCAATATTTTTTTAGCACATGCAGCGGTATCCATTCCCTCTTTGATGGTCCATTCAGGATGTTCGGAAAGGAATTCATCACATTGGCGGATAGCAATAGGGTGCGACTCTACATAATGTATATCAGAAAGTTTAACCCCTGGAAGCGCCAATAAATGTTGCTGAATGTTCAGATGAACCTCCCCAATTATATGGAATCGGTAATCTCTCAGCAGGTTATAGTTAGGTAGGATGCTACCTGCAATCGAGTTTTCAATGGCCATTACCACGTAGTCTGCTTTTCCTTGTTTCAACATCTCGCAAGTCTGTTTGAAAGAGCTACATTCCAGTGTTTCGATCTCTGTACCGAAATACTTGTATGCTGCTTCTTCATGGAAGGAAGCTTTTACTCCTTGGATGGCTATTCTTGTTTTCTCGCTCATTTTTAATATTACTGTATTGTTTATTTTGAATGCTTTACTGGATGCTCCAAAAAAAAGGTCCCAAACTTTACATTTGGGACCTCATATATCGCTTCCGATACCATATACTAGTCCCTGCTCTTATCATAAAAATAAAAGAACCAAAAGTTTGTATATGTGTATTGTTTGTGCATTCCCGTTTAATTTGAGTCAAATATAGAGCTAATCTATATAACTGCAAAATATTTTTTTTAAAATAATTGATTTTTAGCCAAAAAAAATGGTAAAAAACATGAAAAAACTAACAGAAATTATGATTAAAAATTATGTATAAATTGATCTAAAAATATAGCCTAAAAAATTGAATATAAAATAAATTGAAAAAATATAAATATTTAATTATGAGATGTATACGAATATTATATACTCTAATGTATTGAAATAATTGATAAAATTTTGATTAAAATATGGTCAAAAAAAACATTAAAAATTAATAAAAAAAACAATTACAAATCATCAAAATATACCCATAAAAATAATTTAAATAAATGATTTAAATAGTGAAAATATCCTCAGAATTTTAACCTATTCTTCATTTGAAAAAATCGTTTATGCAATTTATTAGTCTTTATCATCTTAAAATAAAGCAAATTCAAATCATGAAATACATCAAATTTGGAGGGATTGTGTTGGTCATTTTAATTTTCGCCTATTTTTTACTTACTCCTCATCAAATGCATCTATTTAATTCAAATGAGATAAATAAAGTTGAAATTGATAAAAAACGGAATGCATCATTGGATACCTCCAAAGAGAAGGGAAAACAGAATCTTAATAGTATAAAATCATTAAAGAAGCTCCCCAATCCCAAACTGCCGAATGGAATAACTTTAGGAGGGCTACTCAATAGGTTATATGAATTGAAAACAACTATTTTAGAGAACTATGAGCCTGATGATCCATCAAAATACCATGAATTCTTTAAAGGAAATTACCAGATATATTATGATGATAAAAATTTGGTGGTACTACTGATGTATTATAAATATCCTTTGATTATCATTGAAAAAAGTATCTACAACCCGAAATTCAACAAGGTTTTAATTGATGCGATGTGGCAACCTTTTAATAAAATTGGTTTTTTATCCAAGGATAAGATTTTATTTACCCCAAATAAAAAAAATGGAGGGATCGGTGAGGAGGGATTTTCAAAAGACATATACATCATACGTAATGGAAAGTTAATCGAGGATCTAGGTCTAGGCTTTAAACAATACTATAGAACGATTGATCTGGTTGAATTAAATCAAATTAAGAACCGATATGGCGACCACAAAATATACCTTTCCGATTTTGATTCCATCCCAAAACCTAGGATTGAACCATTCGAAAAATTGATTAAAAATCAAATAGAAACTCGGCTATTCCCAATATTTGAAAAATGGGTGCCGACTTATAGGAATCAATCGTTAACCTTAATTTCAGATATTTTAATCGATACATTAGGTAGGGTAAGATTTATGAAAGTAGATTTAAAACATGCAATTGAAACAAATGTTATTAGAAAAGAAATTCTTAATCGAATTTATCAAGAAATGAAAAGCATCGAAGATTTCTTCTTGGATGAGATACACTTCCAACCTGTCAAAAATGGAAACAGAAAAGTGAACTATTTCTTGAAACAAAACATTAGCTATAAACCCAATCCCCCAGCTGCTAAATAAATAATTAGGATAAGCTTATATTTGCGGAGTCAAAATACATTATCCATATGATCTATGTACTTTTAAGTGTACTCTGTTCCGTAACAGTTGCCGTCATCATCAAATTGGCGAAACAAAAGGGTGTCAATTACCTGCAGCTTCTGGTCTGGAACTATCCGATGGCACTTCTATTAACCTTCCTGGTATTAAAACCAGCGATCATCCCTTGGCAACACAATCTGCCTTGGCATTTATACCTTTCCTTAGGCTTCTTGTTACCCGCTATCTTCATCTGCATTGCCATGTCCATTCGCTATGGCGGAATTGTAAAAACAGAGGTTGCCCAACGTTTATCCCTTTTCATTCCCTTAATTGCCGCATTTTTATGGATGGGTGAAGAAATACAACCAACCAGACTAATCGGGATTTCCGTAGGGATACTAGCCATCATCTTCTCCATCGTTTGGAACAAAAACGAAACAAGAAATAAAGGAAACAATCCTACCAAAAACACCTGGATTTTCCCTTTACTCGTCTTTTTCGGAATGGGGATCATCGATATCCTTTTCAAGCAAGTCGCCCAATCAGCAGAAATCACATACATGTCCTCCCTTTGGATCGTATTTGTCCTGGCCTTGGGTTTTGCTCTGCTTTTCCTAGCCTACCTGCTCCTAATAAAAAAACAAGCCTTGGATCTAAAATCCATAACCTATGGCTTGATACTCGGCATGTTCAACTTCGGCAATATCGTATTCTATATGAAAGCACACCGCGCCTTGCCAGACAACCCATCCATCGTATTTACAGGCATGAATATCCGGGTTATCTCCGTAGGCGCATTGGTTGGTGTCCTTCTTTTCCGCGAGAAACTTAGCAATTCCAATAAAATTGGGGTATTTTTGGCTTTAATTTCCGTTTTATTAATAGCATTTCTGTGAGTTTATTTGAAGATACCTATCGGACCATTGAATCGCCCTCGGAAGGGATTTTCCGCGACAAGGGCTCCAAGTTCATTGCCTATGCCTATCCCTTCAAGGATGAATCCAGCCTGAAGGATATTATTGCCGATCTGAAAAGCCAGCACCCCAAAGCCAGGCATCATTGCTATGCCTATCGATTAACTCCTCACCGCAATGTCTTTCGCATCAACGACGATGGCGAACCTTCCGGAACAGCCGGAAGACCCATCCTGAATGTCCTGCTTTCCCAAGACATCACCAACGTGCTCGTGGTTGTCGTAAGGTATTTTGGCGGAACCCTATTGGGTGTTCCCGGTTTGATCAATGCCTACAAAAACGCTACCCAGGAAGCACTCCAGGTAGCAAATATGATAGAACTCACTGTAAATGATGTCTATGAAGTCCAATTTGATTATGTACAGATGAACGATGTCATGCGGATCATGAAGGATGCAGATTTGCAGGTACTGAACCAAGAATTTGATTTGAATTGCAAATTGCAGTTTGAAATTCGTAAATTACAAGTGAACGAAGTCCTGGGGAAACTTGAAAAAGTATCGGACTTAAAAATCACTTACTTACGAACGCTATGATTAACGATTCTGAATTAATTCTTAATGCAGATGGAAGTATCTACCATCTTAACCTAAAACCAGAAGACATCGCCGATACCATCATCTTTGTGGGAGATCCCGACAGGGTGCCCGAAGTATCCAAATATTTTGATGATATCGAGATCCGAAAGGGAAAAAGAGAATTCATTACCCATACCGGCCATGTGAATGGTAAACGGTTGACCGTTATTTCCACTGGCATAGGAACAGATAATATCGATATCGTATTGAATGAACTGGATGCCCTGTTGAACTTTGATTTTGAAACCAGGAATCTGAAACAGGAAATCAAATCGCTCGACATTATCCGAATTGGAACATCCGGCTCCATACAAGGAAATATTGCCATGGGAACCATCCTGGCCAGCGAATATGCCATAGGCTTTGATACCCTCATGCAGTATTATCAAAAGCCATATACTGCCAAAGAAACGGAAATCCAAAAGGCCGTCATTGAAAAATTCCACGATCTTAGCTTCAAACCCTATGTGGCACATGCCTCCGAAAGGCTCTTGAAGAAATTTGCCCATGATATTCCAAAGGGAGTGACCATGACTGCTCCGGGATTTTATGGACCACAAGGAAGGAACCTGCGTTCGCAGAATACCTATCCCCAACTCATCAAACAGGCCAATACCTTTCAGGTCAATGGCTATCAAATTACCAATCTGGAGATGGAAACAGCGGGAATTTACGCACTCAGCAATATGTTAGGACATCATGCGATCTCCATTAACGCCATCCTCGCGAGTCGGGTAAATGAAACCTTTGCCAGCAATCCCAAGGAGATTGTAGATAAGGCCATCCGAATGGTACTAGAAAGATTATAATAGCCCTTTTCTCGAAGAATCAAATCGAAGAAGAATAAACAATAAGATGGTGAACGACCATAATGAAGAACCCCCATAGCTGATGAAAGGTAATGGGATTCCGATTACAGGTACCAAACCTATGGTCATGCCTAGGTTGATAAAGAAGTGGAAAAATAGAACAGAAGCCACCCCATAGGCATATATTCGGGCAAAGGCAGTTCTTTGCCTTTCAGCAATGTTAACTATGCGTAATAGTAGCGCCACATAGATCGATATCAAGATAACCGACCCCACAAAACCCCATTCTTCGCCCACAGTACAAAAGATGAAATCTGTACTTTGCTCCGGAACAAAGTTGTATTTCGTTTGGGTTCCTTGCAGATATCCTTTACCAAAAAGTTGACCCGAACCAATAGCAATCTTTGATTGGTTTAGGTTATAGCCTTCTCCACGTAGATCCTCTATCTTTCCTAAAATAACATCAATACGATTTCTTTGATGGGGTTTCAGAATCTGATTATAGGCAAAATCTACACTGAGGATATAGATAGATGAAAAGGCAAAAAATATGGCCATATTGATTACATTCTTTCGCTTTTTACGCATCATAAAAGCAAAGAATCCACATATAAGGGCAATTATACCAATGAGAATCCATTGGTTGATCAATAAAGCCAGTACAAACAGCAGAATGGCCAATCCTCCAATAATCAAAACCGAAGAACCGATATATCCCTCCCTATAAAAAACAAAGATCAAGGAAAAGAAAACCAAGGCTGAGCCGGTATCTTTCTGAAGCATGACCAGTGCAATCGGAAGAAATACAATTGCCGCACCAATCATCAAGGTCTTCATGTTGGGCGTTTTATTGGTCTGATTGCTAAGGTAATAAGCCAACAATAAACAGGTTGCCAACTTACCGAATTCAGATGGTTGTAACCTGAAACTTCCCAATGGTATCCATGATTGATTACCACCAACACTTCGTCCAACTACTAAGGTCGCTATGAGGAGTAATATGACCAGGATATAGATAATAGGAGCAGAAGATATAAAAAAGCGAGAATCAATAATTAAAATACAGATTCCGATAATAAGGGCAGTAAAAATATAGATGGATTGCTTCCCATAATTCGTTGCTAAATTGAACAAGCCGGGCTTATCTGCATCATAAACCGCCGCATGGATATTGAACCATCCGATCAAACATAGGGTCATCCATAGACCAATGGTAATCCAGTCAATCCGCCCAAAGAAACTCTTATTCTGTAAATTATTCATCTTACCTTCTTACCTGACTATGGTGTACTAAAATTGCCGATTCCTTCTTCTTTGGTTCAATGGCCGTGGTTCTTAATTTTATGCTGTCCTTTTTATTCTTCGTGCTATCTTTTTTTAGTTTGGGATCTTCTTTTTCTACCTTAATTTTAGGTTTCGGTAGGAGGTTTCCATTGTAGATCCTGTCCTGAATATATTTCGGTAAGGTAATGGTATCCTTCAGGTATTTCTCCACCAGCATACTGGCAATAGGCGCCGCCCAGGTACCACCATATCCCGCGTTCTCCACGAATACCGCAATGGCAATCTTTGGGTTCTCCCGAGGGGCAAAGGCAAAGAATACCGCATGGTTCTCCCCATGAGGGTTCTGTACCGTTCCGGTCTTTCCGCACATCTCAATGCCTGCGATCCGAGATGCAGCACCTGTACCGCCTTGATTGACCGCCTGGCTCATGCCCTCGATAACCGGTTCGTAGTATTTGGCATCCACACCTGCGAAGATCTTCTCCGTAAATTCTTCCTTCACGATCTGTTTTTCGCCGATGCCTTTAATCAGGTGCGGGCGATAGTAAAATCCACGATTGGCAACAATGGCCATCACGTTCGCCATCTGAAGCGGGGTAATCCCCAAGGCATCCTGACCGATGGAAAGGGAAATGTTGTACCCTGATTTCCATTTGTCGCTTCCATAGCGTTTGCTGTAAAAATTAGAGGTTGGCACCAAACCTGTTTTTTCTCCCGGCAGGTCGATCCCTAATTTACCACCAAGGCCAAATTTCAATAGGCCATCACGCCAAAGGTCATACGCTTTATAGCTGGCCATACCTCGGCCATCGATCATCTTGGCATATACATAACCATAATACGTATTACAGGACATCTTGATGGATTTTACCAATCCTGTCGCTCCATCCACGTGAGTACAGCGCATGATCGCACGTCCACCACCATAACGGTAGCCTCCAGGACAATAAAATACCGTCTGTTCATTGATCATGCCCGCCTGTTGTGCCGTAAGGGCTGCCACTACTTTAAAGACAGATCCTGGGGGATAGGATGCTTGTATCGGCCGGATAAACATCGGGTTGTTCGGATCTTTCAATAATTTCATGTAATTATTGCCGCGTTCCCTGCCGACCATCAGGTTAGGGTTATAATCCGGACTACTGACGAAGGTCAGGATTTCTCCGGTGGAAGGTTCGATAGCGACTACCGAGCCCAGTTTGTTCTTCATCATCTTCTCGGCCAAAACCTGCAGTTCCTTGTCCAAGGAAGAAACCAATCCTTCTCCAGAAACAGCCGTAGTATCGTATTTACCGTCCATGAAAACCCCTTGTGGCCTGTTAAGGGCATCAACCATCCTGTTCTTTACGCCACGTTTTCCACGTAACAAATCTTCATAAGCACGTTCAACGCCCGAAGCCCCGATATAATCCCCAGAACGATAGAAACCATTTGATTTTTTAATGTCATTCTCATTTACCTCTTGGATATACCCCAAAAACTGCGGGGCTATGCTGTCTGGATAGTGCCTAACCGTTCTTTTCTGAACATAAAATCCTCGAAATTTATAGCGTTGTTCTTCAAAAGGAGCAAAAATCTGTATTGGTACCTGCTTCATAAAGGCAGATTGCCGATATGGCGACTCCGCTCTCGCTTTTTTCATGCGTTTATTGAAATCAGCTGTATCGATCTGCAAAAGTTCACAGAATAGGAGGGTGTCTATATCCTTAACCTCTCTTGGGGTCACCATAAGGTCAAATACCATTTCGTTTTCTACCAACATCTTTCCGTTCCTATCCAAGATGACCCCGCGGGCAGGGTAGATAATCTCCTTTCGCATTACATTATTGTTCGCCGAAAGCAAATACCGATCATCGATGATCTGTATATAGAACAATCTTAGTACAATAACCAATGCGATGGCTATAAAAATCCCCTGAATAACGAACTTACGATTGAAGAAACTATTGTTCATGAAATGAACCCTTTACTATGTTAATTGCCTAATAATCTTGATTTCCGCCTATAAACCAGCAAGCTGATCAGGAGGATTAACAAGATAGTGAAAATACTGCTCAGTAGAATGCTCAATAGCGTACTTAAGTAATTAGTAAAACTAAAATACTCCACATGGAAGAGTACGATATGATGTACCACGGTACCTATTGCGATGTATGATAAGAACCATTTGGATCCCATATTGCCCAAGGCAGGCGTTTCAAAGGAATTCTGTGCATCCACGTCCAGGGTGATCTTATGGAAAAAGATCCTGAACCAGGCTAGGGCAACACATGCTGCCGCATGAACTCCGATGGAATCGTAAAAAGCATCTACTGTTAATCCAGTGGCGAAGGCCAACAAGAATAGTATAAAATTAGGAATATTGATCGGTAATAAAAAGATAATCAAGATATAAGGGAAGGGGGTTGCCAAATTATAGTAACCCACATTCTTGAACAAGACCACTTGAAGAGCGATCAAGGCCACAAACCGAAACAGATTCAATAATACCACACTACCCATTGTTATCCTCCGTTTGAGTCTCTAACATATTTTTCTCGTTCTCCAAAAGATCTTTCACCACATAGACATGGTTCAAGTTACTGAAATTGGTGCGCAGCCTGATCTTCACATCCAAGAAACTCTCACCCGATACAATCCCTGTTTCTTCCACCGTACCGATCTCGATCCCTTTCGGGAACAAGGAGAAACCGGAGGTATAGATCTTCATCCCTTTTTGCACTTTCACATGGTTCGGAATATCCCTTACCAGCGCAAATCTAGGATCCACATTGTTCCCCCATGCCAGCGAACCAAACACATTGGTGGTGTCCAAGGTCACGGAAACCCGGGTGTCTGGATGCAATAAGGATTGGATCGTGCTGAAATGAGGAGAAACATTCAATACTACACCAACAACACCATTGGACGTGATAACGCCCAAGCCTTTCTCCACACCTTCGGACGATCCCTTATTGATGGTGATGAAATTGCTCTTTTGATGTATACTGTTGTTCACCACCTCGGCGATGGTAAACCGATAACGGTTTTCTTCGATTGAATCAGCGATCTGAACAGAATCTAATGTATCGGCAAGAATGAATTTCTGCAATTGCTGTCTTAATTCAGCGTTCTCCAGTGCCAGGTTCTTGTTGGTCTCTTCCAATGCCAGATAGCTTTTCCAGGAATTCAACTTATCGTAGAAAGATCCTACGACCACATTGGAGGAATTGACGAAGGCAGAACGTTGGTACCGGTTGTTTTGGACAACCAATAAAAGAGATACGGTAAAGAACAACACAAACCAAAAAAAGGCATTGTATCTTACCAAGAAAAGCCAAAGGTTTTTCATTCTAAATCTCTTTTAATAGGTACGCGATATAACGTGCTGAGAGACATTATATCGCGTACGGAATAAGTATTGTTCATTAATTACTGCATCAAGAACTTGAAACGTCCAATGTTCTTCAATGCGATCCCTGTTCCGCGTACAACCGCACGTAGTGGGTCTTCAGCAACATGTACAGGTAATTTTGTTTTTGCTTGGATACGTTTGTCCAATCCTCTCAATAATGCACCACCTCCTGTTAGGTATATACCTGTTTGATAAATATCAGCTGATAATTCCGGTGGAGTAATCTCTAAGGCTTTAAGGATAGCTTCTTCGATCTTCGAGATGGATTTATCCAAACAATGTGCAATCTCGGTATAGGATACGGTAATCTGCTTAGGGATACCGGTCATTAAATCTCGTCCTTGAACAGCAAAATCCTCAGGTGGATCGGTCAGCTCCGGAAGAGCAGCACCCACTTCGATCTTGATCTTCTCTGCTGTACGGTCTCCGATCATGATGTTATGTTGACGACGGATGTACTGAACGATGTCCGAGTCAAAATTGTCTCCCGCTACACGGATGGATTGGTCGCAGACAATACCTGATAAGGCGATAACCGCAATCTCGGTCGTACCACCACCGATATCGATGATCATGTTTCCTACAGGCTCCTCTACATCAATTCCGATACCTACAGCAGCTGCCATAGGCTCATGGATCAAGTAGACCTCTTTTGCGCCTGCAATCTCTGCAGAGTCGCGTACGGCACGTTTCTCCACTTCGGTGATACCAGAAGGGATACAAACCACCATACGTAAAGATGGGAAGAACCAGGATTTTCCTTTATTGATGAGTTTAACCATGCCTCTGATCAGGTGTTCTGCAGCTGTGAAATCTGCAATTACCCCATCACGCAATGGTCTTACTGTTTTAATATTATCGTGTGTCTTACCCTCCATCTGCATGGCCTGACGACCGATGGCAATTACCTTATTTGTCGTGCGGTCAAATGCTACGATAGATGGCTCGTCAACTACTACTTTGTCATTGTGAATGATCAGGGTGTTAGCTGTACCCAAGTCTATTGCAACTTCTTGCGTAAACCAATTAAAAAGCCCCATTTATTTGTGAAAGTATATTGTAAAATTTAAATGCAAACCTAATGAAAAAAAATGGTTTTTATGTAAAGCCGGTTCTATAAAAATGCGCATTTTACCAAGAACCTTTTTATTTTTTCGATATCTGGTATTGCTAACGAAATCTCCTGTTAATTATTGTGTGGTTACCCCGATATAATAATTGAAGGTATCTGCTTTGATGGTCTCCGAAGTCAGTCCGTCAAAACGGTGCGTGGACCATTTTGTAGTCGGTTTTATCAATACTTTTTTGCCATCTTTATCGAAGATATGTACGGGCATATGGAAGTTGTCGACCTCTGAATTCCAGCGGATTATAAAGAATCCCGGGCGACCAACATTTCGGATCTCCAGTGTAGGGATGCTTTTTCGTTGCACATACTGTTCAAAGACCTTACTCAGGTCGATGCCACTGTGTTCGGTCATGTATTTCAAGATGTCGTTGTAATCCACGGTCTGATGGTAGAAGGTCTTGTTCATACCCCTCAAAATCGCTCGCCATTTCTCGTCATCATCGATCATCGTGCGGATCATATTATGTAACACCCCACCTTTGTTGTACATATCGCCAGATCCTTCCTTATTCACATGGTATGGACCTTGAATAGGCGTTTGATTGATAATCCCTCTTCGGTTACCATTGACATATGCCTGGCTGGCTTCTTTGCCATAGTAATAATCGATGAACAGCGCCTCCGAATAATTGGTGAAGCTTTCATGGATCCACATATCAGCCAGATCCTGTGCGGTGATGTTGTTGCCGAACCATTCATGACCGGATTCATGCACCACGATGAAATCCCATTTCTNNCCATTTCAATCCCCAACCTGTGCCTGATCCGTCGCCACCCAGATAGCCATTCTTATATTTGTTACCATAGGCGATCGCACTTTGATGCTCCATACCCAAATGGGCGGTCTCTACCAGTTTATAGCCATCTTCATAGAAGGGGTAGGGTCCAAACCAATGCTCAAAGGCTTTCAGGGTTTCCTTAGCGTTCTTCTTCAGGAAATCAATCTTGTCTGCATTCTCTTTCAGTACATAATAATCCAGGTCCAGTTTACCTTTTTCTCCTGCATAGACTTCCTTGAAATGGGCATAGTCACCAATGTTCAATGCCACATTGTAATTATTGATCGGGTTCTCCACTTTCCAATGGTACTTGGTGTAATTCCCTTTCAGTTTTTCGGTTTTAACAAGCCTTCCGTTGGAAACATTCATGACGCCATTAGGTACTGCAACAGAGATCATCATGCCGTTTACCTCATCCGACTGATGATCCTTGTTCGGCCACCATGCACTCGCGCCAAGTCCTTGGACAGCGGTAGCTACCCAAGGTTTGCCCTTGCTGTCTTTTTTCCAGTCAAACCCACCATCCCAAGGAGCTCTTGTGGCTTGGATGGGGTTCCCTGAATAAAAAACGGTAAATGAATCTTCCGTTCCTTTTTCTAGGTAGTTGGGGAATGTGACAAATACCGCATTATATTCCCTTGTAAAAGGCAGTTCCTTTCCTTTATAAACGACTTTATCTACAGAGAGGTTATCGAAGAGGTCGAACTGAAGTTTATTGAATCGATCTACTACCTTAAATTTGAACTCATTACTGCCAGATATAAATTTATTGTCTATATCTACCTTGATGTCCAAGTGATAGTATTGAATATCATAACAGGTCCTTAATGGCGTCAATTCGCCGCGAAGGGAATCTGCTTTGGTGTAGATTTCTTTGGCTTTCATCAGTTGGGCATGCCCGACCTGTGTTCCGGCCATCAGCATCAATCCCAATAACATAGATTTTCCGTTTAACTTCATGATCGATATTAGGGTATTATTTTGGTTATTTCTTGTTGTTGGTAAAATAAGAAGATATTTCTGATAAACTAAATGCGTTCAAACATTTTTCTTTGGTCAAGCCACCTTTACGCGCCACATAAACGCCAAATTCCATATCCAAATGTCCTTCTTTTCGGTGGGCATCGGGATTGATGGAAAGAAGNNGGATTGGCATTGATCTCAATGACCACTTGATTTGCAGCACAGGCATCGATCACTTTTTTATAATCAATGGGGTATCCGGCGCGCGAGAGTAATAATCTTCCTGTTGGATGCCCAAGTATGGTGGTATAGGGGTTTTCAATAGCTTTAATTAACCTGTTGGTCGCTTTATCCTCGTCCATTTTCAGATTTCCGTGTATGGAGGCCACCACAAAATCGAATCTGGAGAGGATCTCCGCGGGATAATCCAAAGAGCCATCGCCCAAAATATCCGACTCGATCCCTTTGAATATTTTGAAAGGAGCAAGCTCCTGGTTCAATTGATCGATCTCTCGCCATTGTTCTTCCACGCGTTCAATGGAAAGTCCATTGGCATAAACCGCTGTACGGGAGTGATCGCAGATACCCAGGTATTCCAGTCCCAGCTCATTTTTGCAATACTTGGCCATTTCTGCCAAGCTATGCACACCATCGGAATAGGTGGAGTGGTTATGGAGACTTCCTTTCAGGTCCTGGTAGGTGATGAGTGCAGGTAGGCTGTTGGTCTTCGCCAATTCGATTTCCTGATTGCCTTCGCGTAGTTCAGGTTCTATAAAGGCTAATCCCAAGGATTGGTAGATTTCCTCTTCTGTTGACAAGGATTTTAGCTCGCCAAGGTTTTCCAGTTGCTGGATATGTAGGGGAGAGCCGGTGGTCAAAAGGAGGTTCTTGGCAAAATCGGAAGCAGGAGTAGGGATAACCTCGAAGGCAAACCCATTCTCCTCTCGGAATGATATCCTGCCGCTCTCCTGGTTTACATCCATTTCAAACTCCAGCGATTTTACCAGTTGCAGGGCTTCTTCGGATGTTCCTTCGCACAGGATTTGTACCTGCTGTAAAACTTCCATTTTACGGCGGTAATCTCCTGTAAATGAGAGTTTATTGGTTGTTTTATCTTGAAGGTTTTTGAGTAGGTTTTCCGCAAAGGGCATTACCCTTGCGTAGAGGAACCAACCTTGGTTGGCAATGGAAAACTCAATGGATTTCTTGATGTCTTCTTGGGTTTTTAAACCGAAACCCTTGGCTTCGATCAAGCGGTTTTCATTGCAGGCATAGTATAGTTCGCCCACGGATTCGATCTCTAGATCTTTCCAGATGATCTGGATTTTCTTTGGGCCAAGGCCCTTTATCTTTAACATTTCGATGATGCCCTCCGGGGTTTTCTCGATCAGTTTTTCTAATTCTGGGAAGGTACCGGTGGTCAATACCTGTAGGATTTTCTCAGCGGTGCTTTTGCCGATATTGGGTTGCTCGCTCAGTTCTTCCAGGTTAGAAGTGCTGGCAGCAAAAGGTAATTTATCTACTCGGAAGGAGGCGTTCGCCATAGCTTTGGTACGAAAGGAATTCTCATTGTGTAGCTCCATGAGTTGTCCACATAATTTGAAAACTTTAGCTATGTCTTTATTTGTCATGATTGTTTTTGTTTAATGAGGATGGTAAATATGCGAAGATAATCTATCTTTTAATAATATACCTCATTAAGAAAAGGGTTATGGTGAAAAAATATGTCATTGGGTTCGGCCTCCGTCATTGCGAGGTACGA
>DCOH01000058.1:0-45050 GCA_002322865.1 Sphingobacterium sp. UBA1575 | reverse complement strand
AAATTATGAAATTTTTACTCTTTTGCTTTTCTTTAATACATAAACGCAAAGCATATGCCTATCGTATATCTCCCCATCCTTATTAACAAATTTTAACAAAATTGGCTTCGCATTGAAAGCATGGTCTAAGTGCCATGTAAGTGAGGTGTAAGTGCTAAAAGATACTTAAACCCCACTTACATCCCACTGACAATATACGTTCATCGCGAACCAAAAAGAGGCCGTATCTAACTCGAAAGTTTTGATACGGCCTCCTTAACCTTTATCTAGTTTGTTTTAATACGCTTTATTTTCCGCTTCTACTTTAGGTTCTGGCTTTGGTCTTTCATACTTATGAATAATCAACCTAATACCTGAGTTCTTCGTCAAAAATTTGATGGTCCAGTTCACAAAAGTCACCACCCTGTTCCTAAATCCAAAGATAGATACCAAATGCACGAACATCCAGGTCATCCAGGCCAGAAAGCCTTTCATATGCAAGCTTCCCATATCCACCACCGCACGGTTTCTTCCTACCGTAGCCATGGATCCCTTATCAAAATACTTAAAAGCTTTACTTTCCTGTTTATTGAGCGCATTTATGATATGCTCTGCCACATATTTCCCCTGTTGCTGCGCCACAGGAGCAACTCCAGGTAATCCACGAGGATTCTCCTCCGTGATCATAGCAGAAACATCACCAATCGCATATACATCTTCCAATCCTTCAACGCGACATTGCTCATCAATTCGGATACGGTTTCCACGTTCAATGATCTCCGGATTTATACCTTCCGGCATCTGTCCCATAACTCCCGCACCCCAGATCACTGTCTTGGTAGGGATCTGCTCGCCTGAAGACAAGGTGACTGTATTGCCATCATAGCCCGTAACTACCGTATTCAAGGTCACTTTCACACCCAATTCATTCAGATAACGCTCCGCATCACGGGATGATTTTTCCGAAAGTGCACCCAAAATCTTTCCTGTACCCTCTACCAAATAGACCTTCATCTCATAGGTAGAAAGTTCCGGGTAATCCTTTTTCAGCATGTGCTGTTGGTATTCTGCAATGGCACCTGAAAGTTCAACCCCCGTCGGTCCGCCACCAACAACCACAAAATTCAAATAGCGCTCTCTATCGGTGGCATTCTTCCGAAGGACAGCCTCTTCCAGATTCTGGATCATGTAGGAACGGATATTCAAGGCTTCCACAATGCTCTTCATCGGAAGGGAGTATTTTTCCACTTCCTTGTTGCCAAAGAAATTGCTGGTAGCACCCGTTGCGATCACCAAGTAATCGTAATCGTAGTCGCCTACCGATGTATGCACTATTTTTTCAGCGGTATTGATCTGCTCGACCTCGGCCAATCGAAAACGAAAGTTCTGTTGGTTCTTGAACATTTTCCGAAGTGGAAAAGAGATGGAATCCGATGCTAGGGTTCCGGTTGCCACTTGGTACATCAAAGGTTGAAAAGTATGGTAATTGTTTCTGTCGATCAATAATACTTCTACTTCCTTGTTCTTCAATCGGCGGGCAACTTCCACCCCTCCGAAGCCAGCACCTATAACGATAACTCTTGGAAAGTTTCTCTCAGAACGATTTAGCAACATCATATGTTTCTTTAAAAGAATTTTAAAATAAGGTACAAATATCTGACATTTTATTGCATTATCTGTTAAATAATTGCATTAATTTTAGATAAACCACTCTTTTTTTAATTGAACAATCTTCTATCTTATTTGTTCTCAAGGACTTAATCCCAACCAGCTAAGTGTAATAAGTACACTTATTATGGCTATTGCAAACTGCCCCTGATCTTAATATGTAGCCCTTCATTTTCCGGATGTAAGCGGATCTGGCATGCCAGTCGGCTTTGTGAATCTGCATCAGGTAGGGTGTCGAGCATATTGAGTTCCTGATCTTCAGGTGCTGAAAGGTTTTCTGCGCCGGCCAATACTTCTACATGGCAGGTCGCACAAAGGGCCATCCCTCCACAGGTTGCCAGGATATCGTATTCTGAAGCCTTAAGGATTTCCATCAAGCTCAGGTTGATGTCCGTAGGTACCTGCACCTCTTGGGTGCTACCATCGCGGTCTTCTATTTTTATGGTGATGATATCTTCCATTTTAAAATGCGTTTACTCCGTTTACGGTGGTGTATTTAAAACTCAACTTCTGATCCGGATATACGTATTTGAAGGCGCTTTGTGCCATTAAGGCAGCTTCATGGTATCCACAAAGGATCAATTTCAATTTGCCAGGATAGGTATTGATGTCGCCTATCGCAAAGATGCGTTCAATATTGGTGGAATAATCAAAGGTGTTTACTTCGATCGCGTTCTTGTCGATCTGCAATCCCCAATCTGCAATAGGTCCCAATTTCGGGCTAAGGCCATAGAGTGGAATAAAATGATCGGTATCCAATTGGATGGCCTCCTTGTTTTTATTGGTCAGGGAAATACTTTGCATGTGGCCATTTCCGTTCAGACTTTGCAGGTTATGGGAGAGTAACAGGTTGATTTTTCCTTCCTGCGCCAAATGGTATACTTTTTCCGCAGAATCTGGCGCTCCTCTAAAACTGTCGCTCCGGTGTACCAAGGTAACTTCTTTGGCCACATCACTCAGAAAGATGGTCCAATCCAATGCCGAATCACCTCCTCCGGCGATCACAATACGTTGGTCCCGGAATCTTTCCGGATCCCTAACCATGTAGTGTACCTGTTTTCCTTCATAGTTTTCCAGGTTCAGGATCTCCGGCTTACGGGGCTCAAAACAGCCCAATCCACCTGCGATCACCACCACCTGACAATGGATCTGGGTTCCTTCAGATCCCAGCACGATGTAGCTTCCATCATCTTGTTTCTGGAGCGCATCAACACGTTCCCCCAAACTGAAGGTAGGGTGGAAGGGCTCGATCTGTTTCAATTGATTGTCGATCAGCTCCTGTGCGGTAATGCTGGGATATCCGGGGATATCGTAAATGGGTTTATGTGGGTAGATCTCGGAAAGTTGTCCACCGATCTGAGGCAAGGCATCGATAAGATGGCAACGCATCTTTAATAATCCGGCTTCAAAGACAGCGAATAGACCAACGGGTCCAGCTCCGATAATGCATATATCTGTTGTTATCATAGCTATGTTGTTTCTAGATTTGAATAGATCTTGTTTAATATTCTGGTAAAATGTTGGAAGTCCTCTTCTGTTAGGTTCTCCCAGGCTTTCATACGGAATTCCTTCACGAGCGGAGCAAGTTGTTCAACTTGTTGATTGCCCATTTTGGTTAATTGAATATGCAGGCTACGACGATCGTTGGGGTTTTCCACCCGCATCACCATTCCTTTTTTCAATAATAGATCAATGATCCTGGTCATGGTCGGCTGATCCTTACCACATTCATCTGCAATCTCTTTATGGGTTAGGTCTTTTGCTTCGTAAAGTGTTTTGATGACCGTCCATTGATCTACCGTTAGATCAATGCCATGGTTGGAAAAGGAGGTCTGGGCATACTGTTTCACCCGCCTCGCTGTCCGATCCAGAATGAATGAATATTGATTGAATTTTTCCTTTAGCATAACAATTATTAGTATGACAAGTAAATGTACGGAATGTTTAAAAAGGATTGCTAATTTTTAGCTGGATAGTAAGGGGATTTTTGGAAATTTCAACGATGGGATGACAAATTAAAACCCCTTAAAGATTTTAAGGGGTTTGGGGTATTTTATTCTTTTATACAGATTATTTCAACCTTCTGTACATCTCTGAACAGCCTTCTATACATCTTGAATTATAAATGTATAGGGTATTGTTGTCTTTGAATTCTGTCCTTACTCTCCATTCTTTCTCATCTACCTTGGAATTGTTTCTCCGGCAAGGAAAAGAAATGCTTAGGTTATATGGATAAAGGTTTTTATCCTGTGTTTCTTCGTAATATTTAAAATCTCCTTCACAAGTAAATTGTGAAGATGAAACTTTCCCATCGGATTTAAAATGAAGGATAATGTTATCCTTTGTTTTATCCGTTACAATGTAATTTATGTCACCAGGAGAAACCCTCGATTCTACTAATTTCCATCTTCCATTGAAACCTTGGTGACTGTCGTCTTGGGCATATTCACTGTTGCTTTCTTTTTTGCAGCCTAGGATTGCAAAAAGAATAATAATGAAGAGAATTAGATTTTTCATGATTAAATTGGTTTTTTAAGTGTGTGCTATTTGGATATAAATATAATAGTTGAATTTTAATTTAATGTTAAATTTACTATTTACAATCCAATGAAAAGCATAAAAAAACCCGCCAATTTATTTGGCGGGTTATATTTTCTATAATTTAATTAAAAAAATTAATAGATCCACTTGAAATTATATTCTTTTTCTGGAATCTTGATTCGATCTGCCAATCGTAACAAACGATCAGGTAATTTCATCAGGTAATCTCTTGCTTTTTCGCCTTTTTCGTTCAAACCGCCCACTTGGTCAATCTTCCATTCGGCAATAAGTTCTTTTAGGATATCCACGTAATCCACCGCCGTATAAACGCCTAGACGTTGTGCCGCATCGGAGAAATGTGCAAAGGCATCTCCCTGTGGCTCTCCCGATTCACGTAGAAAATGAGCAGGCATCACAATCTTCTTTTTCATCATGTCTTCAAACGCCAACATCACCTCGCTAGGATCCACCACCAAGGCATGGGAAATAAAGGACATATAGGCCTTGGCATGTCTTGCCTCATCTGCTGCAATAACACCACACATTTTAGCCAATAATTTATCTCCTGATTTTTTGGATAATCCTGCAACCCTTCTATGGGAAACATTCGTGGCCAATTCCTGAAAGGAAGTATAGATAAAGTTGCGATAAGGATCGGCCCCTGTACCGATATCAAAACCATCTTTGATCAGGTACTGTAAGGAGATCTCGAATTGGCGCATATCAATACGACCGGAAAGATAAAGGTACTTGTTCAACAGATCACCGTGGCGGTTCTCCTCTGCTGTCCAAGCACGAACCCATCTCATCCAACCTCCTTGCTCGTTCTTGTCTACGTCTTCAACCATAGTCAACCAGGATTCATAGGTCGGAAGCGCCTCTTCAGTCACCGTATCGCCTATCAAAACGGCAACAAGATCGTAAGGAAGTTCTTTCGCACTTTCCTGCAGATCGCGTACTTCCTCAAAAAAAGTATCACGTGAAGAGTCCGGAAGAAAGTCGGCAGGTTGCCACATATCTTCCACAGGTTTCAGGTAATCCGCCATTTCATTCAACATGAATGGTTCCAGATACGTCATCACCTCTTTCCTAGAGCCTTCTGGTATGTTCAAAGGTTGTTCTTGCATAATTAAACAAAGGTAATTAAACTTAATTTAATATATATCTAAATTTTGTTAATTGGATTTTGTTTTAAAGATGTTCAACTATTTTATTACGTTCATTTAACGGAATGTCTGCTCGATTGTTTTTAATATATATTAACTTTGTAGAACTTTTATCAAAACTGGAAAAATTGAACAATTTAGATATACAGGCCATACGCGCAGACTTTCCGATATTGAAACGTGAGGTGAATGGAAAGCCTTTGGTATACCTCGATAATGGAGCAACCACCCAAAAACCCCAAGCTGTAATCGATGCCATCATGGCTTATTATACCGATATGAACAGTAATGTGCACCGTGGTGTGCATTATCTGAGTCAAATATCGACCGATGCCTTTGAGGTTACCCGTCGTAAAGTTCAGGAGTTCATCCATGCGGAGCATGATTATGAGGTCATCATTACCAAAGGAACTACGGATAGCATCAACCTGGTAGCGACCTGTTATGGGCAAGCATTTGTGCATGAAGGGGATGAGATCATCATTTCAGCCATGGAACATCATNNGAATATCGTGCCTTGGCAGATGTTATGTGAAGCCAAGAAGGCGGTTTTGAAGGTTATCCCGATGAACGAAGCTGGTGAATTGGATATGGAAGTTTATGCAAGCTTATTGAATGAAAGAACTAAATTGGTTTCTGTAAACTATGTTTCCAATGCCTTAGGAACGATCAACCCGATCAGGGAAATTATCCGTTTGGCTCATGCTAAAAATGTACCGGTTCTGTTGGATGCTGCACAAGCTGTACAGCACCTGAAAATTGATGTTCAGGAATTGGATGTGGATTTCTTGGTGTTTTCAGGACATAANNCTGTTGTATGGTAAAGAAAAATGGTTGAACGCCATGCCGCCTTATCAAGGTGGAGGTGATATGATCAAGGATGTCAGTTTTGAGAAGACAACATACAATGAATTGCCTTTTAAATTCGAGGCTGGAACGCCAAACATTGAAGCTGGAATTACCTTGAATGCAGCGATTGATTATATCAATGCGCTTGGCCTGGACAATATCAAAGCTTATGAAGACGAATTGTTGGCCTATGCAACGGAACGTTTGAAGGAAGTGGAAGGGATTCGCTTTATCGGAACTGCCAAAGAGAAATCTTCGGTGATCTCCTTCGTGGTAGATGGTACCCATCCGTATGATATTGGGGTGATCTTGGATAAATTGGGGATCGCTGTTCGGACTGGGCATCACTGTGCTCAACCGGTCATGGAGCAGTTTGGTATTCCTGGTACGGTTAGGGCAAGTTTGGCGGTGTATAATACAGAAGAAGAGATAGATGCATTGGTTGCTGGCGTGAAACGCGCAGTTGCCATGTTGGTTTAAGCCTTTTAAGGTGACAAACCTAAAGGTGATGAACCTTAAGGTGATAAACCGAAATTAAATATAGATAATGACAATAAACGAAATACAGGACGAATTAATCGAGGATTTTGCTTTCTATTCCGATTGGATGGAGAAATATGAATATATTATTCAATTGGGTAAAGAACTTCCATTGATTGATGAGGCCAATAAACAGGAGCAATACATCATTAAAGGCTGCCAATCCAAGGTTTGGTTATTCCCAGAGATGAAGGATGGTAAACTGTGGTTTACGGCAGATAGCGATGCGGTGATCACTAAAGGTTTGGTAAGTTTGATGGTGAAGGTGCTTTCCGGTCATACGCCAAAGGAAATTGCAGATGCCGACCTCTATTTTATTGAACAGATTGGATTGAAAGAGCATTTGTCGCCTACCAGAGCGAATGGATTATTGGCTATGGTGAAACAGATGAAATTATATGCATTGGCCTTACAGGCTAAGGTTTCTTAATTTTTATGGGCCTACAGGCTAAGGTTTCTTAGCTGCTGGATTCTCTTTCTGAAATTCTTTAAAACTTTTTTCAATATATACCCGAAGTTCGTATTCAGACATTTCAATTAATTCGGAGTAGGGACGACGGTATATATTCTGAAAAATCTGGAGCCTATCTCCAGTTAATCCAGTTATTTCTGTGATCAGTTTCTTCGAGAAGACAAAATCTGCATTTTGGATATCCCGTTCCAACTCTTCCAATTGCTCTTCTTTTGATTTTTTAGGTTCTTTATCTTTTTTGAACATGGAAATTACAGATAGGACGTTGATGCTGAATAATTGGGCGGTACTACCATTGGCGAGAAATCCTGGCCTTGGCGCACCAGAAAGATCTACGCGATCTCCAAATATCTGCCTTAATTTTGATTTCTTTTTTTGCTCAATGAAAATGGGTTTTACTTTTGGTTGATCACTTCCGGCCACTTTTCGCTCGATTACAATTTCTTCAATTTCCGTCACGATATCTTCTAATGCAATCTGGATATTAGACCTGTAAATCCCATTTTTATAGATCAATCGTTGTGTTTTATAACCTTTTAAGGAAAAGGTGAGGCTGTCATCACGACCGTATACCTGGATCGAGAACTTGCCTTGAGTGTCAGTGACTGTATTGTTCTCAGCACTTTCCACTTTTACGCCTGATAATGGTTTTTTACTTGCCAAATCCCGGATTTGCCCGGTGATTGTCTGCGCGGATAATGGAATGAGGATGCCGAAAAAGAAAATTAAGGTTATGAAAAATCTCATTAGGTATTAATTAGATGACCTAAATTAGGGATTATTGGAGCAGAATGGTTTTTGATTAACTTATTTTAACAGAGGGGGTTTTCTTTTAATAAGAGTAGGTTTTCTTTCAATAAGAGGGGGGGGTTCCCTTCATTGAAAGGATATTTTCCTCGTCATTGCGAGGAACTCTGCGTCATTGCGAGGANNGGTACGAGGAAGCAATCTTCCTGCATGTCATAGTGAGCGGAGTCGAACCATCTGTTCGTATGTAACCGTATAGATCCTTCGACTACGCTCAGGACGACAAGGGCTGAAGATTGCTTCGTTCCTCGCAATGACGCACAGTTCCTTTCAATGACGGCGTTTCTCGCAACGACTGCCAGCTTCGCAATGACGCATATCTTTTGCAATGGCGTAAAGTTCTCTGAATATTGGACTAGAAAATGATTTAAATACTAAACCACCTTTATCACCTCCGATTCAATCTTTCTTCCAAAAAACAGCTCTGCTTTCATGTTAAAATCCAACGGATCATCCGTCGTATAAAATTTCAACTCCCCAGCTTTACTGCATTTTTCTTCCACCTCTGGATGCCTTTTCAAATAATCTACTAAACTTTCCGCTACCAGCTCTCCCTGGGAAATAATATTGATTCCCTTAGGTACAAACTTTTCAATGATAGGAAGCAATAATGGATAATGCGTACAGGCCAACAAAATAGTATCCATATCAGGCGACATGGCCAGAAGCTCCTTCAGATCTTCCTGGACAAAAAACTGAGAGCCCTCACTATCCATCTCGTTATTCTCCACAATGGGAACCCATAACGGACATGCATGCTGAAAAACCTCGATTTCCGGATGGAATTTATTGATCTCGATCACATAGGAGCCGGAATTCACGGTGCCCTGGGTTGCCAATATCCCCACTTTATTCGTGTTTGTAAATTGGTCAACCACTTCCGAGGTAGGCCGGATCACCCCCAAAACTTTCTTGCCCGGAGGAAGATCATTCTGCTGAATGCTTCTTAAAGCCTTAGCTGATGCCGTATTACACGCCAATATTACCAGGTTACAGCCTTCATCGAACAGTTTGAACACACATTGTTTGGTGAATTCATAGACTGTTTCAAAGGATCGGGTACCATAAGGTACACGGGCATTATCCCCCAGATAAGTATAATCATACTGCGGTAGGGCTTTATAGATTTCCTTAAATACAGTCAGCCCACCGTATCCAGAATCAAAAATGCCGATAGGGCCTGCTTGATAATTTTTGTTCTCCATGTTGTATTGCTATGCAAAGATGACTTTTCTTAGCTTAATTACCATAAGGTAGCCAATCATTTTTAAAATTCCCTGTTAAAATATGAAGTAGATACTTTGTATATACCCTCATTTCCCTGTTTAAAAGATAAAGAGCATGATTTATATAATTCCAATAGCCATCCCTTCCATACCGTCTTACACTGGTTCTTTTTTTGTGTGCCAATAACCAAGAAATAAAAATTATGAAAAGATTAGATTTAAAAAGCGCCGTATTGGCATTGAGCATGTTGATGATTATTTCTTCCTGTAGTAAGATAGAGGTGGAACCCGTGACTCCTGGTCCAGGAGATCCGGAAGTTCCCACAGATCCACCCACAACACCCACACCCAAGCCCCTTACGTTTTTCTATGCGGGTTATAAATATAATGCAGATTTCAAGACTGCCGATCGGAACGCGATCTTGAGCATTAACGATTCCCTGATCAATCTTTCGCCAAATACACGTTCTGATGCCTTGGCGATCGCAGCCGTGAACAATAAGGAAGCCCATGTAACAGGCTACCAAATGGCTGCTGGTGGAAAAAAACGGGTTGCCTATTGGAAGAACAACAGGATTACCTATTTAACTGATGCCGGAAACTTTAATAGTGGCACTTCGATCAATGTAATTGGTTCAAAAGTATATGTTGGCGGCACGAAGGATCATTCCGGCTACTATGGATTATTTCTGTGGACTAATGGCGTAGAATCCAGAAAGGCTTGCTGTCTGGCCTCATCCACTTTGACCTCCATTACGGAATCGAATGGTAAACCAGTATTGGCAGGTCGTTTCAATAGTAATGCCCATATGTTCAAAGATGGTTATGCGATTGCGCTTGCTGGCCCTAATACCTATGCCGATTATGTCCATGCGATTGGTTCTGATATCTATGTGATTGGTAAAGAAAACTTTGCCAAGGACGGCGATGCGGCCATGGTCTGGAAAAACGATGTGCAGGTTTTTAAAATGCTTTTGGGACGTTCTGCAACAGATGTCATTGGTACGATGGCTGGTCAGGATTATTATTATGTAGCCAATTTTTACAGCAACAATAAGGGTACTTCAGTAGTCTATAAAAACAGAACAAGACTCTATCAATTGAATCCTAACCAAAGTCTGGCCGCAACGGCGATTCAGGTTGTTGCTGGGAAAGTATATGTGTTAGGGAATTATTTAAACGGTACAAAATCCACCGCTGTCCTTTGGACGAATGGACAGCCTAAGGTGCTCTTTGCAGAATCAAAACAGATCTACCTAAATGATTTTGTGATAAATAATAAGTGAAAATAATTAACGAGGCTACCTTGCATGGGTTTTCAAGCAAATCAGCCCCGTTAATTAATAATATAGCTCAGCCTTAACTGAAAAAACTTAGCTCAACAATTGCGGTTTTTCTTTGTATAATTTCCATAGCAACTNNAACCAATGTCTGGTAAATTTCTTAGGGTCATCTTTATGGAAGGACTCGTGCATAAATCCAGTTCCACCATGGGTTTTCTTCAAGGTCTGAACACAGGTTCGGATCTCTTCATCATTTGAAGAGGTGAATGCACGCATGATAATGGACATCGGCCAGATCATATCGCGACCGATATGCGGTCCGCCGATTCCTTCTGCAAATTTCCCCTTAAAGAAGAAGGGGTTTTTGTCCGATAAGATATACGCTCTTGTGCGTTGGTAAACCTCATCGTTCTTATCCACAGCCCCTAAATAAGGTAAAGCCAATAAACTGGGAACATTCGCGTCATCCACAATCAAGTAACTTCCAAAGCCATCAACCTCAAATGCATACACCCGCCCATGCGTAGGATGATCGATGATACCATATTTCTTCACAGCAGCATCCACTTCATTCGCCAAAGCTTCCATTTTAGATGCCAATACCGTATTGTTCTTAACTTTCCTTAAAATCTCTGCCGATTGCCTCAAACTCGTAACCGCAAAAAGATTGGAAGGGATCAGGAATGGGAAAATACTGCAGTCATCCGAAGGACGGAAACTGGAAACGATCAAACCTACAGGATTGACCGGATAGCCATAACCATCTACCTGTAGGGTATCCGATCCACGGGAAGTCGTCCGTTCAAAACGATAGGGGCCTAGATTCTCCTTGCGTTGCTGTTCGATAAAAGTCTGCAAGGTTTTTTCCTGTGCTTGTACCCATACCTCATCAAAAGGTGTTTTATCATTGGTTTCCTTCCAGTAATGATAGGCAAGCCTAATGGGATAGCAGAGCGAATCTATTTCCCATTTACGTTCATGCAGACCGGGTTTCATGTCGGTATGATCCTTGAACCATTCTCCTTTTTTGGTCGGATCATTATAGAAAGCATTGGCGTAAGGATCAATATTGATGCATTCCTGTTGCTTATTGATCAATCCCAGGATCAGATCCTTCAATTTCGGATCCTTTTTCATGAATTGCAGATATGGCCAAACCTGCGCACTACTATCGCGCAACCACATGGCATCAATGTCTCCGGTGATCACATAAGTCCGCTTGCGGTTGTCCTTGGTTTCATCATAGATGGTGGTATCCAAAGTGTTCGGCAAACAATTGTTGAACATCCAGCCCAATTCCTTATCGGCTACATTCTTCTGGAATTCCTTGATCATATCTTCGATCGGCTTACTTCGGAAATGACGGTCTTTTTCCGCCACCCGTACCACAGGGAAATCGGCTGGAGGCATGGCAAAGCTGAATTTGCTTGCAAGCATACCTGCGCCTAACGCAGCCGAATTTTGTAGAAAAGTTCTTCGCTTCATATTTAGTTTATAGGGGTTTCACGATGATTTATTACTGCAATATACAAATTGTAGAATAAAATAAGAAGATTGAATTAACGTTTTAGCTACTTATTGAACTTAAAATAGGAGAAGCTTAATTATTAAAAGTAACTTGCGGGATATTTAGGAATAGAATTTGATAGAATAGCGCAAATAAACGGAAATTTATTTATGAAACAGTCATTAACCTATGTGTTTGCTGGATTGTTGGGCATGGCCTATTTCAATACCACGCAGGCACAAGTAAAAAATCAACCATACTCGTACCAACATTACCAAAAATACGACGAAGAGTTATATTCCGTAGATACCCGATACCATACGTCTTCCAAGCCATATCTGTTCAAAGGCCGCTTATTGGAGAAAATGGATTCCATTCAATCCCTATATCCGGTTAATTCCGACAATTGGTTCATGCGTAAGATCTTTAATGAGCATTTGGTAGAGGTGGAAAAAGATGACCATACTTTTTACCTGGATGTTCTACCGGATTTTATGATCGGTAAGGAATTGATCAATGCGGATAAAAGAACAACCTGGTTGAATACCCGCGGTATACAAGCTGGAGTAAACATTAAGGATAAATTTACCTTTTATGGTAATTTCTTTGAAAACCAAGCCGTATTCCCGCATTATATCGATGAATATGTGCAGAAATCCATGGTCGTTCCTGGGCAGGCAGCTTCAAAGAAACACCTTGAAAAGGAAAAAGATTGGATGTATGCAACAGCCAACCTGACCTATGATTTCAGCGATTACCTGCAGGCGACATTGGCCTATGATAAGAACTTCATCGGCGATGGTTATCGTTCCGTTCTATTATCCGACTTTTCCTCCAATTATGCCCATCTGAAATTAACCGGTAAAGTAGGAAATGTACAGTACACCTCCATTTGGGCGTATATGAACGACCCTCGCAACCCAAGGATCGATTCCATGAACTCGGGAAGCCGTTATGGTGATGGCATCAAATGGGGAGCATTCCAATATTTAGATTACAACGTGACCAACCGTTTATCCATTGGCTTTTTCCAATCGGTGGTTTGGGCGAATAAAACACAGGCTGGAAAAAGAGGTTTTGATTTCAATTACCTGAATCCGGTCATATTCATTAGAGCCGTAGAAAACTCCAACCGATCTTCACCAGATAAAATGTTCCTAGGGTTAAATGCCAAATACAAGGTACTTAATAATGCAACCGTATATGGACAGTTCTTATTGGGTGAATTCACTGCTAAGGAATTCTTTGCCAATAACGGATATGTACATAATAAATGGGGTGCTCAGTTAGGGGCTAAAGCCTTCAACATCTTTGGCGTACAGAACCTGAATATCTTGGGTGAATACAATATGGTTCGTCCTTATACCTACCAGCACTTTGTATCCATCTCCAACTATTCCAACAGGGGAGAACCATTGGCACACCCACGTGGTGCAAACTTCCGTGAGCTTCTTGGTTTAGTGAATTATTCTTGGAACCGATTCGATTTCTCTGCCCAAGGCTTATATAGCCGTTACGGTACAGATCCAGCAGACGGAATGGGTGGATTTGTGAATTATGGTGGAGATATCTTCAAGAGCTATCATTCCGCGCCAAATACCTATGGCAACAAAATTGGTCAAGGTGTACAGAACGATCTGTTCTATGCGGATATGAAAGTAGCTTATGTATTGAACCCGAAATATAACCTGCGTTTTGAACTGGGCTATACCCAACGATACAACCGTATCGAAGGGGCTGCAACACAGAAATCAGGAGTGATCAATTTTGGTCTACGTTCTAGTTTCCGTAACTTCTATGGAGATATGTAGGGATTATAGTATCTTTAGGGCTTAACATTATCTTAGAGCATATCTTCCATTCATGAAAAAAATATTAATCCTCAATGGTCCAAACCTAAACTTGTTAGGTGTCCGTGAAAAAGGTATTTATGGCGATCAATCTTTTGAATCCTATCTGGAAGAATTAAAAGCGAAGTTCCCAGAGTTGGAACTGAGCTATTTTCAGAGCAATTCCGAAGGTGCGATCATCGATAAATTACACGAAATCGGATTCAGTTTTGATGGCGTGGTGTTGAATGCAGGAGCTTATACGCATACTTCTGTAGCGATAGCCGATGCCATTGCAGCCATCACTACCCCGGTCATTGAGGTGCATATATCCAATGTACATCAACGCGAAACATTCCGCCATCATTCTTACCTTTCCAAGAACTGTAAAGGTATTATTGTTGGATTCGGATTGGATGGATACCGATTGGCCTTAGCAAGTTTCTAGGCCAATTCTGTATTTGTTTTCACAAACCTTCTTACGAACAGGTGCAATATCAGGGAAGCCACGGCCCCAAATGCCATCACCGATAGCATGGGCCAGGCCGTACTGTTATGCAATAGGCTCACCACTGCCGAAGCCAATGCGCCAATAGCCATCTGAATACATCCCAATAGCGCCGATGCACTGCCTGCTAATCCTTTGAATGGGGATAACGCGATGGCAGAGGTATTCGGAAAGATAAACCCATACCCAAAAAGAAATAAGAAGATCAGGATCAATAAGGTCGGGAAGGTCAAGAGATTTAGGCTTAAGGCGATGACCATACAGATGCCGATCCCTGCCTGCCAGACATTAGCGATCATGGAAATCTTCGCCGAACTGTGTTTTTTCAACAACCAACGGTTGATCTGGGTGGCAATGATCATGGCCGAAGCAATGAAGGCAAAGGCCAATCCATACTGACTTTTGCTCAATCCGAACAAGGTCTGCATAATGAAGGAAGAACCCGCCAAATAAGCGTAGGTACCTGCGGAAGATATGGATCCGATCAAACAATAGGAGATAAAGGTATTATTGGAAAGAACCTGCCAAAAGTTGGAAAGAATGGATTTTGGCTTGAGGGACAGTTCTTTGTTCCCCGCATAACTTTCCGGCAAGAGGAACCTGGTACCCAATAAGATCACTGCCGCCAAAATGGTCAGGAATATAAAAATATAATGCCAATCCAGGTGTTGAAGCATAAAAGCACCTATGCTGGGTGCCAGGATAGGAGACACCCCGATCACCAACATTAATAAACTAAAAACCCGTGCTGCCTCTCTGCTGGAATAATAATCCGTAACCATCGCTCTGGCACCAACCATACCTCCACAAGAGCCCAATGCCTGCAGAAAACGTAATAGGATCAGGTGGTTGATATCTCGGGTAAAGGCGCAAAGAATGGATGCGATTACATAAATTCCTAAGCCTACCAATAAAGGTTTCTTTCGGCCGTACTTATCCAATAAAGGACCATAGATCATCTGCCCAAAGGCAATCCCGATGAAAAAGGAGGTGAGGGATAATTGTACATTTTCTACATTGGTATTAAAATCTTGCGCAATGATATCGAATGCCGGCAGGTAAAGATCGATGGAAAAAGGACCTATCGCTGATAGAAGCCCTAAGATCAATAATGTTGTTTTTCTGTTTTTCAAGGTGTAATGAGCTAAAAAAGCCCTGCCTAATGGCAGGGCGAAGATTATCTTTTATTCTGAACTTTTTGCGGTTCTTGTGGTGTTCTCAATAAAAAGTAGAACCCTAATAGGATGAATGGAATACTTAACCATTGTCCCATGTTCAAGGCCATGCCTGCTTCGAAATCCACTTGGTCCAGTTTCACAAATTCGATCACAAAACGGGCGGTGAACAATAGGATCAACATCAGACCGAATAGTTTACCAGGTTTAGGATGTATGTTTTTCTTGTAGATACCCCACAGGATCAAGAAGCTGATCACGTAAGCAAGTGCTTCGTATAATTGCGCCGGATGCCGTGGGATATTATCCTCATGGCCAAAAACAACGGCCCAAGGAAGGTCGGTTGGATTTCCGATCATTTCCGAATTGAAGAAGTTCCCCAAACGGATAAACGCACAGGCAACCGGGATAACCAAGGAAAGGCGGTCGGCCACCCACATGAAATTCGTTTTACTTTTCCGGGCGAATAACCACATCGCGGTCAAAATACCTACGGCACCACCATGACTCGCCAAGCCCGTAAATCCGGTCAATTGCCAAGATCCGTTCACTTTCTGCATGGGAATGAAGATCTCAATGAAATGATCCTTAAAATAAGCCCAATCGTAAAAGAAACAGTGTCCTAAACGAGCTCCAACCAAAGTACCTATAAAAATATAGATGGTCAATTGATCTAACAGATCCTGGGATTTCCCTTCGCGTTTGAAAACATTCAACATCAAGAAGTAGGATGCCACAAAAGCCAGCAACCAACAAAGTGAATAATAACGTACGCCAAAGCTTCCTATGCTAAATATTTCGGGTTTAGGTTCCCAATGGATAAAACTTAACAGGTCAATCATGTTGAATAATAATATGCGGTAAAGATAAGGTTTCGGATTTATTTTTGCGAAAATTAAGGAAATACTTATTTTGTGCCGAATAAACGAATACAAATGGCAAAAAAGAAAGTATTAGAAGAAGAAAGACCAAGTGTGGTAACCACCGAATCGCTTCAGTTTTTCGAAAAATATATCAACAATCCTTCCCCAACCGGTTTTGAATGGGCTGGACAACGGATGTGGTTAGATTACCTGAAACCTTATGTGGATGAAACCTACATCGATAATTACGGTACTGCGGTGGGGATCATCAATCCGAAGGCCACCTATAAAGTGGTTATCGAGGCGCATGCGGATGAGATTTCCTGGTTTGTCAATTACATCTCCAAAGATGGGTTGATCTATGTGATCCGAAATGGTGGTTCCGACCATCAGATCGCTCCATCCAAAAGAGTGAACATACATACCGATAAGGGCATTGTAAAAGCAGTCTTCGGCTGGCCGGCTATCCATACGCGTTCGGGTGAAAAAGAAGAATCTCCTTCTTTGAAGAACATCTTATTGGACTGCGGATGTACTTCCAAGGAAGAGGTGGAAGAATTGGGTATACATGTGGGATGTGTGATTACCTATGAGGATGAATTCATGGTATTGAACGATCGTTACTATGTAGGCCGTGCGATGGATAACCGTGCAGGTGGTTTTATGATCGCGGAGGTTGCCCGTTTATTGAAGGAGAACAAGAAGAAATTACCTTTCGGATTGTACATTGTAAATTCCGTTCAGGAAGAGATCGGACTTCGTGGTGCAGAGATGATCTCCCAATACATCAAGCCGAATGTGGCGATCGTGACGGATGTTACGCATGATACCAATACCCCGATGATCAATAAGATTACGCAGGGAGATCTTGCCTGTGGAAAAGGACCGGTAGTTTCCTATGCGCCGGCAGTGCAGATCAACCTGAATAGGCAACTGATCGAAGTGGCTCAGCAAAATAATATCCCTATCCAGCGCCAAGCATCCTCCAGATGGACAGGAACGGATACCGATGCCTTTGCTCGTTCCAATGGCGGAGTTCCTTCTGCGCTGATTTCCTTACCTTTGCGCTATATGCATACCACGGTGGAGATGATCCACAAGGAAGACGTGGACAATGTCATCCGTTTGATTTATGAAATGGTACTTTCCATTAAAAAAGATCAGGATTTTAGAACATTCAGCAAATAATTATTAACGATTGATAAATATGGATAACAACAATCAGAACTTACCCGAAAACCCAGAGATCAGTATAGAACTAACCGAGGAGATGGCAGAAGGGGTATATTCAAATCTGGCGATCATTACGCATTCGAATACAGAATTTGTATTGGATTTTATACGTTTGATGCCGGGAGTTCCTAAGGCTAAGGTAAAATCGCGGGTGATTTTGACACCAGAGCATGCCAAACAATTATTGAATGCATTGCAGGAAAATATACAGCGTTTCGAAGGGCAGAATGGACCGATCAATTCCAAGGATTTTCCATTCCCATTGAACTTTGGAGGTCCTAAAGGCGAAGCATAAACAACCAACTTGGTTCGCCCTGAAAGTATGGTGAAAGTATACCTAAAGTATGTTTTTCGTATGTTAGGTATACTAAATCATGCTTTAAGTATGCTTAGGCCTTGATTTTACCCCGAAAACATAGGTTTAGCATACATTTCGATCAATATTCTGAAAAGCAGAATTATTAGCTGTTGTTTGGTTTTTTGGAATAGGATTTGTTTTAGATTAGTATTGCCGTTTTCAGGCATTGAAAGCAAATAATATATGGATATTAAAGTAAGGAACCTTAGTAAGAAGGATTACAAGGATTTAAAAAACTCTATGACCGAGGCGTACCAAGGGTTAGGGGATGTGTGGACTAAAGAGAATATTGTTGATCTGGTGGATATTTTTCCGGATGGACAGATTGCCGTGGAAGTGGATGGTAAAGTGGTGGCCTGTGCCTTATCCATTCTTTTGGATTCGCAAAAAACCAATATATACGATAAATACTACGCGATAATCGATGATGGTACCTTTGAGAAACACGATAATGAAGGGGATACCCTTTACGGGATCGAGGTATTTGTGCATCCGGATTTCCGTTCGTTGCGTTTAGGTCGTCGATTGTACGATGCGCGTAAGGAATTATGTGAGGCGATGAACCTTCAACGGATCATTGCGGGTGGTCGTATCCCGAATTACCATAACTATGCGGATAGCATGACACCGCGTACCTATATCGAAAAGGTAAAACGCAAAGAGATCTATGATCCGACCTTGACCTTCCAGTTATCGAATGATTTCCACGTGAAGAAGATTTTGAAGAATTATCTTCCGGAGGATTCGGAATCTATGGAGGTGGCTACCTTATTGGAATGGAATAATATTTACTATGAACCTTTGTCCAAATCGTTCTCGGCCTCTAAGCAGACGATACGTTTAGGTTTGGTGCAGTGGCAGATGCGTTCTTTTAAGGATCTACAGGAATTTTATGATCAGGTAGAGTTTTTCGTGGACACGGTGAGTGATTATAACACGGATTTCATCATGTTTCCGGAGTTTTTCAATACGCCGTTGATGAGTCCTTATAATGAGCTTCCGGAGCGTTTGGCGATGGAGAAGTTGGCGGAGCATACGAAGGAGATCATTGAGCGGATCCAGCAGTTCGCGGTTTCGTATAATGTGAACATCATCGCTGGATCCATGCCGATCATGGAGCGCGGAAAGTTGTATAATATTTCATACCTGTGCCATAGGAACGGTAGTTTGGATTCGTACAAGAAGATCCATATTACACCGAATGAGTTTAAGTATTATGGCTTGGTAGGTGGAAGTGAAGTGAAGGTGTTTGATACGGACTGTGGTAAGGTGGGCTTGTTGATCTGTTATGATGTGGAATTTCCGGAGGTGAGCAGGATATTGGCGGATCAAGGGATGCAGATTTTGTTTGTGCCTTACATGACTGATACGCAGAATGGATATATCAGGGTGAGGTCTTGTGCGCAGGCTAGAGCGATTGAGAATGAGTGTTATGTGGCGATAGCGGGATCTGTGGGGAATTTGCCAAGAGTAAATAATATGGATATTCAGTATTCACAATCGGCTGTTTTTACGCCTTCTGATTTTGCGTTTCCGAATAATGCGATCAAGGCGGAAGCAACACCGAATACGGAGATGGTGTTGATTGCGGATGTGGATTTATCAGCGCTGAAAGATTTGCATGAGTATGGGACGGTTAAGATCTTGCAGGATAGAAGGAAGGATTTGTATTCTGTTAATTTGTTGAAGTAGGTTGGGTTAATTTTTTGAAGGCTTTGCGTCATTGTGTGGGGTTTTCGCGTCATTGCGAGGAGGTANNCGTTCCTCGCAATGACGTAGGTACTCGCAATGACGATTAAAAAGATTGCTTCGTTCCTCGCAATGACGTAGGCCCTCCTTACTTCAATTCCCTTATCCAAATATTCCTAAAGGAAACCAAATCCCCATGATCCTGTAAAGCAATAGGACCCCTTCCATGGGCTACCATTTTTGGCATGCCAATATACTCCGTAGTTCCTTGCAGCTCTGTATTATTCTGCACCACAACCCCATTATGCAATACAGTAACCATCCCCCTTTTAATCAATCTCCCATTTTCATTAAACCTTGGCGCCGAATAAATAATATCATAACTATGCCAGCCATTTTCCGGTTTTCTCACTTCCACCAATGGCGCACTCTGCTTATATAAACTTCCGGCCTGCCCATTCACATAAGTCTTATTATCATCATTATCCAATACCTGAACCTCATACTTCCCCTGTAGAAAAACGCCAGAATTACCACGTCCCTGGCCTTCACCCTTCACCACTTCGGGACTACGCCACTCCAAATGCAATTGAAAATCCTCAAAATCCCTTTTGGTCTTAATCCCTCCGGCCTTCGGTTTTACCGTCAGCACACCGTTCGATATGGTCCAATCTGCCGGCGATTTCCCATCTTTCTCACTTACCCATTCCCCCAGATCCTTCCCATCAAATAAAATTATCGCATCACTGGGCGCTTTATTGGCATATGTTTTTACAACAGGAGGTACAGGGCTATAAAACTCCGTATCCTGTGGTTGGAATTTTGTTTGGGCCTGGCAGATCCCCGCCATTCCTAACATCGAAATGATTAACGTTTGTTTGAGCATAGGTTTTAGATTTATTTGTGTTAATATAAGAATATTGATTAATTTTAAACTATCCATCATTAAAACTTTACAGAAATGGCCCAAATTATCCAGCAAGTTTCCTTAGAAGAAGTTCGATTTTATTCTCCCATTGGATTTTACGAAGAAGAACAGATTTTAGGAAATGAGTTCTTTGTTACTGTCTCTGTAAGTTTCCCTTTTAAAAACCCCGACTCGGAAGATTTGGAGAACACCATCAATTACGAGGAAATCTATCGGATTTTGGTAGAAGTGATGAGCCCTCGCCGTANNCCGAAAGTCCAATCCTCCATTTGGTGGTGATCTGGCGAATTCCGTTGTTTCCCTGCATTACAGTAAAGATTAGTGTCATTTTGTCTTTTATTGCAAAACAATATCTGTCAATTTGTCCTTTAAATAATGAAAATAACACTTGGTACGTTCATTGAACAAGAGCTAGTGTATTTGAATTAAAAAAAATAAAAACATTACAATATTAATAAGGAGGAATTAAAACATGGCATTAATTAAATTACCTGGAAAATCGTACAATACTGACGCTGTAAACCCATTCGTTAACAACGTATTCGACAACCTATTCAATGATTCATTCATCAGTGATCGTTTGGTTACACGCGTACCTGCGGTAAACATCACCGAATCACCAGAGGCATTCCATATTGAGTTGGCGGCTCCTGGATTGAAAAAAGAAGATTTTAAAATCAACGTGGATAAGAATATCATCAGTATTTCCGTTGAGAAGAAAGAGGAGAAAGTTGAAGATGGAAAAACCTATAGCAAAAAAGAATTTAGCTATACTTCATTCTCCCGTTCATTTACCTTACCTGAGGTAGTGGACTATGCGAATATCGATGCATCTTACGAAGATGGCGTATTGGCAATCAAAATTGGTAAAAAAGAAGAAGCAATTGTTGCTAAAAGACTTATAGAGGTGAAGTAAGATTAGTTGTGGTTAGTTGATGAAGGGTAGCTTAGGCTACCCTTTTTTTGTTACAATTAAATTCCCTCCAAATTCGGTAATCAAACCGTTTTTTACCCCTATAATCAGTCATTTTTTTTCAGTTTTTGATTTTTTTGAAAAAAAATGGCTGATTCTACTTGAAAACTTAACGGTGTTAAGTAGTTTTGTTCTGTATTCACTAGCTCCATGAAAAAACAGAAACAAAAAGAAGATTTAAAGGTATTGATCCTTGAAGCAGCAAAAAAATTGTTTGTGCAGCAAGGGTATGAGTCAACCTCCATCCGTAAGATCGCCCAAGAGATTGGTTTCAGTCCGACCACGATCTATCTCTATTATAAAGATAAAAATGATTTGATCTATGCACTACATCAGGTGGGTTTCACCATGATGCGTGACCGTTTTATGCCCTTAGGAGTCGTGGAAGATCCATTTGAAAGGTTAAAGGCTGTTGGTAAGAATTATATCGAATTTGCCTTGGACAATCCTGAATATTACGAAGTTATGTTCATGATGAAAGAGCCTATGGATTTCCTGGACCAGCAATGTGGTAGCGAACAATGGCAAGAGGGAGAACGCGTACTAGAATTTTTGAAAATGACCGTTGCCCAATGCCAACAGCAGGGCTATTTTAAAGGGATGACGGTTGAGGCGGTGACCATGCAGGCTTGGGCTGCGGTCCACGGACTTGTCACTCTACATGTTACCCAACATCTGGAAAAGATCATTGATGTGGTGGGCTTTCAGGAAGGCGTAAAGGACATGATGTATGCTTCCTTTGAGGCGTTCGTTCAAATGATGGGAAGTACGAAATAAAAATTTTGATCACTTACTTAACACTGTTAATAATGAAAACATGTTTTAATTGCTTAATTCTTTGCCTCTTTTTAGTGGGGATTTCGGGCAGTAGTAAAGCCCAGAATCCCGTATTGGATAGGTATGTGAAATTGGGATTGGATAGTAACCTCACGTTGGTTTCCAAGAACCTATCCCTCAAAAAGGCCATGAATGGATTGGAGGCTGCCCGGACGATGTATTTACCCGATATCTCCTTCGAATTAACCTATACCCATGCGGATGGTGGCCGTTCCATTGACCTACCGGTTGGGGATATGTTGAACCCGGTGTATACCACGCTGAACCAGTTGACACAGAGCCAGGCTTTTCCGCAGATCGAAAACCAACAGATTAATTTCTTGCCCCAACATTATTACGATGCCAAGGTGAGGACTTCCGTGCCGATCATCAATACTGATATCAAACATAACCGACAGATACGGGAGACCATGGTTAAGATGAACAAGCAGGAGCTGGAGCAATATAAAAGGGAATTGGTAAAGGATATAAAAATAGCTTATTTCAATTACCTCAGCGCCCTAGAAGCGAAAGCCATCTATGAAAATGCGGCGAGCCTAGCTAAAGAGGGAAGAAGGGTAAACCAGAAACTATTGGATGCAGGGAAGGGACTACCGGCCTATGTGGTTCGGGCTGATGCGGAGATTGCCCAACAGGAGGCAAAGATTGCCGAAGCGGAGCAGCAGGTTAAAAATGCGCAATATTATTTCAATGCCTTATTGAATCGAGATGCCGAAGCGCCAATAACGCAAAGTGATGGGAAATCGGAGGCAGTTCAGATCATGGGTCAGCCCCTTCAAGTGGATATTTCCGCACGGGAGGAATTAAAATCACTAGAGGATAATATCCATATCCAGGAGACCATGTTGGATATGAACAAACAGGTGTACATCCCGAAACTGAATGCTTTTCTTGACCTGGGTTCCCAGGCTGAGGGCATGAAAATAAGTAGTCAATCGCAATATTATATGGTTGGAGCACAGTTGAGCTTTCCGATTTTTGCCGGAAACCGGAATAAGCTGAAGATTCATACNNCGCTGTTGCCGAAGCCCAGAACCAATTGGTACAGGCGAAACAGCAACTGGAATTAGTGGCGAGGATGTCGCAGAATGAGATGTTGGCGATGAAGAAGAATTATGAAAGCTCCAAGGTACAGTTGGAAGCTGCCGCAACCTATCAACGACTGATCCTTCGTGGTTTTCAAGAAGGGGTAAATACCTATATCGAAACCATTGATGCCCGGTCGCAGTACACCAATGCCCAATTGGCAAATAATATTGCCGCTTTTAAGCTCTTATCGGCTCTGGCAAAATTTGAACGAGAAAATGCTTCTTACCCTTTAAACTAAACGATATGAAAACCTTATATACAGCACTTATAGCAAGTACAAGTTTAATTCTTTTTGTGGGATGTGGATCCTCAGAACGGCAATCTGCATTGCCTGTACAGGATACTATTCCAGTTAAATTAATCAGTTTACATGCCTCCGGTGGGGTCAATGAAATTGAAGCAACGGGCGTTTTCAGCACCGATGATGAGACCATCCTGGGTTTTAAGAATGGTGGGGTGATCTCGCGTATTCTGGTAAAGGAAGGGGATCCGGTCAGGAAGGGACAGTTATTGGCCTCCGTTCATAGCTCGGAGGTGGATGCACAAGCAGGTCAAGTCAACCTGTCGGTAGAGAAGGCAAGGCGGGATTATGAACGCGCGAGCAAATTATACCGGGATAGCGTTGCAACGCTGGAACAACTACAGAACGCCAAAACAGCATTGGATGTAGCCTTGCAGGATGTGAAATCGGTGGGTTTCAACCAACAATATTCCAATATCTATTCGCCAGTTTCGGGCTATGTACTGGCAAAACTGGCAAACGATGGGCAGGTTGTAGGTCCTGGAACGCCGGTATTACAAGTCAATGGTGCAAGCAATGCCAAATGGAAACTGAAGGTTGGTGTAGGAGATCAGCAATGGGCGCAGATCAAGATCGGAGATCAGGCAAGAATTACCACAGATGCGATGCCCAATGACACCCTGGCGGCGGTGGTTTCCAAGAAATCCGAAGGATTGGATCCGCAATCCGGTACTTTCACCATCTTTTTGGAGCTGCGGGAAAAGCCTGCCTATAAATTGGCATCGGGCATCTTTGGACGTTCGGTGATTCAATCGGTACAGCCTTCCAAAGAACCTTATTGGAGGATCCCTTACAGCGCCCTATTGGATGCTGAAGGGATGGACGGCTATGTGTTTGTCACTTTTGATGGCAAAAAAGCAAAGAAGCAGGCCGTGAAGATCGCGAGAATAGAAAAGGATGAGGTGCTAATCAGTTCTGGCCTAGAAGGCGCGCAGGGGTTGATCGTTGCTGGGAGTGCATATCTTCAGGACGGTTCACCTATCCAAATTCGTAAATAATCAAAAGCAAAGATCATGAGTTTAATAAAATATCCGATTCGGAATTATCAATTCACCCTGATCATGGTTCTGATGATTATGGTGGTTGCGGTGAGTTCGATCCTGACCATGCCCCGGGCTGAGGACCCGGACATGAAAGCGGTTAGTTTTCCCATTATTGTGATCCATCCGGGAACCAATCCCAAGGATATGGAGCAATTAATTGTAAAACCTTTGGAAACGCGGTTCTATTCCTTGGACAATGTTAAGAATATCAAAACTTCGATTAGCAATTCGGTAGCTTCCTTTTTTGTGGAATTTGAGTATGGAGTTGGCTATGATGAAAAGTACCAGGAACTGGTGCGCGAGTTGAATGCCGCTCGTCCAAGTCTGCCGGACAATATTTACAGCATGGAGGTGATGAAGATCGACCCTACGAATGTAAGTGTGGTGCAGATGGCCTTGATATCCGAGAGTGCATCCCTCAGCAAAATGAAGGAATTATCTGACAAGCTGAAGCAGGAACTCGAGAAGGTGAAGGCCTTAAAAAATGTGGAAGTTTCTGGATTAGCCGATCAACAAGTTCGAATCGATATCGATCAGGCTAAATTAGCGGAACTAAAGATCCCTTTGAACCGTGTTATTCAGGCGGTGCAGACGGAGAACCAAAACATTCCTGCCGGTAGTATCAAGGCCGGTACGCAAACCTATAGCGTAAAAACGTCGGGAAATTACCAGGCGATTGAAGATATTTCCAATACGATCATTTCGAGTAATGGTGGTAAGAATATCATGCTGCGGGAGGTGGCCAATGTATATCCGACCTTCGCGACTGCAAGCCATAAGACCCGGTTGAATGGGTTCCATTGTATATTGATCAATGCCGCCCAGAAGGAGGGGATGAACATTTCCGACACCCAAAAGGAATACTTGGCTGTCCTGGCAAAATTTAAGGAGAGCCTACCGAAAGATGTGGATCTTCAACTGAATTTTGATCAAGCCGAGAATGTGAATAAACGGCTGAGCGGCTTGGGGATTGATTTTGCCATTGCGATTACCTTGGTATTGATCACCTTGCTTCCTTTAGGAATTAGGGCATCAGCAGTGGTTATGATCGCTATCCCGCTTTCTTTGGGTCTTGGGGTTATTGCCATGAATTCTTTTGGTTATTCCCTCAATCAATTGAGTATTGTAGGATTTGTGGTAGCCTTGGGGTTGGTGGTTGATGATAGTATTGTGGTGGTGGAAAATATAGAGCGATGGATGCGGGAAGGATATAGCCGATTTGAAGCCTCCATCAAAGGGACCGAACAGATTGCTCTGGCGGTTGTGGGCTGTACAGTGACTCTCGTGATTGCATTTATGCCATTGGTGTTTATGCCGGAAATGGCGGGGGAGTTTATTCGGAGTATGCCTATAGCCGTGATTTCATCGGTGGTGGGCTCCATGTTGATCGCGTTATTGGTGGTGCCTTTCTTAGCAAGTAAACTTTTGAAGCCTCATGAACATGAGGGAGGAAATGCCATCCTAAGGGGGATGCAGAACATTATCCATAAAAGTTATGGGGTGTTCCTGGATAAAGCCTTGAAGCATCCGGGACGCACAACCTTGATTGCTTTGGCAATTTTTCTGGGTTCTTTGGCGCTGATTCCGGTGGTAGGCTTTAGCCTCTTTCCGCCTTCGGAGAAACCGCAGTTCATGATCCATATCAATACGACTTTGCAAGCGAACATACAGCAGACGGACAGCATAACCAAGCAGATCGAGGCGGAATTGAAGCAGATCCCGTCGGTCAAGTATTTTACGAGCAACGTAGGGAAAGGGAATCCTCGGGTGTATTATAACATGCAACAGGGGAGTGAGGATCAGGCCTATGCGGATATTTTTGTGCAATTGCATGAGGATGTGAAGTATAAGGAAAAATTGGCGCTGATAGAATCGTTGAGGGAGAAATGGACGCCATATCTGGATGCTAAGATCGAGGTGAGAGATTTCGAACAGGGGGTGCCGGTTATTTCTCCGGTGGAGGTCCGGATATTTGGGGAAAACCTGGATACGCTACAGGCCTTATCCTATCGGGTGGAGGATTTGTTAAAGAACACCGCGGGTTCGGAATATGTCAATAACCCGATCAAAAACAATAAAACGGATATAAAGGTGGATATCAATAAAGAGAAGGCAATGGCTTTAGGAGTGCCAACTTCTTCTATCGACCAGACCATCCGTATTGCGCTGGCTGGGTATTCCGTTGGAACGTATACCGATCCTAATTCGGATGATAATGAGTATGATATTCTAGTGACAGTACCTCGGGGTAAGGAAGCTGATTTAAGTACCTTGGAGCAGGTGTTTGTGGATAATGTTGCAGGTACTTCCATTCCTTTATCGCAGTTGGCAAGCTTTAGCTTTGAAGTATCGCCGGCTAATATCTACCATCAGGATAAGGTGAGGATGGTGGCTGTGAATTCCTTCGTGGCAAAGGGTTTTGGAAATGATGAGGTGATCAACGATGTGATCAAGCAGATGGATGAGTTTCCTTTTCCAGCTGGATATAGTTATGAGATGGGGGGTGAGGTAGAAAGCCGGGAGATGGCCTTCGGTGGATTTGGAACCATCATCATGATTACGGTATTTATGTTTATTGCCGTGCTGATCTTGGAATTCAAAACATTCAAGAGTACCTTGATCGTATTGTCTGTGATTCCTTTGGGTATTGTTGGGGCGGTTATAGCCTTGTTGGTTACTGGAAATACCTTGTCTTTTGTGGCTACGATCGGAATTGTTGCCTTGGCAGGGATAGAGGTGAAGAATACCATTCTTTTGGTTGATTTTACCAATCAGTTGCGAAGGGAAGGGGTGGAGTTGAACGAGGCGATCGAAAAGGCAGGGGAGTTGAGGTTCTTGCCGATCATCCTGACTTCGCTTACCGCTATTGGTGGATTGATGCCTATTGCATGGTCTTCAAATCCGCTGATTTCGCCATTGGCAATTGTGATGATTGGGGGATTGATCAGTTCGACCTTATTATCCCGGGTGGTGACACCGGTGGTGTATAAATTGATTCCACCTAAGATTGATGTGGAATCGGAGAAAACAATTTAAGGGTTGCGGTGTTCTATGGATAAGTTTTCTTTTTCTATGTTATAGGATAAGAGGTAATTAAATAAAAAAAGATGAAGATACTTTCAGTTTTAGGATTCGCTTTATTGATGATATCCTGTAATAATCAGAATAAACAAGAGACAGTTACTACGACAGATCCGGCAGGTAATGTGGAGACAAAGCCTGTTAACAGCAATGCTTCAGCGATGGATAATGGAGAGATCCCTGATGCGGCAAAGAAATTTATTGAGCAGCATTTTGGGACAACAGCTATTAGCAGAACGGAAAAGAAAGGGGTAGCTGATGCGGATGGAACTTTATATGAGGTTAAATTGGCAGATGGTACAGAATTGGATTTTGATGCGGCTGGAAATTGGATGGAGATTAGTGTAGAGGATCAGAAGAATGTTCCATTAACCGTATTGCCGACTGCCATTCAGGATTATTTAAAGGCTAATCATGGAAATGTAGCTGTACATATGATCGATAAGGAAGCTACCGGTTATGAATTGGAATTGGCGAATGATGTGGATCTTTATTTTGATTTGAATGGTAAGTTTGTTCGGGAAGAGAAGTAGGTGTTTTTGAAGGGACAAGAGATTTAGATTGTTGAAAGAATAAAAATTGGATAAGAATAATAGAAATAGCCTCAGTGTTTTGCTGAGGCTATTTTTTTGTTTCATGTAATTGTTATACTCTGCGTCATTGCGAGGAGGTACGAGGAAGCAATCTTTGGACTTCGCTCAGCATGACATGGGTGAAGATTGCTTCGTTCCTCGCAATGACGAAGCCTAGCAATGACGTTTGAAAGATTGCTTCGTTCCTCGCAATGACGAAGGCCTCGCAATGACGGGGGTTAATAACTACCCCAAACTCTCCAAACTCTCTTCCAAGATCTTGATCTTCGCTATCGCGTCATCTTTCTTATTCTGCTCGTTCTGAACAATCTCTGGCTTCGCATTTTGAACAAATCGCTCATTAGAAAGCTTCTTCTCCACAGAAACCAAGAACCCTTTCAAGTACTCAATTTCCTTCCCAATCCTTTCCTTCTCCGCATCCACATCAATATTATTCTCCAGCGCAATATAACACTCATCTTTCCCCGCCAAGAAGCTTACCGCTCCAGCAACCTTCTCCTTCACAAAAGTAAGCTCCTCAATATTCGCTAACTTCTTAATACTATCCTGATACTTACTATAATCGATATTGCTCGCATTGATCGCCAATGGAAGTGCCACTTTCGGCGAAATACCCTTAGAATTACGGATATTCCTCACCTCCGAAATTATCTGTTGAACCGTTGCAAACTCCTTGATCTGCTCCTCATCAAAACCTTGAGGTTCAGGAAAATCCGCAACAATAATACAATCCTTTTCATCTCTAATTCCAAAGATCTCATCGTGCCACAATTCCTCTGTTAAGAAAGGCATGAACGGATGTGCCAGCTTAAGCACTTTTTGGAACAAGCCTAATGCCGTATCCAAAGTTTCCCTTTCGATCGGCGATTGATAAGCCGGTTTGATCAGCTCCAAATACCAAGCACAGAAATCATCCCAGATCAATTTATAGGTCGCCATTAAGGCATCCGATAATCTATAGTTTGCAAAATGCTCATTGATCTCTACCAAGGCCTGATTAAACCTGTTTTCAAACCATGTAGCAGACATTTTCTGCGCCTCAGTTGCAGGATCATCCACAATTTCCCATCCTTTTACCAAACGGAACGCATTCCAGATCTTATTGGCAAAGTTCCTTCCTTGCTCACAATAGGACACATCGAACATCAAGTCATTTCCTGCAGGAGAGGACAACAACATCCCCACGCGAACCCCATCGGTACCATACTGCTCCATCAGTTCAATCGGATCAGGAGAGTTACCTAAGGATTTGGACATCTTCCTTCCCAATTTATCCCTAACGATACCCGTTAAGTACACATTTCTGAAAGGAGGTTTCTGCGTATAATCATGGCCCATAATGATCATTCTTGCCACCCAGAAGAATAAGATTTCCGGCGCGGTTACCAGATCATTGGTTGGGTAATAATATTGGAATTCCGGATTCTCTGGATGACGGACACCATCAAAAACCGACAATGGCCATAAGCCCGATGAGAACCAAGTATCCAATACATCATCTTCCTGACGGATACCAACAGAAGTTTTTCCTTGTTGCTCAAATTCAGCAATTGCTTCTGCTTCGGTTTTAGCTACTACAAACTCATTCTTCTCATTGAACCATGCTGGGATCCGTTGTCCCCACCATAATTGACGAGAGATACACCAATCCTTCACATTCTCCATCCAATGTTTATAGGAAGCAAAGAATTTCTCCGGAATCAATTTAATGGTTCCATCTTCCACATATTCTAGGGCAGGTTTCGAGAGCTCGTCCATTTTCAGAAACCATTGCATGGATAGCTTTGGTTCGATGGCCGCATCTGTACGCTCCGAAAATCCTACCTGGGATTTGTAATCTTCAATCTTTTCAATCTGACCTGCTTCTTCCAACAGTACTGCCACTTTCTTACGAGCAGCAAAACGATCTTCACCGATCAGGATCTCTGCCTTTTCATTCAAGGTACCATCATCGTTCAAGATATCAATAACAGGCAGATTATGTTTTTGACCCAATTCGTAGTCATTCAAATCATGGGCAGGAGTAACCTTTAAACATCCTGTACCAAATTCCATTTCTACATATTCATCCTGGATGATCGGAATTTCACGATTGATCAATGGAACCAATACGGATTTCCCCTTAAGATGGGTATAACGCTCATCGTTCGGGTTGATACAGATAGCCGTGTCGGCCATGATGGTTTCAGGACGCGTGGTCGCAATGATCACGTATTCCTTGCTATCCTTGATGTTATAGCGGATGTAATACAATTTCTGGTTCACTTCCTTGCGGATAACTTCCTCGTCAGAAAGAGCTGTTTTTCCTTGCGGATCCCAGTTTACCATCCGTACGCCACGATAGATATAACCTTCTTTGTAGAACTTGATGAAAGTATCCAAAACCGCCTCAGAAAGGTCCGGATCCATGGTGAATTTGGTTCTTTCCCAATCACAGGATGCACCTAATTTCTCCAGTTGCTTCAGGATGATGCCACCATACTTCTCTTTCCATTCCCAAGCATATTTCAAGAACTCCTCCCTAGAGATGGATTTCTTATCAATGCCTTTCTCTTTCAACATAGCGACGACTTTAGCCTCCGTAGCGATGGATGCATGGTCAGTTCCAGGTACCCAGCAGGCATTTTTACCTTGCATGCGGGCACGACGGATCAACACATCCTGGATCGTATTATTCAACATGTGGCCCATGTGCAATACTCCAGTCACATTAGGTGGAGGCATTACAATTGTATAAGGCTCACGATCGTCTGGTACCGAACGGAAAAATCCATTCGACATCCAGTAAGAATACCACTTCTCTTCGGCTTCTTTGGGACTGTAGGTCTTTGCTATGCTCATTATGTATTAAATAGATTCTAAAAGGATACAAAAATACGCAATAATCGCCGCTTTTCACATGCCTGAGGTATAATTTAATCCATGGAAAGGCTTCCAATTGTAAATTATTGTTAATAAAGTGTTAGCTAAAGATTATTAAGTGTATTTTTGGCGGTCAAAATAGCAAGACTCATGCAAAGACTTGTCCATGAATTCAATATTTTACTGCGGTATTTTGCCTTTTGGTTAATCATCTGTTTTATCGACAGGGCGGTATTTATTGCTTCATTTTCGGAGAAAATTGGGGAAGGTGGGTTGAAGGATGTATTGGAAATTTATTGGCATGGATTATCCTTGGATTTTTCCGTGGCTGCCTACATCTGCGCTATTCCCTTTCTATTTTATTTCCTTTCCTATTTTATTCCAAAGTTAAGATGGGGGCTAAAACCGTTGCATGTGTATACGATGTTGGTTTTGATCCTCTTCTTTTTGACCATGTTTATCAATGTGAATATCTATCGAGAGTGGGGGGATAAGATATCAAAGCGTGCAGTTGATGCCGTTTTGGAAGATGCCATAGGCGCTGCGGCTTCTGCAGAATCGACGCCAATATTCATTCCGATAATGGGGATAATTCTGGGTGTAGGACTTTCCTATTGGTTATATACAAAACTGTTCAAGAACCTGCGCTATCGTAATTTCCATAAACCAACCGCTGTTGTGTTGCTGTTTATACTGGTAGCTGGATTGTTGTTCACTTTTATCCGCGGGGGATATGGTAGAGCACCACTAAACCCCAGCAGAGCCTATTTTTCTTCCGAAGCATTCCATAACCATGCTGCGGTGAATACCCAATATGCCTTATTGAAAGAATATTTCAGCAGCAATAGGCGAAACCATTCACCTTATCTCTATTTTGAACCTGAGGAAAGAAAAGAAATATTAAAACCTGTTTTTACCCAAGATCAAGATTCCAGTTTACAGATCTTAACCACTACCCGGCCAAACATTGTTTTATTGGTTCTGGAAAGCTTTACAGCAGATCTGGTGGAATCGCTGGGCGGGGAAAAAGGGGTAAGCCCTAACCTGGAAAAGATAATGCAGCAGGGGGTATCCTTCCAGCAGANNCCACTTCCGATCGCTCCGACAAGGGTATCATTGGTATATTCAGTGCTTTTCCGGGACAAGGTCCAGAAAGTATCATCAAATACATCGATAAGCATGAGAACCTCCCAGGAATGGGTCAGGAATTGGATAGCTTAGGCTATCGGTCGGCTTTTTACCATGGTGGGCAATCCGAATTCTACAATATGAAATCCTTTATGTTGGCACATGGAGTAGAAGAGGTTATTGATAACCATAACTTCAATCCTTTGGAAGAACGTTCTTCTTGGGGAGTTTATGATCATGTGGTTTTCAAACGGATGCTGAAAGACATCCAAAAAGAAAAACAACCATTTTTTTATAGCTTGTTCACCTTGAACAACCATGAGCCATTCACTTTAAACAACGGCTATAAGTTTGGGGATAAATCCAATGCCGACAAATTTCGGAGTACGGCCTATTATACCGATTCCGTTATCATGGATTTCTTGGAACAGGCCAAAAAAACAGCCTGGTATAAAAACACCTTATTTGTGCTGGTCGCTGATCATGGACACCGTTTGCCGAGTGAAAAATTTGATATTACCCACCCCAATAGGTTCCATATTCCAATGATATTCTTTGGAGAAGTAATCAAACCTGCCTACAGAGGGTTAAAAGTGGAGAAAATTGGTAACCAGAATGATTTGCTGGCCACCCTGTTCAAGCAATTAGGGATTCCTGCAGATCGGTACAAATGGAGCCGTGATCTCCTGGATGCCAATACGCCTTCTGTTGCCTTCTATAATTCCAAAAATTCCTTTGGAATCATTCAGAAAGACCAAGAGATTTCCTACGATCATGTAGGGAACTCCATCAATTATATGAAGAACAAGGACTATCCAAAATCGAAAACCGATAGTCTCTTGAACATAGCAAAAGCATATTATCAAGAAGTCTACCAAGACTTTATGAATTATTAACATGATCAAGTTAAACAGTTGGTTTGGACCATATATCGCTATTAGCCTCCGGATTCTAGCGATGCTTATTATTTATGCCGTGTTACGGTTGGGATTCTACTGGATCAACCTCAGCCAATTTCCTGGGATAAGTTCCAGTGAGCTGATGTACATGATGTTTGGCGGGATCCGTTTTGATATTGTGGCACTGTTCTACCTCAATATCCTTTATATTTTAATGTTCGTCTTGCCCATTCCCTTCAAATACCATCCAAAATATCAAAAAGTTGGCAAATGGCTATTTGTACTAAGCAATTCCATCGGAATAGGATTGAACCTTATCGATTATGCCTATTACCCATTTACCCTGAAAAGAACAACAGGAACGGTCTTTAGCCAATTTGCCAACGAGGATAACCTCCTGAGGCTGACGATGGATTTTCTGATCGATTACTGGTACCTACTGATCCTGTTTGTCCTGATCGCCTGGTTGTTGGCGAAAGGGTATGACCTGATCAAATTACAGCGTCCCAAAAAACTGGCTTGGCCATTCTATGCCGTTCAAATGGTAGGTCTTCTGCTGGTTGCTTTTTTATTTATTGGAGGCGTTAGGGGCGGATGGGCGCACAGTACTCGCCCGATTACTTTGAGCAATGCCGGAGATTATGTCAAATCGCCAGAGGAGATGAACATTGTGCTCAATACGCCATTTTCCGTTCTGAAAACCCTAAAGGCAGTGACCTATAAGGAGAAAAATTATTTTTCTGAAAAGGACCTGGAGAACATTTATCCGGTTATCCATCAGCCCAAAGATTCCAGCCAATTCAATCCATTGAATGTGGTTTTCCTGATCCTGGAAAGCTTTGGAAAGGAACATATCGGTTTTTATAACAAACAATTGGATGGAGGAAAGTATAAAGGCTATACGCCTTTTTTAGACTCCTTGATAACCCAGTCCTATACCTTTAACCGATCCTATGCCAATGGGCGAAAATCCATCGATGCATTACCTTCCGTCATTACCGGAATCCCTTCTATCGGAGAACCTTTTGTGCTCTCCATCTATTCGGGGAATAAAACAACCAGCATCGCCAAACTATTAGGCGATAAAGGCTATGAAACCGCTTTCTTTCATGGTGCACCAAACGGTAGCATGGGCTTTTCCGCATATATGCAATTGGCAGGTATCAAAAAGTATTTCGGAAAAACGGAATACAACAACGATGCAGATTTTGATGGGATCTGGGGTATTTGGGATGAACCCTTTATGCAGTACATGGCCAATGAAATGGATCACCTAAAAGAACCTTTCTTCAGCAGTTTCTTTTCCTTATCCTCCCACCATCCCTTTAAAGTCCCCGAAAAATATGAAGGCAAATTTCCGAAAGGAACCTTGGCCCTCCATGAACCGATCGGCTATGCAGATTATTCCCTGAAACGCTTCTTTGAGACCGCAAAAACAAAGCCTTGGTACAACAATACCCTGTTCGTCATCTGTGCAGACCATGCCAGTATGAGTTTTTTCGATGAATACCATACTTTACCCAATTCATTTTCCATTCCTATCATCTTTTATTATCCCGGAGGGGACCTAAAAGGCGTGTCGGATAAATTGGTGCAACAGATCGATATCATGCCAACGGTATTGAATTACCTGGGCTATGACCATCCCTATTTTTCTTTTGGGTTTGATGCCTTTGCACCGGATACCAACAATTTCCTTATCAGTAATATTGGCGGTGGTTCATATAATATTTTCAAAGGCGATTATTTCATGACCTATGACAATGATGAGGTAAAATCCCTTTACAACCTGCGCCAGGATGCTTTATTGAAGAAGAATTTATTGGGTAAAGAGGCAGCCGTACAGGAAGATATGAAGATTACGGTTCAGGCATTCATCCAACAATACAATTACCGGATGATCCATAATAAACTAACTGCCAAATAGGGGGAAATTACCAGTCCTTCCCGAATCGATACCGGAGGGTAAACTGTTGCTGGTTATCAAAAAAACCATCCGATATATGGAAGGAAGCAGAAAACTTTCCTTCTATTCTATCCGTTTTGAAAGGTATCCAACCCAAATCCAATCGGTTATAGGTATCGCGATGGTAGAAAGGATCTCCCTGAGGTAGGTTTGCCACTTTCCCGAGATAGAGACTATTAGCCAGGAAAAACCGCTTATAGCCCAGGTAAAGATTAGCTATAAAACCTGGTGATTTCTGCATGTCATACACCGATCTGACGCGGTCGAAGCCATAGGTTGGACCAGCATCCAAGGTCAGGGAATCCAAGCGTGTTTTTTCACTCAGATCCAGTCCTAACCTTAACATCACCACCGCATTATCCTGGATATGTTCATCAATACTATCGTTGGATGTCAGGGCATTATGGTATAAGATCCCCTCATTCTGAACATAGAATATACCTTTCTGGTATTTTCCGGAAATCCCTGCAATGAACTGTTCCCGATGGCTATAGCCCTGTTTGCTGGTCCAATCAATAAATACTGCCTGCTGGAAACCGTTTTTCTTGTACTGAAAATACATCCCTTCCAGATTAGGCCGGTCGTATTGAAAGGTATCCGCTAGCACCATCCGATGAATATCCTTGGTACGTTCATAGCGGGGGATAAAACCTAGCGCGAAATCAATATGTTCTGTTTTATAATTATAATAAGCGATGGGATTTACCCGGCTTTTATTTTCCTTGTTAATGCCAAATTCCTGATTGAAATGTACCCCGCCGTACAGTCGGTGGTTTTCTTCCAATTGAAAATAAAGGTTGGGGGAGATGGTCGCTCCAAAAAATGTCTTCGCCTGGGTATAAGGCGCTTTATATTCCCTATTATCTGCGTAGCCAAGAAAATCTACTTTTAATCCGATGTTTTGGGCAGAAACCGTATGTATCCCCAAGAAAAGGGAAAACAGGATAAGGGTTAGTATTTGGAACGATGAAGCCTTCATAGGCGGCAATATAGCAATAAAATAGAAAAAGGCAGCCGATTTAATTCGACTGCCTTTTCCTTATATCTGGTAGGAATTATACTTCCAATAATAAACGAGCTGGATCTTCCAACAATTGTTTAACACGTACCAAGAAGCTTACCGACTCACGACCATCGATGATACGGTGGTCATAAGAAAGCGCAATGTACATCATCGGACGGATAACCACTTGACCATTCTCCGCGATAGGGCGTTGAATGATGTTGTGCATACCTAAAATAGCCGACTGAGGCGCATTGATGATCGGTGTAGACATCATGGATCCGAATACACCACCATTGGTAATGGTAAATGTACCGCCGGTCATTTCGTCGATCGTTAATTTATTGTCGCGTGCTTTACCTGCCAATTCAGCAATAGCTTTTTCAATTTGCTGCAAAGACATCGCATCAGCATTTCTGATCACTGGTACTACCAATCCTTTAGGGGCAGAAACCGCGATGGAAACATCAGCGAAATCTGAATAAACGATTTCATTTTCATCAATCCGTGCATTTACTGCAGGCCATTCTTTCAAGGCAGTTGTTACCGCTTTAGTGAAGAAAGACATGAATCCTAGTCCGATACCGTGTTTCTCTTTGAAAGAGTCTTTGTATTTCGCTCTAAGGTCCATAATCGGTTGCATGTTGACTTCGTTGAACGTAGTCAACATAGCCGTTTCGTTTTTCACAGCTACTAAACGCTTAGCGATGGTTTTACGCAATGAACTCATTTTTTCACGACGTTCAACACGTTCGCCAGCTACAGCAGGAGCGGCAGGTTTTGCAGCGGCAGGTGCAGCAGCAGGTTTCGATTCTGCTTNNCTTGGAGCAGATGCTTGAGCTTTTTCAGCATCTTCTTTGGTGATTCTTCCATCTTTACCGGTTCCCTTGATGCTGGAAGCATCGATACCTTTTTCCCTAAGGATTTTTGCAGCAGCAGGAGATGCGGTTCCAGCAGCATAGCTGTCTGGATTTTCATCATCCGATGCAGCAGTTTCGCCTTTTGCAGGTGCAGCAGCTTCTTCCTTCGCTGGAGCAGCTTCTGATTTCTCAGATCCACCAGCAGCAGGAGCATCGCCTTCTTCAATGGTACATACAACAGCTCCGATCTCTAAGGTATCACCTTCTTGTGCGATGATACGTAGGATACCAGCTTTCTCTGCCGGTAATTCAAACGTTGCTTTGTCTGATTCCAATTCGGCAATATTCTCGTCCATTTCAACGTAATCGCCATCTTGTTTTAGCCATTGGGCCAAGGTTACCTCGGTGATTGATTCGCCTACCGAAGGCACTTTGATTTCTAAGCTCATATAGTTCTTTTTTAAAACCGTCCGTTACATATTCCTTATACATAACGGACGGTCTAACATTTTGTTTATTCGAATGATTTATTAATAATTGCTTCCTGTTGTGCTACGTGTTTCTTCATGTAACCTGTAGCTGGGCTACCACTTGCTGTACGAGCGATATAATCCGTAAATTCAATATCCGTTTTACGTAAGGTACGGCAATAATATGGCCATGCTCCCATGTTTTCGTTTTCCTCTTGAACCCAAATGAATTCTTTAGCGTTTTTATAACGTTTATGGATGGCTTGTAATTGTTCTACTGGAGCTGGATATAATTGCTCGATCCTGACGATCGCAACATCTGTACGTTTATCCGCTTGTTGTTTTTCCAATAGATCGTAATAGATTTTTCCAGAACAGAATAATACACGTTTTACCGTAGTTGGTTTTGCGTAGCTATCATCTATTACCTCTTGGAAGTTCATTTCCGTGAAATCCGCCAATTTGGAGACTACCTTTGGATGGCGTAATAAACTCTTCGGAGTGAATACTACCAATGGTTTACGGAAATTACGAACCAATTGACGACGTAATAAGTGGAAATAGTTTGCTGGGGTTGTACAGTTAGCAATGATCAGGTTATCATTAGCACATAATTCCAAGAAACGTTCTATACGTCCTGAAGAGTGTTCCGGACCTTGACCTTCCATACCATGAGGCAACATCATCACCAAACCGTTCGAACGCTTCCATTTGGTTTCTGCGCTGGAAAGGTACTGGTCTACGATAATTTGTGCACCATTGTAGAAGTCACCGAATTGTGCTTCCCAGATAGTTAGAGCTTGCGGGTTTGCCAAGGCATACCCATATTCAAAACCTAAAACCGCATACTCCGAAAGTAGGGAGTTGTAGATGTTGAAACGCTCCCCACCATTCACATTTGCCAATGGGATGTATTTTTCTTCTGAATCTTCTAAGGTCAATACGGCATGGCGATGCGAGAAAGTACCACGTTGAACATCCTGTCCGGAGATACGAACGCGTTTTCCTTCATCCAATAGCGTAGCATAAGCCATTAACTCGCCCATTGCCCAATCGTAACTGTCATTCTTGATCATGGCAGCACGGTCTTCGAACAATTTCGAAATCTTACGGAAAAACTTCTTGTCTTTTGGAAGGGAGGTAATCTCACCAGCCAATTTCAAGAATTCCTTGTCAGATACCTTGGTGTCAACCGTGGTATGGATCTCTGCTTTTTTACCGGCATGTAATCCTTTCCAAGCACCACCAAACATAGGGATCTCTTCTTCCAGGTTCTCTACTTTTTTGGCAGCATCCAATTGCTCTTGCAGATAATCTTTGAATTCTTTTTCAATGGCTTTGGAGTACTCCGTATCCACTGATTTTTCGTCGATTAATTTCTTCGCATAAACCTCTTTCGGGTTAGGGTGCTTTTCAATGGCTTTGTACAATAATGGTTGCGTGAATTTAGGTTCATCAGCCTCATTGTGACCATAACGACGGTAACATAATAGATCGATGTACACATCGGTCTTATATTTTTGGCGGTATTCTACCGCTAGATTGATCGCATATACTACTGCTTCTACATCATCACCATTCACATGGAATACAGGTGAGGAAGAGATTTTTGCTACGTCAGTACAATATGTTCCTGAACGTGCATCTTTATAGTTGGTCGTAAAACCTACTTGGTTGTTGATAACGATATGAATGGTACCACCTGTGCGGTAACCTTCAAGCTTCGACATCTGCGTAACTTCATACACCACCCCTTGACCAGCGATTGCTGCATCACCGTGGATTAAGATCGGTGCAATCTTAGAGGAATCCCCATCGTATTTCATATCGATCTTAGAACGCGTAATACCTTCAACGATTGGGTCTACGGTTTCTAAGTGAGAAGGGTTTGGTGCTAAAGACAAATGAATGTGTTTACCATCTTCAGTAGTTACATCCGAAGAATAACCTAAGTGGTATTTCACATCACCACCAAATTGTAATTCCGGATCTTCTTCTGCATACATCTTACCTTCAAATTCGGAGAAGATGGTTTTGTATGGTTTGCCCATGATGTTGGAAAGCACGTTCAAACGACCACGGTGCGCCATTCCGATCATGAATTCTTGAATCCCTAAGCTTGCACCAGTTTCGATCACCGAATCCAATGCCGGAATCAAACTTTCTGCACCCTCTAAGGAGAAACGTTTTTGACCTAAGAATTTAGTGCCTAAGAAGCTTTCAAAAACTACAGCACGGTTCAATTTCTTGAAGATGCGTTTTTTCTGATCGATCGAATAATGAGGTTTATTTCTATCCGCTTCCATACGGTCTTGCAACCATTTGATTTTTTCTGGGTTACGGATATATTTGAATTCCGCACCGATAGATTCACAATAAGTGTCTTCGATCAATTGGCGGATATCACGTAGTTTCGCAGGACCTAAGCCTACCTCTACACCAGCGTTGAACACCGTGTCCATATCAGACTCGGAAAGACCAAAGGTCTCCAATTCTTTGCCAGGGTAGTATTTACGACGCTCGCGTACAGGGTTCGTGTGTGTGAAAAGGTGTCCACGGTCTCTGTAACCATGGATCATGTTCAATACGTCAATCTCTTTTAACGCGTGTTCTGAAACATTATCAGCTGAAACAGTGCCAGGGTCTGCACCTTGTCCGAAATCAAATCCTTCGAAAAATTTCTGCCAACCGAAGTCTACGGAGTTCGGGTCTGCTTTGTACGATTGATATAACCCGTCGATGTAACTCGAATCGGCATTACTCAAATATGTCATATTGTCCATGCTGGATACGTAAGATAAAATTTTGCCAAATTTAGCAATAATAATATAAGTTTACAGCCTATTATTAGGCTTCTTTTAATAATTTACAACTTTTTTTCGGAATTCTGTCCAGTCCTGGGAAACATTTTCTTTGGCACTGGTTCCTACGGAAGCCATATGCGACCAGAACCCATATGTGGTAGCTGGCGCGTAATCCAAAAGATGCTCCTCAAAAAATGCTGCCCCGATCAACCAATTAGAAGATACCTGTTGTGTAAAGTACCTCGCCAACATGCGCCTCACGGCGTAGGTAATATTTCCTTCTTCTTTCAATTTCGCAATTGCTTCATCAATTGCTTGTTCGCCAGTAGTACCTGATCGCCATTGTTCCAGTTTTTCCTCATCCAGGAACAGCTTGGGGTTTTCAGATTGGCTGCCTTTTAATTTGAAGAATACATTGGGGTATTTCTTCAGCATAAACCGAAAATAATCCCGCCATAAAAGGGTTGTCATTAAGCGATCATACCGACGTTTATTCTGCGAAAGATTAGAATTTCGCATTTTGTCATAGATATAGATCGGTGAAAGGGCACCTATGGCAATATAAGGGGATATTTCGGTATAATTGGCTATGGAATTACAGGTTGGGTCAAGCACCTGTTCTAGTTTTTCCATGGCCTGGGATTCTCCCGCAGGAAGTAAAGTTCGAATTTTTTCGTCTACCATGTCAAATCCAAGCTCTTCAAGGGAAGGGATTTGGGTTGCTTCCAAATGTGTGGGCGAAGGGATGGCTAAGGGCTGTTCAAAAGGCTTGCGAACACTGCTTTCCCTTTCAATCTTTTTTCGAAAAATATTGAATTTATCAGGTATATCTTTGATGGGGAAAGGTAGGTCTTCTTTATGGTATAAGGTATGACCAATAAAATGCCTTAAGTTTATTTTTTGTTCCCATAAAGCTGCTTCGACCTTCTCGGAGATCTGGGTTTCCCGAGTAGCTACTTCCCGATGGTGGTATACCTCAGAAACCTCATATTTTGCACATAATTTGGGGAGGATCTCTTCGGGGTAACCCACAAAGGTCATCAGGTCGCTTTGAAGGAATTGTAGTTTTTCTTTAAGGTGGGCAACCGATTCGCGTAGAAAAATAGCCCTGTTTATACCGGTATTATTTTGATTGAATTTATTCTTACTAAAATATCTGGGGTCAAAACAATATACGGGAATGATGAGATCGAATTTAAGGAGTGCCTCCGTCAACACCTCATTATCGTGTAATCTTAAATCATTTCTAAACCAAACAAGAACTACTTTTTTACTCATGCTGTTTTTTTCCCAATATGCGATGCTAACAAATATAGCCTTTTAAGTAGGTTAATAGCACTTTAAACCCCAATTTTTACACCAGATAGACAATATGTATTTTATTAAATGTTTAATATTGTTAAATTTTAAAAATGATTAAACTTTCATTAAAATAATCTGTTTGATATGGTAAAGTTGTTTACTAAAAATTAGGAGGACTGATGGAGATACTTTTATCCGGTCTCAATTCATATTTGGGAAAACGTGCCATGAGCAACCTGAATACGGATGAGTGTCATGTCCATGGCATTGCACGTGATCTCGAACTATATAAAGCAAAACAGATAGAGGAGCCAACTGCTAGTTTAGATATGGTCGACCTTTTACGTAAGGGTCAGGAATATGAAGACTTTAGGGTGTTGGGTGGAATCCAACTGGGAATCTATATTACCCATGTTCCTACCTTGACCGAGCATGTCAATTTGAACATGGAACTGATTACCCTAAATAATTTTATCCAATTGGCAGAAAGAAATGGTTGCCAGCGTATTGTTTATATCGCTCGGTTGATGGATAAGCCTTTTATTGCGCATATAAAACAAGTATTGGAAAATTCTGGCCTCACATATACCATCGTGTTGAAAAACCTAGCCATTGGAAAAGGAAGTGTGCTCGATAAGTACATGCACAAATTGATCAATTCCAAATATTTGGCCTACGATACTGATTTTGCTAAAATAAAATTCAATCCTATTTCGGCATTAGATCTTCTTCGGTGGATCTCTAACGTGGATTGGGAGAAAAATTTTAAAAATCAGACCGTTGAAATCGGTGGTGCCAAAACGGTAACCATCCAGGAAATGTTCAGGCTTTACAAAAAAACACTTTACCCGAATAGTAAGGTACAAAGTGTTAAGGTACCTGGGATTTTTATGAACATGTGGTTCAAAAGATTGTATAGGATCAATAAAGAGGACCTGATCGAATTCAAGAGACTGATGTCGATGGAATATCCCATTGATAACAGTACCTGGAAAAATATCATGTTATTCTCATTTACCCCATTGGAGCAAGTGATCCAATTTGACCAATAGCCAATAGCTTTCAATATTGCCTTCTTTCCATTACATTTGTAGCTATTTGCTATTACTATGGGATATAAAAGTTTACGTGATTGTGTTCAGGATCTGGAGCAACATGGACATTTGATTCGAATCAAAGAGGAGGTTGATCCTTATCTTGAAATGGCGGCAATCCATATGCGTGTATATGATGCGCAAGGGCCGGCTTTATTCTTTGAACGGGTCAAAGGTTCCAAATTTCCTGCGGTTTCCAATCTTTTCGGTACCTTGGATCGTTCCAGGTTTATGTTCAGGGATTCGTTGGACCATGTGAAAAAACTGGTGGACGTGAAAATGAATCCGATGTCGGTGTTGAAGAAGCCATTCCAATATGTTGGATCTTCGATGGTGGCGTTAGGTGCATTACCATGGAAAAAGAAATCGGGGGCTCCGATACTATATGGGCAGACCCAAATATCCGAACTTCCCCAGATCGTAAACTGGCCTATGGATGGAGGTCCATTCGTGACCATGCCACAGGTGTATACCGAGGATATCAGTAAGCCGGGAATCATGAATGCCAATCTGGGCATGTACAGGATTCAATTGGCGGGCAATGATTATATTCAAGACCAGGAAATCGGTCTTCATTACCAACTTCACCGAGGCATTGGTGTACATCAGACCAAGGCCAATCAATTGGGTAAACCTTTAAAAGTCAGTATTTTTGTTGGAGGTCCGCCTTCACATCCTTTGTCTGCTGTGATGCCATTACCGGAAGGTCTTTCGGAAATGATATTTGCAGGAACCTTGGGAAACAGACGATTCCGATATTTTTATGACGAAGAAGGTTTCTGTATTTCAGCAGATGCTGATTTTGTAATCACGGGAACTGTATATCCTAACGAGAACAAACCGGAAGGGCCATTTGGTGACCATATCGGCTATTATTCCTTGGTACATCCCTTCCCGTTGATGAAAGTTCATAAAGTGTACCATCGTAAGGATCCAATTTGGTCGTTCACCGTAGTTGGAAGACCTCCGCAGGAGGATACCAGTTTTGGTGCATTGATCCATGAGATCACGGGTAATGCGATCCCACAACAGATTCCGGGTTTGCATGCAGTACATGCGGTAGATCCAGCGGGTGTCCACCCTTTGTTGTTCGCCATCGGAAGTGAAAGGTATACTCCTTATCAAAAGGTGGAAAGACCACAGGAGCTGTTGACCATTTCTAATCTGATCTTGGGAACCAACCAGTTGAGCTTGGCGAAATTCTTGTTCATTTCTGCGAAAGAGGATAATCCAGGATTGGATATCCATCATATCAAGGATTTCTTTAGCCATATTTTTGAACGGATCGACCTGAAAAGGGATCTACATTTCCAGACCAATACCACGATAGATACCTTGGATTATACCGGTGATGGTTTAAATACGGGTTCGAAGGTTGTGTTTGCAGCTGTGGGCGATAAGAAAAGAGAGTTGGCTACGGAACTGCCGGTAGATTTGGATCTTCCTAGGCCATTTAACCATGCGAAATTAGCTTTGCCAGGAATTATTGTGGTAGATGGGAAAGGATTTAGTACCTATGAGGAGGAGAATAAGGCGATTGCAGCATGGGCAGAAGCAGTGAAAGATAAGGATTGGAAGGGGATTCAGTGTATTGTATTGGCTGATGATGCAGGGTTTGTGGCAGAGAATGAGAATAATTTTGTTTGGGTTACTTTTACGAGAAGTAATCCTTCGCATGATATACATGGGGTTGGGGCATTTACTGAATTTAAGCATTGGGGCTGTAAGGGTCCGGTTATTATTGATGCAAGAAGTAAACCTCATCATGCACCGGATTTGATCAAGGATGAAAAAGTAGAAAGGAGAGTGGATCAGTTAGGGGCCAAAGGAGGTTCCTTGCATGGGATTATTTAATATGTCATCCTGAGCGTAGGCGAAGGATCTGTACGCCATATAACGAGGCCGAATCATAGTTGATTTGGCCTTTTTTTTATCTTATTTGATCCTTGGTGCAAGAAGAATCTAAGCACTATGTAAGTTTAGTGTAAGTGCCTTTTAGCACTTGCAAGTCACTTACACCTCACTTACACCTCACTTGCAGAAAGAGGCAATTCGCGTCATTGCGCCTTCCTCGTCATTGCGAGGAACGAAGCAATCTTCCCGAATGTCATGCTGAGCGTAGTC
>DCOH01000014.1 GCA_002322865.1 Sphingobacterium sp. UBA1575 | reverse complement strand
AAAATAGGGAGGGTTACAAATGAGGTACTGAAAGTTCTTCCTAAACGTTTTTTAAATACGATATTATCTCCCTCTTCAAATTTGGTAGTAAATCCTTCTTTCAGAATAAATGCATTACTTATATCTAAATTAAATTTATAATCAGGATTAAGCATATAACTTCCCTCATTACGGTAAATAATAGATGCCGTATTCAATAAATTTGACCCGTTAAATTTTACTTGCATACGTTTATTCAGAAAGCGATAACTAATCTGGGCATCCAAGAATTCTTTTGGTTGTTCATATTCCGTATCCATCGGGTTATTACTTGCCAATACAGTTGTTAATCCAATTTTATTATATGAAAGATTTAAACCTAATTTATCCCCATTATACTGGACTCCAAGATTAAACATATATGGCGATTGACCATACATTGATCTATTTTGTAGCATACTTACTTCAATAAATTTAGTATGCTCCGGATCATTTTCATCTCTAACTGTATAAGTTGCATTTACTTGCGATTTTTGCAAAGTCAAATTTCCATATAAAGCTATTTTTTTGAATAATTCGTTTTCATTGATAAAACTAAGAGACTTTCTTAACTCAAACTCTAAACCATAAACTTTAGCCCAATTAGCACTATTGAGAATATAACTCTGCGCTCCACCTGGGGATTTCCTATAGGTCAATTCTGCTGGTTTGTCAAAATGTTTATAGAAAACTCCTGCAGAAAGAATTTCTCCTAACCCTGGAAACCATTCTGTTTTGAAATCCCAGCTATTAATTCGCGTACTGAACAATCCATTACTACCATAGGATCCTCCTAAATAGGCACTGTATTTAAAGAACTGGCTGTTTTCCATCATTTCTGGACGAATCATGGTGCTGGAAAAAGCTGCCCTAATATTTAAACTAGATATCGGGGTAAAGGTAAGGTTAGCAGATGGCAACCATTCTAATTTTCGTTTGTCTTCCTTTCGAATATAAACATTTCCAAATTCTCCCATTTTACCGTTTAGGGGATTACGAACTTCGGTATATTCATAATTCTCGGCACGGACACCCCATACTAGTCGCCATTTTTCTCCTAAACGGTTATCCAACATGGCATATCCAGCATGAATCCGACTTTTACCCTCGAAATAATCGGTGTACCAAGGCATAAATTGATAACCTTTTTCACCCATATTTTCAGGTTTTATGACTTCCGAAACAGGCATATAACTTAAACTATCAGCCGATTGACTAATTGGTAATGCTGCAAAAGAAACTATTTGCCAGTCGAATTTGGCATTTTTACTTAACCCGAAATAGCCCAATTTTAAGTTGGTTCTTAGGTAATCAAAAGGCATGGTACCTGAAACATTCCAACTATAATTATTTTCACTATTGGCATAATTTTGACGAGAAATGGGTTTAATTTTAGGTTCATGCATGGTGCTATATACTTGAAAAAATTGGTATTCATCTCCTATTTTCCGAAGTCCCTTTTGTGTTATTCCCATATCTTTCTCTTTTCTATTCACGTTTGTACGAGCGACATCCCATTCCAATCTTAATTTATTCAATTGATGTTGACCAGTCACTTTATTCTGAAGAAGTCCTGTAAAAGTTGGATCATCAACTTCTTGGATTTGATTTAATAATGCAATTCCATTATGATCATAAACAGGATTATTATCCTCCCGCCCAATAATTCGAACCAACGTATTATCAAAAATTCTCGTATATGTATTTCGAAAACTAAAGCGATGATTCTTTAGCTGAATACCCATATTTAATATACCGCCCCAAGTAGTATTATATCCATAGGCTTTCCCTGAATTGATTAAAACCGTATCACCATATGCTATTTTATTTAACCACTCCCCTCTGGCCATTTCCTCAATATTTTGTATACCTTGAGTATTTCGATAGCTTATTGAACCTGTAAAACCAAATTTATCCGTACCGTTTTCAGATTTACCTAAGGAAAATAATCTCCCTATAGTAAACTGATAGTTTTGGGAAGGCGCAGTAGTATTCTGATAAACAGTAAAAGGATCGTTCTTGAATCTTTTACTCTGTTCAGTGATCTTATCAAAATTTTCTTTTTCCTTATAATCCAATCCAAATACCGGAAACAAATCCTTCGGAAAATCCCTTCCACCATCATCAAAACCAAGATAATCCGTCTTTCCTCTCTTATGGCTTAAAAACTGTTTACCTGTACTTTGATCATTATAAGACACTCCAGCTGTAAAGCTCATAAAGTTTTCAGTAGGCACATCCTTCGTATTGATCTGGATCAATCCACCTCCAAAACTTGCATTCATGTCCGGCGTAATGGTTTTGTTCACAATCACATTATCCACAATATTCGACGGAATCATGTCAAAGGAAAAAGTTCTATTCTGTGCTTCCGTACTGGGCAATAATGTCCCATCCAATGTGGCTGAATTATATCGCTCCCCGATACCACGTACAAGGACAAACTTATTATCGATGGTACTGACACCTGATATCCGTTTTAAGCTTTCACCAATGTGTTTATCCGGAGTTGCTCCAATCTGCTCGGCAGAGATACCATTGGTCATACCTGCCGCATTTTTTTGCTGTGCCAGAAGGCCTGAAATGGAGGCCTTTTTAAAATTACTGGTCACCACAACTTGTTCTAAGGTATTTTCACTTTCCTTCAAGGCTAAGGTCAATGCCGTGCTTTCGCCCTCTTTCACTACAACACCTGTAACTCGTTGGCTTTGGTAGGAAATAAAACTGACTTCTACGTTATAAGTTCCAGGATCTACGGACAGACTATATCCACCATCATTCCCAGATTGCATGGATTGCTTTGTACCTAAAATCTTAACCGATGCGCCAGACAAAGGAACGCCTTTGCTATCAACGATCTTTCCGGAAATGCGACCAGGTTTTTGGGGAACCGGTAGTGGATAAAGTACAATACTATTCCCTCCAACCTCTTTAAAACCCACATTCGACCCACTCAACATTTTTGTTAATGCTTGGCTAAGTGTGAGGTTGTCTGCCTGGAGTTGAACCTTATGAGAAGCATTGAAAATACTTCGGTCGTAATTGATCTGGCAATTGGCCTTATTGCTCAGTTGTTTAAGTCCATCATTGATGGAAGTGCTTGCAATATTTATTGTTAAACGTTTATTCAACAGCTGCGCCTGTGCAGGTGCAATGAAAAGGATCTGAGCCAAAAGCAGACTCAGTAGCATGAGTAAGGGAAGATTCCAGGAATTTGGGATTAAAATAAATTCTTTTCCACAGGTATATTTCCCTATTTTCATATCTTTAAATGGTTTATTAATTTTCACGGATTTATAAATCAATTTATGACCGCCTTGTTGTCGCAGGGCGGTTTTTTTTATACTATTTGTGTTATGGGATGTTTCCATCGGGGAATCCTTATACATGGATTTCTCTTCGATCAAAACTTATTTTACTTCTCAAATGGGTCTAGATGTTCATCGGCAGTCCTTCCTCCTTAAGGTTATTGATTTGTTGTTATGGATGGTATATTGTATTTTTCCAGCACTCATCAGGTCCAATTGTTCCAAAACCTGTTTAATGGTCAAATTTTCGAAGGTGGCATTGAAACGGTATTCATCGACTTTACAAGGACTTGAATAGGCTATTTTAACCTGATAATATCTTTCCAATTTCTCCATAAGCTCACTGATACTAGCTTGATGAAACACGAACCGATTGTTGATCCATGCATTCATTTCTTCGGTATCCATGTTTTCCTTAAGCTCGATCTTTCCATTTTTTGGTTGGAAAAAGAGCTTTTGACCTGGGGTTAGAGTTGATAATTCTTTTAAATTCTTCTGATCTGTTACATCTGAAACCTTGACCTTTCCGCTACGTACGGCTACTGAAAACTTCTTATCCGATGGGTAGGCGTAAATATTAAATGAAGTGCCCAACACTTGGGTCTCCATTTGGCCAGAATGAACAATAAATGGATGCGCCGTATCTCTTTTCACTTCAAAAAAAGCTTCCCCTTCAAGATATACCTCTCTTTTTTTGCCTTTTACAAAGCTTTGGGGATATTTTAATCTGCTTGATCCTGAAAGATAGATTACCGTGCTATCGGCAAGCATCAACTTGATCTTTTGGCCAGGAGCTGTTGTTTTTTCAGTAAGGACTATTTCGGCTTCCTTTGGTAAATCGGATGTATGATGCTTCGTTTTGAAAATCAATAGGGAGAGGGTACCAATCAATAGCATTGCTGCAGCAAATTTTAGAAGCTGTGCTCTATTTTTCTTAGGTTGAGGCTTTTGCGAAGCATTTATGCGATCCATGATGGCTGAAAATTCATTTGCTGTTTCAGGAGACTCCGAGCGTTCTGCTTTTTCTTGTTGAAAAGCGCGTTCGATGATTTCCTGAAGCTCCGTTTGGTTCTCTTCAGCAGATTGGATAAAATGCATAAGTCTTCTTTCCTCAAAGGGAGTAGCTTCACCATTGAGGTAAAGCTTGAAAATATCTTCTATGGTCTTTCTTTCTTTCAAAATAGTTGTTTTTGATGCCTGTTTTAATCAGGTTTCTATAAGGAGAAAGAATAAGTAGCGGGATACAGCTAGTGGGTTTTTAATAAAATTGTTAAGGTGTTGATTTTTAGCGTTTTAATTTTGATAACTATCGCGTCATTGCGAGGAGGATTTCCGTCATTGCAACTTCCGCGTCATTGCAACTTCCGCGTCATTGCGAGGAACGAAGCAATCNNAAAGATTGCTTCGTCGTCCCTCCTCGCAATGACGCGTTCCTCCCAATGTCGATGACCTCGCAATAACGAGTGCCTCCCATTAACCTAAAAAACCTTAAAAAAACAGAAATACGAAAAGGACAAAAAGTTCTGGAGATAAACTTTTGAGATGCATTTTTATATGCGATAAAGACTTTTTCATATGGTTACTAACCGTATGCTGGGAAATATCCAATTGATCGGAAATCTCCTGATGGGTGAATCCCTTTTCCCTACTCATGGTATAAACCAATTTTGCTTGAGGAGGCAAGGTTTCCACGGCCTTATTCACCATATCCAAGCATTCTACCAGATTAATATGTTGGGTTGTCGTATCAGCTATCGGCTCTTCCCTATCCAAATAATCAAAATAACACTGCTGACTGCTTTTTTTCTTCAACCCATCCAAAAAGCGATGCTTTGCCATTACAAACAAGCAACTGGAAATACTTTTTGTAGGATCAATTTTTTGTCTGTTCTCCCATAATTCCACAAAAACTACCTGGGTAAGCTCTTCCGCTTCAGATTGGTTTTTAAACAATTTTAGAGAAAATTGCATCAACCTATTTCGCTCCCGAAAATATAATTCTTGAAAAGCAGCCGCATTATCTGCACCTATTTCTTCCAGAAGAGTCTGCATGCTTTTGCTTTTCATAATAGTTGGTGAAAGATTTTCGGAAACGAATTTATAGCACAACTATTAATTAAAGATTAAGTAGATGAGATGTTTATGTTAAGGCAAGACAATATGGCATTTTAATGTATTTATAGCTTTACCTTATGTGATGGATTTCCTTAACTTTACTAAAACAACAAATAAAAATTGATGAGCGAACTTTTAAAGAATCAATTTAAAAAGATCATTGAAATTAACGATGACGAATACGACTATATTTTGAGTCATTTTATTTCGAAAAAATTTAAAAAACATCAATTTTTAGTTCAGGAAGATCAAGATGTTGTTTATGATTATTTTGTGCTTTCGGGTTGCATAAAATCATACTATACGGATGAAAACGACAAAATGCATATCCTTCTATTTGGCACGCAAGATTGGTGGATTACAGATTATGAAGCTTATTACTTTAAGAAAAAAGCTAGGGTAAATATAGATTGTTTAGAAGAAACAGAAGTCCTTTGTCTAAGTCTTGAAAACAGGGAAAAATTGTGCAAGGAGTTCCATCGAATAGAGCATTTCTTTAGAAAAAAAACTAATCGTAGAAATGTAGCGCTACAAAACAGAATTTTAACATTGCTAAGTAGTAGTGCAAAAGAGCGGTATGAAAAATTTGTCCAAGATTACCCATCATTGGTCCAAAAATTACCTAAGCATATTTTAGCCTCTTACTTGGGTGTAACTCGCGAAACATTAAGCCGCTTCTATTCCAGCAAATAAATTGATCTATCTCACATTTTATTTGTGAGATACATCCTTCGATTTCGTTCTTTATTACTTGAATTTTGTGTTGTAACATTTTAAAATAAAATACGATGACAACATTCAGCATTCAACCAGAAAGTAGCTTAGTAAATTGGACTGGGAAAAAAATATTAGGATTACATACCGGAACCATAACTATCAAAAGTGGATTTCTAAGTTTCGAAAACGAAGAATTAATTGCGGGAGAGATCATTATAGATATGACATCAATCGTCATAACTGATATAGCGGATAGATCCATCTACAAAGAATTTTTTGATCACTTAAATCATGAGGATTTTTTTGCTGTCGACCATTTTAAGACTGCCATTTTTAAGTTTAATAAAGCGAAAAAGGAAAACGATCATTACCTAATCTTTGGAGACTTGACCATAAAGGATATTACACATCCTATTTCTTTTCCTGCCACAATAGAAATTTTTACCGATTTTCTTCATGCATTAGGAGAGATAAAGATTGATAGAACATTATATAATATTAAATATGGATCCAGTAAATTCATTCCCAATCTCGGAAATAAATTGATTTATGATGAGTTTGTATTACAATTCAAATTAGTTGGACAAAAATAAAAACATACAATTATGTGGTCAGATACAAAATTTACTAAATTACTGGGTTTGGATTTACCCATAGTTCAAGGACCTTTCGGAGGAAAGGTTTCCTCTATAGAATTGACGGCTGTCGTATCTAATTTAGGTGGGTTAGGATCATACGGATGTCAACCATTCTATGCCAATGAAATTGTAGAAATTTCAAATAACATCAAAAAGCACACGGACAAACCCTTCAATCTTAATCTTTGGGTTAAAGATAAAGATGATCATATCCATGATTTTGACAGCAGAGCCTTTGATAAAGTAATGGAAATATTCCATCCCTATTTTGAACAAGTTGGTGTCGAACCTCCAACTTTCCCTTTACCCGAAAGCCCTACTTTCGATAATCAAATTGAAGCTATTTTTGAGGTTAAACCAGCTGTCTTTAGCTTTGTTTTCGGTATTCCCTCCAAGGATATTTTAGAAAAATGTAGACAACTTAATATCAAAACTATAGGAACAGCAACCACATTAGATGAGGCCATAGCCATTGAAAATGCAGGAGTAGATGCTGTTGTAGCAACAGGATTTGATGCTGGTGGACATCGAGTTTCATTTTTAGATCATGCGGAAGAAAGCTTGATTGGAACATTTTCTTTAATTCCTCAAGTTGCAGATCATGTAAAAATCCCAGTCATTGCTGCCGGAGGAATCGCAGATTCTCGGGGTGTTAAAGCGGCTTTGGCACTCGGTGCAGATGCCGTTCAAATTGGTACAGCATTTTTAGCTACCAAGCAATCTGGGACGAGCAACATCCATCGTGAAAAATTATTTTCAACAGATGCTCGCTATACCACATTAACAAAAGTATTTACAGGCAGATTATCTCGGGGAATTAAAAATAGGCTTACGGAAGAATTAAAAGAGTTTCAACATCATCTTGCTCCGTATCCCTTACAAGGAAAAATAGTTGGTAAATTGGGTGCATATCCAGCCAATACGGAAAGTAATCCGGAATTGAAGGCTTTTTGGGCCGGACAAGCCGCTCCCATTTTGAAATATCATCATGCGAAAGAGTTGATTGACAGTATAATCGAACAAATGAATTAAAAATTATAAAACCCCACTGATTTTCAGTGGGGTTTTATGTTTATCCTCAGAAAGAATTAATTCTTCAAGAGAAATGTTCTAAGGAAATCAGTTGGTCTTAATAATAGGAAACATTAGTCGTTAAGACTTTACCAGTAGAAACACCACTCTCCTTTACCACTTTACCATCCACTAAAATCTGAGATTTCAATGTGGAGTTGTCGTTTGGTCCAATTGCACTCGCTGAAATAGCTGGCATTTTTGAAGAAATATTTGCTTCACTTGTCCATTCATTTCCGAAATTTCCGGTCTTGCTTACTGGATTATCGCCATCGTAATACACAATGGTCGAAATATTTACGCCAGTGGATCCAATCAATTTGTACTGAACTTTCTTTGTTCCTGTTCCTGGCGTACCATCATCATCCTTACTGCATGATGAAAAAACGAAAGTTAATGCTAATAAAAGCAGGAAAAAAATTTTTAGATTTTTCATAGTTTTTTGGGTTTTATTTGTTTAATAATAGTGTGGTATGAATTTACAAATTTTTAAACAATAATAACAAGGATGGGAAAGAAATTAATCTCAAATAAAATATGCTATATCTATACTTAATATCAGTAGCTAACCATATAGATCAGCAGAAAACATGAAACTCAAGATTATTACACTTTTTTTCAGCATGATGCTTTTACTTTCAGCGAATCTATATGCACAATTGGATACCTTGAATATTTTCAAACAAACAGATCCTATTGTGGAATTGATCCTGAAGAAGGATACTAGGATACTAGCCTCATTATCTAGCAATTCGATCTATTGTTCCTTGTGCTTTAAGTTTGAGGATAGTCAACCAAGAGATTACCTGATTTCCAAACAGACCTTTTTCAATAAACATTTTTCAGATATTTTCCAGAAGGATCTTTTGGATAGGATAGAAAGAAAGGAGAAAATTTTATTTGCTGAGTATTCCGATCAGGCAGATTATATCGTGTGGTATACCATCTACCGAAAGGATGAATTGACAGATGGCCACGAAGGTGGACAAATTGGGATATGGTTCAAAAAAGGCAAAAATGGTTTGCTTTTTTCGGGTGTTGAAACCATTCCTTAATCGCTTATAGCACCCTCATTTGAATGGAATGTATTTTTGTTAAACATCATGGTATTGGGACATAAAACTTATTAATATGCGGATAAATAAGGTTTTCATTTTCATGGCATTAATCGGCAGTTATTTCGTACTGCTTGCCTGCAATCGATCTGATAGGACGGATAGTGTCATTGACCTACCTAAATATCCACCGAATGCCGGTGTGGGTCTTATACATTTCAATACCCAGCATGCCATTCCTTTGTACAAAAATGCAACTGAAAAGGACGCTTATAATAACGTTCAATTTAAAGTAGAAGAAAAAGGGGATGATAAAGGGATTACAAATATTTACATTCCCAATCAGAAAAACCTACTGCAACCTTATGATTTATATGTTGGTGATTCGGAAAAGGATGGAAAGGAACATCAGCAAATGGGGTTATTCCCTTTTGCGCCAAAGCTCAGTTTTCGGGTAATGGAGAAATTATCGGACGGTGTGATTGTATTTCTGAATGAGAAAACCAGAGAAACCAGTTTTATAAAATTGAATCCTAAGAATGATTACCGAAATGGTAAAGAGCATCCTGAGTTTTTTGACCCCAACTTTGTTGATACGAAAATCAATAATTGGTATTATTATGAAAGTTGGGAACAGGCACTGAAACGTGCTTACCTGGTTACCGTTCCATCTGGCACACTGATCTATGACAAACCCAATGGGACAGGGTCTCCCCTTTACAATATTCAGGATTTATATTTTAAGGTTACGGAAGTGGATGGGGATTGGGCACAGGTTTGTACCCAAGGAAATGTATTAGCAGGTGATAAAGAGGCCTTAGGATGGGTGATTTGGAAGGCTAATGGGGAGATAAAAGTAAATATAATGTTGAATGGAGGGTATGATTGATAAACGGATCTATTTTGAAAATTTCATTTATTAAATGCAGGTGATAAAATCTGTTATTGTCAATACATTTATATTTCAATCGATATTTTTACTTTCCAACGTCATCTTTTAAATCTTTCCAGCTTTTAGTATCCATTATTTTTGAATTTTTGTTCATAAAATTCAGACATTACGCATAATTGATAACCTAAACCTGCTTTGAACCATACTTCTCTACCCTATCTATCCATTTTTGCCGATACTCCTTTTTTGATAAATGAATTGGACCGATTGTCGTTGTCTTCACAGACTTTATACCACAAAATTGTAAAGTCATTTTTTTCATCGCATGGTAACTTGGACGACCATTAACTAACCAATAATACCAGACAGGTTGATCTAGCGTACTTATGATATGTGCAGTTTTGTTGGTTAAATACTTATCCCACCATAATGAATTCTCCCTCTTCTTAAAGGCCATTCCAGGTAGAAATAAGCGGTCGATAAAACCCTTCAGCATGGCAGGAACAGAACCCCACCAAATCGGATAAATCCACACGATATGCTCTGACCAGATGATATCCTCCCAACAGGCTAATAGATCAGGCTCTAATTCTGTTCTTTTCCGGTAGCCATAGGCTAAATTTGGATTGAATTTTAAATCCGAAACATGAATTACTCTTAGCTCAGCACCAGCTTGTTTTGCCCCTTGCATATAGGAGTTTGCTAAAGCTTCATTATAACTTTCTTTATCGGGATGTCCTTTTATGATCAAAATCTTTTTCATCGATTCCATTAAAATAATACCACAAATCTAATGACTGTTCATCCCTTTCTATTTGACTTAAGTCAAATTCGTAGCATTAATATTCTATTTTTTTTCTATTAGGATTTCTGATTCGGCTTAGTGTTTCAAGGGATATTCCAAGGTAGGAAGCTATATCTGTAAGTGAAACTCTTTGAAGAATGTCGCTCCGTATTTGAATTAAAGCTTCGAGCTTTTGGGATGCAGATTCAAATTGTAGTGATGCCAAACGATCTTGTAACCTCAAGCAGGTATCCGTAATAATTAATCTCGAAAAAGTTTCGAAGCAATGGTATCTTTTAGTCAATTCTAAAACTTCATTTTTAGGAAATTCAATAAATACAGTATTCTCTAAGGCAACAATACTATGTTCACTAGGTAAATTTCGAAAGAAACTGTTTATTGGAGTTATAAATTCCATATCAAAAGCAAACCAATCGATAATTTCTTTATTTTCTTTCGTTCGAAAAGCTTTTAAGCTACCTTCCAGTACCAGATATAATTTTGTAATCCGCTTTCCCGAAGGAAATAACTCCTCGTGCTTCTGAATAACCCTAAGTTCAGCAAGATCTGACAAATCCCTTAAACACTCATCAGTCAGGTCACAAAACTTAGAAGCTAATTCTGCAAATGTACGTTGGACAATATGAGAAATTCCCATTTCGCAATAATTCAAGCTCATAAAAAACAATTACTTTATTTGACTAGAATTCATTTTACTTCACTTTTTCCACCAATCCCCAAACCTCTGGCAATGAAATTGGGTAGAGCATCTTTTGCCCGTCAAGTACAAGAGTAAATCCCTTTCCCATAAAGGAGCTAAAAGTTTTGATACCTGATTTGTTATTCAAACTTTGAAGGTTGGAAACATCAATGGCATCCATGTTGGAATTCCTATACTTGCCAAGTTTCCACAAGCCGATAATTTCTGTGTCGCCGTCTTTGCTGAAGAATACATTCCCTACCCGAAGTTCAAAGACGATTTCCTTTTCTTCCCGATTCCTAACTTTATACGTTCCAATATAATTCTTTTCAGCCTCTAAAGTTTCATTTTTAGCTTTGATGATTTGGTTGAAAAGCTGTCCAAAAAGAAGGTCGTTATTGAAGGTGCTTTCAATTTCGTGATTGGCCTTTTCCATTTCTTTTCTTAGTGGATCAAGCTGGATCGTATTTTGCTTGTTAATTCCTTGATCTTGAGTGCCGTTCAAGCTCTCCGAGAAGGAAAGGGTTTTAAAATCTTTTATAAATTTTCTGTCGAATTCTAGGCGATAATGTCCTTTATATTTTTTTGTGTTGGGATCCATTTCATTGATATTAGATTTAACTTTTTGTGATTCCTTATACCCTTTATCATCAAATTGATAGTAGATAAAATCACTTTTCTTATTGGCAATAATATCTCCATAAAATGCTATGGAACCTATATTATTAGCCATATAATCCGCTATTTCTCGGTTCAGCTGTTCTGCATACAGCATCAGTTTATCGTTGTCTGTGAAATCTGGATTTGCAGCAAATTGTTGCATAAATTCCTCTTCATTGCCTTGTTTTTCTCTCGGCAGGAAATAGTCCAATTTATGGTCAGCTTTGATCATATAATAACCATAGCCATTGATCATTTTCCTTTTCACTTCAAAAGTTTTATTCAGGTTGTTATCCAGCTTTTTGAAACGTATGTAGAACAGCTGTTCCTTATCGAAATGATAGTTTACTTGAAAATCCGATTTACTTTTAGTCAAATGATTTTTTGTTAAGATGCTATCCTTAACACGCTGAACTTCCACTTTTATATCCTTATTGGGTTCTAAAATAAAATTCGTTTGATTTTTATCTTGTCCGTAAGCTAGAATCTGGATGGAAAGAATAAGGACAAGTGTAAGGAGTTTTTTCATAAGGTATTATAATGTTAATAATGTATTTCATCGTTTATTTATTGCTTAAATAACCATTTGGGGATTTCATCCCCTAATAAAAAAGGAATGGTTATAGTAGCATGATCGAGGTGATCATAGGTTTTCATGACCAATCTTTTATTTCCTTTTAATCTTTCAAATAGCGCTACACTTCCCTCGTAGGGATTTCTTGATCCATTTGTCCATGGATTAACAAGATGGGTTTACTTTTAAAAGCCTTTAAATTGCTCAAATCAGGAACTGCAGCAATGGAGACTAGCGCCTTAAATTCTTTTGGAGACATAACCATTAAATTTTGTGCAGTAGATGCCCCCATAGAATATCCGATTAAATAGATTTCCGTTGCATTTATATTAGGGTATTGCTTTTGCAGGTCCATTATTAAATTTAAAATATGTTTGGCCTGCAAACTAAGACGAGATTCCAAAAATCCCATTTCCGATTTTGAATAAATCGAAGAGCGTTCATTGAATTGAGGAGCTAAAACATAGCAAGGATATGTCGTTCTTATCTCCGGTTTTAACCAGGTTCTTGTTAAATGCTCCAACTGTTTTTCATTGTCATTACCAATCCTGGAGGAATTATGAAAGGCAATCACCAACGGATATTTCTTCTTTGAAATGGTTTCTTTCGGCGCTAATAATCGATAGGGAATAGTATCCGTTTCAATAATGAATATACCTTTCTGAAAGTCCTCAACTGTTAATTTTTGAATGTGTTCTCGTTGTTTTAAAAAAGTGATGCTATCAACTTGTAACCCTCCCTATTTTCG
>DCOH01000015.1 GCA_002322865.1 Sphingobacterium sp. UBA1575 | reverse complement strand
GAGAACCCCTTTCCTGTACATGGTAATCAAAATTGCCAGGCAATCTCATGATAAAATCATAAGCACCCACTTTTTTTGCCGCATCCACAATAGATTCATAACTGATCTTTGGATTATGCAGGCTGATATTATTCAATACCGTATCCGAAAAAAGAAAAACATCCTGCAACACCGTAGAAATGGTCTGTCGCAAGTAATGCAATTCATATTCCCGAATATCAACCCCATCTAACAGAATCTCGCCCTTCTGGATCTCATAGAATCTACTCAAGATGTTGATTACAGACGATTTGCCGGCACCAGTCGCCCCAACCAATGCCAAGGTCTCCCCGGCATTTACATGGAAGCTCACGTCCTTTAAAACCCATTTCTCCTCATTATAGGCAAACCACACATTCTTAAAGGTGATCTCACCTTTGATATGTTCCGGTTTATAGGTTCCTTTATTCGGTGTAAATTCATCCGTATCCAGCACATCAAAAATTCGTTCTGCCGAAACCATACCCATCTGAAGCGTGTTGAACTTGTCGATCAATTCTCGGATTGGCCTAAAGATCATGTTGATGTACATGATAAAAGCGACCACCACACCAGGGGAGATCACATCCGCGAGGATCTGTTTAGAACCATACCAAACCAATAAACCGGTAGCAATGGCCACAATAATCTCCAATACCGGGAAAAAGATCGAGAAGTACCAATTGGCACGGATGTGCGCATTCCGATGTTCCGCATTGATTTCCTTGAACTTCCGCATTTCCTGATCTTCACGTGCGAAATATTGAATCACACTCATCCCGGAGATATGCTCCTGCAGGAAGGTGTTGAGGTTGGAGACCCATAAACGAACACTTTGAAAAGCTGATTTCATGGCCTCTTTGAAAATGTAGGTCGCCGCGATCATCAACGGCATAGGAACCAGCACGACCAAAGTAAGCCTCCAATCGGTGTAGAACATCACACCCAAGATCACCACCAGCTGTAACAGGTCGCCAATGATCTGGATCAACCCTTCCGAGAAGATGTTCGCAATGGTTTCCAAATCGGAAATGGTCCTCGTAATCAGTCGCCCAATCGGAGTGTTATCAAAATATTTTAAACGAAGGTTCGTGATATGGTTGAAGACCTGTATCCGGATGTCCCGGATCACAGATTGCCCAAGCGTATTGGTCATTAAGGTATGGAAATACCGGATAATGGTCTGTGCCAATAATAAGGCAAACATCACCATCAACATCCAGGTCAATCCTTCTGATTTCCCAGAAAGGATGTATTGATCCAGGGTATATTCCACCAATAGGGGTAATGCGGGAGCTACCGCCGCCAAGAGAATGGTCAATACCACCGAAATCCAAAATATCCCCTTATAAGGGCGGATATATTTGGCCAGTCGTCCTAAAAGCTTACTATCGTATGCGTTGCCCGCTATTTTTTCCTTTTCCAAGCTAAACTAATTTCCAATGTAAGGATACAAAACTTTTGTTAAATATAAACCACAAGCTGGCACAGATGTTCCCGCTTTTGAGCGGTCTTTACTGGCTATAACTTCTTTTACATAAGATACAGGTTTTTTCCCCAGCCCAATTTCCATCAAGGTGCCCACTATGGCACGCACCATATTCCTTAGAAACCTATCGGCGGTGATATGGAACACCAAGTGATCGCCTTCCCATACCCATAGCGCTTCTTTAATATCGCAGTTGTTCGTGAATACCTGGGTATTCGACTTGCTGAAACAGGAAAAATCTTGTTTCCCCAGTAGATCTTTTGCGGCCAGGTTCATCTTTTCCACATCAGGTTGATCCCTTAATGCCCAGGAGAACTGATGCCGAAAAGGGTCTTTGGAAAAATGGATATGGTATTCATAGCTTCTTTCCGTGGCGTCAAAACGTGCATGTGCATCCGCATTTACGGCTATCAACCGTTTTACGGCAATATCAAATGGGAGTAACGCATTCAGGGAATGAACAAAGCGTTCTGGTTTTTGGAGGGTTTCCGCATCGCTGTCAAAGTGGACGAACAATTGTTTGGCATGAACGCCGGTGTCTGTCCGGCCGGCACCTATCGTTTCAATGGGCTGACGAAGAAGGATCGCCAATGCTTCATTGAGCTTCTGCTGAACGGAAACGGCATTTTCTTGGACCTGCCACCCATGATAGGCCGTTCCATTGTATGAAATCTCGATGAAATATCTCTGCTGCATGTTTTCCACCTGGCAAAGGTACGGAAATTCGGTTTTGTAACTGAAAACCATTACATTTTTTGACTGAAATCCGGGTATTTCGCCTGCGAATCTTTACCCTTAATTTTATCCTATCACAATTCACACTAATTAAAAATGAAAAAAATTATTTTAATGTTATCCTTGATGATGGGATTGTCGGGGATGGTAAAAGCACAAGGGTTATTGGACAAGATTGATCGTGCCTTGAACAAAGCGGAAAATACAGCCAATAAAGTAGGAAGCTCTTCGGAAAAGGCAGGTCGTATTGGTGGGAAAATCAACAACCTGATTGGTAAGAAGGAACCTAAAGGAAGTAATTTTGAAATCCAGATCCAGGGGATCAAATTGGCGGATCTGAAAAGCCTGTCGACAGGTTTGGAGACCGACAAAAAAGTGGGCGAAGTGAAGATGAAATTCAATTCATCGGTTTCAACCCTACAGGTGATCTACAATGGGGAAAGCGATGAACTTTTTGAATTGCTCAAGAAGAAATCGCCTAAGATCACGGATGAATCCGTGCAGGCAATGGAAGAAAATAGTATTTCAATTATTTGTAAATAGTTTATCTTTATAACAAATCATGCGAGGGCAGTGATATTCACTGCCCATTTTTTATACGATGCCTTTGAAAAAAATCGGTCTTTTTCTAATCATGTGCCTATTGATGGGTTTGGATGTGCTCGCCATCCAGGGAGATCTGATTCCATACCAAAAGGAAATCGACAGTTTAAAAAAGGATTATAGCCTACAAAAGGATCCCCTGAAGAAGGCCAAAACAGTTTATGAACTTTCTTTTTTTTATTCCTATTCAGATTCCAGCCAATCAAAGGCCTATCTAGAACAAGGGCTGCAACTCAGTAAAAATTCGGACCTATGGTTGGCGATCGGTAAAGTCTATGAAGGCGCTTTCTATATGGATTACGACCATGTAAATGGTCTTCGTATATTTCGGGAGGCGGAAAAGGCCCTTCAACAATTTCAAGATCCCTTGGCGTATTATTACCGGGCCAAAAGCTTGAGCAATATGGCTACGATTTATCAATGGCAGGATAAACAACTTGAAATGATGGACGTACTGATGAAGGAAGCACTTCCGGCCAGTCTAAAGGCGAAAGATGAAGTCCTCATCGGAAATGTCTATTACAAAATCGGTTTAAACTTTTGGAACAATATCCAATACAGCAATGCCAATAAATACCTCCTGTTGGCCATTCAACATATGGAGAAGGGGAATTATGATGTTTGGATTTTGGAAGAGTCCTATAAAATGCTGATCCTTTCCCAATGTTCATCGGGATTGTTAAAAGAAGCGAAAAGTACGCTCGCGAAGTATGAAAAATTTGTCAAAGCCAATGCTGGAGAAATTCCCATCAGCAATTATTACTATAACCAAGCGGTATATTTTAGATTTTCCAAACAATATGATTCGGCCGTAACGGCAATGAAAAAAGCCATTTCGGCCTTTAAATCCGAGAAATTGACTGATATCAGGGAGATTTCTTCTTTATATTTTCAATTGAGCCTGATCCAATATGATCAAGGTGACTATAAAGCCGCCTTAAATTCCCTGCAGTTAAGTGAAAAGGCCTATGAAGGCAGGGACTTCCAGTTTTTTCAGGACAGTGTGAATATGGCTGTCCGATATTACATGATTTATGAAAAGCTAGGCGAACATAAAAATGCTTTTGAATGGTCCAAAAAATACATTGAACTACGGGATACCTTATTCGAACGTAAAATCCGGGAGTCCATCCTGGATTATGAAGTAAAATACAAAACCCTGGAAAAGGAAAAGGAAATCAATGGGCTGAAGGCGGATAAGGAAAAGTCGGATCTGGTTATACGAAACACTTGGATCATTGCCGGCCTCATCCTGATGATCATATTGATCATTCTGTATTTCCTATCCAAGAGCCAGCAGAAGAACAGGCGTCTATTGGCTCTGGATGCAATGTTGCAGGGGGAAGAAAAGGAAAGAAATCGTTTGTCCCGCGATCTTCACGACGGTCTAGGGTCGGTTTTAGCCTCCATAAAATATAAAATGCTGGATGTGGACAAATCCAAGCAGGAAGAAAAGGTGAATGCGATGTTGAACGAGATGGACTTTGCCATTACCGAGATGCGTAGGATATCTTTGAACCTCATGCCCGAAGCCCTACGGCGTTTTGGATTGCAGGTTTCCCTGGAAGACCTATGCAAAAGCCTGCAGAACAGCAAAACCCAGATAGAACTGCAGTTTTACGGCGAATTGAACAGCCTCTCTCACGACAAACAGACCCATATCTATCGGATAGTTCAAGAATTGCTGAACAATTCGCTGAAGCATGCCCATCCTCAACATATCCTTGTGCAATGCAGTTTGGAAGAACATGCGATCCTGATCACAGTGGAAGATGATGGTGCTGGATTTGATGTAGATGTGTTGGAAAAAAAGGAAAACGAAGGATCCGGATTGAAGAATGTGAAAACCCGGATCAATTACCTACATGGCACCATGGATGTTCAATCCCAACCGGGGAAAGGAACAACCATCAACATTGAACTGCCGTTTAAACATTCTGGGAAACCAAAGGCAAATTAAGTTGTTTGTATTATATTTGTGGATAAACAATAAAATACTATGATACAGCGCATACAATCGATCTGGTTGTTACTATCAGGGATCAGTCTTTTCGGATTATTCTTATTTCCTTATTTGATGTACAGTAACCCTGTTGGGCTTGGAAAAAGCATCTATGTAACGGGAGTTTTCTCTTCCTTAAACAATGTGGAGACCAAAGAGTCCAGTTTTCTTTTATTAACGATTGCTACTGTGGTACTTGCCTTGATTCCCATCCTAATAATCTTTCTTTTCAAAGACAGAAAGCTTCAGTTGAAGTTGATCCTATTGCAGGTAATCTTAGTCTGTTTATTGGCAGTTGGGATGTGGTTCTCCGCGAGCGGAATCTGGGATATGAATAACGAAGATATCAAAGTGAGCAATATTGGAGTGGGGTATTTTATTTTGCCGATCTCGATCCTGTTTTTGAGTTTTGCTATTCGTGGGATCCGTAATGATGAGAAGCTCATCAAATCAGCCGATCGATTACGTTAAGACTTTATGATGAAAAAATTAATGATACTTGCCCTGTTGGGTTTTCTGTTTTGTGTTCCTGGGTTGGTTTTTGCGCAGGAGGATACGACGGTGAATATCGTGGATGATATACAGTTTGATCTGAAATCTAAAGTGGTTAATGGGGATACCTTGCAGGTGGATCTATTTGTAATTTCCTATGAAAAGGATCCGAGGGATTTCAGGTTGAATGTATTTGCTAGCACGTTGGTTGATGGAGAAGGGAAGTCGCATATGTTGCATAGTGTGAAGATGGGCAGGGTGTTGGTGCTGCTTTCCCAAAGACAGAATTATTTGAATTATTTATTGAAGCAGGATATTCCTGTGGGTATAACGGTTAAGTTCTCTCCATTGAGTGCAGCGATGAAAAAAGCAAAGGAAATGAAATTGGTTTTTGAGTCTTTGGAGGAAGAAGGAAAGTTTATAGAAGCGAGAATTCGGTTTTGATTTGAACGTCATTGCGAGGATCTACGTCATTGCGAGGAACGAAGCAATCTTTCGATNNCGATTAGTGTAAAGATTGCTTTGTCGTGCCTCCTCGCAATGACGAAGAACCCTCGCAATGACGCATATAACGCAATGACAAAGAACCTATCTCGAATACCTAAACTGCTGTTTATCCATCATCCCCATCTGCGATTTCATCAACTTAATCTGCTCTTCCAACAACTTATTCTTATCCGCTTTTTTGGCTTCAACCAAAAGCTTCTCTGCTTCACGTTTATTTCTTTTCGCCATCGCGATACCCGCCAAACTTAATTTGGTCAAGGCAACACTATGATCCATATGCAAGCCCAAAGCCAATGCCTTCTTAAAAAACTTTTCCGATTGTAACGGCGCACGTTGCGATTCGATCAATCCCAATAGCATATGATAATAACCATGTTGAGCCGAGATCAATTCCGTTTCATAGTTATTGATCTTCTTCAACCAAACCTCAGCTTTATCCATACGTTCCTTACGAAGAAACCACTGTGCCAACAACATTTTCTCATTAAAAAACACCGTTACCCATGCTAAAATCGTAATCAGGATTGCCAATATTCCCCATCCCCAGTGTCCAAACCAGAACAAGGCTACCGTCCCAACAATCAACAAACTACATATTATAATTCGAACTAAATTTGACATAATTATTCTTAATACTGTAAGTTTGCAAATATCCGTTTAATTACCGTGTTATACAACTTGTTTGCGGTAAAATAATGTAAAATTATATCCATTTTTATGTCGGATCGATTTGACCCAAGTTGGGACAGCGTTATCAAGCCTTTATTTCAATCGGAAAAAATGCAGGCGCTTTCCGCATTTGTACAAGCAGAAAGAAAAACCTTTCAGGTATTTCCACCAACCGATCTGGTATTCCATGCCTTTCAATTGACCCCTCTCGACAAACTAAAGGTGGTTATCCTCGGTCAGGACCCTTACCATAACGATGGGCAAGCGCATGGTCTTTCTTTTTCCGTTCCGGAAGGCATGGCGATTCCTCCATCCCTTAGAAATATTTACAGCGAATTGAGTACCGATATCCAAGGTTTTCAGATCCCAAACCATGGAAACTTAACGAAATGGGCAGAGCAGGGTGTATTGTTGCTCAATGCTACCCTGACCGTAAGGGCGCACGAAGCCGGCTCACATCAGAAAAAAGGTTGGGAGATGTTCACCGACGGGATCATCAAAGCGATTTCCGACAAATGTGAGCACGTGGTCTTTCTCTTATGGGGAAGTTATGCCATCAAAAAATCCAGTCTGATCGATAGCAACAAGCATTTGATCCTCACCGCTGTACATCCATCACCACTTTCGGTCTACCGCGGGTTTTACGGCTGCAGACATTTCTCCAAGGCTAATGATTTTTTGATCAATAAAGGGGAACAGCCAATCGATTGGCAAGTTTAGGCGTATTTTTCCTGTAGGTTCTTGAATTTATAAGAGTCTACCGGAAGTACTTCAATATGCTCGATCCTGATCTTTTTGCCCTGTTGAACCACATGGGTAAATAGGAGGTGGCTATCATAGGCAATATCCCATTCCTCGCTAAAGTCAATGATTTCAGGGGACTCGCCCAGGACTACATATTCCAGTACACCCTGACTGTTGTACCGACTGATCTCGATATGGGCATCATGGCGTTCATTCAGGTAGTACCAAGCCCCATCGCCTACACCACCAAGATATTTCGCGGATTTTGGAACGGAAATGGGTTTCGATCCGAATTTAACTGCTCCAATAATCTGGTCATTCGGCAATAGGGATGCTTTCTTTTGGAAGACGTTATCTCCCAGTTGTTTCACCAAAAAGAAGAACGATTGCCAACGGTTCATCCGGAAGTGTTTTAAGCCGTCTTCAGGCGAATAGCTATAGACCATCCGATCCTTGTTTACATTAACAACATTGCTGATAGGACTTGCCTTGATGGTTTCCGGAAGGTTGATCCCATGCCAGTAATGGTACCTGGGATTGGATTTCATCAGCATGCGGGTAATAAAACGAGAACAGTTATTGTTGTTTCTCGCTACAGCTCCATAAGGATAAGTTCCTTGTCGAACACATTCGTCCCCATAGGCCTTGGCAATATCGAAATCGATATCTTCGGCAATACTGAAGAAGAGCCGACCCTCGCCATACATGGCATGTTTTATGGTCTCAAAATGCGCAACTATCTCTTCCAAGTTGTTGATCTTTCCCTCCTTAAAGGTTGCTCGTATAGCAATCTTCAATAAAGGATCGGAATCTTTGGATCTGGCACGACCATAACCGCGAGGAGCGATATAGCGCCCAAAATCATAAAAGAAAAGTTCANNGTTCACCGGTCTCATGCTTAACCAATACCACTCCCGTGTGACCAACCTTAAAGTTCAGGTTTTTCACAACACCGATCTTTTTGAAAAACATCATCCATTTTTCATCTCCACGGATTGTAGCATCGGGCCAAGTTAATATGATCGCTGAATCTTTCTGAGACATAGATAAATTAATACTCCAAAGGAACAATTGGTTCTTTTTTACTTGTCGACATGATCATCATGGTCTGGAAAGTCTTCACAAATGGAATTTTAGAAATCTTCTCCATGATAACCCCTTCGTAGGCCTTGATGTCCTTTACATAGACTTTCAGCATGAAATCGCAGTTACCGGTCACGTGATGACACTCGGTTACTTCCGGGATCGCGCGAACAGCCTCCACAAATTCAGGGATAGCATTGTGCGTATGGAAATCCAAAGAAACCTGGATGAAGGATTTGATGCCTAATCCTAATTTCTCCTCATCAACAAAAGCATGGTAACTCTTGATGAATCCTGAATTTTCCAATTTTCTAACCCGCTCCAAGGTAGGGGCAGGGGAGAGGCCAATATTCGTGGCCAACTGCAAATTGGTTATCCTTCCGTTTTCCTGAAGCAGTTTAAGAATTTTTAAGTCCGTTTTATCTGGCTGAAATGACATAGGGTTACAAATAAAATAAAGAACCATAAATGTACAAAATTTTATTTGGTTTTTCTCAAATTCATGAACAGGTTAATTTGCAGCGGTGTAAAATAACCTGAGGTTATAGATAATATCTATTATTATAGGAAATATCTATGCTAATCAGTTTATTGTCATAATATAATCATTCTAAATAGCTTAAAACAGCGGAGAAATGATATTTGTCATTTTTTTTGTGGAAAACTGTGTAGCGGGAACACAATCATGCCCTTTTTATGCATTTTATGTCGTAACTTTGCAAATCAAAAGCATTAGGCATCTGCCTGTATTAAAGTGAAAGCGAAATGAGCAGCAAAGACGACGATTTATTAAAAGAGTTAGAGCTCGAAGAATATAAATACGGTTTTACAACGGATATCGAGATGGATATTGCGCCAAAAGGGCTCAATGAAGATACGGTCCGTTTGATTTCCAGTAAGAAGAATGAACCGGAGTGGTTATTGGAATGGCGTTTAAAAGCCTNNAAGCCTTCCGCCATTTTCAGAACATGAGCATGCCTACATGGCAGAACTTCGAGAATCCCGATGTAGATTTCCAAGACATTTCTTACTATGCAGCACCAAAGGCGAAAAAGCAATTGGAAAGCATGGATGAGGTTGATCCGGAGTTATTGGCAACTTTCGAGAAGCTTGGAATTCCTTTGGATGAACAAAAGATATTGGCCGGCGTGGTAGCGGTAGATGCCGTATTCGACTCGGTTTCAGTAAAAACGACCTTCCGCGAAAAACTGAAAGAAAAGGGTGTTATTTTCTGTTCTTTTGGTGAGGCGGTTCAGGAACATCCAGAACTGGTCAAAGAATATTTGGGAACAGTAGTTCCCCAAACGGATAATATTTATGCGGCATTGAACTCAGCGGTATTTTCCGATGGTTCCTTTGTCTATATTCCAAAAGGTGTTCACTGTCCGATGGAATTATCTACCTATTTCCGTATCAATGCGCAGAATACGGGTCAATTTGAGCGTACATTGATCATTGCGGATGAGGATTCGTATGTTTCCTATTTAGAGGGATGTACGGCGCCGATGCGTGATGAAAATCAATTGCATGCTGCGGTGGTCGAATTGGTAGCGCAAAAGAATGCCGAGTTCAAATACTCTACGGTTCAGAACTGGTATCCAGGGGATAAGGACGGTAAAGGTGGTATCTTCAACTTCGTGACCAAACGTGGTATCTGTAAAGGCGACCATTCCAAGATTTCTTGGACTCAGGTGGAAACCGGATCGGCAATTACCTGGAAATACCCAGGTGTTATCCTGAAAGGGGACCATTCGGTGGGCGAATTTTATTCGGTTGCCATGACCCGTAACAAACAGGTGGCAGATACGGGTACCAAGATGGTGCATCTGGGCAAGAATACCCGTTCAAAAATCATTTCTAAAGGTATCTCTGCCGGAACCAGCCATAACAGCTACAGAGGTTTGGTAAAAATCGGTCCTAACGCAGATAATTCAAGGAACTTCACTCAGTGTGATAGTTTATTGATTGGTGACCGTTGTGGTGCACACACCTTCCCCTACATAGAAAGTAAAAACAAAACGGCGAAATTGGAACATGAGGCTACTACCTCAAAAATTGGTGAAGACCAAGTGTTCTACTTGAACCAACGTGGAATCGATTCGGAGAAAGCCGTAGGCTTGATCGTGAATGGATATGCAAAAGAAGTATTAAATCAATTGCCTATGGAATTCGCAGTGGAAGCACAGAAGCTTCTTGCCATTTCATTAGAAGGATCAGTTGGATAGATTTTAAAAGAGATTATGTTAAGCATTAAGAATTTGCATGCGTCTATTGAAGACAAACAAATTTTAAAAGGATTAAATTTAGAAGTTAAGGCAGGAGAAGTTCATGCGATCATGGGCCCTAACGGCGCCGGAAAAAGTACATTGGGAAATGTATTGGCAGGACGTGATGCCTATGAAGTAACCGAAGGTGAAGCAATATTGGATGGTAAGGACCTATTGGATCTGGCTCCGGAAGATCGCGCTCGCGAAGGTCTTTTCTTAGCTTTCCAATATCCGGTTGAAATCCCTGGAGTATCAAACATCAACTTCCTAAGAACTGCTGTTAATGATATTCGTGAATATAAAGGCCTTCCTCCAATGGAAGCCAAAGAGTTTTTGCAAACGGTAAAAGAGAAGCAGAAGTTGGTGGAGTTTTCCGCAAACTTGGCAAACCGTTCGTTGAACGAAGGGTTCTCCGGTGGTGAAAAGAAACGTAACGAGATCTTCCAATTGGCGATGTTGAACCCTAAATTATCCATTTTGGATGAAACGGATTCCGGTTTGGATATCGATGCATTACGTATTGTAGCAAATGGTGTAAACCAATTGCGTTCCAAAGACAATGCATTTATCGTGATCACCCACTACCAACGCTTGTTGGATTATATCGTTCCTGATTTTGTCCATGTACTGCACAATGGTAGAATCGTAAAGACAGGAACCCAAGAATTGGCTTTAGAGCTAGAAGAAAAAGGATACGATTGGTTAAAAGAATTAGATGCGCAAGATGCCTAATTTATAATTAGAAAGGTAATGAGCGGATTGACAACAAATAACATGAGTACATTAGTAGCAAACTCTTTATTCCAACAGTTGACAGCAACATTCCAAGAGTTGGAAACGAGTAATGATACTGCCGAGGTAAAATCCTTGAGGCAGGAGGCATTCGCACGTTTCCAGGAATTGGGCTTCCCAACGGTAAAGAATGAAGATTGGAAATATACCAACATCCAACCCTTGGTCAATAAGACTTACTTATTGAACGAAGATGTGGATGTGGCAGATATCGACTTGAGCAAAGCCGATATCCCGAATTTGGATGCCCATCAGATCGTATTGATCAATGGACAATATGTGTTGGCATTCTCCTCCTTGGATGATGAGATCGGATTGACTGTAAAATCGATCGAAGACGCCCAGGATGAAGAAAACTTCCAAAAGCACTTTGCCAAGCATGCCGATAAGACCGGATCTGCTATGGTAGCTTTGAATACCGCCTTACATACTTCCGGGGTTTACCTTTCGGTAGCAAAAAACAAGGTTGTTTCCAAACCTATACATATTGTTCATGTAGCTACTGGCGCGCAGGATTTCTTTGCGCAGACCAGAAACCTGTATGTTGTTGAACCGAACGCAGAGGTGGAGATCATCGAGAGCTTTATCGCCTTGGATGATGCAGCCAAAAACCTGAACAATAAAGTAACAGAGATCGTCGTGGAAGAGAATGCTAAACTACAGCATTATTACCTGCAGTTATCATCCGATACCAGCAGCTACATCAACCACGTAGAGATTTATCAGACAAAACATAGTCTATACAATAACTACAACTGTAATTTCCCAGGTGTGTCCTTCGTACGTAACGACCTGAATGTTCGTATGGATGCGCAGGAGGTAGAATCCCATTTATACGGGATCAACCTGTTGGCGGATAAACAGTTTGTAGACAACCATACCATAGTGGATCACATGAAACCTCATGGCGAATCCTACGAATGGTATAAGAATATTCCACAGGACGAGTCGACAGCGGTTTTCAATGGAAAGATCTTTGTGCGTGAAGATGCACAGAAAACAAATGCTTTCCAACAGAACAACAATATGCTGATCGGTGATAAATCGACTGTTTTCACCAAACCTCAATTGGAGATTTTTGCGGATGATGTTAAATGTTCACATGGATGTACCATGGGGCAGTTTGATGATGAAGCATTGTTCTACCTGCGTGCAAGAGGTATCGGTGAGGAGAGCGCTCGTATCCTATTGGTACATGCCTTTGCATTTGATGTGACTTCCAGGTTCTCTAACGAAGTAGTTAGAGCATTTGTAGAAGACCGCGTAGCAAAGGGCTTAGAGAGAAATTAGTAGTGTAGTTTTAGTAATAAAGCGTCTAGGTCTTTGGCTTAGACGCTTTTTTTTTGATATTTACCCTATGCAAAAGGAAAAATGGTTTAAGACCTATCTATTTATCTGGTTCGGACAGTTCATCTCCTTACTGAGCAGTTCGGCGGTAAACTTTGCGATCATTATCTGGTTGAGCCTGGAATACAAGTCGGCCGAGATATTGGGCTATTCGGCGATCGCTGCCCTGCTTCCGCAGGCCTTGATCGGACCTTTTGCAGGTGTATATATCGATCGTTGGGACCGGAAGAAGATCATGATCTTTGCCGACGCCTTTATTGCTATATGTACCATCATGATGACCCTCGTTATCAAAGAAGGACATGTGCAATTGAACCTGTTGTACCTATTGATGGTCTGTCGATCTATCGGTTCAGCTTTCCACTCGCCTGCCATGCAGGCCATTGCCCCCTTGATCGTTCCGGAAAACCAATTGCTGCGGGTTTCTGGTATCAACCAGATGTTGCAATCGGTGAGTTCTATAGCTGGTCCGGCATTGGGGACCCTGGCGATCGCCAATTTCCCGATCAATAGGGTATTGTACCTGGATGTGATCGGTGCCGTGTTTGCCATTTGTAGCTTGTTGTTCATCAGTATCCCACATTTGAAGGTGGAGGTTTCGGGATCTATTGGGCAGGTGTGGAAGGATCTCCGGATGGGCATGGCAGCGATTTATCGGAATAAGGGTTTGGCTTGGATGTTCCTGTACTCGGTATTGGCGACCGTGGGGATTATGCCGGTAGCTATTATGTTTCCTTTGTTGACCATCGATCATTTTGGCGGGAAGGAATTTGAGATGAGCGTGATCGAGGTGATCTGGGGAGTAGGGATGCTGATTGGAGGTTCCATATTGAGTATTTTCAAGATTAATTTGAGGAAAGTGCTGCTGATCAATTGTATGCATATTTTGTTGGGATTGACCTTTGTATTTTCTGGGGTTTTAAGTCCGAATTTTTTTATTGTTTTCGTGGTTCTTACGGGGATCGGGGGAATGGCGATGTCTATTTTTTCGGCCGCTTTTATGACGACGATACAGGAGGAAGTAGCGCCGGAGATGTTGGGCCGGGTGTTTTCCTTGTATTTTAGTTTTGCGATTATTCCGAGCTTGATCGGGTTGATTTTTGCAGGTAATATTGCGGATTATATTGGCGTAGCCAATGCTTTTGTGATTGCTGGTTTGCTGGTGATCGGTTTGGGGATTTGTTCCTTTTTTACTCCTTCCTTGATGGCCTTGGGTTTGAAAAAACCTGAGGAATAATTTTTAAGCTTTAAGGTTTTAGCTGCGTTTTTTTCTATGTAAATGGTATGAAAACGCTATAAAAATAGGGTTTAAGTATGGTTAAAGTAGGTTTTTAGTATGGTAGGTATAGGAAAAGCATACTTTTACATTACTTTCAGTATGGTTTAAGGTTGGAGCTAAGGGGAGGTGGGAGTGCGTCATTGCGAGGAACGAAGCAATCTTTTCTCAATTTGACAAAGGGGAGACGGATATCGAAAGATTGCTTCGTCGTGCCTCCTCGCAATGACGTGCAAAACTCCTCGCAATGACGTATAAAACTCCTCGCAATGACGGAGGAAGGCTTCCCCAATAAAACACAAAAAAAAGCTTTCTGAAAAATCAGAAAGCTTCAAGTTTTAAACTCTGAGCGAAAGACGAGATTCGAACTCGCGACCCCAACCTTGGCAAGGTTGTGCTCTACCAACTGAGCTACTTTCGCATTAAACGTTACTTCATTTCGCGTTTGGTGACACAAAAGTACAATAAAACCTTATTCTTGTCAACCCCTAACCACATATTATTTCAAAATCTTCCCCGTTTTATTTCAAAATCTTCCCAAAATCCCCTTACACCTGAATCGCATCAATACAATTCATCCCATCAATGGCTGCCGATACAATCCCACCTGCATACCCTGCACCTTCCGCACAAGGATATAAGCCAGCCACTTGCGGATGTTGGAAAGTATCCTTATCCCTCGGGATTCTCACCGGTGATGATGTCCTGGACTCCACACCCACCAAAATAGCCTCATTCGTATAATATCCCTTCATTTTCTTTCCGAAAATAGGCAATGCCCCGCGTAATGCCTGATGCACAAATCCGGGCAGCACCTCCCTCAGATCCACTGACCGCGTACCAGGCTTATAAGAATTTATAGGAAGATCCAGCGAAACCTTCTGCTGTACAAAATCCACCATACGTTGTGCCGGCGCGACCAGATTCCCGCCACCCAGCTGAAAGGCCCGCTGCTCGATTTCCTTCTGAAAATCCAACAACGCAAAAGGATCAACAGCTGCATTTTTCACATCCTCCAGATTGATCTGGATCACCGTTCCGGAATTGGCATGTGGGTTATTCCGTTTGGAAGGCGACCAGCCATTGACCACAATCTCCTCATGATCCGTTGCACATGGAGCGATAATCCCTCCCGGACACATGCAGAAGGAAAATACCCCGCGGCCATCCACCTGTTCCACCAAGCTATAATAAGCTGGAGGAAGGTTCTCCGGTCTTATCGAACAATGGTACTGCGCCTGATCGATGATTTCCTGTGGATGCTCGATCCGAACCCCTAAAGCAAAAGGTTTGGCTTCCAATAACCAGCCTTTTTTCCGAAACAGTTCGTAGATATCCCGAGCGGAATGTCCCGTAGCGACGACCACCTGTTTGGCCATGATACGCTCGCCTGCATCCGTCAAAACGCCTTCCACCTGTCCGAATTGTTCCAGGATATCGACCACTTTGCAGTCGAACAGCACCTCGCCACCAAATTCGATGATTCGTTCGCGGATGCTTTCAATGATATGCGGTAATTTATTGGTTCCGATATGCGGACGGGCATCCACCATGATATCAGGGGTTGCGCCATGCTCCACAAAAATACCCAGTACCTGTTGCACATCACCGCGTTTGTTCGATCGAGTGTATAGTTTTCCATCCGAATAGGTTCCGGCACCGCCTTCCCCATAACAATAATTGGATTCTGGATTGACAATCCCTTCGCGGTTGATCTTCGCCAGATCCCGACGGCGGTCCTGTACCTTTTTCCCTCTTTCGATCACGATGGGTTTTAATCCCCTTTCCAGGCATCGGTAGGCCGCAAAAAGTCCGGCTGGTCCTGCCCCGATGATGATCACGGGTTTAGCCTGGCTGACGTCCTTTAATTTACTGTGGAAATCCGGTAGGGAAACAGGTTCATCAATGAAATAAACGATCCTCAAGCGGAAAAGCACTTGTTTGCCTCGGGCATCAATAGAGCGTTTCCGGATATGAAATCCTTGGATACATTGTACAGGGATACGAAGTTTTTTGGATCCTTCGTTTAAAATACGTTTTTCATCGTCTATGGCCTCAGGAACTTTGGCGATTTCAATTTCTTTCTGCATAATTCTGTTGGGGTTTTATCCCAAAAACGCTACAAAGTTACCATTTCCTGCCATAATTTCACGTTTTGCAAGGATTGGTATATCGTTTGATATGTTATTTTTATAAAAACAATTTCTTAATTTTAAAGAATACAAGTTAAAACATTACACATGAAAAGATTATTAATCGCCTTAGTAGGTTTATTCACAGCACTTTCTTTCAGTTCTTGTGGTTACAACACCATGGTTTCCCAGGATGAGAATGTTAAAGGAAAATGGGCACAGGTTGAAAATGCTTACCAACGTAGAGCAGACCTTATCCCGAATTTGGTTAATACGGTAAAGGGAGCTGCTAACCACGAAGAGAGCACTTTGACAGCCGTTACAGAAGCACGCGCAAAAGCTACTTCCGTAACTGTTGACCCATCCAACTTGTCGGAAGAAGCCATCGCAAATTACCAACAGTCTCAGGATGCCTTATCGCAGTCATTGGGTCGTTTATTGGTTAGTGTGGAAGCTTACCCAGACTTGAAGGCGAATGCGAACTTCCAAGAATTGCAAGCGCAGTTGGAAGGAACAGAGAACCGTATTTCCGTAGAACGCAGAGCGTACAACGAAGCTGTTCAGGAGTACAATACCACGGTTCGTTCATTTCCTAACAATTTGATGGCTGGTATTTTTGGATTCAAAGCTAAAGGTACGTTTAAAGCAACTGAAGGATCAGATAAAGCTCCAACAGTTCAATTTTAATGAATTTTATTGTTGTTAATATAGAAAGATGAATGCGTGGAGCAATCCATCCGCATTCATCTTTCCTTTTTTTAGCTCATGGAAATATTTAATCAAGAGGAACAGGAAAAAGTAGTTCAGGCCATTAGTTTGGCCGAGAACCGTACATCAGGAGAGATCCGTTTGGTGGTGGAAAGAAAGCTACATGGCATGGAGGCATATGAGCAGGCAACAACTTATTTCGAGAAGCTGAAGATGCACCAGACCTTATTGCGTAATGGGGTATTGATCTATTTGGCGACCGATGACCATCAGTTTGCGATCATTGGCGACTCGGGGATCAACGATAAAGTTCCTGCGGATTTTTGGGAATCCACAAAAGAATCCATGTTAGCATATTTTAGGCAATCGGATTATGTTCAAGGACTGATTGCGGGGATTGAACAGGCAGGGGAGCAGCTGGCACATTATTTCCCAAGAAGGGATGATGATGTCAATGAACTTCCAAATGATATTTATTTTGGATAAACAACAATTTATGGACAAGAGAACTCGTTTATTGAGTACGTCTATCAAGATATTCCTTGGATTATTTGTAGGGTTAATCGTTCACTTCACGGCGCTGGCGCAGGATTTTCCTGCTGTTCCGAACCGCTTGGTCAGTGATTATACCAATACGTTGAGTGCCAGTGAACAACAGGCGCTCGAGCAGAAGTTATTGGCTTTTGAAGATAGTACAACCACCCAGTTAGCGGTGGTGGTGATGAATTCGACCGGGGATTATGATATCGCTGATTATGGCGATCGCTTGGCAAAAAAATGGGGCGTTGGTAACAAGAAATACGATAATGGTATTCTATTATTGGTAGCCTTGGGCGATCGTGCCGTAACGATCCGTACGGGTTATGGTATTGAAGGTGCAGTGCCCGACGTGATTGCCTACCGGATCATTGAGAATGAAATAAAACCAGCCTTCAGACAGGGCGATTATTATACAGGGATTAATAATGGGGTAGATGCGTTGATTTCCCATGCAAAAGGGGAGTATAAAGCAGAACCGAAGGAGACCTATTCTACAGAAGGTGGAGGCGGAATTCCCATTATTTTCATCATTATTGTCGTATTCGTCATCATATCCATTATTTCCAAACGCGGAGGCGGAGGGAACAATGGTGGCGGACGTGTGATGGGTGGTCGTGGTTCTTCAGACCTGTTCTGGTGGACCTTGTTGAATTCCTTAGGTCGCGGTGGTGATAATGACGGTGGTGGATTTGGTGGCGGCGGCTTTGGAGGCGGCGGAGGCGGTGGCTTCGGCGGTTTCGGAGGAGGCGGTTTCGGTGGCGGTGGTGCCAGCGGAAGATGGTAATAGCACATTTAATCGGATATAAATTAAATACTTGAAAATGAAAAAATTAATTCTAAGTGCACTAGTTGCAATTCCTTCCTTGCTCTTTGCACAGGAAGATTACTCCATAAAGGGGAACATCGGTACCCTCGATGCGCCGGCAAAAGTTTTCCTATCGTATTCAGATGGTGGTCAGAATCATTTGGATTCGGCTAACGTGGTTAAGGGTGCATTTACCTTCAATGGAGTGGTATCTCAGCCTACACAGGCGCAGTTGGTGCTTTCGCCAGAAGGTAAGAGTATCCGTCAATTGAGTAATCCGGATGTGGGTGGCTTGTATTTGGCGAAAGGGGTGATCAATGTTAAAGGTGATAAATTGAGTACTGCTACGGTATCCGGAAATGATATCAACAAGGATTTCACGGATTACAAGAATGCGTTAAAACCAGTGATGGATCAGTTTGCACAAATCAACAAGACTTATGCAGATGCACCGAAAGAGCAGCAAGACAATGAGGAATTTGTGGCTGGATTGCAGAACCAAGCTATGGCTTTGTTTGAAAAGCAAAAAGAATTGAGCCAGCAGTTTGTGATGAGCAAACCGAATAGCTATGTAAGTTTGAACTTATTAGCCGATTTGATCTCTCCGGAGAATGTGAATAACCTAGCCATTCCTGCTTATGAGAAATTGTCGCCAGCATTGAAGAATACCGAAAAGGGAAAAGCAATTGCTGCGAAGATTGAGAAATTGAAAGGTGTAGCGATCGGGGCTGTGGCTCCGGAAATTGCATTGCCGGATACAGCTGGAAATGTGATCAAATTGTCTTCGTTGAGAGGAAAATATGTATTGATCGATTTCTGGGCGAGCTGGTGTGGACCATGTCGTCATGAAAACCCGAATGTTGTAGCCGCTTTCAATAAGTTTAAGGATAAGAATTTTACGGTATTTGGCGTTTCCTTGGACCGTCCGGGTAAGAAGGATGATTGGGTAAAAGCTATACATGAGGATAAATTGGGGCAATGGCCGCATGTGTCGGATTTGAAATTCTGGCAATCGGAGGTGGTTCCTTTGTATGCGATTGATGGAATCCCGGCTAATTTCTTGGTTGATCCTAGTGGAAAGATCATTGCTTCGAACTTGAGAGGCAAGGCTTTGGAAGAAAAATTGGCTGAGGTTATTAAGTAAAAATACTCGTCATTGCGAGGAGGCCTTTTATCGTCATTGCGAGGAGGCTTACCGTCATTGCGAGGAGGTACGACGAAGCAATCTTTGGATTAATCGAAAGATTGCTTCGTTCCTCGCAATGACGTATAGTTCCTCGCAATGACGGTTTTAACCGCCCAATTCCGTTTCCCTCTACCCAAACAATATCCTGAAAATATCCTCCAATTGCGCTACGGGCCGCACCAATATCCCATACTTCTTCACATCCAAGCCCTTACTATTATACTTCGAAATAAATATCTGCTCAAAGCCCAGTTTTTCGGCTTCCTGAATCCTTTGCTCAATCCTATTCACCGCCCTTATTTCCCCGGATAATCCCACCTCTCCCGCAAAAGTAATATTCGCTGGCAAAGCGATATCCTGCTGGGAGGAAATAATCGCCGCAATCACCGCCAGATCAATAGCCGGATCTTCCACCCTTAATCCTCCTGCAATATTCAGGAACACATCCTGCGCACTCAGCCTAAAACCAAACCTTTTCTCCAATACCGCCAACAACATATTCAACCGTTTTGTATCAAAACCCGTAGAGCTTCGTTGTGGAGTACCAAAAGCTGAATTCGACACTAATGCCTGTACCTCGATCATCAAAGGCCGAATACCCTCCAGCATGGCCGCTACAGCAATCCCACTGACAGGCTCCTCCCGCTGGGACAACATGATCTCCGAAGGATTGGAAACCTCCCTCAACCCAGAACCCTGCATCTCATAGATCCCCAATTCCGAGGAAGAACCAAAACGGTTCTTCACCGCCCGTAGGATGCGGTACACATGATGCCGGTCGCCTTCAAATTGAAGTACCGTATCCACCATATGCTCCAGCACTTTAGGCCCGGCAATACTACCATCTTTCGTGATATGCCCTACAATAAAAACCGGGGTATTGGTTTCCTTGGCAAAACGCAATAACTCCGCCGTACATTCCCTTACCTGCGATACAGAACCTGGAGCAGATTCAATCTGCGCGGTATGTAAGGTCTGTATGGAGTCTATCACCACCACATTCGGCTCCACCTGATCGATCTGTTTGAAGATGTTCTGCATGGAAGTTTCCGTCAAGATATAACAGTTGGCATTGGAACTCTGGGAGAGACGTTCCGCACGCATCTTGATCTGCTGTTCACTTTCCTCCCCGGAGATATATAATGTTTTCACCTGCGGAATGGAAAGGGCAAGTTGTAACATCAGGGTTGATTTACCGATGCCCGGTTCCCCGCCGATCAGGACCAAGGATCCCGGGACGATCCCTCCGCCCAAGACGCGGTTGAACTCCTTGTCGGGACTTAAGATCCGTTGTTCTTCCGAATAAACGATTTCATGGATGATCGCCGCTTTATTGCTGCGTTTATTGGTTCCGGGAACTGTACTGGTACTTCGCCATTCAGGAACCCGAGAGGAACTTTTTTCCACCACTTCTTCCACAAAGCTGTTCCATTGTTTACAGGATGGACATTGTCCTAGCCATTTCGGTGATTCATAACCACAGGATTGACAGAAATATGCTGATTTCGTTTTTGCCATTAAGCGAATTTAAAAAAATGTACCTACAAGTTGTAACATAAGGACTATATTGTCGACAAATAGCCTAAAATGAATACTAACCTGGAGCAAGAATTTGTGGTGCTGCTGGAGGATAACCAAAATATTCTCCACAAGATCTGTAGGCTATATGCCTCAGATGTGGCTTCGCACCAAGATCTTTTCCAAGAGATGGTCATTCAGTTATGGCGGTCATATCCGAAGTNNGGGGGATTCCAAGTTTTCGACTTGGGCCTATCGGGTTTCCCTGAACACGGCGATTTCCCTCTACCGATCCAAACGCAATAAGATCAGCACGGTGGATTGGGACCAATCATTTGCCAATATCAAATATGAAGAATATAATTCGGAAGAGGAAGAGCAACTCAAGTTCCTTTACGATGCTGTCCGACAATTAAACGATATCGACAAGGCATTGGTCTATATGTACCTGGAAGATAAGGATTACGCAGAGATCTCCGAAACATTGGGTATCTCCGAAGTGAATGCCCGGGTGAAGATGAACCGCATCAAAGGAAAAATAAAAGAAATATTGGCTAAAAAAGGAATCGTATAATGGATGGCTTAGATTTACTGAAACAGCATTGGAATAAGGATGGGGATTTTCCGAAAGTAAATAAGGAGGAGATCCGTCGTATGCTCTATAAAAGCTCCTCATCCCTGGCGAAATGGATTTTCTTCGTTTCCGTGATAGAGCTTTTTCTAGGACTCGCTTTTAATGCTTGGTTCTTTTTCTTTTCTGATGTCGAAACGGGACGTGATACGGATCCTCTTTGGTTGGAGATCATTGATCAATCTATTACGGTCATCTCCTATATCATCACGTTTTATTTTATCTATACCTTCTTCCAGGCATATTATAAAATTAAGAATACCAACAATACCAAAGATTTATTGAACGATATTTTAGCTTCTCGCAAAACCGTAAACCAGTATATTTCCTTTAATATCTATTTGATTATTGTTTCCTTGGCCATTGGATCGATTTCTTTCATTATCGAAAAGCATATTTTTGATAAAAGCACAGGAGAAATGATGCTTTATGCCATTTTTACGATCATTGCTGTAAGTATTATGGGATTTTTTATCATCAAATTGATGAAATTCTATTTCCGATTGATCTATATCCGACTGGTCAATAAGTTGGATAAAAACTACGATGAATTGGTGCAATTGGAAGATTAAGCTATTTTCTTTCGTTTTCTTTAAGGACCCTTAGAAAATTCAATCCCATAATCTTCGCGATATCCGCCTTATTATAACCTCTTTCCAATAATGCTTTGGTCAGGTTGGGAAATTTGGAAACATCTTCCAAGCCGATAGGTGCCGAATTGATGCCATCGAAATCAGAACCGATCGCTACATGATCTATGCCTACTTTGGAGACCAAATAATCGATATGTTTGAGCACCATTTCCATAGGTGCATCCACCTGCTGTCTCTGTTTCTTGGTCAATTGGGCATACATCTTATCCAAGGATAATTTCTTGGCAGGATCTACTTGATGGTTTTTCTTAAATACTTTTTCCACACGGCTTTTATAGCCGGAATCCAGGAATTCCGAATAAAAATTAACGCCTATGACGCCACCATTCTTTTTGAGGGCAGCCAATTGTTGATCGTCCAGGTTGCGGTAATGCGGGGTTAGGGCAGCAGCATTGCTATGGGATACCAATACGGGTTTGCTACTGATTTCCATCACATCATAGAAGGTTTTCTTGCCAGCGTGGGAAAGATCAACCATCATCCCCAGTTCGTTCATTCTTTTGATGATGGCCCTTCCATGTTCGCTCAATCCTTTGCCTTTATCCCCTTTGGTCTTTACCTCTTCGGCTGCGGCGGTTGCCCAAGGCAGATTGTAGTTCCAGGTCAGGGTGAGGTATCGGGCGCCACGATCATATAATTTATCGAGGTTTTCGATTTTCTCTTCGATCATGTTTCCCCCTTCGATTCCGATCAATGCAACGATCTTGCCAGCCTGATGTATGCGTTCGATATCAGCAGCACTCTTGGCCAATTCGATTTTATCGGGATTGTTCTTCAGCAATTTTTCCAAGGCATCCAGTTGATCATTGGCATGCTTAAAGGCGTTTTTCTTCCATTTCTTATCGTCAGACCAAACCGCGAATACCTGCACATCTACACCCCCTTCTTTTAATCGAGGAAGGTCGGTATGCCCTGTTTTGATGCGTTTGCCAATATCTAATCCCGGAAGGATGCTTTCAATGATGACGTCGTTATGGCCATCGATCAACAGGAGCTCTTCATGGATTTTTTTATAATCCTTGGCAAGCTTATTTTCTTGTGCCTTGGCTGTAAGCAGGGACAGGCAACAGGCGATTAGGCTGAATGATAGGGTTTTCATTTCTTAGCTTTATTGATGGTTTCATAGATCACATCTTGGATCCGAGAGCGGATATTGAGATCCAATAATTTCGTGGACACTTGTGGATGCACGCGGTTGGACAGGAAAATATAGACCAATTGGTTCTTCGGATCGATCCAGATACAGGTTCCGGTATAGCCGGTATGGCCATAGACGGAACTATTGGCCAGTTTAGATGGATAACCAGATTTGGAGTTCGGGTCAAAGCGGTCGAAACCCAATCCTCGGCGGCTTGTGGCCGATTGCTTGGAGGTGAAAAGATCTACGGTTTCTGGCTTGAAATAGGTTGCACCGCCGTATTCTCCACGGTTCAATAATAACTGTCCATAAATGGCGAGGTCATTCGCGGAGGCAAACAGCCCGGCATGTCCGGCCACTCCACCAGCCATGGCTGCCCCTTCATCATGTACAAAGCCCTCCAATAGGGTTTTACGGAATAGGGTGTCATTTTGGGTTGGTACGATACGATTCTTCGCGAACCGTGTCCTTGGGTTATAGCCCGCTGTTTTCATACCGATCGGGCGGTACAGGATCTGTTGTACATATTCCTGCATGGGAACGGATGTTTCATGCTCTGAAACCTCTTTCATGACATACATGCTGATATCCGAATAAACATAATTACCGATCGGTTTTACGGAAGAAGCCAACATTTCTGGCCACATCACATCCCGGTAATAATTATTCTTTAAATAGGCATTATCGGCCACTTGAACCTGATGGTTCTCATCGGGGCTATGGACAAGATCCCCCGGTTTCAGATTCCGGTAGAAGGGAATGAAAGGGGTGAATCCAGCTTCATGCAGCAGGACGGTCCGAAGGGTGATATTGGCCTTATTGCTTTTCTTGGCCTGCCACAGGTAATGCCCCATGGTGCTGTCCAGGTTAATGATCTTCTTTTCCTGCAGGTGCATAACCACCGGGGTGGTGCCGACGATTTTACTTACCGACGCCAGGTCGTAGATATCATGGATGGAATTGGCCTGTTGATTTTCGTAGGTATGGTAGCCATAGGCTTTTTCAAAGATGACCTGTCCGTCCTTAACGGCCATCACGGTCATGCCAGGAGCACCTTTTTGTTCGATGGCTTCTTTGGCAATGGCATCGATCTTTTGGGTCATTTCGGCGATGTTCAATCCCGATTGTTTGCCTTGGGTATATTGTAAACGGGTTTGGGCGGTCTTGATTTTACCTTCCGTCACGCCTAGGCCTCCAAAAATGGACATGGCCGCATTGACCTGGCCTTCTGCATCCGTTTCTGGGCTATAGACCAAACTGGCAAAGCGACTTAGATTTTGGCTATTGAGACCAATGTTGGTATAATTCTGATCGGTTCCAAAACGGCAGAGGATCACATTTTTGTTGTTTACTGCAGATTGTAAGACCATAGCGGCATAATCTGACCTAAAATCACTGGCAGATCCGGCAACGATGATGCTGTTGTAATATTTCGTATTCTCATCGAAATGCTGAAAATCGCTTACCGTTACATCCGCATAGCGCTGAAGCTGTTGGATAAATGGCGCATATTTTTGATTATCCGTGGTTACCACGGCAATGCGGTATTGATCTAACTTCTTGAAGGGTAGGATAGATTGTTTGTTATGGATAATCTGTGTTTTGTTGACCAATACCTGTTTGTATTGTGCATTGGCGGCTTGGAATAGACATAAAAGCCCTAGGACAGCAAGGTTTATCTTTCGGATCATGTTTGTTTTAGGATTTATACTGTAAATGTACTAATAAAACGCACAAACATGCACCAAGAGGATAGAATAATTGATTATCTTTGAGATATGCCCGAAATCTTAGCTGATAAAACCGTTTTTACCCTATTGGAAGTATCGCGCAGCATTCAGAAAACGATTGCTGAACGGTATAAAAGCCTGTATTGGATAAAGGCGGAGATGAACAAGCTGAACCATTATTCTCATTCGGGACATTGCTATCCCGAACTGTTGGAGAAAACGGATGGCAAGGTGGTTGCTGAAATGCGGTCCATCCTTTGGAAAATGGATTATCAACGGATCAATAGGCAATTTATGGAAGTTCTGGGCGAACCCCTTCGAGAAGGGATCACCATGCTCTTTCAGGCAGGCATATCCTACGATCCTTTATATGGATTTTCTTTAAAGATAGTAGACATCGACCCCACCTTTGTATTAGGGGAACTGGAGAAGGAGAAAAGGGAGAGTATCCGAAAGTTAAAGGCAGAAGGGCTTTTTGATGCCAATCGGTCCTTGCCTTTTCCCATGGTTCCCAAACGATTGGCGATCATATCGGTGGAAACCAGTAAAGGGCTATCCGATTTTTTTAAGATCATTCATGGCAATCCTTGGGGCTATACATTTAGCACGACCTTGTTCCCTGCACTATTGCAGGGGGATAAATCCATTCCGAGTATCATCAAACAATTGGAGGTGATTGCGGAGCGCATGGAACATTTCGATGCGGTGGCGATTATCCGTGGTGGCGGTGGGGATGTCGGGTTGACTTCCTATAACAATTACCTCCTGGCGAAAGCCATTGCGATATTCCCGATTCCGGTATTGACAGGGATTGGGCATTCCACCAATGAAACCGTGAGTGAAATGGTGGCCTATAAGAATGCCATCACCCCCAGCGAACTGGCGGATTTCCTGCTCCAAAAGTTCCACAATTTTGCTATTCCCGTCGATCAGGCAACAGAAAAGATTATCCGGGCCGCCCGAAAGATCTTTGAGGATGAACACATCAAGCTGGCGAACCTGATCAGTTCCATTTCCTGGAATTCGAAAACTGTTTTGCTGCAGGAAAAGACCAAGATGGAACAGGCCAGAAATCAGTTGGCGCAATTGAGCAGAAGAACCATCAAGGATGAACAGTCGGCCTTATTGCAGATGGAACGCATGTTGGCGCTGTTGAACCCTATCCATGTGTTGAAAAGAGGGTTCAGCATCGTGCGCTTAGATGGAAAAGCGGTGCATAAATTGGATCAGGCACAGGTTGGTGATCGATTGGATATTCAATTGGAGGATGGCAAACTGATTACGGAAGTACTTTCAAAACAAGAACAAGATGGAAAATAAATACACTTACCAAGAGGCTTATGAAGAGCTTCAACAGATCGTATCGGAGATCGAGTCGGGCGATGTGGCCGTCGATGAATTGACGACAAAGATCAAACGGGCAACAGCTTTGTTGACCATTTGTAAAGCCAAATTAACAGCCTCGGAAGAAGAGGTCGAGAAACTCCTCAAAAAATTAGAAGAAGAGAAAAATTAGATTCTTTTGCCTAACTTTGATGGTTATGCAAAAAACTGCAAATCATAGTCCTAGGACACATATTCAGATAAAAGGAGCGCGGGTTAATAATCTTAAAAATATTGATGTTGATATCCCTAAAAACCAATTGGTGGTGATTACGGGGATGTCCGGTTCCGGGAAATCCTCATTAGCATTTGATACCTTATATGCCGAAGGGCAACGGAGATACGTAGAAAGTCTTTCTTCCTACGCCCGTCAGTTCATGGGCAGAATGAATAAACCGGATGTGGATTACATCAAGGGGATTGCTCCGGCAATTGCCATTGAACAAAAGGTGATCTCCTCCAAACCCCGATCGACGGTAGGAACTTCCACCGAGATCTATGATTACCTCAAATTATTGTTTGCCCGTATCGGTAAGACCTATTCGCCCATTTCGGGCAAAGAGGTGAAGAAGGATACGGTGACCCATATTGTGGATCGTCTATTGGCCTATGAGGACGATTCGACCATTACGATTTATAGCCCTTTAATTCCGACCAATAAACGGAAGCTAAAGGAGGAACTGTCGCTGCTCTTGCAGAAGGGTTTTGTGCGGATCAAGCATCAGGATAGCATACAGAAGATCGAATCGGTACTGGAGAATAAAGAGGTTGCGAATTCCACTTTTAAAGAAGGGGATATCTTTATCGTGATCGATCGGGTTATGTTGGATCACAGCGATGACACCATCAATCGATTGGCGGATTCTATCCAAACAGCCTATTTTGAAGGTAAGGGCGAATGTTTGGTAGAAGTGAACTCGGAAAGTTTCTCCTTCTCGGATAAGTTTGAGCTGGATGGGATGACCTTCGAGGAGCCAACCCCTAATTTTTTCAGTTTCAATAATCCTTATGGTGCGTGTAGGCGATGTGAAGGTTATGGAAAAGTTATTGGAATTGACCCTGACCTGGTTATTCCGGATAAAAGTCGTTCCGTATATGATGGGGCGATTGCGCCATGGCGTGGAGAGAAGATGGGGCTATGGTTGGAGAAGCTGGTTCGAAACGCACTGAAATTCGATTTTCCGATTCATCGTTCCTATAGCGACCTGACCAAAGCACAGCAGGAGGTATTATGGACGGGGAATAAATATTTCCGCGGTTTGAATGATTTTTTTGCTGAGCTGGAGGAACAGACCTATAAAATCCAATACCGCGTAATGCTTTCGCGCTATCGAGGAAAAACGGATTGTCCGGAGTGTAAGGGCACGCGCTTGCGCAAGGATGCGAGTTTTGTAAAGATAAACGATCATTCGATTACCGATATCGTGCTGATGCCTTTGGATGAAGCTTTGGCTTTGTTCCAATCATTGAAGCTTTCAGACCATGATGCCATCATTGCCAAAAGATTATTGGCAGAGATCAACAACAGGTTGCAGTTCTTGAGTGATGTGGGCTTAAGTTACCTGACCTTGAACCGCCTGAGCAATAGCCTTTCGGGAGGGGAATCCCAACGGATCAACTTGGCTACTTCCTTGGGAAGTTACCTAGTAGGTTCCATTTATGTACTGGATGAACCGAGTATTGGATTGCATCCACGGGATACCCAACGATTGATCGGGGTGTTGAAGTCCCTTCGCGATGCGGGCAATACCGTGATCGTGGTAGAGCATGAGCAGGAGATGATGGAAGCTGCGGATTACCTGATCGATATTGGCCCTGAAGCGGGGATCAATGGGGGTGAATTGGTGTTTGCAGGGACCTATAATGAAATATTAACGGATAAGAAGAGTTTGACAGGGGAGTATTTAAGCGAGAAGCTTCAAATCCCTGTACCTGATAAAAGAAGAAAATGGAACGAATCCATCCGTGTCCTGGGTGCACGGGAAAATAACCTGAAAGGGATTACAGTAGATTTCCCTTTGAATGTCTTTACGGTCGTTTCGGGGGTTTCCGGTTCGGGTAAGACCTCTTTGGTGAAACGGATCTTATACCCTGCTTTGCAAAAGGCAGTGGGTAGTTATTCCGGTGATCAGACGGGTTTGTTTGATGGACTGGAAGGGGCGATCGATCAGGTAGAACAGGTCGAGATGGTGGATCAGAACCCTATCGGTCGTTCGACACGTTCCAATCCGGTTACCTATGTAAAAGCTTGGGATGAAATCAGGGCCTTGTTTTCCAGTCTTCCAGCGGCTAAGGCCAACGGGTTAAAACCTTCAGCATTCTCCTTTAACGTGGAAGGAGGGAGATGTGAGATCTGTCAGGGTGAAGGGGTCGTGAAGATTGAGATGCAGTTTATGGCGGATATTGTGCTTCCTTGTGAGGCCTGCGATGGTAAACGCTTTAAACAACACGTGTTGGATGTGCAGTACCAAGGTAAATCGGTGTCGGACATCCTGGACCTGAGTGTGGATGAAGCGATCGAATTCTTTGCTGATCAGCCTAAGATCCTGAACAAGCTGAAACCTTTGCAGGAAGTAGGTTTAGGCTACGTGAAGTTGGGTCAATCTTCCAGCACATTGTCTGGCGGTGAAGCCCAAAGGATTAAATTGGCTTCTTTTTTAATAAAAGGGAACAATCAGAAAAAAACTTTGTTTATTTTTGATGAACCCACAACCGGCCTACATTTCCATGATATCAGCAAACTGCTTAAGGCATTTTCAGCATTGATCGAACTGGGCAACTCTGTGCTGGTGATCGAGCACAACCTGGATATGATCAAATCAGCAGATTGGGTTATTGATATTGGTCCTGAAGGCGGTGAGAAGGGGGGTAATCTGGTATTTGCAGGAACACCGGAAGACCTGATAACATGTAATCAATCCTATACGGGTGACTACCTTAAACGTCACCTCATTTCTAAATAAATTAAATACACACATGATGCGTAAAAAATTTAGTTTTCTTTTGTTGCTGGCCTTGTTCAGCAATGTCGTTGCCGCACAAGTAGAAAGGCCTAAATTGGTTGTTGGCTTAATGGTAGACCAAATGCGATGGGACTACCTTTACCGTTTCGCAGATCGTTATGGTAATGATGGTTTTAAAAGATTGCTTCGTGATGGATTTTCCTGCGAGAACACCCTGATCGACTATGTGCCTACTTTTACGGCTATCGGTCATAGTTCCGTTTACACAGGAAGTGTTCCTGCGATACACGGGATTGCGGGTAATGACTGGATCGAGCAACAGACCGGTACATCGATGTATTGTACACAAGATGATGCGGTAGAGGGTGTTGGGACCAAGGAGAAGGAGGGAAAACAATCCCCAAGAAACCTGTTGGCTTCAACGGTTACCGATCAGTTGAAATTGGCGACTAATTTTCAATCCAAAGTGATTGGTATAGCGATCAAGGATAGGGGAGGAATATTGCCTGCAGGTCACTTTGCTGATGCCGCTTATTGGTTTGAGGCAAATTCAGGCGATTGGATCAGTAGTACCTACTACATGCAAAACCTGCCGAATTGGGTGCAGGATTTTAATAAGCAGAAATTGGCGGAGAAGTTATTGAAGCAGGATTGGAATACTTTATATCCGATTGAAACTTATAAGAACAACAGTGTGGATGATGATAATGTGTATGAAGGCAAATGGGCAGGGGAGGAAACTCCGACATTTCCGCGCAAAACTTCGTTGTTGATGAAGGATGCGGGGTATGAACTGATCAAAACCACGCCTTTCGGAAATACATTTACCTTAGATTTTGCCAAGGAAGCGATCAAGCAGGAGAATCTAGGCAAGAATCCGACAAAAGCTACAGATTTTCTAGCGGTGAGTCTTTCGGCTACGGATTACGTGGGACATCGTTATTCACTTTCTTCGGTGGAGATTGAGGATATCTATCTTCGTTTGGACCAAGAATTGGCAGAATTCTTCAATTACTTGGACAAAACTGTGGGTAAGGGAAATTATACATTCTTCCTTACAGCGGATCATGCGGCTTCCTACAACTCCCGTTATTTTATGGATATGCGTGGTAATGGTGGCTATTTCTTTTCCCGCCAGATCATGCGTAATCTGAACGAACAGCTGCAGGCTGAATTTGGATCGGATAAGATTGTTACCAGTTTGATGAACTATCAGGTTCATTTGAATTATAGCTTGATTGAAAAGCAGAAATTGGACGAGGAGAAGATCAAGAAGTCGATCATCAAGATGTTGCGTCATGAGGATGGGGTTGCTTTTGTGGTGGATATGGAAGGTGGCGAGAATATGATGATTCCAGCTCAGCTGCGCGAGAAGATCGTGAATGGCTATAACAGGAAACGTAGTGGAGCGATTCAGATCATTACGGAACCGCAATGGTATGACGGAACGCCAAGATCTACCGGTACGACCCATGGTACCTGGACGCCTTATGATTCGCATATTCCATTGGTTTTTATGGGATGGGGTGTGAATAAGGGTAAGACGAATAAAATGGTCCACATTACGGATATTGCACCTACTATCAGTGCGCTATTGCATGTGATGGAACCAAATGGTTCTATAGGGCAGCCTATTGTGGAGGTCTTACAGAAATAGTCCTTAAATTTTCATATTTTTGAGGATAAGCTAGTAGAGGAAAAATATGCTATCGAAGAAAACAAAATACGCTATCAAAGCCCTAATGGTATTGGGAAGGAATTATGGAAAGGAGCCTATGCAGATCGGAAAGATTGCGGAGGAGGAACGTATTCCGAAGAAATTCTTAGAACAGATACTATTGGAGATGCGTAATGCGGGAATTTTGTATTCCAAGAAGGGCGCTGGAGGTGGTTATAGCTTGAACAAGGCGCCAGAAGATATTTACCTTTCGCAGGTGATGCGTTTGGTGGATGGTCCGATTGCGTTGTTGCCTTGTGTGAGTTTGAATTTTTATCGCTCTTGTGAGGAATGTGTGGAAGAGCATGCTTGTGGGATTCGGGATACGTTTATTGAGGTGAGGAATGCGATGCTGCAGATCTTGAATGATACTAGTATTTTGAATTTGATCAATAAGGAGAAGGAATTGAATTTGGAGACGGGGAGATAGGGGTATTGTCTTTAAAGGAGATACGTCATTGCGAAGATACATCATTGCGAGGAGGTACGACATTGCGAGGGCTGCGTCATTGCGAGGTACGAAGCAATCTTCCCTTATGTCATGCTTAGCGAAGTCAAAAGATTGCTTCGTCGTACCTCCTCGCAATGACGTTCTAAAGCCTCGCAATGACGGAGGCGCTACAAAACCTCCATTAACCTTTCAAAAGCCATCCCACGAGAGGCTTTCAACAAAATCATAAAATCCTTTATCGGATCCTTAACCAACGCCGCTTTTGCTTCTTCCGTTGTTTCATAAAATTCAACCGCTTTTGTTTCATCAACCATCAAGTTCTCCACATCCTTTTTAAATTCATCCTTTTCGCTCTCCAAAACTTCATCCCTCAATCCAAAAAAAGCCTTTCCAACAAAAATTAATCTATCCAATCCAACAGCTTTAGCTGCTGCAATGACCTTCCTATGCTCCTCCACACTCTGATCTCCCATTTCGAACATATCGCCCAAAATAGCCGCTTTCCTCTCCGCCTTGATCACCTTAATATTTTCAATTGCCGCTGCCATACTACTCGCATTCGCATTATAATAATCAGCGATAATTGTATTACCATCAGTCTTTGTAATCTGCGAACGATTGTTCTGAGGCACATATCCCTCCAGCCCTGTATTAATCTCCTCTGCACTTAATCCAAAATGCAATCCCACAGCAACAGCAGCCAGCATATTCTCCGTATTATAAGCCCCTGTTAAATGCGTATTCACCTCATGCACTCCATTCTCCCCCCGCTCTTTCCAAAAAATAGTCAATAAAGGATCAGCAACCACCAATCCTCCTTGAATATCATTCTTATCCGAAAAACCGTAATGCACCATATCTTTCAATTTCCTATCCTCTACCATTTGCATCAGAAACTCATTATCCCCTTGAACAAAAACCTGCCCATGATGCTCCTTCAGGTAATCATAAAGCTCTCCTTTTGTCTTCATTACCCCTTCAAAAGAACCAAAGCCTTCCAGATGGGCCTTGCCCACATTGGTGATCAGACCATGGCTCGGCTGCGCGATATGACATAGAAATTCAATCTCGCCCTGATGATTGGCACCCATTTCAATAATGGCCAGTTCCAGATCCTTTGGTAAGGAAAGAATAGTCAAAGGAACACCGATATGGTTGTTCAGGTTTCCTTTCGTAGCAAAAGCCTTGAATTTTTGGGAAAGGACGCTGTACAACAATTCCTTGCTGGTGGTTTTTCCATTGGTCCCTGTAATCCCCACAAAAGGAATATCCAATTGTTTCCGATGATGGGTAGCCAAGGCCTGCAAACTGCTCAACACATCCTCTACCAGGATATAAGCGGAGCCATCTTGAACATAATCCGGATCATCCAGCACCACATATTTAGCCCCTGCCTCCAATGCTTTTTCGGCAAAGGTATTCCCATTAAAAGATTCCCCCTTAAGGGCAAAAAATATACAGTCTTTAGTGATCTGACGCGTATCCGTACAGATGGTTGGATAGTCTAGGTAGATTTGATAAAGTTCAGCTATTTGCATCTCCAAAAATTTTAAACAAAGGTATAAAATAAAAAATCCCGTTTCTTTGTTGGAAACGGGATTTCAGGTATTTTTTTTCCTTACAAGGAAAGGATTTCAACGATCCGAGTAAGGTTGGTATTGATTTTATCAATATGCTTGATGGCTTTGTTGAATGGGGTAAATTGTACATTTCCACAGATCAAACCGGCCATTTCGCCTTTACGACCTTCGATTAGTCCTTCTACCGCGGCAACACCCAAACGGCTAGCCAACACACGGTCCATACAGGTTGGTGATCCACCGCGTTGGATATGCCCCAAAATGGAAACACGAACATCATAAGCTGGGAAGTTGGCCTTGATTTTCTCAGCAACCACTAATCCACCTTCTTTATCCCCTTCAGCAACGATGATGATACGGGATGATTTGTTCTTTCTGGTTTTATCCAGACGTTTCATGATGGCATCATAATCCACTTCTAGTTCTGGGATAAGCACGGCTTCAGCACCGGTACTGATTCCTGAACGTAAGGCGATCAGACCCGAGTCACGACCCATCACTTCCACCACAAATAGGCGGTCGTGGGACTCTGCGGTATCACGGATCTTATCTACGGCATCCACAACCGTGTTGATGGCCGTATCATAACCGATCGTAAAGTCTGTACCATTCAAGTCATTATCGATGGTGCCGGGCATACCAATAATAGGAATATCAAATTCTTCAATGAATTTGGATGCTCCCGTAAAGGTTCCGTCGCCACCAATAACCACTAAGGCATCAATATCATGTTTTTTAAGGTTTTCGTAAGCTTGTTTTCTTCCTTCGACAGTTCTGAATTCATCACTTCTTGCTGTTTTCAGGATGGTACCACCACGTTGGATGATATTGGCCACGGATTTAGCATCCATCGCAATAATATCTCCCTGAACCATGCCATCGTATCCTCTACGGATACCAAACATGTTCATTCCATGGTAAATACCTGAACGGATAACAGCACGGATACCGGCATTCATACCTGGAGAATCACCTCCAGAAGTTAAAACGGCAATGTTTTTAATGTTACTCATATGCCAAATATACCGATTTACTTACGTTTAAAAAGTATGATTATGTTAACTTATTTCGCGTTGTATTTATCCAAACCTGATTGCAAGAATGCTTTGTAGCTAGCAATATCGTAATCCGCTCCACTGGTTGGTACCAATAATTCGCCATTATTATCCAATAAAGCATATAATGGTTGTGAATTGGAGTTGAAACGTTCGATCTGTAGCTCCGAGTTCTTCTTACTTACTTTGGTTACTTTTTTACCGGTGATTTTAGAGGTGTAATGCTCAGATTCCGGTAATTCCAAAGCGCTATCATCAACATAAAGTTCAACCAGGATAAATTTCTCATTGATCATGGCTTTTACGCTTGGATCAGACCATACGGTTGCTTCCATCTTACGACAGTTTACACAGTTCCAGCCAGTGAAATCGACCATTAGCGGTTTGTTCTGCGCTTTTGCTGCTGCTAAAGCCTCATCATAATCGTAATAAGGATCCATTCCTTTCAAAGTTGTTCTAGAGTGGAAATGGCTGTAATATTTACGGCTTGACGCATCGGCCGCACCTGCAGGAGCTGCATGACCTCCTCCGCCACCAGCAGAGATATCAAAATCTTGGGTTCCGATCGGAGGAAGGAATGCTGAAATAGATTTCAACGGTGCTCCCCACATACCAGGTACCATATACATCACAAAAGAGAAGACGATAATGGCCAAGATCGTTCTTGGAACAGACATGAATTTCAGGTCGCTATCATGCGAGAATTTGATTTTTCCAATCAGGTATAGTCCCATCAAGCCAAAGATCACGATCCATAGGGCTAGGAACACCTCACGGTCTAGGAATTGCCAGTTGTAAGCCAAATCGACATTCGAAAGGAATTTCAATGCCAGGGCTAATTCTAAGAAACCTAGAACTACCTTTACACTGTTTAACCAACCACCTGATTTAGGCATTGATTTCAACAGGGATGGGAACATCGCAAATAGTACGAAAGGAATAGCTAATGCGATCGAGAATCCCAACATACCAATGGCAGGACCTAAGCGATCACCTTTAGTAGCCGCATCAACCAATAAAGTGCCAATAATCGGCCCTGTACAAGAGAATGAAACTACCGCTAAACTTGCGGACATAAAGAAAAGACCTATCAATCCACCTTTGTCTGATTTTGCATCAATTTTGTTGACAAAAGAACTTGGTAGGGTAATTTCGAATGCTCCTAAGAAAGAAGCTGCAAATACCACCAAGAGTAGGAAGAATAGGAAATTGAATATACCATTTGTAGAGAGGACATTCAGGGCATCGGCACCGAAAGCGATGGTAATTAACATACCTAAGGCTACATAGATTACGATGATGAATAATCCGTAAAGGAAGGCTTGTTGAACAGCTTGTGCTGTGCTTCCTGATTTTTTAGTGAAGAAACTTACGGTCAAAGGAACCATTGGGAAGATACATGGCATTAAGAATGCAATAAATCCACCGATTAGCCCTTTAATGAAAATTCCCCACATGCCGGTGTCTTCCCCGTCTGCACCCGATGGAGCAGCGGCAACCGTTGCGGCAGTAGTGTCTTGAGCACTGGTATCCTGACCATCGGAGAATTCCAATTCTCCAACATCAGTTAGCAATGTGTCATCAGATGTCGTTTGTTCTTCCCCCGAACTGAACTCGATATCATCTGTATTGATTAAAGAATCTTGTGAAAAACCTGCTAGAGGTGTGGTTAATGAAAGTAAAAGCCAACATGTGGCAATTAAAATATGTTTTAAATTGAACATAATTGTTAGTTTATCGCGGCAAAGCTAAGAAAAAGGCAGGGAACCCTGCCTTTTTGATAAGATATTTTATAATATTTTACTTGATTGTTACAGCAAATTCGTACTCATCTGGTGGAAGACAACGCTCTTTGTCACATACCATGAAGGTAGCAGTACCTTTAACTTTGGTAGGTTTACCATTAGCTAAATTAACTTTTTGTTGGAAAATCACTTCTCCATTGTAGTAAGGAACATTCATTTTGAAAGTTTCCTCGTACTTCGATTTTGGTGCTTTCGCTGCAACTTTACCGTTTAATTTTGCACCATTGTCTGCAGTGATTTTGAATTCGGTAGCAATCGGGCCTCCTTCAGGAACACTTAACCCGTAGATATGCCATCCTTCATCTACTTTCGCTTTGATGAAAACAACCGCTTCCTTAGCGTTGATTTTCTTCGTAGCAACCGACCATTCTACTGGTTTCAATACCTGCGCAAATGCACCTGAAATGGCGAATAGTACGAAGGCAATTAATAAATTTATTTTTTTCATAAAAAACCGTTTGTGTAATTGACTATTAATTTTTAATATAGTTTAATTCAAAGTTATAATAATAAGTTTCATAGTTTGTCATATTTAGTTATTTTTTTTCCAAGTGTAATCAATTTTTTGCAAATGAAATACGACTTCTTTGAACTGGTAACTTTTTAACTCACTGTCACTTTCAATATATAACAGACCATTTCTGTCCACTTTTCTGATTATCCCTTCGAATTGTATATCATTAGACGTGTATATCGCCGGAATGTCCCTTTGAAAAAGTAATTTGTTATAGCGATCCAATAAATCTTCTTCTGAAATTTCCTGTATTTTAAGTGCATCGTATTTATTTTGAAGAAATTGCAACAGCTCTTCACATGCTTTTAACAGATCAGGGAGTTCTTTTCCGGTCTCATTCAAGATGGAACTGGCGGTTGCTTTAATTTCCTCTGGAAATTCCTGTTGATTGACGTTGATACCAATACCTATTATCGCATGGTTTATTGCTTTCGAGGTACTACTGTTCTCGATCAGGATTCCCGCTATTTTTTTTCCGTTCAAGAGGATATCGTTCGGCCATTTAATTTCTGCATCAATTTGAAGACTTTTCAACCAATCGATGATCCCTAAACTGATCAGCATATTCAACAGGAAATGATCTTGTAAGCTGAGGAATTTTGGATAGAGCAGGGTGCTTACGGTGATGTTTTTGTTTGCCGGAACGGTCCACACATTGCCTCTTTGGCCTCTTCCTTGGGTTTGATGCCTTGCCATTATGGCAGTCCATTCTGGTAATGGCTTGAAATTTGACAGTTGAGATTTTAAATAATCATTTGTAGAGCCAATTTGCTCCAAAACAATTATCTTTTGGCGTAGTGAATCTCCCGAAAATGTGTTATTTTGCAAAAAGAAAGAGTTTTAATAAAATATTTATCAAAAGTATAATATTTCTTAATGAGTAAAAACAAAAAAGGTTCCTTATCAGAAAAGCTTGCAGACATTGTGATTCATGGGATGCAGGAAAAAAAAGGAAACGAAATAGTGCGGTTGGATATGCGGGAAGTTAATGGGACATTGTCCGATTATTTTGTAATCTGCCATGCCGACTCCACGGCACAAGTAAATGCTATCGCAAAAAGTGTAGAAGACGAAGTTTATAAGGCTTTTAACCAAGATCCATGGCATAAAGAAGGCCAAGGCAATGGGGAATGGATTTTATTGGACTTTGTGGATGTTGTAGTTCACATTTTCCAAACGGAAAAACGTTCGCATTATCGAATGGAAGACCTTTGGGGCGATGCAGAAGCAAGCAGCTATCAGAGCGCTTAAGAATTGATTGTATAGAAACGTAGTATAGAGAATAAATGAAGAAAGTTCCAAGTAAGAAGATTACGCCAATGCCACCGAAATTTAATATGATATGGCTTTGGATAGCAATTTTTATTGGTTTTTTTGGGCTCCAGTATTTGTTTAGTGGTGAGGGAGCTAAAAAGATAACCTATAAAGAATTTGAAACGAAATCCCTGATCCCAGGTGATGTCGATAAATTGATTGCCTATAAAAATGGGGAATTGTGGGATGTGGAAGTATATATTAAACAAGATCGTTTAGGAGAAGAGAAATATAAGGATGTTGCTCCAAAAGGCAATTCGTTGAACTTCACTAAGACGCAAAGTCCACAATATGTATTTTCGGAAGCGAATGCCGAGGCATTAGAAAATAAATTAAAAGCATCACAGGATAGCCTAGCAGCCAACCAACCTCGCGTTGGTGTTAGCTTCGAAGACCGTTCAAACCCTTGGGCAGGATGGTTCGTATCTTTCATGTTGCCCTTGTTGATCATTGTTGCCATCTGGATTTTCTTGATGCGCAGAATGAACGGTGGAGCAGGGGGTGGCGGCGGTGCCATTTTTAATATCGGTAAATCGAAAGCACAGCTTTTCGACAAAGAATCCCAGATCAACATCACCTTCAACGATGTTGCAGGATTGGAAGAGGCGAAACAAGAGGTGATGGAAATCGTTGATTTCTTGAAGAACCCTAAGAAATATACCGATCTAGGGGGTAAGATCCCTAAAGGAGCGCTATTAGTAGGCCCTCCAGGAACCGGTAAAACCTTGTTGGCGAAAGCGGTAGCAGGTGAAGCGCAAGTACCTTTCTTCTCCTTGTCAGGTTCTGACTTTGTGGAGATGTTTGTAGGCGTCGGTGCCTCCCGTGTTCGCGATTTGTTCAAACAAGCGAAAGAAAAAGCGCCATGTATCATCTTTATTGATGAGATCGATGCGATCGGTCGTGCTCGTGGAAAGAATTCCATTATGGGTGGAAATGATGAGCGCGAAAATACATTGAACCAGTTATTGGTGGAGATGGATGGTTTCGGAACTAACGTTGGGGTGATCATCCTGGCGGCTACCAACCGTTTAGATGTATTGGATTCGGCTTTATTGCGTCCAGGTCGTTTTGATAGACAGATTTCGATCGACAAACCAGATTTGATCGGCCGTGAACATATCTTTAATGTACACTTGAAGCCATTGAAATTGGCGGAAGAGGTTGATGCAAAGAAATTATCGGCACAGACCCCAGGTTTTGCTGGTGCGGAGATTGCGAACGTGTGTAACGAGGCAGCCTTGATTGCGGCTCGTAAGAACAAGAAAGCAATCGAGATGCAGGATTTCCAAGATGCGATTGACCGTGTGATTGGTGGTTTGGAGAAAAAGAATAAGATCATCTCCCCAGATGAGAAAAAGATCGTGGCTTACCACGAAGCTGGTCATGCGATTGCAGGCTGGTTCTTGGAACATGCGGATCCTTTGGTTAAAGTTTCCATTGTTCCACGTGGAGTTGCTGCCTTAGGTTATGCCCAATATCTGCCAAAAGAGCAGTTCTTATACACCACTGAGCAGTTGATTGACAGTATGTGTATGACAATGGGTGGTCGTGTTGCGGAAGACATTACTTTTGGAAGAATATCTACCGGTGCACAGAACGACTTGGAGCGTATCACCAAGTTGGCATATGCGATGACGGCAGTTTACGGTATGAACCACAAAGTGGGGAATGTCTCTTTCCGTGATAGCTCTGGCGATAGCCAATTCCAAAAACCATATTCCGATCAAACTGCAGAGTTGATCGATGATGAGGTGAGAACATTGATCTCTGAAGTTTACGAGCGTACGAAACAATTGTTGCTGGAGAAACAAGAGGGATTGATCAGAATCGCAGAGAAATTATTGGAAAAAGAAATCCTTTTCCAAGCGGATCTGGAAGAGATCTTAGGAAAGCGTCCATTTGCCAATAAAACTACTTATGATGAATTCGTGAATGGTGGAGCAGATGGTGGCGGAGTTCCTCAAACGGATCTTCCGATTCCAACAGGCGATGTGGATGATGCAGAACAAGCAGCAGACAATAAGCCTAACACCAATTCTGAAAATATTTAATCAAATAATCATAACAGACAAGGCTTTCCCAAACCTTGTCTGTTTTATTTTATAGCTATTGCTAGCTTTTTGTTTTATATTATAGTATGAACACCCGAAATACCACGGCGAAAGAAAAGATGTTGAAGAAGATCCGTCAGGCGCTCCTTCAGAAGAAGGATAACCCTCATCCTATGTTTGAGGAGACTCCGCTGTATAAGGACGAGGAAGAACCGTTGGACGTTACTTTTGCCCGTGAATTCACGCAGGTATCGGGAAAGTTTGTGTATTGTGATGGAGAGATCAATCTGATCGAAAACCTCATCATTTTAGTGGAGAAGCTGGAAATTTCCAAGCTATATGTATGGGAAAAGGCCGTTCAACAGTTGTTGGATCAGTATGGATTCCCTTATCGAAGCACGCAAGTGAATTTCGAGGAGGTGGAAGCCAGTATTACCGGCTGTGAAGCACTGATTGCCCGTAATGGAAGCATCATGCTGAGCAATGCCAATGAATCGGGACGCCGGCTGAGCGTTTATCCACCAGTACATATTGTGATTGCGAGAGCCTCTCAATTGGTGATGGACCTGAAGCACGGAATGGCGGTGGTTCGTCAAAAATATGGAGCAGACCTGCCTTCCATGATCAGTACCATTACAGGGCCTAGCCGAACTGCCGATATCGAAAAGCGTTTGGTACTCGGTGCCCATGGACCTAAAGAACTTTATTTATTTTTACTCGAAGACCGTTTTTAAATGTTAGCTTATTATCTTTTTAATCTACCTGTAGCCAGTGTTATTTTTGCCCTTACTATCGGATTGAGCATCTATGTTTTTGCAAATCCGCAATGGTATGGTAAATTGATGTTCCATCCATATAGTATTTCAAGAGATAAGAAATATGCCTATCTGATCTTTACCAGTGGGCTTATCCATAAAGATTGGATGCACCTGATCTTTAACATGATTACCTTCTACTATTTCGGTTTCGGATTGGAGGCTATATTTGTTGCACAGTTAGGGGTATTGGGGCATGTGATGTTTGCGGTATTATACATTGTGGCATTGGTGCTTAGCGATATTCCTACGATCATGAGGCATAAAAATAATTATGGTTACCATAGTTTAGGCGCTTCTGGTGCTATTTCTGCAGTGCTGTTCAGTTATATTTTATTTAACCCACTTACTAAGCTTTATATCTTTTTTGCCCTTCCGCTTCCGGCGTTTTTATTCGCTGGTTTGTATTTGGTGTATTGTATATGGGCTTCCAAGAACTCCAATGATGGGATCAATCATGATGCGCATTTATTTGGCGCATTGACGGGATTGGTGCTTACTATTCTGATGTTCCCTGGAATTATCAATCATTTTATTGGGCAGTTTTAGGCAAATATTATTTGTTATAGAAATACAATCCCCAACTATTGTTGAGGATTGTACTTGTTATTGTGCTAGATGAATCAATTTTTGATTCTTATTCCAATTCGATTGTAATTTTTGTTGACTTTGATTTCATTTGATGGCATCAATTCCACTACGAGCAATACATTTTCACTTTTCTCTAATTTTGGCACTTCAATTTTTAGATTTGCTATTGCCGTATTTCCAGGAAAGGTTACTTTTCCATCATTAATTAATGTGAAGTTTTTACCTGAAATAGCCGTACTCTCCTCTTTAATGATTTTAATTTTTACCTCGTTTTTACTTGAGGACAGTTCTCCTAATAAATTGACTTGAAAATCGTTTATTCCGTTCTTAGCGTTAATAATAGGATATGTTTTTCCAACAGCATTGTTGTTTATAACGGCATCTTGAAATTCAACTGCAAGATTTCTGTAATAGAATTTTTCATCATAATCTTTGAAACAAGAGTTTAAAATTAGACAAATTCCAATAATAAATATATTTTTCATGTTATTAGTAGCCAAAGTTTTGTTTTAAATTTCGATTAATTTCAATTTCACGGACTGGTATTCTGCTTAATATGCGAGGATCAGAGAACGGGATGGTTAAACTATTCTTATGAATATCTTTTCCAAATCGCTTAAGATCATAAAAGCGATGCCCTTCAAAAGCAAATTCTATTCTTCTTTGATTCAATATTTCATTCAATAAGGCTTCTCCTTCTAACGAAACAGAAGTAAGATTTGCTCTCAACCTTATTTTGTTTAATTGCTCATTTGCCTGTTTCCATTGTTTATTTTTTGCATATGCTTCGCTCAAATTTAGAACGATCTCCGCATACCTAATTACGGGGACATTATCTAAATTGGGAACCCCATTTTTACTCGCGAATTTATTGATCTCATACCTAGACTTATTTGCGCCTAGACCCTTTTGAACAAAAGCTAGTCTTAAATCTTGTGGGTCATAGGAACTCCGTAATTCTTCACTCATAACGATATTACCGTGGGAAGCAGCTTTTGTAGAATTAATTGTTGTTCTTGTCATATAAGCGGCTCTTAAGGATTCATTACTTCCCATGTTGTCCCCACTTGAAAATGGAATTTCAAAAAAGGATTCAGGATGAACTCCTGTTCTCCAGGAGTTTTCTAAAGAATTTTTGTCCGGAAACTTGGCAATGTTACTGGAGATCGCTTTTTCTGCTTCTTCTATTACCTTATTATAATCGCCATTGTAGAGAGCAATCCTTGAAAATAGAGCCGCAACAGCGCCTTGAGTCGCAAAAAAGGGAGCATTGTTTTTAGATTTCGCTAACAATCTATAAGATTCTTCAAGGTCATTATAGATGTATTTGTATACATTCTCAATCGATTCCCTACCTAGCAATTGAACCTCATTTACGCTTGTAACACCATTTTTTAGGATAGGAACACCACCATTGTTCTGCTTTTGGATGATAGCGGTTGGATCGTATGCATATGTCCTTATTAGATTATGGTAAAATAATGCTCGTAAAAAGAGATTTTGTCCACGTTGGTTATTCTTGAATGCTTCATCACCACCGAATTTATCTATCGCCTCTAATATTAAATTTATTTGATTAATACCATAATAAGATTGCTGCCAAATATTTATATGAGCCCCAATTTCGTTATTCCATTCTCTTACAAGCCTGTTGCCTGCTAACGTATTGATAGTATTATCTGCTAATATATCCGGTATTGCTAAAAGATCTCTACCATAAAGTTGAGACTCCCGTAATCTAGCGTATACGGCATGAGTTGCCGATGCAATAGATTGCGCGTTTGTTAATGCCGTTTTTGCATCTATGGATTGGCGAGGTTCAATATATAGTAAACTATCACAACCTATTATGGAGATTGTCATAGTTATAATAAGTGCTATTAAGATTGATTTTTTCATTTTAAAATATTTAAATTAAAATCCAAGTTGGAATCCCATAGTGAATGCTTTTGTCTGTGGAACCGTTCCTTGCGTAGAAGAGAAATCGGAATCTCCAATGATTAATTCAGGGTCATATCCTGTCCATTTGGTCCATGTCATTAGATTTTCACCTTGTACATAAAATTTGATATGGTCCATTTTTATTTTGTTCAACCAAGATTTAGGTAGGACGTAGGACATGGTTACATTCTTTAACCGTATGAAAGAAGCATCCTCCAAAAATCGACTACTGGAGCTGACATGTGACCTGCCTCTAACCTCTGTGTTTCCATCTATTGGTCTTGGGATGGATGTAATGTCTCCAGGATTTTTCCAACGGCCTGTAAATATTCTTTCCAAGGTATTTCTATTGTCTCCCCCATTACGGAACCATCGACTGTGCATCCCTTGGTTACTTAATTCTCGACCGTAATCATAGTGGAAAAATGCGCTCAAGCTGAGTCCCTTAAAGGAAAAATTATTCGTAAATCCACCATAGAAATCACTCATTTGGTTCCCGAATATCTTTAAATCATCGGGACTACTTGGTGTATATGTTATTTCGCCATTCGCATCATACCACATCGGTCTTCCTGTTGCAGAATTAACCCCAGCATACTCTAACATTACATTGGTCCCTAATGCGTAGCCAACCCGAATAGACTGATTTCCTGGCATAACCATATTGCCATCCGCTAATGCAAGAACTTTATTGCGTAAAAAGGTGATGTTGAAATTGCTGGTCCAGGTAAAGTGTTCTTTTTTAATATTGGTGGTTTGAACTTCCCATTCAAGACCTTCATTCTTTACTCTTCCGGCATTACTTGTAATACTACTAAAACCACTGAGGTAACTTAGGGGTCTATTTAATAATAAATCTGAACTTATCCTGCGAAACAACTCGATAGAACCATGAATTCTGTTATTGAATAAGGAATAATCCAGACCAACATTGCTAGTGATGTTTCTTTCCCACTTGAGGTTGGGATTTGCGAGCCCTGAAGATCGAAGACCAGGTAACTGATTATAACTAGAAGAGCCCGTACTGCTAAATAGTGCCCGAGAAGAAAAATTTCCAATATCATCATTTCCGGTTTGACCATAGCCAGCTCTTAATTTCAGTTGAGTTACCCAATTAATATCCATCAAAAAGTCTTCTTGATTCAAATTCCATCCTACAGAGAAGCCAGGGAATAAACCAAAATAATTATTTGATCCAAATCGGGAAGATCCATCATATCTCCAAATCATATTTGCGAGATATTTTTTATGATAATCATAAGTTACTTGAGAAAATATTCCGGCTCTTTTAAAGCCTGTCCAACTTCCTGAAGCACCCCCAACTAAAGCCGCAGATTGAAGATTTCTAAATTGATGGGTAGTAAATCCAGTGGCAGAAACAGCATTCATTTCTCGATGATCATAACGATATTCAAAGCCTAGTAGGCCAGAAATCTGATGTTTTTCATTCCAAAACCCATTATAATGTAGCGTTTGGTTAGTTAGAAAATTATTGTTTTGTCTATTCGAAATCGACAAGGATCCCTGCGAAGCAAAACCACTTCTTGTTCGAGGATCCACATACCGCTCATCACCAATAATTCTATATTCAAACCCGTAAAAAGATTTAAAAGTCAGATTTTGTAATATTTTGAAAGACAGACTTGCGTTGGTTAGGAGGGATTTTGTTCGGCTTTGCAAGGTTCCAAGTAAACTTTCTTGGATAGGATTTCGATTGGAAGATCCAGGTAGCCCTTCTAATGGCGCATTCATGGAGCCATCTTTATTGTATAATGGAATAAAAGGAAGCATTGATGGTGCAGTATATTGAGGTGCAGCATAAGCACCTGTAGATTCATTACTCCCTGTTGTTCCATTTTGAACGATAGTTCCTAAATTTGTGTTTAAGTCAATAGAAATACGATTGTTTATTTGATGTTTGAGATTTAATTTGGCAGTTGACCGCTTAAAATCAATGGTTACGACATTTCCATCACTTTTATTGAAAGAGCCTGAAGCAAAAAATTGTGTTTTTTCATTTCCCCCACTGATAGATAAATCAGCATTATTGGTTTTTCCCATAAGAAATGCGGCTTGTTGCCAATTATATGTTGGTAATTGAGCTATTTGATCATCGGTAAGATCTTCCGGCAGGTCCACGGCTTTGAGTACATCCGCACGATTCCTTTCTAAACTTCGATTTGGATATCGGTTGTTTCTTGCTTCAAAGCGTGCTTGAAAAAACTGCTGAGAATTCATCATATCAACCTCCGGCATAGGTGAGGTTAGTCCGGAATAGTAATTCAAATTTACTTTAGTGGATCCGGCCAGTCCTTTTTTTGTTGTAATCAAAATGACGCCATTAGCTGCTTGGGCACCATAAATTGATGCCGCTGCACCATCTTTTAAAACTTCAATACGGTCAATGTCGTTATTATTGAAAAAAGCTAATGGATTACTCGCGGTTAAACCAGAGATGGTAGACATATTTAGTTGAACCCCATCAACGATTATTAGTGGATCATTTCCAGCTGAAATGCTCCCTAATCCTCGTATGTTAATTTTTACTGGACCTCCTGGTACTCCATTTGCGGCCATAATATTTACACCGGCCATTTGTCCTTGCATTGCCCTGTCAATACTCTGAACAGGTACATTTTCTATTGTTTTCCCTTTTAAAGAAGACATGGCGCCAGTAATGGAACGTTTCAGTTGGCTGGTATATCCTGTAACTACGATGTCTTCTAATATATTTAGATCTGCAGCTAATTCGATAGTTAGATGTTTACTGATTTTTTCAGAAATGGTCACAGAGTTATACCCTAAATAGGAAACTTCAACAGGATCTCCAGGTTCTACTTGTATTGAAAATTGTCCGTTAGAATCGGTTAATTGAGTTATGTTTTTACTCCGAATAGTTGCTCCGGATGCAATTTGCTTTCCTGACTTTGAAAGTAAATAAACTGTCCCAGAAATTTTTATTTTTTTTTGAGGGGTATTACTAATAAATTCTGAGATTGAATCTTTAATTTTTGCTTCTGTGTAATTTATTATGCTTAGTAGTAATATAGGTAAATAAAAAAATTTTAAGAACCTGTTATGAATAGAAATTTTCATATTAATAAATTGGGATTATGATTAATCATTTTCAAAATTTGATTTGAAAGTATGATCATTTTATTCTTTTAATGTTGTTTTATTGTGGTATTCGAATACTTTTCATCTAAACCATATTAGAATGCCTCCTTTCTTTAAATTTGACTATTAAATTATTTAATGCATATAAAAATTAACAAATAGTTTAATTTTGTCAAATATATCTCTATACAATTAAACAAAAGTAAACTAAGTATTAACTATGTAATAAAATATTAATTAAATAATACTTGTTTTTCCTGAAAATAAACCGATATTTAAATTAACCTATAACTGTGTGTGTTGAATTTAATAGAAGGTTAAAGTGGGTCGAGGTGTAACCACTACGAACCCATTAGGTTAAAGACGATAGCTTAAAAGGATGTCACTTCACTAGGGGTTTATTTTATTAATAGCAGAATTATATCTATTCCTAATTCGTCCAATTCTCCCGATCCAAACTCCTATACTGAATAGCTTCAGCTAAATGCTCGATTTTAATGGCCACAGAATTATCCAGATCAGCGATGGTCCTGGCTACCTTTAAAATCCTATCGTAAGCCCTCGCAGAAAGATTCAATTTATCCATTGCCTTTTTCAGCAAACCTTTCCCGATCTCATCAATCAGGCAATATTCTCGAATATTCCTCACCCGCATCTGCGCATTCGAATGGATATGCTCCAAATCCTTAAACCGCTGTTCTTGGATCCTCCTGGCAAGCATTACCCTTTCCCTTATACTCCCACTTTTTTCGGTTGCTCTTACCGTCGTCAATTCATTGAATTCAACAGGCGTCACTTCAATGTGTATATCAATTCGATCCAATAAAGGACCAGAGATCCTGCTCAAATATTTCTGTACATTAATATATCCACAGGTGCAATTCCTACTGGGATGGTTATAAAAACCACAAGGGCAGGGGTTCATGGCCGCGATCAGCATAAAACTGGCCGGATAATCCACCGTGATCTTTGCTCTGGAAATGGTAATGGAACGGGATTCCAAAGGCTGTCGCATAACCTCCAGAACAGATCTTTTGAATTCGGGCAGCTCATCCAGGAAAAGAACCCCATTATGCGCCAAGGAAATCTCTCCCGGTTGTGGATTTGCCCCGCCACCCACCAAAGCCACATCAGAAATGGTATGATGCGGCGATCGGAATGGCCTAATCGTCAATAGCGACTCTGTGGCAGCCAATTGGCCAGAAACAGAATGTATTTTGGTGGTTTCCAAGGATTCCTCCATGGACAAAGGCGGAAGGATGCTGGGGATTCGTTTCGCCAACATGGTCTTACCAGAACCTGGAGGACCAATCAGAATCACATTATGCCCTCCAGCAGCCGCTATTTCCAAAGCTCTTTTGATATTCTCCTGCCCTTTGACATCCGAAAAGTCCATATCGTATCCATTGACCTGCTGATTAAAAATCTCCTGCACATCAATCCGCAACGGGGCAACCTGCCGAATACCCAATAGAAAGGAACAAGTATCCGAAAGATCTTCTACTGGATACACCTCGATGCCATCAACTATTGCCGCCTCCTCCGCATTCTGTTTGGGAAGGATGATTCCTTGAAAACCATCTTTCTTCGCTTGAAGCACAATGGGCAATACACCTTTAATGGGAAGAATTTTTCCGTCAAGAGCAAGCTCTCCGAGTATCATATGCGTTGCGAGTTTATCGGTAGGGATCTGTTCGGAAGCCGCAAGTATTCCAATGGCAATACTCAGATCATAGGAAGAACCTTCCTTTCGGATGTCCGCAGGGGCCAGATTGATCAGGATCTTACGCCGTGGCATGTGAAAACCAATGGACAATATGGCACTTTCTATCCGTAATAAGCTCTCTCTGACAGCTATATCTGGCAATCCAACAATATAATAATGGGTTCCGGTCGTTATGTTCGCTTCTACGGTGATGGTTCGGGCGCCAATGCCGAAGACCGCGCTGCTGTATGTTTTTGTCAACATATAAGAAAATAATTCTATTTGCAGATAAAATAAATTATTTGCAGAACAATATCGGCTCAAAATTTGAGATAAATGTTTATATTATAATGGACAGTGGAAACAGGCTGTAGCCGAATGACTATTGATTATCGATAAAATATTATTTATTAAAACGATTCGGTCTATTTTTTGTTAACACTATATACAACGTTAAAGAAATTACAAAAATTTAAAATACATACTAAAATGAACGATAACGGTAAAATTGTAACAGCATTATTAGCTGGATTAGCAGCAGGAGCAGTATTGGGAATTTTGTTCGCACCTGAAAAAGGAAGCGAAACTAGAGAAAAAATCAATGAATCATTAGCTGATCTAGGCGATGCGATCAAAGAGCGCGCAGAAGAGCAGTTCGATCAATTGAATGACTTTAAAGAAAAAATCGTAGCTACATTAAAAACGAAACTAGGTAAAGCAGATTCGTATATCGACGAAGAGATTGAAGAACACGCGTAAGCGGAAAGGGGAATTGCTGCATGGAAGAACAAAAATTTTCGTTTTCTGAGTCCTTTGATAAATCTAAGGAGTACATAGAAACACAATTTGAGTTATTGAAACTCAAAGCGATATCCAGAATGTCCAGGATCTTAGGGTCCTTGATTGTGGATGCCAGTAAGGTTTTATTGACTTTATTGATTGTGTTCTTTGTATCGCTTGCCTTAGGATTTTATCTGGGAGAATTAATGGGTAGTAATTCATTAGGGTTCTTATCTACAGGTGGTATTTTCTTGGTGATCTTATTGATTATCCGAGCAATGGAGCCTAAATTAGAATCTATCTTTATGAATGTAACCATCAAAAGAATCCTTACAAAATGGGACGATGAAGATGATGAGGAGGAACAGCCCATCGTAAAGCCTAATATGGAGGAAGTGAAACAGGATGTTAACCAGGAAGGACCGATAGAAAATGATCATAGACAGCAATAACAAAAGACGGAGTGTCAATAACATTGATGATCTTAATGCAGAGATTGCGAGGTTAAAAAATCTCAAGATGGAGCAGGAGGATTTTTTGAAGAATCAATATGCCTTGCTGAAACATAAGGTTGAAACACCTGTGCGTGTTGCCAATATGTTGATGAACAGGGTTCCTGGAGTAAGTACTATTAAAGGATTGGTGCAGGGTATCGGTGATGTCACGAATAAAAGCAACAAATCCGATTGGTTGACCAAAACGCTTCAATTAGGGCTTCCATTGGTGTTGAACAAGACCTTACTTAAGAATGCAGGTTGGATCAAAAAGGGCTTGGTTTTGTTAGCTTCGGAAACTGCAGCAAAAAATGTGAATCAAGATAATGTAAGCTCCTGGATAGGGAAGATTACAGACATGATCAAACCCAAAAAGAAAAAGAAGAAAAACAAAGTAGAGGCTCCAATGGGCGAGGTGATAAACCCCGTTCCTCCACAACATCCTCCGATGATTACGGCGGAAGAGTCTGTACAGGATAATATTTACGGTATCCCAAAGGATAGCGAAGCTTATTAGGCGCGAGGCCTGATAGCAAAATAAAAAACCAAGGTTCATTGACCTTGGTTTTTCTTTTTTATGCTATGCTTAATTTTTCTTTTTAAAATCTTCGTAAGCTAAAGCAATACCCTCTTTTAAACTAGTTTTAGGCAACCAACCCAAACCTTTTAATTTTCCAACATCCATCAGTTTCCTTGGTGTACCGTCAGGTTTGCTGCTATCGAATTCCAATTCGCCTTCAAAACCAACCACTTCCTTAATTAAAAGCGCGAGATCCTTAATGGAAATATCTTCACCTACACCGATATTAACAAATTGCTCCTCGTCGTAGTTTTCCATTAAAAATACACAGGCATCCGCAAGGTCATCAGCATACATAAACTCACGTAATGGTTTTCCGGATCCCCAAATGCTCACAGAAGCCGCATTATTCATTTTGGCTTCATGAAATTTCCTGATCAGCGCAGGAAGTACATGGGAGTTTTCAGGATGGTAATTGTCGTTAATGCCATAAAGATTGGTCGGCATAACGGAAATATAATTATCGCCATATTGCAAGCGATAGGATTCCACCATCTTGATTCCTGCAATCTTGGCAATGGCATAGGGCTCATTGGTATACTCCAATGGTCCTGTTAATAGAAAATCCTCCTTCAACGGCTGAGGAGCCATCTTCGGGTAGATACAGCTCGATCCCAGGAACATCAGTTTCTTCACCTCATTTTCATGGGAAAAGTGGATCACATTGTTCTGGATCGCTAGATTTTCGTAGATGAAATCTGCACGGTAGGTATTGTTGGCCATGATGCCACCCACCTTTGCAGCCGCAAGGAAAACATAATCGGGTTTTTCCAGTTCAAAGAATTCCTTAACCGCTTGTTGGTCACGGAGGTCCAGTTCACCGGATGTTCTAGTGATGATATTTTCATATCCCAACTCCTGTAATTTGCGCAAAATAGCAGACCCCACCATTCCGCGGTGTCCAGCAACATAAATTTTCGCTTGTTTTTCCACCTGAATATCTTGTTTACTGCAAATATAAGGTTAATTTTGCGACTTAATTATCAGTTATGGGTAAGGATAAACTTAGAAAATTCGCAGAGATTGCCACCTTCGAGAACGTAGTGGAAATGGATGCCGGGAAAGCATATAAAGGAAAATGGGCCAAGGAATTCTTTAAAAACGATAAGCCAATCGTTCTTGAACTGGCCTGTGGCAAAGGGGAATACACCGTAAACTTGGCGAAACTATTTCCAGAGCGGAATTTTATTGGTATCGATTATAAAGGAAACCGGATTTGGAGAGGTGCAAAAACAGCCTTGGAAGAGGGCATATCCAACGTAGGGTTTTTACGCATACAGATCGAAACTTTGCTGGAGCACTTTGCGGAAGCGGAAGTTGCTGAAATCTGGATTACTTTTCCGGACCCTCAACCGCAGGATAGCCGCGAGAAAAAAAGGTTGACCAACCCGAAATTCTTGGAGCGTTATAAACAGGTACTTGTTCCAGGAGGGATCATGCACCTGAAAACGGATAATGACGGATTCTATGCCTATACCCTTGAGCAGATCGCCTTACAGGATCTTCCTAAACTAAAGGAAACCACCGATCTTTACCATTCGGATTTAGTGGATGAGGTTCTCTCCATCAAAACCTATTACGAGAAAAAATACCTTGCACACGACAAGAACATCAATTACGTGCAATGGAAATTGACTCCCTCACCTGATCCTGAAAATTAGTCCAAGTGCTTGGATCCAAAGCTTGCTGATAAGTTGAAGCCTTCGGATTCAAGCGTTTTATACGATTTTGGATATACGCTTTTCGATCGGCCGGCGCAGGGTGGGTAGAGATCCAGGTCAGATCAACATCCTGGGCCATATGGATGTCGAAGAGTTCCATGACCTTGGACAGGTTCTTAGGATCAATATCTGCAGCATTTAAATATTCCACAGCCGTTTCATCTGCCTCTTTTTCCAAACCTCTTGAAAAGGCTTGCCCTGTAAGGAAGTTGGTCACTTCTGCCGTTCCTGTACTGGAAAGCAGCAGGTCCAGACCGAAGTTGGTGACCAAGGATTTCATCACATGGTTCTTTTCGCAATGGGCAATTTCATGGGCTATAATTCCGGAAAGGTATTCAGCACTATCCAAAAAGTCGATCAAACCGGTGGTTACCAAGATTTGATCGTTAGGAAGAGCGAAGGCATTCACTTCCTCATCCACGATGATATGAAAACTATAATTGGTACTATCTATACCATTCTTGCTCAAAATGGGCCTGCAGATGGAATCGTGTGTTTTCATGATGGAATCTTGACCATCCAACACCACGTAGGTATCATAGATATGGCTCATGATCATGGATCCTAGTTTCTTCTCTATCCGTTCTCCATTTTCTTGGACCTGAAATATTCCAGTCCAATTTATTTGGGCAAGCAGCAAGTAAGATGCCGCGATTGCAACAAGAAGAAGGATGGCTTTCGTTAAGATTTTCATGGTTTAATAATATTATCCGTAATGTCTGAGAACAAAAACCAACGTACATGAATACCTTTTCTGGTTTGAATGGAGGTATAGATGGTCGAAACAATTTCAATGATATTGATGATAACTATCAAAAAGATATAAGCAATATAGTAATTGGTTATTTCCGTCTTATGGAGGATCACCGAGATGGTCCACCAGAAACCCACTGTATTGAAAAAAAAGATGAAAATTTGGGATATTAATGCCTGCATCCCATGCCATCGTACAAATTTGGTGGATCTTTTTTTGCCTGCAACAAAGATGATGGTGGCCAATAAATTAAAAATAGGTAATGGCAATCCTGCAAAAAGTGCAAACAAAGACATCAAATAGCTATTGGAAGCATATTCTCTTTCGTCTTCTGATATTTGTTGGGGTGAAAATGTTATAATCCCTTCTTGATGTTCCATATCCAATTGGCTATCAATAATAAAATGAGTAAGGCAGAAATAAGCTTGTTTTTTTTGAGAAACTCTTCCGCTGCGCTGTATACCCTGAAATAATAATCCTTTTTGCTGATCAGGTCTACGAGGATCAAACAGATAATGCTGACCGCGATAAAAAGGGATAAAATTCCTAAAGGGTTGATCAGGAAAGCCTCCCGGATGTTTCCATGCAGAAAGGCATCAATAGCTCGCGAAGAACCACAGGAAGGGCAAGGATAACCGGTTAGGTTCTTGACGGGACAGAGTGTAACCTCTGTATGGGAAAAAAAGTGTAAGAACCCAAGCCATAGTATTCCAAAAAAACAGATTATACCTGTGATAAGGTATAATCTGTTTTTTTTCGCTATCATGAATTAGTAATTTAATGCTGTTACGAATTTTTCGAAATTCTTTGATTTAGTGGCTCCCATGATCAAAAACCAATCAATGATGCTCCAAATACCTAAGCCACCGCAGGTCAATAATTTTGCGATACCCAAACCTGTATCACCAATCATAAAACGATCAATACCTAAAGGTCCTGCAATAAGGGAAACAATAAGTACGGTAGTCGGATCTTTATATTGTTGAATCTGAATGTTCGTTAATTTACTATCATCCGCTTTGGTCAATAAGTCTTTGATCTCCATAAGATGATAGGACTCGAAAAATTTGTTGTTAGACATCAGAAACATGTCTACTTTATTGCTTTCCATTATTTTTTGGTTATTGATTAATAAAAAAAATCCGTTTATATTATGAAGATAAACGGATTTTTTCAATTTTCTGATAAAACTTTAATTTTTTATAAATTTTTTGTGCTTTCGCTTAGAAATTTTCTCCAAGTTAACGGGCTGAGGAATTTTTACATAATAGCCAGTACCATCGTATTCACGTTTATTTGGGCTTTCTTTACAAGTATCTGAACAACAGCCATCCAATTTCCAACCACATTCATCACATTGGGTGAAGTGCTCATTGCAAACAGGGTTTGCGCAATTGATCATTTTTGCGGTAACCGTTCCACAGTTTTTACAAGTAGATACGATGGATGGATTTACGGAATTGACCGGCACGGTAACCCGGTTGTCGAATACGTAACATTCGCCTTCAAAGTCTTTTCCACCCGCTTCTTTACCATATTTGATGATACCGCCATGCAATTGGTATACATCTTCAAAACCTTCTTTCAATAATAATGCTGAAGCTTTCTCACATTTGATTCCCCCTGTACAATAAGTCAGGATCTTTTTACCTTTCAAATGCTCCAATTCCTTTACTTTTTCAGGGAATTCACGGAAATTATCGATATCTAAGGTAACTGCATTCTTAAAACGGCCAACATTATGCTCGTAATTTGAACGAACATCCAGGATGACCACATCTTCCTCATCTTTCATCTGCATGAATTCCTGAGGCTCCAAATGTTTACCTGTTTGTTTATTGGGGTCGATAACTTTCGGGTCGCGAAGTCCAGAGTGGACAATCTCCTCTTTGTAACGACAATGCATCTTGATAAAGGAAAGTTCATCAACATTATCGATCTTAAACTCTGTCTTGGCAAAGCGAGGATCGGCATGTACTGCATCCATATAGGCTTTACAAGCCTCAGGTGTACCGGATATTGTACCGTTCAAGCCTTCATCTGCAACGATGATACGGCCGACAAGACCTAGGGATTTACAAAATGCTAAATGATTATCGGCGAATTGTTCCGCGTTTTCGATAGGGCTGTAGCAATAGTACAGCAATGTTTGATATTGTGCCATATATTCATTGATACCGCTGCAAACGGCGTTTAATGTTGTTAAATTTTATGCAAAGATAAGGAAAATGAAAAAATAAAAATTGACGGCGATCACTTTTTGATCAAGGGGGTCAATAAATACTCCAGGCCATTCAGTTTGATCTCGTACAGGGTTTCCAATAAAACGCCCAATTTACCCGCAGGAAAGCCGTTTTTTTTGAACCATACGAGGTACGGCTCCGGTAATCGGCAAAGAAGATAACCCTGATATTTTCCGAAAGGCATCTTCATGTTGGCCAATTCCACCAAGATGTTCGGGTCCATGAAATTAGTCTCTTGTTTTGCCATGGGTCAATCGGTGTTTTAATAGGCGTAGGGCAATGATGCCATGGTTGAAGAGATTTGGAATCGTACCATAATATTTTTTAAAGATCTCGTAACGCTCTTTTAAGCTTTGTTTATGCCTTTGTTGCGACATGCCTCCGACCAGGTATTTGGCCACATAGTCTTTCACATTGACCGTTTTCTTTGCTTTTTTAGCTGCACGGATCACCCAGTCGATATCCGAGCTGAGTTTATACTGCATGTCGTAAGGTTCTGCAATTTCCCTTTTCACATAGATCGCCTGATGGCAAACATTCATCCCGTATTTGAAGGATTTCCAATCAAAGGTATCTGGGCATTTATGCCGACGATCGCCCAGGATCTCCCGGTCTTCATTGACCAATTTGGTCTCGCCATAATAGATGTCCGCATCTTCTCCGGAACTAAATACCTTTTCCAAGGTATCAGGGGCATATAGTTCATCCCCAGAATTTAGGAAGAGCACATAATCTCCTGTTGCCAACCGTAATCCCTTGTTCATGGCATCGTAGATACCTTTATCCTTTTCGGAAACTAGAACGGTAATATGGTCTTTGTATTCCTGGATGACATCCAAGGTACCATCATTAGAATTTCCATCGATGACAAGGTATTCTATGTTGGGATAGGTTTGCTTGGCAACCGATTCCAGGGTATACCGAATATCTCGTACATTATTGTACACAATGGTAATGATGGATATTTTGGGTTTTGCGATTGTCATGATGGATTGTATTGTAACGGCACAAAAATAGGGAATTAAGTGGGAATATGTATTATCAAACAAGTTGGCTTCGCTGTTAAACCATACTGAAAGTAATGTTAAAGTATATAAAATCTATGCTTTGCATACTTTTTATCGCTTTGACCTTGCTTTAAACATACTTTAACCACGGTTTTAACCCAAAATCAAACATATTTTGAAACATGAAGTCCTAAACCAGGCCCAGCAAATGGATAATAATCGTTAAGAAATGTCCATTCCGACATCAAAAGTAAGCACAATTTTAAATAATAAAGGACCAATATAAAAACGTAGATAGCATTGGATAATTAAATATAAATGCTAATTTAAAGCGAGATTTTAATCCGATTATAAATTTAGGTCATTGTTATTCCATGTCTCCAAGAAAATATGTCAACACTTAAACAAACCATTCTAAAATACTTTCCTATCCATAAATTTTTCCATGCACGATCTTTTTCCCAAGAAGGGGAGGATATGGTTATTCGTGGGTTCTACGAAGCTAAAAAAGGATATAAAGGTGTTTATGTGGACGTGGGGGCCCATCATCCTTACCGTTTTTCCAATACCAATTACTTCTATAAAAAAGGATGGCGTGGAATCAATATTGAACCCTCTCCAGATGCCATGCGTTGGTTTAAATGGTTCAGACCCAAGGATGTGAATCTGAATATCGGCATCAGCGAAAGCCCACAGGAATTGACCTATTATTGTTTCAATGAACCTGCATTGAATGGGTTCTCCCAAGAAGTGTCGGAAAGTAGGGATGGACTGCATGCCAAATATCACCTCTTAAAGACCATTCCAGTTCCTACTTTACCTTTGTCGGATGTGCTGGATAAATATTTAGCTCCAGGAAAACAGATCGATTTCCTTTCGGTAGATGCGGAAGGATTTGACCTGATTGTCCTTAAATCCAATAATTGGGAAAAATATAAACCGATTTTCGTGTTGGTGGAAGAAGAACTTTCTATTCCAGAACTGGATCGATCAGAGGTTTACCAATTGATGCTAAGCAAAGGATATTCCTTAGTCGCAAAAACAAAACGGACCTTGTTTTTTAAACGCAGTGATCTCGCTTCGATCTAGGATATTTTCGATTTCTTGGCTTTATAGGCGTTTATCTTTTTCTCTAAAAACCTAGCCAAACGTTCAAAGAAGGTGCCTTTCCGATGTTTATAGAAATGTTTGATGGCTGCATAGGCCGTAGGATCTTCCTGAATGACGCTCGGAAAGCGCTGCACAGGTTTGGTAGACAGCTCCACACGATATACCTGATCGACATCCGAGTGGGTGCCAGAACCGTCTGTGCCAGTATTTTGAATAAAAGATCGACGAGGATATAACACCAACCCCTGCTGATTGAATATGGATAGATACCAACGAATGGCCCAGGAATTGATCTTTCCAGCCTTAAATTGCTGTACTTGTTTCCAGAAATTCTCCGTTCCGTCCACACTGAAAGTTTTCCGGTCTTTACGCTTAAAATCTTTGGTCAATTCTTCAATATCTGGGTTGAAATGTTTCCATGCTCTTTCCCAGGTTGCCCAGCCCCAGCTATTGGCTACCCGAAAGAAGAAAGATTGCTGTAGGCTTTTCGGCCTTTCTACGGGATACATATAACCCGATATCTCCATGACCCGCTCTTCATCTTCATATCTGTTCAGTGCATCGTTAAAATATTGGAGGGCAAATGGCGAAGTTTCCAGATCATCCTCGAGGACAATGATCCTGCCGTGTTTTTGAATGACTTGCGTGACACCATCGATAATACTGTTGGCCAAACCTTTATTCTGCGCCCGTTCGATAATGTAGATGTGTTTGAATTTCCAAGGCTCTCTTATTAAAGAACGAACCTGGTTCACCATGTCGATATCATTTGCTGATTTGGGTCCATCCGAAAAAATATACAGGTCAGATTCTTCTGCCAAAGGGTTGGCCTCTAAAGCTGTCAATGTTTTTCTCGTATGTTGGGGTCTATTATAAACAAAAAGTGCGATCGGTGCTAACATGTATGCTCGAAAATCAATCAATTCAAAATCAAATATATGGAGATAAAGTCGGAATCTTTCCTAAATTTGCTCATTATACCATTTCATGAGCGAAAACGCAAAAAACATAACCATTAAGGGGCTTTTTTGGAATGCCATCGATCGGTTTGGCTATCAGGTCATAACCAATCTGACCACCATTGTACTGGCAAGAATCTTCGCTCCTGATGATTTTGGGGTCATTTATGTCCTGGCTATCTTTACCACCATTGCTACTTCCTTGGTGGATTCGGGCTTAGCGACATCGCTCGTGCGTTCAAAAGTGGTTAAGGATGTCGACTATTCCACCATGTTTGTCTTCAACCTACTGGTTAGTGGAGCTATTTATCTGATCCTTTTTATTGCTGCGCCTTATCTGGAAGAGCTCTACCAGATCAATAACCTCACCCTATATGCCCGGGTTTTATTCCTGCAGATTTTGGTCCAAGCCTTTGGGATTGTCCAATATGTAAAGATGCTCAAGAGCTTTCAGTTCAACCTGACGGCCAGGGTAAACTTTATTGCGGTATTGGGCTCTGCCATCGTGGTCGTGTTTTTGGCCTGGATGGGATTGGGCTTTTGGGGGCTTTTATTGCAAGCCGTACTGTATGCCTTTTTCCGGTCCGTCTTACTGTGGGTATGGGGAAACTGGAAGTTGGATTTATCGTTCAGTAAGGAGTCCATGCGGACGCATTGGGGATTTTCCATCTCCTTCATGATCTCCAACCTGTTAGGGAAACTCTTGAGCCCTTTGTACAATAATTTATTGAAAATGAATTATTCCACCGAGGATGTGGGTATTTATGGTATGGCAAATAAATTGGGTGAATCGCCTAATCTACTGATTTCTTCCGTGGTACAAGGCACCACCTTATCTACCCTGACTCCATTACAGGATGATTTCCCACGCTTTTTGAATGCTTGCCGCAAAACCATGTCTTCGTTGGCATTCCTACTTTTTCCGGTAAGTTTTCTGGCTATTTGTGTTGCCGAACCAGCTTTCCAGACGCTCTTAAAGGAAAAATGGAATGATGCCATTCCGCTGTTCCAATGGCTCTGTTTTGCAGGTTTATTCATTTCCTTAACGGATATGAACGTGAATTTTCTGAATATCAAGGGTAAGTCGAAATTCGCGCTGGTGCTGGAAGTTATTAAGGTTGGATCTGCAGTGGGGATTTTCTTTTTCACCTACCAGCATGGCCTATTAGCGGTTGTTTTTGGTCAATTGGCTATTCGCATCCTGTGTTATATCATTGCTGCCAGCATGAGTGTAAAAGTATATGGATACACCATCTTTGCCCAGGCAAAAGACCTGATTCCTTCTTTTCTGATTAGCTTGCTCGCTGCGGTGATTGCTTATTTGCCGCTATATTTTGGTTGGATTAGTAATAACTTGTTCCTATTGGTGGCACAAACCCTTATATTCGCTTTGATTTACATCGGCATCAACCATTTCATTAAAAACCAGATTTGGATGGAGGTGCTGGATTTGGCAAAAAAGAAAATATCTAAAAAAGTTTAATGGAAGTTGCAAAAGGAAATTGGGTTGGTTACGAAACGGTATTTTACCATGAGAAAACTGGAAAATTCAGCCAGGACATCAATGAGGTAATTGATTATGCCAATTTAGAGATCGATCAAGAAGGATTGGCAGCCTACCTCGATTTCGGATACAGTGTATTTGGGCATACTCCGGTTAAATATGTTCGATTTTTATTGCCGAATCAGTCCCTGCTGTTGAATGATGGAAAATTGGAAGTTAGGGAAGAATCCGATTCCACCATCCAAATGATTGGTAAAAAAAGCCAAGAAGATGATGTGTTTGCCAAGCTGCATCAATCATTGAACAACTGGGCTTCTGGTTTTGAGGAAGACATTCTGATACCGACCAGTGGAGGATTTGATTCCCGACTAATGAATGTGCTGATCGATGATAAATCTCGTATCCATGCCTATACCTACGGAACGTCCTTTAACCAGGGGCTTTCTCGGGAATCGGTGTATGCGGGTTTATTGTCCGAACGCTTGGGCACACAATGGTCCAGAATTCCTTTGGGCATTTTCAATGTGTATATGGAGCAGTGGTATGAACAATTTGGGCCTGCCGTAGGCGCATCGGGAACTTACCATATGGAGTTCTATCAAAAAATTAAGGAAAAAGAGAACTTCAAAAAACTCCACTTATTAAGTGGGATTATCGGTGATGCCTGGGCCGGAGCGGTACATGTACCAATGATCCATTCTGCTCAGGAATATAGAACCTTGGGCTATACCCATGGGATGAGTGCCAACTCCAAGTTGGCGATGGATGTGGATTACCTATCCATTGTGGAGCCCGTTTTTGATAAACAGAAGGAACACCTGAAGGATGCTGATTTCCGGATCATTACTGCCATGCGAACCAAGATGATGTTGTTGCAATACCTGATCTCGGTGCCTTCCAAAATGGGATTCCCTGGATATTCCCCTTTCGTGGAGGAAGAGATCGCTCTGGCGATGTTGAACCTGCCAAAGGAAAGAAAAGAGAACAGAAATTGGCAAAGGGATTTCTTCCGGAAAAATAATCTGCTTTTTGAAGAGGAGAAACATAAATATACCTATCAGAACTCGCTGAATTACTATTCCTTGTTGCATGAAGACCTGGCACCTTTGGATGTGGACCTGTTAAAGGAATACCTAAAACCAGCTTACCTGGAATGGATAAACAGTAAGATTCAGCATATTGGCAAAAAGGAAAGGGCTTTCCAGACTTTGATGCACACTCCTAAGGTTAAGGGTGTCCTTAAATTATTGGGAGTAAAGAATGAACTGCTGGAAGCTTATTTTGCTTATATTACTATAAAACCGATCGAGATTCTATTAAATAAGAGAGACAAGCATGCCTAAACAACATAAATTTCTTTTTGCCGGCGATGTAGTGATGAACAGCAAACCCGAATTTTCTGCTGATTTAAAGCAGTTATTGGCTACTGCCACGGTATTGTCCTGCAATTTTGAAGCGCCTGTTGCTGGCTATGGAAAGGCTATTGCCAAAACCGGACCGCATGTTTGTCAGCATGAAGAGTCGGTCAATTGGCTGTATCAGGAAGGCTTTAATCTATTTTCTTTGGCCAATAACCATATCAACGATTATGGAAAAGAAGCCTTAAAAAAGACCATTTCCTTATTTAAAAAGGGCGATGTGGTTGGAGTAGGTGATGAACGGGAGGCTCTGGAGCCTGTTGTTCGGGAGATGGAAGGGGTGAAGTTTGCTTTTATGGCATTTGGTGAGAATGGTTATGGGGCATTGAACGGAGATCGATCTTACGGTCATGCCTGGGTGAATGCCGAAGGTGTTGATGAAAAAATAAGACGCTGTAAAGAAAAGGTGGATGTATTGATCGTTCAGGTGCATGCTGGTGTGGAATTGTTGGATGTTCCTATTCCGGAATGGAAATCACGTTATCAGGAATTGATCGAAGCTGGCGCTGATGTGGTTGTTGCCCATCATCCGCATGTGCTTCAAGGAATGGAAACCTATAAAGGGAAACTCATCTGTTACAGCTTGGGTAATTTTTATTTTGATTATCCATCAAACCATCCGCAGTGGAATACCGGGGGATTATTAGAGCTGCAATTTGAAGGAAAGGAACTTTCGGGATATCAGATGCATGTGGTAGAAAAGAAGGGGACTAAACTGGATCTGCTTTCAAAAGCTGCATCAAAGGAGCTGTTGGGGAATCTGCAAGAAAAATTGGAAGGAAATGATTACCTGGATTTGGTAAACCGCTTTGCTGTAAAGGAGTGGGATAAGCATCATCTCGGATATTATGCAAAACCATTTAATGGTTTAATGAGCTATTCTCCGAAAGGGATTTTAAAACATCTTAAACGCAGTATTTTTAACCGTAAGGTGGATTATAACATGATCTGGCATAACCTGTTTATCGAAAGCAACAAATGGCTCGTCGAAAGAGCCATTCGTAAAAAAATGTCTGATAAATAAGGCCTTGTCTTTGCATAGCCTCCCGCGTGATTGCGAGGTCTTGCGTCGTTCCGAGGTCTTGCGTCATTGCGAGGAGGTACGACGAAGCAATCTTTCTAACTAATCTTCCAATAAACCAATCTTCCGAAAATAAACCTTCCGAAAAACCAATCTCCCTAAATAACCGTAATCTGATTGCTAAAATCCTTCAAGCTGGGGTGTTTCGGGTCAAGATCCGTAATCAAATAATTAATATCCTTTAAAGGACACACCCGCATCTTCTGATTTGAATTCAATTTCTCCACAATACTCAATACCCCAAGCTTTTTGGAACACTTGATCATCGCCTTCTTGATCTGTACAACCTCCCAATCCGAATCCGTGATCCCTTCCTCTACAGAAAGACTGTTTGTTCCCAATAAACACAGATCCACCTTGATCTCCGATAGCTCGTTGATCACCTGAGAACCTGTTACCACATTTGTATTCCTGGATAATTTTCCACCCAATAAAATCACCTCAATATTCTCTTTTTCTGCCAATTCCAAGGCCACCAAAGGACTAATGGTAAAAAAGGTACATTGCACATCTTTGGGTACCAATCGGGCCAATTCAATCATGCTGGTTCCTCCACCTACAAGCACGGTCATCCCGCTCTTGATCAGGGTTATAGCCTTAGAAGCAATCTCTTTTTTTGCCTCTTTTGCATATACGTTTCCTTCTTGGAAAGGGTATTGGAAAGACCTCGAAAGCGCACCGCCATAAACTTTTAGGACTTGCCCACTCTCTGCTAATTCATTCAGATCTCTTCGGATCGTATCCTCTGAAACGTTTAATTGAACACTTAAATCTGAAGACAATACCTTATTGTGGATATTGATCTGATGTATGATGTAGGCTTGCCTTTCTTCTTTTAACATAATTATTCGTTGACTTTGGGGTATAAAAATATGAAAATATTCCTAAGTGTAATCAGGTATCTACCTAATTATCATCTTCTTTGTCTTTTTTGTCTTCGGTTTTATTGGTTTTTCCCTCTTCAGGTTTATCCTCCAATTTCTTAGGGAGATTAGAGGCTTTAAACCTTGGCTTGAATCCAGCTGGTTTCACAGCTTTTTTCTCTTCCACGGTAGGTTCTTCCGAAGGAGAGACCTCTACAATAGGTTCTTCCGGTTTTACAGAATCTGTACTTTCTTCTATTTTGGGAGTTTCTGTAACCGCTGGCTTTGGAAGATTGGAAGCCTTAAACCTTGGTTTGAATCCAGCCGGTTTAACCGGTTTCTTCTCATCCTCTGTAGATTTTTCTGCAGCGACAGGAGGGTTTTCTTCTTCTTTCTTCGGAGTTTCGATTTCTGCTGGCTTTTTAATGCTTGTAGCTTTGAATCGAGGTTTAAATCCTGCAGGTTTTGCAGTTGTATTCCCTGGATCAGAAACCTCTGGAGACTTGCTTTCAACCTTTGCCGAACTTGTAACATCAGGCTTAACACCCTCTTTTTTCTCCTCCGCAGGAATCTCAATTTCCTCCAGCAGATATTCCTTGCGCAACCTATTGAACCAGAATTTCTTACTATGATCAAAGCTTTTTTCACCCATTAACGCATAATCCCGATCGAATTCCTGATACAAATCCGGTCTAGACTTTTGAAGCGCAATAATATCAATCTTCTTTTTCGTGAAAAACTCCGTAAAAGTTAACATAGTACAAACTTACTGATTCAAGGATGAAATACCGCTTAAAAGAAATGGAGGATATAAACCCTCCATTCCTACAATCCTATAAATAAGATTAATCCATATTGTGGTAAACCGCTTGCACATCATCATCTTCTTCGATCTTATCGATCAATTTCAAGACATCTGCAGCCTGTTCTTCGGTCAATGTGGTATGAGATAGGGCAATACGCTCCAACTTCGCAGAACTCACCTCAATCCCTTTTTCTTCTAAAAGGCGTTGCATATTTCCGAAGTCCTCAAAAGAAGTCTGAACCACAACCACATCGTTTCCTTCTTCATCAGCCTCCACATACAATTCCTCTAATCCACCATCTATCAATTCCAATTCCAGTTCTTCCACATCCAATTCCTCTGTAGCAGGGAAACGGAAGATGGATTTACGGTTAAAGATAAAATCCAAAGAACCGGTCTTTCCTAAGGAACCACCAGCTTTGGTAAAATAACTGCGCACGTTGGCAACTGTTCTATTGGTATTATCTGTAGCGGTTTCGATCAATACAGGAACGCCATGCGGGCCATATCCTTCGTATACAAATTCCTCGTATCCTTTCGCATCCTTTTCTGATGCACGCTTGATAGCAGCCTCCACACGGTCTTTAGGCATGTTTACAGCTTTGGCGTTTTGGATCGCCGTACGTAAGCGGGAGTTGTTTTCCGGGTGAGGACCGCCTTCTTTTACCGCTATGGCAATTTCTTTCCCAAGTCGTGTAAACTGAACGGCCATCTTGGCCCAGCGTTTGAATTTTCTTTCTTTTCTAAATTCGAAAGCTCTACCCATTTTATTGTAATTTAATTTTAAGATTATCTAACATATTTTTTGTCATTGCTGTCAGATCAAACGTTGGTTTCCATCCCCAATCGTTTCTTGCTTGCTCATCATTGATGCTCTTTGGCCAGGAGTCCGCAATCGATTGACGTGGATCGTTGTCTGAATAGGATATCTCAAAATTAGGTAGAATTTTTTTAATTTCTTCAGCTATTTCTCTCGGAGTGAAACTAATTCCTGCCAGGTTATAGCTTGAACGGATGCTCAATTTCGATGGATCGGCATCCATCAACTCAATCGTTCCACGAACGGCATCGTCCATGTACAACATCGGAAGTTCCGTTCCTTCGGATAAGAAGGACGTGTATTTGCCCTGACGGATCGCTTCAAAGAAGATGTGGACTGCATAATCCGTTGTACCACCTCCTGGTTCCGTTCTCCAGGAAATGATTCCAGGATAACGTACTGAACGGATATCCAATCCGAATTTCTCGTGATAATATTCACATAGACGTTCACCAGCCAATTTGCTGATGCCGTAGATGCTGTTCGGGTCCATCACACAGTACTGAGGCGTATCCACTTTTGGTGAATGTGGTCCGAAAACCGCAATAGAGCTTGGCCAGAAAATCTTTTTGATACCAAATTCAACCGCAAGGTCCAATACGTTCAAAAGGCCGTTCATGTTCAAGTCCCAAGCTTTTTGAGGGTATTTCTCGCCAGTTGCTGAAAGCATGGCTGCCAATAAATAAATCTGGGTTGGTTTATATTTTACGATAAGGGCTTTGATAGCTTCCTTATCCAACACATTTAGGGTTTCGAAGATTTCCCCCGATGCAATGGCTTGTGGTTCGCGGATGTCGGAAGTGATCACGTTTTCATTTCCAAACTTTAATCTTAGCGCAGCTGCTAGTTCTGAACCGATTTGACCGTTCGCACCGATCATCAAAATGCATTCTTTCATGCTATTGGAGATAAATTTTATTTAAATGAATCCTAAATTCTCCTATTGAGAGAACATAAATGCGAAAATACCAATTAAATGGCTGAATATGATGGATATTTGTGATTTTACGCAATCGTATGATTATAGGGAAAATGACAATTTATCAAGACATTTGTCTAAATACTGAATATATTTCATGGAAATCCACTGCTTATTGAATAATGTTTTGGAAGCACTGTTTTACATTGTAAATTGCTAAATATTATGCAGATAACTCCTTTGAATTTATTAAGTTTGTTTTCTTGAATTAATTAATTAAGATCTATTTTTTTATAAATTTTTTAAAGTAAAAACTAAATGAAAGTTGCAGTAGTAGGCGCGACGGGACTTGTCGGGTCAGAAATGTTGACCGTATTAGCGGAACGTAATTTCCCAGTATCAGAATTGATTCCAGTAGCTTCAGAAAGAAGTAAGGGTAAGGAAATCGAATTCAAGGGAAAGAAGTATAAGGTTGTGACGCCTACGGAAGCTATTGCACTGAAGCCGGATGTTGCTTTGTTTTCGGCTGGGGGTGGTACCTCTACCGAATTTGCCCCTTTATTTGCAGATGCGGGTATCACTGTGATTGACAACTCCTCTGCCTGGCGTATGGATCCATCCAAAAAGTTGGTGGTTCCAGAAGTAAATGGTGATGTGCTTACAGCAGAAGATAAGATTATCGCAAATCCGAACTGTTCTACCATTCAAATGGTAGTGGTGATGAAGCCTTTGCATGAAAAATATAAAATCAAACGTGTTGTTGTTTCTACTTACCAATCCGTAACAGGAACCGGTGTAAAAGCAGTAGACCAATTGATGAACGAGCGTAAGGGAGTAGAAGGAGAAATGGCTTATCCATATCCGATCGATCTAAACGTCATTCCTCATATTGATGTATTCCAAGATAATGGATATACAAAAGAGGAGATGAAGATGATCAAAGAAACGAACAAGATCATGGGCGATGACAGCATTAAGGTTACAGCAACTACGGTTCGTATCCCTGTTATGGGTGGACACTCGGAGTCGGTAAACATCGAATTTGAGAATGATTTTGATCTAGATGAACTAAGAGCTGCCTTGGCTGAACAAGAAGGCGTAATCGTTGTGGATAATCCTGCGAAATTGGAATACCCAATGCCTAAGGATGCACATGGGAAGGATGAGGTGTTCGTTGGACGTATCCGTAGAGACGAATCCCAGGACAAAACAGTGAACCTTTGGATCGTGGCAGATAACCTGCGCAAAGGAGCAGCAACAAATGCCGTACAGGTAGCTGAATTATTGAACAAAAAAGGGTTAATCTAAACCGAATAAAGAGTCGATGCTAACATCGACCTAGAACAAAAAAAAGGACGGCAATTGCCGTCCTTTTTTATCGTAATATCAAAAATATTATCTAACAGGAGTAAACTCCCAGTTGTCATCAAAGAAGCTAGTTCCAGTAGAACCAGTAGTGATGTATCCTTTTCCTTTCACCGCAAAGCCAACAGCTTTTTCACGAGCAGAAGGCAATGATTCGTGTTTGTCGGTCCATGTGTTGTTAGAAGGATCGAATTTCCATACAGTATTCACAATACCTGATGCAGAACGGCCACTTACCACATAACCATAGTTTCCTACCACAAAAGAAGCGGCATTGAAACGTCTAGCATCATAGTTGTCTGTTTTCAAACTAGGTAATTTAGTCCAAGTAGTACCATCAAATTTATAGAAATCATCTGTAGGTACACCATTAGAATAACCACCACCAACGTACGCTACATTATTGATTACGAATGCATAAGCATACGCTTTTTTGTAGGTAAATGGAGTTTCAATTTTTGTCCAAGTATTTGCATTTGCATCGTATTTGTAGAAATCACTGAACGTTTTGTCTGTAGATGTTGCACCTAAACCAACGTAAGCATTGTTTCCAAGAGCGAAAGCAACTGCTCCGAAGCGAGCTTCACCAGGGAAATCAGCAACTTTTGTCCAAGAGTTAGCTACTGGGTTATATTTGTAGAAATCTTTCAATGCACCTACAGCGTCACCACCGTATCCTAAACCTACATAGCCTTGATCGTTTACTGAAAAACCTACCGCACTATGTCTAGCAGGGCCAATAAAATTAGCCTTTGTACTCCATTGAGAACCATCAAATGCATGGTTGTCATTTAATACTTCATTCGTTTTTAAATAACCACCTACCACATAGGCAACATCTTTTATCGTGAAGGTTGAAGCTCCATTTCTTGGATCTTCTGGAAATACGGCTGAGCGAGTCCATTCAGTAGGTCCTGTTTCCGTTTTGTCCTCATCATCTTTTTTACAGGAATTGAAGGATGTAATTGCTAAAGTGGCTACTAAAAATAGTACTAGCCAGTTTTTCTTATTCATAGACTATTTAAATTTTGTATATACGATATTTAATTTAACTTTCGGTTGATTGTTTTGGGTCGCCAAAATACTGGTGTTTCCTGTGCTGAATAAAGCTGGATTGCCCAAAGATAAGTATAATGATTTATTTTGAGCATCAGGAAGGTTCACTGTACGGATATATTGGATCATGTTGAACACATATTTCCCAGGTTTACCCGTGTTATTTCCCAAAATATACGTTCCTGTCTGAACCGTGTTGGTAAATGGAACAGGCAAGAAATTAGTCGGTACGCCCATATCTGTGGTATAAAGAACAGGTTGTGGGGCTGCGGTATAATATCCTAAATGAGAGGATGCGATTTCTATTTCTAATTCTGCTTTATTGATGGCAATGCCAGATTGCTGCATAAAATCACGCAGCGCTGGAAAACTGATCTGCGTTGCTACTCCTGAACCGGCCTGGATATAGGAGATTCCGTTGGTTTCGGCACTAGGAAGAGGATTTGTCGTTGTCAAAGCTTCGAATTCTGTTCCTGTTCTATCCGCTACAATATTATTATATTGAACGGATTTATCAGCCATATTCAAGGTTTTCACCCCTTTTTTTCTAAAACCATCGGTTCCCACATAAGAATAATTGATCCTTACTTCTAAGGTATCCTTAAATCCTAACATGGCTGTATTGCCTGCATCTGGACGTATGGTCAATCCTTTAAAATATTCTTGGAAATTGGATGCCGAATTGAAAGCTACATCATTGTTCTTAATCTTTTGGAAGAATTCAGTTCCTACCGCATCAGAAAGCCTCACGGATAAGGTGTCCACTTTTCTCATGTGTGGTCGGAAACTAACTGATCCCAATGCATTTGCATCGTAATTGAAGGATTGATGTGCAAAAATTGTTGCTCCCGGATAGTAGATAGGAAAGGAAATTCCAGTCGGAGAAGGGTTCAAGGTTGTCGTTTCTAACGCTTGCGTCAAACGGTGAACATAAAACTTCTGTATTTTGCTGGTATCGCCATATGCGTAACGATTGTTGCTTGGGCGGATAACCAAATTCAAGGAGTCAAATTTTGCCGTAGTTGGAAAATCATTCGTAATCCCTGCTGGGTTAAGCCTGAAAAAGGTATTGGAAGTCAATGAACCGATTATCGGCTGAGAAACTTTACCAATTAATAAGGTACCAGTAGCAGCAGTTGGAATAGTAGGCATTTGAACCGTAGAAACCACAGCAGACAAAGTGTCGACGGAGGAAACGTTCAAATTATCAATATTGTCGTTCTTCAACGAAATCGCCATATCCTTATCACAACCGGATAAGAATAATACAGCGCTTAGACTGAAAGTAGCAAAAAGAGAAAAACGTAAATTTTTAATCATAAATTCATTAGTCATGCAAAAGTATAGAAAGAGAATTGTTATTCATTGTTATATTTTGTTAAAAATCACGCAATTTCCCCTATCTTTTGCTTTTATTAACGGTTAAAACCGCTGATCTGCGACAATCAAATTGTCTAACTGTTAATCAGTGTTATAAATTGTTAAAAGCATCAAATTCTTTATGCCGTGCAAATCTACTAATTTAAATTTGTTTTAATTATGTTAAAAAACTATAAAATATTGATGCTTGCCATCGTCCTAACGGCCTCAGGGATCATTTTGGTGCTGAGTGTCTGGTTGTATGGGAGTTATCAGATTCGAAAGCAATTTTATTTGGGTACGGCGGAGCATGAGCTATTCGATGTCATTCAGGATTTTTATCAAGATAACGAGGCTGAAATACAGAAGGATAACCAGAACCAACGCAGAGGAAGGGTGGATCGGATCAGCATGGCCATCAAGAAAAAATATCCGATAATCAATGTGGACTCTGTCAAAGCTATTTTTGAAAATGAAAATTTCGGACGGAGGCAGAATAACGACCGAACGACCAACGATAGCCTAGCCAACGGTAAACCCCGAATGAGTCGACATTTTATCTCCTCCTTTGTCTTTCGAAATATCAATTGGAGCGATGAGGTATTGGATACGATATCCAACAGATTGACCGTCGCTTTAAAAGAAAGAGGAATGTATACCCCCTTTAAATTAAGCCTGCTTAAACTGCCAAATGAAAACGAACGCAACGGAAGATTTTATAAAGAGCGGTTCAAGGAAAATAAAACCAGGCCGACCATGGTCGATGCCGGGGAGAACAAATACCTGGAGCTGGACTTTGATAATCCTTGGTTATACCTTCTAAAATCCATCCTTTGGCAGGTGGTCATTGTGGTTCTCCTGATCTGTTTAATGATCGGAACCTTTATCTACCTGTTGGATACCATCAAAAAGCAGAACCAATTGGCAAAGATGCGGAAAGCCTTTGTGAACAACATGACCCACGAACTGAAAACCCCGGTTTCTACGGTTATGGCAGCAGTGGAGTCCTTAGAGCGTTATGGCGCCATGAACGACAAGGAAAGGATGGACAGGTATTTCAGGATTTCCAGACATGAGCTGGAACATCTATCCGATATGATCGAACGGGTATTGCAGGTGGATGTAGCGGAAACCAATGGTGTTCTTCTCGAGAAAAGTTGGGTGGATGTGGTTGCGCTTCTGAAGGAATGCAAGGAAAATGCCCAACTTTTTGCCAAAAAAGCAGTTAGCATAAACATTGAAACCAACGTGGAAAGTTACGGGGTTTTTGCTGATCCTGCGCATATTAAAAATGTTTTCAGTAACTTATTGGACAATGCGATCAAATATGCGGCAGATGATGTGCAGATCCTGATTAAGATCCAGGGAAGGGACCAAGGGGTAGAAGTGAGCATCCAGGATAATGGAATCGGGATCTCCAAGTCTTATCAAAAAGAGGTTTTCGACCTGTTCTTCCGGGTTCCTTCTGGAAATATCCACAATGTAAAAGGGTTTGGATTGGGCTTGGCTTACGTGAAACAGATTGTTACCCAACATCATGGCACCATCGAATTGCGTAGCGAGGAGGGTAATGGAAGTACCTTTATTGTTAATTTACCGAAAGAGACAAAATGATCAATGTATTATATGTAGAGGACGAGGAAAGCTTGGCCATGATTGTTACCGATAGCTTAGAAGCCCATGGATTTATGGTCCGACATGTATTGAACGGTCAGCAGGCATTGGTTTTCCATCAGAAATATAAACCTGATATCATTATCCTCGATGTCATGATGCCCTTAATGGATGGATTTACCGTTGCCAAGGAAATCAGGAAAACAGATCTGCATACACCCATTATTTTCTTAACCGCCATGACGCAGACCGACGATGTGGTGAAGGGATTCAAGTTGGGAGCCAATGATTATATTCGCAAGCCATTTAAGATTGAGGAACTGATCGTTCGGATCGAAGCGGCTTTAAAGAAAAATGGACAGGGCATGTCCAATAATAAATTTGTGATCGGGAACTACACCTTGGATACCCTGAAAAACACCTTGAGTATAGGCGATGAAACCGAAAAACTTTCCTATCGAGAGGCAGAATTACTGAAAAGACTGATCGAAAGTAAGGATAAGGTCCTGCCAAGGGATGAAATCATCCGCACCTACTGGACAAACGACACCTATTTTACAGGCAGAAGTCTGGATGTATTTATCAGCCGGATCCGTAAATACCTTTCAGGCGATGAAAGGATCAAGATTACCAATATCCGCGGGGTAGGGTATATGCTGTCCTTAGATTAAGGATTATTTGTAAATTTAAGTATGAAAGCGCTAATAATTGTTGATGTACAATACGATTTCCTTCCTGGAGGCTCCCTTGCGGTTGCCAAAGGTGATGAGATCATACCGGTGATAAATTATATACAGAAAGATTATGACCTGCTGGTTGCTACCCAAGATTGGCATCCGGATAATCACTTGAGTTTTGCCAGCCAACATGAGGGGAAATTACCTTTTGAAGTGATCGACCTATTTGGGTTGGAACAGGTCCTATGGCCCGACCATTGCGTGCAAGGATCCTATGGGGCTGAATTTTCCGAAGATCTAAATATGGATAGGGTAGAAGCAATTTTCAGAAAGGGCATGGAAAGAAATATCGATAGCTATTCAGGCTTTTTTGATAACGGAAAAAGGAAGGATACCGGATTAGCGGGCTATTTAAAGGCAAGGAAAGTGGATGAAGTGCATGTCTGCGGATTGGCTGCTGATTATTGTGTTTACTTTACAGCGATGGATGCACTTGCGGAAGGATTTAAAACCAGCATCATTTCCAAAGCGACCAGAGCTATTGACAAGGGTGCTTTTATGGAAAAGAAAAATGAATTTATACAAGCAGGCGGATTATTACTGTAAATAATCCGCCTGTCTAATCACAACTATTCGTGAATTAAAATCTTCCTCCTCGGTTACCACCGCCTTGGAAACCTCCTCCTTGATTACCGCCACGCTCATTTCTATTTCCGCCGCGATCTCCGCGATCTCCTCTTTGACCTTCGGATCTTCCTTCCGGTGGTGCTGAACTTCGACCTCCAAAATTGCGGATGTTATAGGTTAGGTTCAATAAGAAATACCTATTCAAGGTCTGTGACGTGGAGTTTGTAATGGATGTAGCGCCAACATTCCTATTGATGTTCTTCGCATTATTCAACAGGTCGAATCCCTTAATGGAAAGTTCCGCATTCTTTCTTCGTAAGAATTTATAACCCAAAGAAGCATTCAATAAGGTCAAGTCGATGTTCTGCGAATTGGCGGAGGTGGAATTATTATTCTGGATCGCTCCGTTATTGATATAAACCAACTGATAACCGATCAAGAAGCTCTTGAACAATTCGATGGTTGCTCGCGAATTGAATCGATGATTGATGATGTTGTATTTCGGATTGATCGTATTGCTTGGGTTCTCAATAAATCTGGAAGACAGGTCATAGCCTACAGAAATCGTATACCTTCTATCAAAATTACTGTTCAGGGAAATTCCTTGCGAAAAGCCAAAGGTTTGGTTTGGCGTCAGTACAGAATTCAGGAAGCTTTTTCTTTTATTATAAAATAGATTCGTAGTCGCATTCACATTGAAGCCAAGTTTTTTAATTGGAAGACCATAACTCGTCTGAGAATTCAAGGAATAGACCCCATCCACATTTGTTCTGGAATTAAAACGTCCGCCTGCCCCCAATTCGATATCATCAAAAAGGATGATGCTGGTATCTGTTCTAAATTCATTATCAACAATGCTGTTGTTGATGAAATTAAATGTAGCATTCGTTGTAAAACTTCGGCCATTAACCTTGTTTACATCCCGATAATTTAACTTTAAGGCATTGCTATACTCCTGTTTCAGATCCGGATTTCCTGTTGAAATATTCAAGGGGTTTTCATTGTTGAGGTAATCCTGCAGATCAGAGATAGACGGAACATTGGTATTGGTGTTGTAGGTAAATTCGATCGTCCGTTCCTTGGTAAAGAAATAGGTTGTATTGAAATTTGGCAAGAAACTACCAAAATCGGCAACGGTTCTTAAATCATAAGGAACTGTTCGATCATTGACACGCACGCCACGCTCGTATTCCACCCCTGCCTGTATCCGTAAAGTATCCCTTTTATTATAAGAATAGGAAACCCCAATCGAATGATGGTTGAAGTCGTTTCGGAATTCATTGGACAACCGTTGGTTCAATTCTTCGTATTGACCGGTTTCGGCTAAAAACTCCAAGGTCTTCCGATCGGAATAATTACTGGTGTTCCGGAAGCCATAATTAGCCTGTAACCTCGACAGGTGATTGATGTTTTTGGTAAAACTCAACCGGCTATTGAATCCAGAGCCATAACCATAGGTGGCGTTCTGCCTATTGATGGTGTCGCTTCGCTGCAACACAGCGTTTCTATAATACTCATTGAAGGCCAATGTTTGACCAAGCGCATCATTGCTACTTTTATTTCCATCGATGTTCAAGCTTATGGTCTGTCCAGGTGCCTTAAAACGGTGCATATAGGTCAGGTTTCCGCCGAAATTGAAGTTGTTGCTCGAGTTGTCGTTCCTCCGATCCACATTATTGATCGGATCGGTCTTGTTATAGGAGGTATTACTCTGCGTAGAATTTAATCGATCGTTCCATCTCAAGGACATGTTCGGATTAAAATCCAAATTGTTCATGCTATCCAATCGCCATTTGAACCTTCCGCCTAAGGTATGCTCATTATTGATGGCCTCGGAGATATTATGGGAATTCTGGAATTGGTTCTCTCTGCCCGAGCTGAGGAATTCAATATCATTCAAAATATCATTGTTGGTATTGGATTTCCGGAAATTATAGTTGGCATTCACTTCCAGTTTTTTATCCAGAAAGGAGTTGGTATAATTCGCTGCCCCTGCATAGGTATCGGTAAGTCCATTTTCCGTGTTGCTGTTTCCATTCCGTGAACCACCACGCCCAACAGAACCCAGGTCCGTTTCATTGATGTTATTGGCCATAAGGGCTATCGACATTTTCCGGTCCCCATTAAAGGCATTCAGCGCGGTGTTGATCGCAAATTTATCCGCATCGCCCTNNTCTGGTTTGGTGACGATATTGATCACTTTATTCCGTTTTCCATCATCAAATCCGGAGAATCTCGACTGTTCACTACGCTCATCGATGATCTGTAGTTTGTCGATAATATCCGCCGGTAGATTCTTTAAAGCAATTCGAGGATCGGAAGTGAAGAATTCCTTTCCGTCCACCAAGATCCTTTTTACATCTTCCCCATGGGCTTTTACATTCCCATTCTCGTCGATCACTACGCCAGGCACTTGAGCCACCATTTCGTCGGCATCGGCATACTCCCTGGTCTGAAAATTCTTGNNTCCAGCCACAGTAGGTGGGGCCGTAATGGCAATCTCCTCGATCATGATCTCTCCAGGTTCCATGGATAGATTCAGGTTCATGGCTTTATCAGCAACCGTAACCAACATGTCGCTGCGCTTAAACCCCAATAGGGTTGCCGTTAATTGGTAATTGCCAGGGTTAACTTTTTCGAAAGAAAATTCTCCCTTATCGTTTGATTTTATACTAGTTCGGGTGGAGTCTTTGGTATGGAGAAGGAGTAGGGTAACATCCTGCAACCCTTCATTCTTTGTTTTGTCGGTTATTTTACCGGATAGTTTCACCTGTGCCTGTATGGTGGTAGTTAGCCCCAACCATATCAGGAGAAACAGCATGTATTTCATGGTTAAGAAAATTGATTGCTCAATATTAATTCATTTAAGTGTAAATTAATGTAAATA
>DCOH01000046.1:79828-107659 GCA_002322865.1 Sphingobacterium sp. UBA1575 | reverse complement strand
CTTCGTCGTGCCTCCTCGCAAAGACGCGTGGTGCTTAACAATGACGGGACTCAATTAAACATTAAACAGGAACTTCCATCAACAGAAATTCTGCTTGAGTATCTGCCTTAATCGTCACATGCTCTTCCCCAACAATACCTAAACCATCCCTGCTCTCCAATTTATGTCCAGAAACCTCCACATCCCCTTTCAACACAAAAACATATAATCCATTATGCTTATCCTTCAATACATATTCCCGTTCATAACCAGCCGAGAAATCAGCCCAATGGAACCAAGCATTCTGGTGTATCCAAACCCCATCATCATCCTTCTCCGGAGATAATATCTGCAAAAAATTATTTTTTGCCTTATCAAAATCAATGCTCAATTGATCATATCTTGGCTCTACGTTCTGCTTATTCGGAATCAACCAGATCTGCAGGAATTTCACCGGATTTGTCTCGCTGTGGTTATATTCACTATGTTCAATCCCCGTTCCAGCACTCATCACCTGAATATCTCCTTTTTTGATCACCGAACCGGTACCCATGCTATCGTTATGCGCTAATTCACCCTCCAATGGAATCGAAATGATTTCCATATTACTGTGGGGGTGTCTTCCAAAACCCATGCCTCCAGCCACATAATCATCGTTCAATACCCTTAACGCTCCGAAGTTCATGCGTTCGGCATTGTAATATCCAGCAAAACTGAATGTATGTCTAGAATGCAACCATCCATGGTTCGCATCACCTCTAGAATCTGCTTTATGCAATGTGTATTTTGCCATTTTGTTTTCCTCCAATTTTATAACACAAAGATGCCTATATTGGTTTGTCTACGCATTGATGTATGGTAAGAAAGAACTAGATCAGCATTTCATCTTTAAAACTATAATAATTGGAATCGGTGATGATCAGGTGGTCTATCACGTATATATCCATTGTTTATGCTGCCGCTTGTATTTTCTTGGTGAGTTCTTTGTCAGCTTCACTTGGTTAAAAAGTACCAGAGGGATGGTTGTGGACCAAAATAAGAGAATGCGCTTGGTTGATAAGGGCATGCCGGAGAATAATCCGGATATCAACAGGTGTAAAATCATTTCCACCACGGCTGATCTGTTGCCTGTCCAAAGGTTTACAGGAAATGGAAAGATAGATTACCCAGAATTCTTCATGCGGCAGGTCCTGCAATTGGTCCTTGATATAGGTATAGGCCAATTTACTGTTGTTCAATGGTTCCTGAAGGGTTCCATCCGTTTCCTGCCTCCTTCTGCCCAGTTCCAATGCGGCTATGATACTGACCGCCTTCGCGGTTCCTATCCCCTTAAATCTGCACAAGTCATTCACTTCCAATCGGGATAATCTGAGGAGGTTATTATCCACACTGAGCAATATCCTTTTGCATAGTTCAACGGCCGTTTCTTCCGTCGAACCGGAACCCAATAAAATCGCCAATAGCTCGGCATTCGTTACGGCCCTTCTCCCCAAGGTCAATAGTTTTTCTCTAGGTCTATCTGCCTCCGCCCATTCGCGGATCACCATTTTTTCCATATGACTGATTATCAAGACGCTAAGAACCCTATCTGCTTAAAGATAGAAAAATAGTACGAGAAAATGTATCTTTGTGACTTATTTCAATAATTTTGAAGACTATGAGTAAAGCAATTATTAAGACTGAAAAAGGCGACATGACTGTGGAATTCTACACAGCAGACGCTCCAAATACGGTGGCAAACTTTATCAAGTTAGCTAAATCAGGATATTATGATGGATTAACTTTCCACCGTGTAATCCCTGATTTTGTGATCCAAGGTGGATGTCCAAACACCCGCGAAGGTGCAACTGGTGTTCCGGGAACCGGTGGTCCTGGCTACAAAATTGATTGTGAATTGACGGGTGAGAACCAATACCATGACCGTGGTGTATTATCCATGGCTCATGCAGGCCGCAATACTGGAGGTTCTCAATTCTTTATCTGCCATAGTCGTAACAATACCGCTCACCTTGACCGCAACCACACCTGTTTCGGAAAAGTGATCGAAAATGTGGCTGTAGTGGATGATATCCGTCAAGGCGACAGAATCTTAGGAATTGAAATAATCGAAGATTAATAACGTTTTATACCCATGAATTTAAGAGGATTAGTATCAGTTACTGGTAAACCAGGTCTGTTCAAATTAATCGGACAAAATAAAGGTGGTTTCGTATTGGAAACCTTAGACGCTAGCAAGCTGAAATCTGTAGTAAACCTTTCTACAACCAAAATGGCAACATTGGAAGACATCACCATCTATGGAGAAGATGAGGAAATCCGTTTATTGGATATTTTTGAAACCATCAAAACCAATAATGTGGAAACTCCAGATGTAAAGGCTGATGGCGCTACTTTACGTAATTTTTTCCGTGAAGTTGCCCCTAACCACGATGAAGAACGTGTATACTCTTCTGATATCAAAAAAATCATCACTTGGTACAACATCATCAAGGAACTTCCTTTGTTCGATGAAGAAGCTCCGGCTCCTTTGGTATAAGTAGATTAAAAAAATACGAAAGGCCTATTAGCAAATGCTATTAGGCCTTTTTTTTTATATATTTAGCCTATGAGTCTATACGAAGAACTGAGCAGGATAGAAAACTCCCAATACCAATCGTTTTGGAATTGGTTCAAGGATAATAGTGAAAACTTTCTCCAGACCTTGAGGGCTAGAGAAAACGTAGAGGAGAATTTAATTGCCATTCTAGCACCGAAGATCGAAGAATTGGATCTGGGACTGTTTTTCTTGATAGGCATTGAGAATGATTATGTCGCGGAATTGATCTTTACACCCGATGGGAATATACAGAACGTTTACCTGGCGGAAGAAATCGTGGCGGCAGCACCCGAGATCGAGCATTGGAGCTTCAAAGCCCTTAAACCGCCTACCAACATCCCTTCTTTTGAGATCAGGATGATGGACCTGGTGTTCAGTAAAAGTAATATCAGCTTCTATCCGAAAAATCCCCCCGCCTATCCAGATGAGATAGATCTGGTCATGATCTATAAAGATTGGAGAGAAGAATTGACCGATGAAATCGTGAATGGGGTCTATATTTTCCTGGACAATTTTTTGGGCGAAGAAACCATGATCGAAAAAATCGACCGCATCCAGGTGGTTGGTCCCGAAGAAGAAGTTCCCGAAGAAATTCCGGTTGAAAAACTACCGGAATACATCAATTGGCGGGAAAAAGAATTTGTGGAAAAATACCAGGATATAACCTATTCTGATGAAAACGATAGCTATTCCGGTTTTGAAACGATATTGGATGACGATACTCCCATCATATCTACTATCAACACAGGCGCCTTGAATTGGGACAATAAAGCCTCCCACCCTTGGATATTGGTATTAATGATCAACTTCCAAGAGGTCGATGAATCGGGCATGCCCAATCAAGAGGATTATGACCTCTTGGGAGAGATCGATAAACTGACCTTACAATTATTACCCAATCTGGAAGGTTATATCTATATCGGTCGAGAAATAGGTGATGGAAAATGTGAGCTGTTTTTTGCCTGCAAAGATTACCGGATGCCCGCTAAGATTGCAGATTGGCTAGGAACGCAGTTCAATGATCGAGTGGAGATCACGGCGGATATTTTCAAAGACAAATACTGGCAGATATTCGAACGGTTCAACCAATAATTTCTTATAGAAATGGAAATTAACATTCGTCCCTATGATACAAGAGATCGGGAATCTTTATTGAAGGTTCTGAAATCCAATATTCCAACCTATTTCCATCCGGATGAATTGGAGGATTTTAAATCCTATCTGGATAAGGAACTGGAAGATTATTTCGTTTTAGAGGTAGATGGTAAAGTGGTTGCGGGGGCAGGCATCAACTATGAGCTAGCAGAAAACCTTGCCAAACTGAGCTGGGATTTTATATCCGCCGATAGGCATCAACAAGGTTTGGGATCCAGGTTAATGCAGTTTCGATTGGGGCATATATTGAGCAATCCGGCTATTAATCATATATCTGTTCGAACTTCCCAATTGGCAGATGATTTTTATGCAAAGCATGGTTTTGTGGAAGTGGAAAGAAAAAAGGATTATTGGGCAGAGGGATTTGATATGGTAAAAATGGAATATGCTTTTACCAGGTAACCTAGGTTACAAAACAACAAGCAATTTTTTACGAATTTTGAAGCTATAAGGAAATGAGCGAAACACTTGATCAAGGATATTGGAATAGTAGATGGCTGCATCATCAATTGGGCTGGGATATCGGTTATGCCTCCACCCCATTGGTTGACTATATAAATGGTTTGGAGAACAAAGGGATTTCCATCCTGATTCCAGGCTGTGGAAATGCCTATGAGGCGGCCTATTTATTGGAGCAAGGGTTTAACAATATCACCGTCATCGACATAGCAGAGAAGGCTGTGGAATTGGTGAAGGAAAAGTTCGCAGGGAAGGAAGGTATCCGAATCATCCATGGGGATTTTTTCGAATTGGAAGGACGCTACGACCTTATCCTCGAACAGACGTTTTTCTGTGCTTTGGATCCTGCGCTAAGACCAAGCTATGTTTCTAAAATGGCAGAACTTTTAAAGGCAGATGGTCGGTTGGTCGGTGTAATGTTCAACACCCAATTCCAAAGACAGGGCCCTCCTTTCGGCGGATCGGAGGCAGAATATAGACCGCTGTTCGAGAAATCAATGGACATCTGTGTGATGGAGCCCTGCCGGAACAGTATACCGGAACGACAAGGAAATGAATTGTTTATCATCTTAAAAATGAAAAATGGAAATGATTAAAATATATTTAAGTCAATGGACCATTATGCGCTTCCTACGGCTAATAATGGGAATACTCATTGTGATCCAAGGCGTCAAAGCAGAACAATGGTTGATCGCTGGTATTGGGGTACTGTTCAGTATTTTACCTTTATTCAATATGGGTTGTGGGGTCAACGGCACATGTGACATTCCAAATAGGAAAAATTAAAAACATTTCTTTAGATTTGTCGTTATAAAGACATGTTGAAATTGCTCTACATACCGATCATCATGATGTTTTGGATCCTTGTTCCAAAACAATCGTCGGCCTGTAAAGAGCATTCATCCCACAAAAAAGAAATGAGCTGTACGCATGCTCAGCAAGAAAACACCAAAAAACAGACTTCTACAGATCAAGCTCCTAAAGATAAAGAGCATGCCTCTCCGAATAAAAACTGTTGTTCTTCCGACGGACCATGCTGTTGCATTATCCCGATGGTACAGCATACCTTCTTATTGGTGCAGCATTTAGATTTTCAATTCATTGCAATTGAAAATATTGTTGAATATCATTTCTATAACCAGCCGCTTTCCAGTGCTGGATTTTCTAAAATTTTTACTCCTCCTAAAATAGCCTAATCTATTTCAGTTTATTTATTTAGGTAGAAATTCTTACGAATATGGATGTATTCGGAGGAATCACTAGCCTTTCTATGGATGTCATTACCCAACGGTATGACGGCTATTTTATGTATTAAAAATTTAAGAAAATGAAAAAATTAACGATTTATATCTTCATCAGTGTATTAGGAATTGGAGCATTACAGGCTCAAATCAAGAACCAGGAAACCATAACAGCAAGTATCAAGGGTAATTGCGGAATGTGCAAAAAAACCATTGAAAAAGCAGGAAATGAGAAAGATGTTTCGGTGGTGAATTGGGATGCGGACAGCCAAACAGCAAGCATCAGTTTCGATAAGACAAAAACATCAAAAGAGGCCATTTTGAAGAAAATCGCGCAGGCAGGTTATGATAATGAATCATTCCGTGCCCCTGACGATGTGTATGCTAAATTGCATGAGTGTTGTTTATATGAAAGAGATCATGAAACGGCGGTTGCAAAAGAAGATCATGCAGGGCATACTGCTCAGAGTGATCATGCAGGGCATACTGCTAAAAATGATCATGCAGCGCATGCAGGTCATGAAATGAACAACAGCAAGGAAAGCAGTCTGAATACGGTTTATGGCCATTATCTTGGGCTTAAAGATGCCTTAGTGGCAAGCAACGCGAATACAGCGGCTTCTCACGCCAAAGAATTAAGTAAGGCAATCCAACAAGTGGATATGGCTAAGTTGGGGAAATCTGAACACGATGCTTGGATGAAAGTCTATAAATCATTGGATAAAGATGCATCCACTATCGCTGCTGAGAAATCCATCGATAAGCAACGCGCAACTTTCATCAACCTTTCCAATAATCTTTACAGCTTGGCCAAGGTAGCCAAAGCAGAAAAGCCGCTTTATTGGCAATTCTGCCCGATGGCAAACAACAACAAAGGTGCGTCTTGGTTAAGTTCAGAACAAGAGATCAAAAACCCTTATTTCGGCAGTAAAATGTTGACCTGTGGTTCGGTAAAAGAAAAGATATGAGAAATCTAACAAAATACATCCTGCTCCTCTTCATGGCAGTCCTGTATTTTCCCGCGGATGCACAACAAGTGGTTCGATATGATCTTTATGTAAGGGATACCATGGTCAACTTCAGCGGAAACCCAAAGAAAGGGATTTCGGTGAATGGTGGCATTCCCATGCCGACATTAACTTTTACAGAAGGTGATACCGCAGAAGTGCATGTCCATAATAAAATGAAAGCAGGAACATCCCTACATTGGCATGGGGTGTTCCTGCCTAATAAAGAAGATGGGGTTCCTTTTTTGACCCAGATGCCCATTAAGACCGATGAACCTTTTGTATATCGTTTTCCGATCAAACAGAATGGCACCTATTGGTACCACAGCCATTCGGGCATGCAGGAGCAATTAGGCATGTATGGAGCCCTCATTTTCAATAAAAAGAAGGGCGATCCAACTTTCCGGAAAGGAATAGACGATATTCCATCCATCCCCTTGGTGCTGAGCGAATGGACTGATCTGGATCCGGATAATGTACATCGGATGTTGCACAATGCAAATGATTGGTTTGCCATCAAAAAGAACGCCGTACAGAGTTATGCAGAAGCGATCCAGGCCGGACATTTCAAGACCAAAGTAACGAATGAGTGGAAACGCATGCTGGCGATGGACGTGAGCGATGTCTATTACAATAAATTTCTCATCAACGGGGGTTCTGAAAAAGTGTATCCGGATTTCAAAGCAGGTGATAAGGTTAGGCTGCGAGTGATCAATGCGGGGGCTTCCTCCTATTTTTGGTTGACCTATGCGGGAGGTAAGATCACTGTGATTGCCAATGATGGAAATGACGTAGAACCGGTGGAGGTTGATCGCTTGATCGTTGGGGTTTCAGAAACCTACGATGTGGTAGTGACCATTCCGGAAGATGGCTTTTCCTATGAATTCATGGCTACTCCAGAGGATCGGACAGGAAATTCTTCCATTTATTTAGGGAATGGCATCAAACAGTTGGTCGCTCCCCTTCCTACCCTTAAGTATTTCGAGGGGATGAAGATGATGAACGACATGATGAAGATGAACGGGGATCTGGATGATATGGGCATGAAAATGACCCTTCAGAAAATGGATATGAATACAGTGATGTATCCGGAAATGGAAGATCAGCAGACTGAGGATCATGAAAGGCATGACATGGGAAGTCATCAAGGGTCTGGAAACATCAAGACCTTGAATTATGCGATGTTGAAATCGACTAATCCTACCACGCTTCCTAAGGATGCGCCTGTGCGAAACCTGCATTTCGAGCTGACCGGAAATATGAACCGCTATGTTTGGAGTCTGGACAATAGGGTGTTGGACGAATCGGATAAGATCCTGATCAAGAAGGGTGAAGTTTTACGGATCACTATGTATAATAATTCCATGATGAGGCATCCTATGCATCTCCATGGTCATGATTTCCGAGTGATCAATGGACAAGGCGAATATGCTCCTTTAAAAAATGTACTGGATATTATGCCGATGGAAACTGATACCATTGAATTTGAATCCAATGCGGAAGGCGATTGGTTTTTCCACTGCCATATTCTTTATCATATGATGGCGGGAATGGGCCGTGTTTTCAGCACGGAGAACCAAGCTCCCAATCCTTACCTTCCTAATGAGCGGATGGGATATCCCATGCTCCAAAAGGAAAGCAATATGGCGCATTTCATGATCCAGAATGATTTTGCCACGAATGGAAATGATGGGGAATTAATGGCCCATAATGCGAGGTATAGCTTGACCACGGAATGGCGATTGGGTTATAATAAGATGCATGGCTATGAGGTGGAAACCCATTTGGGAAGATACATTGGGAAAATGCAGTGGTTTATGCCTTTTGTAGGTTTTGATTATCGGTATCGGAAAATGGAAAACCAGGAGGCAGAAAAAAATCTTTTCGGACAATTGAATAGTAAGGATGAACGGGCGATGTTCAGTGCAGGTTTTGCTTATACTTTACCGATGTTGGTTCGGTTTCAGGCGGAGGTTTATCATGATGGAACGCTGAGGTTGGGATTAATGCGGGAGGATATTCCTTTAACAAAGAGGTTGCGAGGTGGCTTTATGGTGAATACGGATAAGGAGTATATGCTGGATTTGAGGTATATTTTGACCAAGAACTTTGGAGTGCGAGGTCATTATGATTCGGACATGGGTTATGGGATTGGGTTGAGTGTGAATTATTAAAACCCCGTCATTGCGAGGAGGCATTACCTCGTTATTGCAGGCCCCTTCGTCATTGCGAGGAGGCACTACACGTCATTGCGAGGAGGCACTACACGTNNGTTCCTCGCAATGACGTATTTATCCCAATGACGTATTTATCGCAATGGATTTTTCCTAAATATCCCGCTTATACCCTGGCTTATCCATCATCTTATCCAAAGACATCGGACCAGAACCTACCACCACAAAATAACATAACAACAACAACACCACCAACGACAACCAGAACTCCGAATTAAGAAAACTAAATCCCTGCGTGATATTCACAAAAAACACCGCACCTATCAATATCGGGATCTGTATCAACGCCGCTAGCCTTGTCGCAAAACCCAGCATGATAAAAATACCACCTACCAAATGCGCAAACACCACATAATGAACCGCTCCCCAAATAGAAAGCTGAAAATGCGTTCGCTCAATTAATGCAGCCACGGAATCCCTGTCCATAACAAAACTCACACCTTTGGCAAAAATCAATATGCCGAGTGCAATCCGGATGAAATCAATCCATCTTGGATGGTGATGATCTCCCCAATATTCAATTCGTTGAATTAGGTTCATAATAACCTCCTTTTTTAACTGGTTATACTAAAACAACGAACAATAAACCCCTGATATTGTGTGGATTATTATCAAATATTTTTAGATCAGTTCAATATCAACTCAATAACCGGAAGCTCCACATTCGGTTTTACCACCGGCAGATCCATGATCAGATCATTCTCTCCTGCCGTAATCGCCATGTGCTCCCCATCGCTGGATTTTGTCCTGGAGGTATATTTAACCTCCGAGTTATCATGCAGAAATTGCGCATATTTCACCTTTCCTTTAAAGTTTGGCAGGTATAAGGTTTTAAATGGATATTGCAATAAATGAACATATAACCGCTTGGTTTTTGGATTATAAGTCAACAAGGTATTACCAGGTTTCTGAAAATCCGCAGGCGCTTCAGTACAGCCATAAATCGATGCCGAGTGGAATTTCATCCATTTCCCGATAGCTTCCAATCGGTCATTTGCCCGATCATCAAAATTCCCTCTCGCCGTCGGCCCCACATTCAATAACAGGTTTCCACCTTTACTCACCACTTCGATCAGCATGGCGATAAGCTGGTTGGAGGACTTCCACGTGTTCTCATCCCGATGGTATCCCCAAGACCCCGAAAAAGTCTGGCAAGTCTCCCAAGGAACCCTCACTCCATTAAAGGTCGGCCACTCATTCGGCATGAATTGCTCCGGCGTTTTATAATCCCATCCCCAAGCTTCAGAACCCATATCCAAACGATCATTCATAATAATGTTCGGTTGCAGCTCGCGCGCCAACTTGATCAGCCCTTCGCTGTCCCAATCCTTATTTCCTTTGCCATTTGGCCCCGGATAGGAAAAATCCCAGAACAACAGATCGATCTTTCCATAATTACCCAGCAATTCCCGAACCTGGTCTTTCAGGTACTTCCGGAAATTATCCATGTTTTTACCTGAATTCGTAGCGATAGCCTCCTGATTTCCTCTCAAAGGATGCGTATTATCAATGGTAAAGTCTGGATGATACCAATCGATCACTGAAAAATAGAAACCTACTTTCAATCCGTTCTTCCGACAGGCTTCCACAAAAGGCTTCAACAGATCTTTTCCATAAGGTGTTTTGGCCGCATTAAAATTGCTCGATTTCGTATCCCACAAACAGAATCCTTCATGATGCTTTGCTGTTAACACCACATACTTCATCCCTGCATTCTTGGCTGCTAAAGCCCATTCTTCCGGATTATATAAGTCGGGATTAAAAAAATCAAAATATTTCTTCTTATAGGTTTCATGGTCGATCCTTTCGATCTGCTGAACCCACTCGTGTCGGGCTGGCAGGGCATACAAGCCCCAATGGATGAACATACCGAAACGGTCGTTCTTCCACCATTCCATCCGTTCTTCCTTGTTATTGATGGATTTTTCTTTCCAGTCTTTTCCCTGCCCCAAGGCTTGGGAGGAAACTGAACCAAATAGTAAACAGGCTAATGCTAATTTCTTTAATAAAGGTTTTTGGAATAAGTTGATCATAAGGTTTAAATCTAGATAACTGAAAATAGGAAAAATAAAACTATTTCTACAATTTATTGTTTATTAATAAGATAATCCCTAAAGGAGAATTTTATGCCTTTGCTTACAAAATATGAAATCAAATTGGCCGATAGTCCATTCTGGACTTTTGCTATTCACGATGGCCACGATATAGATGAAAAATTACTGCCTTATCAACTGTTGAATGAGGAAGAACGGTTACGGGAGGAGGATCCGTTCACGGCCCTGATCGCTGAACTTCCCTGCAATCGCTTCATTATGGAAAGCTCACGCTTTCAATTGGACATCAACCGTACCCTGGAAGATGCCATCTACCTCAAACCCGAACAGGCATGGGGGTTAAATGTATGGAAAGATGATTTCCCGCTCGCATTAATCAGTGAACTCCGTAATGACCATCGCGAAATATTTGAAATCATCGAAAGTAAGATCCAGGATACCATCGCCCAATTTGGACATTTCATTATCTTGGATATCCATAGCTATAACGCCAAACGCGAAGGTCCTGACCAAGAAATCAATATAGATACAGATCCAGAGATCAATTTTGGCACCATCCACCTCAACAAAAAGTGGAGACCATTAATGGATGAATTGATTAACTTTATATCAGCCGAAGAACTGAACGGTCAGGCCATCGATGTAAGGGAAAACGTCAAGTTCAAAGGGGGTTACTTTGCCCAGACCATGAATCAGCTCTATGGGGACTATGGTTTCGTGCTGGCGATCGAATTCCGGAAAGATTTTATGGATGAATGGACCGGTGACCCCGATTACCACAAAATCATGGCCTGCAAACAGTTACTCTTAAAATCATTGACGGTATTTAACCAGTATTTTCACCAAGATGGAAAAGAATAAAGCACTTTTACGTATTTTAAATGCGATCAATAAGCGTACTCCTATCCATTATCAAGTTCCAAATGCCGGTAAATTCATATTCAATAAAATAGTTCCCTATATTTTTATTTACCGTGTCCCCGAGACCGGGAAAAAAGATAAAATGATTGCGGATTTGGCAAAGACCGAAAATGCAAGCATTGTATGTAAAGAAGATGAGTTTGCACTGGAGGAGTGGATAAAACCGATTGCCGAATCCTTGGCACAGGAATTTGGTGCTTGCCTATTGATCGAAACCTGGATATCGGAGTCCAACCAAAAGGATGATATCCTTTTGCATGTCGGCCAGAAAGATATCCTACCGCTTGCGGAATATTTTGAAAGGAACATCCGAATGGAAACGGCCGAACTATCGGTGGCCATTTCGAAGGACCTCCAGATTCCAAAACCCGAAAACCTACCTCCATTATTCTCCAAAAAGTATCTTCAGAATAAACAGGTTTTACTTTTGGGAATATCCATAAAAAAACGTTACATCGATTACGACGACAATGTTCTGCCCCTATTGATGCGTACCTATCGGGAAACATTGGCAAAATCCCTGTCCAGGCTTTTCTTTGAGTTCCTGCGGGTCTATACCCATCTCAATGCCACCGCACAAAAGATTAATGTTCATCAGGAATTAACTCCCATGATGAATGAGATCGATGATGCATTGGCCCAAGAGAGCAAGAAATTCGATTTCCTGTTGATGGTCACTCCCCTGAATGCCCATGAAGCCTGGTTGCAGTTCAAAAAGGATAAATATTGGAAAACACCAAAATTCCTTTACCGACCTATGCACGTAGATCCCGATCTGGTCAAACGCAGGTTGTACAACCTCCGGATCGAAGATATCTATGATCCTACGATGGCCTATATCTTTCGGGACAAAAGGACTGAATTGGATTCCATGATCACCATGCTGGCCGATCGAGGAAAAGAAGATTTCCTGCATGGGAGCCTACAGGTGTTCGGGAATGTTTCAGAGAAATTATACAACTCCGCTTTGGCCCTATTGATGATGACCGAACCGGAAACGGCTTCCAGCAAAAATGAAGAGTGGATCGGACCTAGTGAATTCGCCAAAATGGCCAAGGAAGAAGTTAAATTTCTGCAACAACAAAATCAGGAATTCAATTGTCCCATCCGTATCCGCGAAGATATTTCGGGGGTTATGGTCAATAGAGGGGCATTGAACATCAGTAAGGAATATAAACTGACAAAATCTCGGGCAAAAGCACTTATCCAACATGAGATCGGAACCCATGTCGTAACCTATTTCAATGGCAGGATGCAGCCATTGAACCTTTTTAGTTTGGGGGTTCCAGGATACGAAGAGTTACAGGAAGGTTTGGCGGTACTATCAGAGTATATTGTCGATGGTCTGAACAACGATCGGTTAAGGATCATTGCGGCTAGGGTTATTGCTGTACAACATATGCTGTTGGGAAATTCCTTTACAGATACCTTTGCGATGTTAGTCGACCAATTTGGGTTCAAACATGAAACTTCTTTCCAGATTGTTATGCGGGTTTACCGTGGTGGCGGTTTAACCAAGGATATGCTCTACCTCAAGGGGATTATGGAATTGATCGAATACCTGAAGGAAAACAACAATGTACATCTCTTGATGATGGGGAAAATTCGAAAGGATTACCTACCGATCATCAAGGACCTCCTACAGAAAGAAATCTTGATCCCTCCGGCCATCACCCCGAGGTTCATGTTCCCAGAATATTTGGATAAATGGAAAGAGGTAAAAACCAAAGCATCCATCTTTAAATTGACACATTAAATCACTATAAGAAAAAACTCAACGCAAATATGAAAATTGCATTTTTGATCAATCAAACCCATAAAGAACAAGAGAAATTCACCACCACCATATTGGCTTTAAAGGCATTGGAAAGAGGCCATACCGTTTTATACATTGGCTTGGCAGATTTCGTTTACCGCGATGAACAACGGGTTATGGCACACTGCCGCGTAATGGAACCACCTGAAACCGTTCCTACTGCAGCCAGGTTCATGAAAACCCTGAAAGCCAAGACCAAGGAACTGGTTGATATGGCTGATGTAGAAGTACTTTGGTTAAGGTTCGACCCTACCCTAGATATGATCGGAAGACCATGGGCTTCTGCAGCAGGAATACAGTTTTCCCAGCTTGTAAAACGCAATGGTGGATTTGTCATCAACGACCCTGATAACCTGATCGAAGCGAACAATAAACTCTACTTACAGAATTTCCCAAAAGCCATCCGACCAAAGACTTTGGTCACCAGAAACCATGAAGATGTTACAGCATTCCTGAAAGAACAAGGAGACAAGATTATCCTTAAACCTTTGAAAGGATCCGGCGGAAAGAATGTCTTTATGATCAAATCCGGAGAAACCCAGAACCTGAAGCAAACAGTAGAAGCCATTGCCCGCGATGGTTATGTGATTGCTCAGGAATACCTTCCAGAAGCGGTAAAAGGCGATATCCGTTTCTTCCTGCTGAATGGTGCCCCTTTGATGGCTGATGGCAAATATGCCGCCGTAAGAAGGGTGCAATCTGCGGATGAAATCCGCAGCAACATCCATCAGGGAGGATCGGCTCAAGAAGCAGAAATCACGGATGATGTGCTGAAATTGGTTAAAAAAGTGACCAAAAAACTAAAAGAAGATAATATGTACCTGGTTGGATTGGATATCGTAGGCGACAAGATCATGGAGATCAATGTTTTCTCTCCAGGTGCGCTGATGCATATCAATCAATTGACCGGTATTGATTTCACAGAAACCATCATTATCGATCTGGAAAAACGAGTGAAAGTATTCTATAAACCTACTTCTCGATCACAGTCTCGTCGGTAGTAAGTGGAGCGGGCGGAATTTCTTTGACATTCCGCTCGATCTCTTTGATCTCTACATGAACCGCATACTCCGATGGCTCTATCGGATAATTTTTGAAAGTCGCATATTCCCTCGTAAAAATTGCTCCAAAATACAGGATGGCGGCGGTATAATACACCCATAATAAGATCAATACGATCGATCCTGCCGCACCGTAAGTCGTGGCGGTATTCGAATTGGCAAGGTAAAAGCCAATACCCAAACGCCCGATCACAAAAAGGACGGAAGTGAATAAGGCCCCAGCTTTAACCGGTTTCCATTGGATATTAACATCCGGCAGGACCTTGAATATAACCGAGAACAGTAAAAATATGATTCCAAAGGTCAACATAAAGTTGATGATATCCAGCACATGAACAGCCATATCCGGAAAATACCGCAACAGGTTATCGGTAAAAGCTATGATAATCCCATTGATAACCAAGGTAACTACCAATAAAAACCCTAAACCAATGACCAAGGAAGAGGATAACAAACGGTCCATGATCAATTTCAACCATCCTTTTTTCGGTTTCGCCCGCACATGCCAAATTTTGTTGATGGAGTTCTGAATATCCCCAAAAACAGTGGTCGCACCAATGATTAATGTGACAATACTGATGATCAATGCCATGGAAGATTTCCCGGAAAGTTCCAGGTTTTTAATGATTTCCTGAACCTGTCGTGCTGCATTTCTTCCGATCAGTTCATTCAGCTCCGAAAATAATTTACCCTTTATTGCATCTTCCCCATAAAAAATCCCAGCCAAAGAGATCATCAGCACCAAAATAGGACCTATGGAAAAAATAGTATAATACGCCAAGGAAGCACTATACTTCATCGTATCCTCATTGATAAATCCTAATGCACTGTTTTTTAAAATCGTAAAAGTATTTTTGAAAAAACTTCCCTTCTTTTTATCTTCTTTTCGCTGTTTATCCATGTGTTGTATTTATATTTTCTTCAAGGTTTAAGTGAGGTGTAAGTGAGGTGTAAGTGACTTGTAAGTGCAAAAAGCCACTTACAAGTCACTTACAGATTACTTACAGTATAGTTACAATCTTATGTATCCTTAAAACACAAAAGACAAAAAATGGTTTGAAACCAGTAGATAATGGGGATAGTTAAAAACCTACCTAAGAAGCTTCCTCAAATCTACCTTCGGAAGTCAGGGTATAATTAGTAACCGTTTTTGTCGGTTCTTCGGACATGTAGTTCCAATCGGTAAGCACTACCCTATCCTTCTCCATCACACTCTCCTTGCGAAATGCTGATTCGGCAATCTCATCGTAAGCAATATCCAAGAAATCGATTATTTTCCCTTGTTTATTGATGTTTAATAAGGTTGTTATGATTTCATGTTCCCCTAAAGGATAGGTCAATACAATGCTATAGTAGGCAGGCGAATAGTTGAGTCTATAGCGCAACCGAACATCCTTAAAATTAACTTCTTCTGCTACAAAATGGATCCGTTTCAAAAAATCAGGATTATGGATCCCTTTTTTATCCACATTATCGAAGTTCGTCGAATCGGTCAACGGAAATGCACGGTTATCCAAGCCTTCAATCACGGCTAGGATCTCATCCTTCTCTTCGGGTGTTGGCTCTACAAAAACTTCTGTTTCCTTCTGCTCAACAAACTGTTCCATAGGTTGTTCCACTACCTTTTTTTCGGCCTGCTGTTTACAACCCACCAGCACTATAAAACAACATGTTGTGAGAAAGAATTTCATTTTTCGTTAGAATTTGCTGCAAAATTAATCAATTTCAGAACAAGTTTCTAGGGTAGAAAGTTTTGAATGGCAGCTATTTATTTCAAAATAATCAACATTCAGCTACAATTCAAAAAAAAGAGGCTGAATCTTTACGATCAGCCCCTTTAAGTATGTGATTTTTAAATTGTTCTAGTTGTGCTTCACATCCATTTCATCCACATAATGTTCATTCGGAACATAATCGGCATCAATAAGTTCAGCGTAGTTGGTTTTCTTTTTACTTCCCCAACGGCGTCCCATACTATCGAACAACGAATAGACCACAGGCACTACAACCAACGTAAGTAATAGGGACGATAATAGACCCCCGATAATTACGATCGCTAAACCTCTGTTCATATCTGCACCATCACCAGTTGCCATCGCAATCGGGATCATACCGAACACCATCGCAATGGTAGTCATCAGGATCGGACGAAGACGGGCATGGTTGGCAGCAACCAAGGCATCGTGGGTATTATCCCCATTATCCTTCCGGTGGTTAGCAAAGTCGACCAATAGGATCGCATTCTTCGCCACCAAACCGATCAACATGATGATACCTAAGATGGTAAAGATGTTTAAGGATTGACCTGTCAATGCCAATAAGATCAAGGCTCCAATAAAGGATAGTGGAATCGAGAACATCACGACGAATGGTGTACTGAAACTATCATACAAGGAAACCATTACCAGGTATACCAACAGGATAGATGCCAATAGCGCCACTCCTAAGGTACCAAAACCTTCTTCTTGGTTCTCCATATTACCACCCCAGATATACACAACACCTGGCTTACGCTCTAACTTAGAAAATTCGTCTTTCCATTCTCCAGCTACATCCCCTAAGGTACGACCTACAAGAGAAGCTTGAACTGAAACTGCTGGCGATTTATCACGACGCTCCAATAAGGAAGGTCCTGAACCGTATCCTACGGTAGCAAATTGCTCTAAGGAAATAGGTACACCTTGTTTGTTGATGAATTTCAATCCCCTCACATCATCGATGTTTGAACGGCTGGCTTCATCGAAACGGATATTGATATCATATTCATTATCTCCAGCACGGAATTTATTATCTGTATTACCCGAGAAGGCCGTTTGCATAGTCATACCAACGGTAGCCACATCCAGACCTAATGAAGTCATTTTCTCGCGGTCTACCTGCACATTGATCTCCGGGTTACCACCTTCGGAAGTCAACTTCACGTTGGTAGCTCCTGGGACCTTACGAAGAAGGTCTGCTGCTTTTTCAGCAAATTCCGTCGCATCTTTCAGGTCAGAACCGATCACGGTCAATTTCAATGGTGCCTGTTCAGCTCCCATCAATCCCATACTCACGAATTTTACCTTCGCTCCTACCAATTCTTTTTCCAATTCACGCTGCAATCTTGCCGCATAAACTTTTGAATTCTCGGTATAGGTATCCTTCATGATCACGTGGATCTCGGATTTATAACGTGTTCCTGAAGTAGAGTTCATACCATCTGAAGACTGACCTACAGTAGTAATGATACGTTCCACTTCTGGTTTATTTTTAATGATATTCTCTGCTTTTTGGGTCAGGAAGTTGGTCTTCTCTAGGGAAGCATCTTTCTCCAACTCAAACTGCATCAGGTATTCCCCTTTATCCGAAGATGGGAAAAAGTCAGTACCGATATAACCTGTAGGAACCAGGGCACAAGATCCTACCAAAAGGAAAAAGGCGATAAATAAAGTTCCTAATTTAGTCCATCTGTTCTTTAATGACCATTCCAAGATGCCAGTGATCCAGTGGGTGAATTTGGTCAATCCAGCTTCAAATCCATGGATGATCTTTCCAAAGAAAGAGTTCGGATTCAAATGCTCTAATTTTCCGAAACGGGAATATAACCAAGGCACCACCGAGAAAGATACCAATAAAGATAGTAAGGTCGATATAATAACCGTAACACAGAACTGCGCAAGGATATTAGCCACCAAACCAGAGGACATCGCGGTCGGTAAGAATACCACCACGATAACCAAGGGAATCGCTGTTACGGTAAAACCAATCTCTTTTGCTCCATCATAAGCCGCACGCACCTTATTTTTACCCATCTCCATATGGCGGTGGATATTCTCGATAACAACGATCGCATCATCGACAAGGATACCTACTACTAGGGAAAGTCCCAAAAGCGACATTAAGTTCAAGGTATAGCCCATCAACAATAATCCGATAAAGGTTGCGATCAAAGATAATGGAATAGCCACCATGGTAATCGCCGCATTTCTCAAGGAATGCAAGAAGAATAGCATGATGAAACCTACCAAGGCAATCGCGATCATTAAGTCATGGATTACGTTGTTTGCTGCGTTCAAGGTATAATCTGTCGAGTCATTCGCCAACAACACTTTCACATTGTCCTTCGAATAATCTGTTTCTACCGTGGCAATAGTTTCCTTTACTAATCGGGATACCTCCACCGCATTCGCATCCGACTGCTTGAACACCTGTAACATGATGGTGTTCTTCTGGTCTAAACGAGCGATCTTTTCGATCTCCTTGATACCATCCTGTACATCGGCCACATCACGAAGGAAAATCGTTGTTCCAGTCGGAGTGGTGATAGGCAGGTTTCTCAATTCATCAATTGATGTTACTTTACCGGCCAAACGGATGGTCGTACGGTTTTCACGTGTACTCACATTACCCGTAGGGAAATCGAGGTTGGATGATCCGATAACTTGCTGGATCTGACCAATAGATAGGCCATATCCTTCCAATTTCTGTGCATCCACACTAATCTGGATCTCTCTTTCTTCACCACCTATCAGGTCTACTTTCGCCACACCATTGATACGCGCAAAGATTGGTTGGATCTTATTGTCCAAAAGGTCGTAAAGTTGTTTCTCCGATAGGTTGGATGTCACCGCTAAACTCATGATAGCGACATCATCCAGGGAGAATTTATTCAAAGATGGCGCATCTACATCATCAGGTAAATCGTTCAATATGGAGTTGATCTTACGTTGGGCATCGGTCAACAAGAAGTTGACATCAGCTCCATCGTTCAAGGTGATCAATACCACCGACACGTTTTCCATGGAAGTAGCTTCCAATTTTTTGATGTTCTCCAAGGAGGAGACGGCATCTTCAATCTTTTTGGTTACAGTATTTTCCACCTCCGTAGGCGAGGCACCTGGATATACAGTCTGCACGGTAATTACGTTTACCTCAAACTTAGGTACCAACTCATACCCTAACTGAGTATAGGAGAATATCCCCCCCAAGGTCAGTATTATAAATAATACGATGATCAGGCTGGGACGTTTTATCGATATTTCAGTAATCTTCATAATAGAATTGTCGTACTTAGCACAAATTATTTAATAACTTCAACCGCAGTTTGATCTAACAAGTTGATCTGACCAGAGATGATCACCTGATCGCCAGCTTGAAGACCGCTTGTGATTTCGATCAAATCACCAAAGCTTCTACCCGATTGAACTTTTGTTTCGATGGCTTTGCCATTTCTCAATACAAACACCTTGTTATCAGAGATGGAACCTACGAAAGCTGTACGAGGGATAACCAACGCGGAAGCAGTTCCTGAACCACCGAATACTGCTGTTCCGTACATACCTGCACGAAGGTCATTGTTAGGGTTGTTAGCAATTTCGATCTCTACAGGGAAGTTCAAGCTACCATCAGATTTAGGTGCGATGAACGTAATTCTACCTGTAAATTTCTTGTCGCTGTATACACTAGCCAATACTTCTACTGTCTGTCCGACGCGAAGTGTTGCCACATTTTTCTCATCTACATTCACTCTCAATTTCAGGGTGCTCACATTAACGATATCAAATGCCGGAGTACCTGGACTTACATAAGCACCTGGTTCAATCTTGCGGGAATTTACGATACCTGAAACAGAAGTTTTGATTGTTACATCACCAGCAGTTAATTTCGCACTTTTCAAGTTGTTCTTTGCGTTTTCAAATTGAAGACGCATCTGATCTACCTGTGCTTGGGTAACACCACCAGTTGATAATGCACTCTGATAACGTTGAAGGTTGGATTGTGCAATANNGTTGGATACATTTACATTCAATTTATCTCCTTCTACTACCGCTAGGGTTTGACCTGCACCAACACGTGATCCTTCATCCACCAACACTCTTACTACACGGCCACCTGTTTCTGCAGCTACGGTAACTTCTTGTTTCGGCATAAACGTACCATTGGCTTGGTAAGCCAAGTTCATCGCTTCTGTACGAGCGGTATCAATACGTACAGCTACCGCAGCATTTTTCTCTGCTACCACGGCAGTCTCTGCTTCTACTTTCTTTTTGTTCTTGTTCAAAATCATGAACATCCCTACTAGGGCTGCCCCGACTACTATAATAGCTATTATTGCGCGTTTCATATGGAGTGTTATATTATTCGTTAATTAAAGATTTGATGTTACCGTTCGCTTTGATCAATTGGATCTCCGCAACTTTATAGTTCAATAAAGAGGTGTTCAAGTTATTTTCTGCATCTGCCAAAGCATTCTCTGCATCCAATAGTTCGGTCAAGGTGGCCAATCCATTGTGGTAGTTGTTCTGCGTATTGGACAACACATTTCTGGCAAGTTCGATGTTTCGGCGGTTATTATCTACCGTGATCAAACTATTCTTGATCTGTGCTCTTGCGTTTTCAGCAGCAAGGTTCAATCCTAATTTTGCATCTTCCTTATCTATCTGTGCCTTGCGGATCTCTACATTTGCCTGGTTGATCTGTGACTTGGTCTTTCCGCCATTAAAAATTGGGATGGAAAGGTTCAGACCGATCGCTGAGTAAGGAGCGAAATTGGCGTTGCTATTGAAAATTGGAAATTTCTGTCCAAATCCTAGGTAACCCAAGTTTCCGGTAAAGGAAAGGTTCGGGTAATAGTTGGAGATCATCGCTTTCTTGTTCAGCTCCAACAATTCGATCTGCTTATCCAATAACTTGATCTCGGTGCGGTTATCCAAGTTGAATTCCGCACTTAGGTAATCGGCTTTGATATCAAAGGTTTCCTTCGGAAGGACAATCTCTTCTGTAATCGGCATTCCGATAGCGAATTTCAATGCATTTTCGCGAAGATCTGCCCCATTGATCACCTGTTGTTTGGAAGCCAAAAGATTATTGATGGCCACTTCCACACGATCAAGGTCAATTTTCTTGGCTAAACCAGCATCCACCAAGCCTTTTAATACATCTCTTGTTTTGATGGTATTCTGTAGGTTGTTTTCAATCGTCTGCAATTGCATTTCCGATTGGTAAACTTCGTAATACGCGTTGGCAACTTTCTCGATCAATTGCTCATCGGTCAGTTCGTTGTTGATCTGATAGAATTCGCGAGTCGATTTAGCGGCCTTCAATCCGGTGAACAGGGATTGGTTGAAGATCTGTTGGCTAACTTGTACCACAGCATTAGCTTGCCAAGGTTGTCCAAATGCTACCATGATCGTCTCTCCTGGCCTTCCCATCAAGGCACCATCCAATGCACTTTTCTGAATCAATGGATTATAGGTCAAGGATCCTTGTCCGCTGATCTGCGGCAATGCCCCTGAACGTACTTCAGCAATCTTGTATTCTGAATTTTCCACATCCAGTTTTGATTTCTTTGCCTCCGCTTTGTTTTCTAACGCATACTTGACTGCCTCCTGCAACGTCAAGGTTTCTTGCGCATGTAAGAATGTGCCGGTAAAAATACCAGACAGCATTAGTGCGATTACTTTTATGTTTTTCATGGTGTTAATTGCGATTTATTTTACCATCGAAGATCAATTTTGCCGATCTTTTTTGGCTTTCTAATATTTTATCCACATTGCTATCGTTCGGAATGCCTGTAATCACATCCGCAACGGTATGTAATAGGGCAATACCTTTCTGTATCTCCGTTAAACAAATAGCTGCTTCATCTATATTGTCCATTTTCAACTCTCCAGCCTCGACAGCCTTGCTCAATAGGCTTTTCAATACTTCCACATCCCTTTTATAGAATTTCTCCATCGTATCGGTCAGATCGATACCTTTGATCCAGTCTAAATTCTCATTGATATGGAACAGGTAGTATTTGCGCATGAAACGAGACCTCGTTTCAATGACTTCATTGACCACCTTTAAAATATCCCCATCGTATTTATTAACGATGGTTACTTCCGCCTCATGAAGATCAGCGGCGATCTTGCATAAAACATCAATTATCAAGGATGGTTTGTCCGGATAATAATAATATAGATTTGCTTTAGTAATTCGTAGATCGTCGGCAATCTCGTTCATAGTGGTTTTGTGGAAACCAAAATGTGAGAAGCGCTTTAGCGCCACCTCGATGATCTGATCCTTACGATTCTCCATTTTGACTTTTGTTATTTTTGACTTTTTCTAAAAATTGTTCAAAAGTAAAGAATAGAAAATAAATAATATCATGCCTATGTCATAAAAATGGGAATTAACATTTTCATAACATACGAACAGTAATTTACATATTGAAGAGATTAATCTTGATTGAATTGCTTTTGGAACTTTTTCTTATCAAAGGCATAAAGCTTAGCCGCACGATAGGAAACCCCCTTCTGAAATTCATTAAGTTCTTTGAGGTAACCTAAATTATTGATTTTCTTGCGGAAGTTTCTTTTATCCAATTTCTTGTTCAACAAGGCTTCATAAACCTGTTGCAATTGGGTAAGGGTAAATTTGGAGGGTAATAATTCATAAGGAGTGGTGGAATAACCCACTGTCTTCTTTAAACGATCTAAGCTCAGCTCGATGATCTCGCGGTGGTCAAAAGCCAGGTCTGGAAGTTCATCCACTGAAAACCACTTTAATTGGCGCATATAATCAGAAATGGCAACGATTTTATTCTTTACATCTTCCATCTGCACCAGGGCCATATAAGCCACGGTTAGGATACGGCCTTCTGGATGTCGCTTCACACCGGCAAACGCGGCCAATTGGTCCATGTAGATATCCTTTAAGCCCGTCATTTCGAAAAGAATCCTTGCAACCGCATCTTCCATTTCTTCGTATTTGTTCACAAAATATCCGGGAAGCGCCCACCAATCTTTGTAAGGATATTCGTTACGTTCCGCCAATAACACTTTCAGTTGACCCTCGTCAAATGTCAGTATGACACAATCAATGGTAAAATACGTCTGCAAAATTTAAATCTTATTTAACTGATTAATATAGTCTCATGAATTTATCAACAATAATACTAATTAAACAAACAATTTACTAAAAAAATTTAATAGTGTAAGAAATACACATTATATTCGTAAATCAAAAAAGAAAGACCTAATGAAGCAAATCAAAAGAATTGGTGTTTATACTTCTGGGGGTGATGCTCCCGGGATGAACGCTGCAATTCGCGCAGTAGTCCGGACTGCACTCTATAATGGATTAAAAGTTACAGGCATTTACAGAGGATATGAAGGGATGATCGAGGGGGATTTCAAGGAGATGGTAAGCCGTTCGGTGAGTTCTATCCTACAAAAGGGAGGAACTGTGTTGAAGTCGGCAAGATGCCCGGAATTCCGGACGCCTGAAGGCCGTAAAAAAGCCTATGAAAATATTAAGGAAGCCGAGATTGATGCATTGGTCGCTATCGGCGGTGATGGAACCTTTACCGGAGCGGAAATCTTCTCGCAGGAATACGATATTCCGGTGATGTGTATACCAGGTACCATCGACAATGATCTATATGGTTCTGACTATACCTTAGGCTTTGATACTGCGAATAATACGGTAATTGATGCGATCGATAAAATTAAAGATACTGCGGCATCACATAATCGTTTATTTTTCGTTGAAGTAATGGGAAGGGATTCCGGATGTATCGCTTTGAACGCTGGGGTTGCCGGTGGTGCCGAAGCCATCATGCTACCCGAAAAGGATACAGCGATCGATGAACTGATCGAGATGCTGGAAACAGCAAAACATCGTAATAAGACCTCTATGATCGTTATTGTGGCCGAAGGGGATAAGAACGGTGGAGCTTACCATGTAGCGAAAAGGGTGAATGAAAAATTTGATTATTATGATACAAAAGTTAGTATATTAGGACATTTACAGCGAGGCGGATCCCCAAGCAGTTTCGATAGAGTGCTTGCCACCCGGATGGGATACTTTGCGGTAAACGAACTAATCAAAGGAAATAGAAGTGCAACAGTGGGCATCCGCGGAAGCCAGATCGTATCTACCAGTCTTGAAGAGGCCTTGCGTGGCAAGGAATTCAAACTGGATGAAGAGTTGGTCACTATCTCCCAAGTAATGAACATTTAACATATGATTGCAGTAGTTTTTAGTGGCTCCAGGTACGCCGATTGGCGTTTAGCAGAAAAAGGTAGAATTCTCCATGGCTTCCGTACGACGGGTATCAACCCTTATATACAGGATGAAAGGTTCATTTATCAACTACTCAATAAGAACACCCAATTGATCAACAATGCCGAAAGGATCCGTAAGATCTACTTTTTTGGTGCTGGCGCCTCCTCTACCGAGCGTCAGGAAAAGATCGAAAAGGTTTTCAGCCAGTTCTTCAAGAATGCGAAGGTGAAGGTGAGCCATGATGTATTGGCTTCCGCCATTTCGACATTTGGGAACGAGAAAGGCATTATCGGAATCATTGGTTCTGGATCGAATGCAGCCAATTATAATGGGCGTAAAATCACGGAAAACAATTATGGCCTAGGCTACATCCTTGCGGATGAAGCATCGACCAACTGGCAGGCCAGACAGATCCTCAAGGATTTTCTGACAGAGGCCATGCCTGCGGGCTTCCGGGACAAGTTCCTCCGGAAACATGCCATAGATCGTAAAACAATTTTGGATAAAACCTACAATACCCCCAATCCGAACATCTTCTTGACCTCTTTTGCGGATTTCATCCTGGAGAACAAGGACGATCCTTATATGGAGGGCATCATCAAAAAAGGATTGGAACTATATGTAAAAACTTATTTGGTACCGCTTTCCGAAGCGTATCCGGATGCAACAATCAACTTCACAGGCTCGGTGGCAAATAATTATGCCGACTGGCTAACGGAGATCGTTCAAGATCACCATCTGGCCATAGGTACGATTATACGGGAACCTGTTCAAAACCTATTAAAATATTATTTAAATAAAAATTAGTTAGAAATGAAAATTGGAATTAACGGATTTGGCCGTATCGGCCGCTTAGCTTTTAGAGCTGCTGTTAAACGCAGCGATATTGAAGTAGTAGGTATCAATGACCTAGTTGAGCCTGATTACTTAGCATATATGTTGAAATACGATTCTACACACGGTAAATTCGATGGTACTGTAGAAGTGAAAGATGGACATTTGGTAGTAAACGGAAAAGAGATCCGTATTACTGCAGAGAAAGATCCTGCGAACCTGAAATGGGATGAAGTGGGTGCTGAAGTGATCATCGAATCGACAGGTTTCTTCTTGACCAAAGAATTGGCCCAGAAACATATTGATGCTGGTGCGAAAAAAGTAATCATGTCTGCTCCTGCAAAAGATGATACCCCTACGTTCGTAATGGGTGTTAACCATAAAGATCTTAAAGCAGAATACACAATCGTATCGAATGCTTCTTGTACAACGAACTGTTTAGCACCTCTTGCGAAAGTGTTGAACGATAAGTTTGGTATTGTCGAAGGATTGATGACTACGGTACATGCAGTTACTGCAACCCAAAAAACAGTGGATGGTCCTTCAGCAAAAGACTGGAGAGGTGGACGTGGTGCTTACCAGAACATCATCCCTTCTTCTACTGGTGCAGCAAAAGCAGTTGGATTGGTATTGCCGGAATTGAAAGGTAAATTGACAGGTATGTCTTTACGCGTTCCTACGGCGGATGTTTCTGTAGTGGATTTAACGGTACGTTTGGAAAAAGCAGCTTCTTATGAGGATATCAAAAAAGCAATGAAAGATGCTTCAGAGGGAGAATTAAGAGGTATTTTAGGATATACGGAAGATGCAGTGGTTTCTACTGATTTCTTGGGTGATCCTCGTACTTCCATCTTCGATGCAGAGGCTGGTATTTCCTTGAATGATCACTTCGTGAAAGTTGTTTCATGGTATGATAATGAGTGGGGATATTCGAATAAGATCATTGATTTGGCGCAAGAAGTTGCTAAGTTAGGGTAGTTATAACGTCATTGCGAGGCACGAAGCAATCTTTACATTAATCGAAAGATTGCTTCGNNTCCTCGCAATGACGGGGAAAACTCCTCTCCATGACGGAGAAAACAAAAAAAAGGGATCCAAAATGGATCCCTTTTCTATTTCTATCTAGCAAGTAAAACTCACTAAAACTCTTCCTTCATCAAAAATCCGCCGCCCAACAAATCATCCCCTTCATAAAACACCGCAGATTGTCCTGGCGCAATACCCTTCACCGTATGCGTAAAATCCACCTTCATAATATCCCCTTGCTGGGTAATAGTAGACAATGCACCAGCATCCTTATACCTAATCTTTGTAATTGCCTCCATAGGCTCCTCAATCGAAGCATATTTCACCAGATTAATATTCTTCACAAAAGCTTGGGTTCTTTCCAATTCATGCTCTTCACCCAACACCACCGAATTACTTTCCGGAAGGATCTGGATCACAAACATCGGTTTACCCAAAGCAATCCCCAAACCTTTACGCTGTCCGATCGTGAAATAAGGATAGCCGATATGCTTCCCTACCACCGTACCATCCGACAACAAAAAGTTCCCTGGTCCAATCTCTTGATCCAACGTAGGTCTTTTGTGTCTTAAGAACGAACGGTAATCGTTATCCGGAACAAAACAGATCTCATAACTCTCCGATTTATTGGCGAGCTCTTTCTGCCCCATATCCAACGCCATCTGACGGATTTCAGCTTTCGCAAATTTCCCCAATGGGAACTGCGTCCTGGCAAGGTTCTCTTGAGATACCCCCCAAAGAACGTAAGATTGATCCTTATGCTCATCCTTACCCTTGGAAATCACATAGCGACCATTATCATGTTGCCTGATATTGGCATAATGTCCTGTTGCAATAAATTCACAATCCAATTTATCAGCGCGTTTCATCAACGCTTCCCATTTGATGTGGGTGTTACATAACACGCAAGGATTTGGCGTACGACCAGCAATATATTCATCCACGAAATTATCAATCACAAAGTCGCCGAATTCATCGCGGATATCGAGAATATAATGTGGGAAACCATAGTTTACCGCCAGCATGCGGGCATCATTGATGCTATCCAAGCTACAGCAACCCGTTTCCTTTGAAGAGCCACCAGAACTTGCATAATCCCATGTTTTCATCGTAATACCGATGACCTCATACCCTTGTTCGTGTAGCATGACAGCAGCAACGGAGCTATCCACTCCCCCACTCATTGCTACCAATACTCTTCCTTTTTTACTCATATTAATTTATTGAGCTGCAAAGATACCGTTAATTCACGATTCACAATGTTTATTTCGTGTAATTTTATCTCAATCAAAATCAAGACATTGCTGAAATGGGATAAACTTTTTGGGCGAAAAGTTTTAGAATTCGAAAAAAGACGGTACATTTGCATCGCAAGTCCGGTAACGGATTAGCAAAAAAAGGTGCCATAGCTCAGTT
>DCOH01000046.1:15645-79796 GCA_002322865.1 Sphingobacterium sp. UBA1575 | reverse complement strand
GGAGGTACGACGAAGCAATCTCAGAATGACCTAACATTTTTTTTTGAGGCGTTTGAATTATAAAAACATTTTTAGGAATTAAAAAATAATTAATTTAAATTCGTTAATTAATAAACAATCAATAGCTGTTTATTCGAAATTAAATAACCTTATTTTTTCCGCTCCCCATGTCTTTGTATTCGGAATTATCAGACAATGATTTATTTCTACTTTTAAAGAAAGAAGACCAGCGAGCATTTGCTGAAATCTATGAAAGATACCACTCCATCCTATTAAATTATACTTTTAAAAAAATTAATAATCCTTTAGAAGCGGCGGATATTGTCCAAGACGTGCTGATAAAAATCTGGAATAAACGCCATGACCTGGTATTGAGATCATCCTTGACCTCTTATCTTTTTAGAGCGATTCGAAATCGAATCCTCGATCTATTTGCCCATCAGGAAGTGGAAGAAAAGTACCTCCATACCTTACAATATTTACTAAACCATGCAACACCATCTGATTATCTGATTCGAGAAAAAGAGATCCAGAAGGCGATAGATCATGAAATCTCCCTAATGCCTGAGCGGATGCGCCTCATTTTTCAGTTGAGCAGAAATAGAAATATGAGCAATGCTGAGATTGCTAATGAACTTGAATTATCCGTCCATACTGTTGATACCCAAATCAAGAGGGCTTTACGGCAATTAAAAGCCAAACTTGGTCAATTCACCCATCTTTTTTTCACCCTATTCCTCTAAACCTAAAAAAAATTAAAATTCTTGTACCTGATGCCCCCCATCTTTCCCGTCTTGATTATAAAGACCTAAAAAATGAAAGAAGCAAGAGACCTGTTGGAGAAATTCAAGGCGGGGAAGTGTAGCCCAAAGGAATTGGCGATTTTACATCGTTGGATTCACGATTTAAATGCTGATGCCCCCTCCAGTCTATCCGAAGCGGATCTATTACATCATAGNNAAAAAAGAATTTGAGAATTATTTTCAAAATACCCATACGCCAAATACCCCGGTTAAGGAACTAAAGGCTGAACCTCAACACCCGAAAATAAAACGAATACGCCCATTAAGAATTGCCGCAGCGGCCGTCATCCTTATAAGTTTGGGAATGGGAATGTATTTTTTCCAACAACAAACCCCAGCCGAACAATCTATAACCAAAAATAACAAGGAAGATGTTGAACCAGGAGGCGATCGGGCTACCCTCACCCTTGGAAATGGAAAGAAAATCGAGCTGAACGACCTTGCTATGGGAACCGATATAGATTTTGGCGTCAGCCTCAGCGAACAAGAAAAAGGGGAATTGGTTTATGATAACCCCAAAATCACAGACAACCGTGAAATCAGTTATCATCTATTGGAAACTCCTTTAAAAGGACAATACCGTGTTAGCTTACCGGATGGTTCTAAAGTATGGCTGAATTCGGTCTCTTCGCTACGGTTTCCGTCCCACTTTCCAAACGATCAACGAATCGTAGAATTAACAGGAGAAGCCTATTTCGAAATCGAGAAGGATGCCAAGCGTCCATTTATTGTCAAAACGAAAAACCAAAATGTCACTGTGCTAGGCACGCACTTCAACATAAAAAGTTATGCCGATGAAATCTTCTGCAACACGACATTGATAGAAGGTTCGGTACGGGTTACCCCTACTCTTTTGTATTCAAACCAAGAAAGGTCAACTATATTGGTCCCTGGCCAGCAATCAAGGCTATCCAGTAATAAAATGTTAGTAAAAGAGGTGGATGTGGAACAGGTTATAGACTGGAAAAACGGGGATTTCATTTTCAAACAGGAAAACCTGATCAACATCTTACGTAGAGTCTCGAGATGGTATGGGATATCGTTTGTTTATCAAAAGGATATCGATCTATCCCAAACATTTACCGGGCAGATTTCCAGGTTAAAAAACCTTTCCGAACTCACCCATATCTTAGAAGCCACGAGCGACCTATCCTTTACGCTTAAAAATAATACGATCCAAATAACCAAAAAAACCAATTTATAATCATGAAAGAACAGATACCCTATTAAAAAAAATGCTGGAAGCATTGGCGTGCATCCAGCGGTGATCAATACATCATCTCGACCCTAGAAAAGGGCATAATAAACCAATTATTTAATGATTTTTTACCATTTGCTCTTGGCGGAGCAAACAGTAACGTATTAAACCACAACCAAATGTATGAAAAAACTTATAATAGCAATGAAATTAACCATGATATTATTGGTATTAAATTTCTTTCAAGTGACCGCCAATTCCCTTGCACAAAAAATTACCATCAAGAAAGATAATGCCAAATTGATTGAAATATTCTCGGAGATCAGAAAGCAGGCTGGTTATGATTTTATTTATAAGGACCGTTTGATCAAGGATTGCAAACCCATTTCCGTAGACCTTAAACAAGCGTCCATTGAAACCAGTTTAAAAACTATTTTACGGGATCAACCCCTTTCCTATACCATAAAAGGAACGACCATTATCTTAAAGCCAAAAAAAGCGGAAATCCGAGAGGTCTCTTTACCAACAGCAGATAATCAACAAGTTCGATTGAACGGTAAGGTGATCGATGAAAACGGCAGCCCCATTTCAAATGCCACTGTATTGGCAAAAAGAAACAATGTCACGGTCTTTACAGACAGCCAGGGACAATTTTCCATCCGAATAACAAACATGGATGATTCGATTCGGTTTTCCTTTGTCGGGTATCATTCAAAAACCTTCTACATAGGTTCCCAACGAACATTCCAGGTCCAATTGGATCCTTCGGAAAACATCATTCAGGATGTGGTCGTAACAGGTATCTACTCGAGACCTAAAGAAAGTTTTACCGGATCTGCAACCACCTATACCGGAAAAGACTTAAAGTCGGTAGGTAATGTAAATGTGATTCAAAGTCTCAAAACATTGGATCCAGTGTTCGCCATGATTGAAAACAACCAGTTCGGATCCGATCCAAACCGACTACCAGACTTAGAAATCCGTGGAAAAAGTAGTGTGGTTGGTCTGCGTGATGAAATCGCTGTCGATCCTAACCAGCCTCTGTTTATCCTGGATGGTTTCGAGACCTCCCTGCGAACAGTCATGGACCTCGACATGGAGCGTATCGCCAGCATTACCATCCTGAAGGATGCTGCATCAACAGCCATCTATGGTTCAAAAGCAGCAAACGGTGTCGTAGTCATCGAAACTAAACAACCCCTTCCGGGTCAATTAAGGCTTACGTACAACAGTAACTACAATACTTCTTTCCCAGATCTTTCCAGTTACAACCTGATGAATGCGGAAGAGAAGTTACAGTTTGAGCTATTGGCAGGGCGGTATAATTTTGATTACTGGAACGAAGCAGCCATCAAAAAATGGGAGCTCTATAATAGCCGTTTGGAAGAGGTGGAACGTGGGGTGAACACCTATTGGATGAGCGAACCGTTAAGGGTTGGTATCAACCAACGGCAGACCATATACGCTGAAGGTGGTGACAATAATATGCGCTACGGAATCGGTGCCAATTACAATGGCATCACCGGAGTAATGAAGGAATCGAAAAGAAATACCTTCAGCGGAAATATTGATCTCTTGTACCGAAGGGAAAAGTTTCAGTTCAGCAACAAATTGATGTACAATTACATGAATTCAAGCGATCCTTTGGTACCATTTTCTAGCTATGCTGCTGCCAATCCCTACTATCGGAAAACCAATGCGGAAGGTCAAGTGGAAAAATGGTTGGCCAATTTAGATGATGAACGAATAGTCAATCCTTTATGGAATGCCCGATTGAACAGCAGGAACCTCGCAAAAGGCAATAGCATCAACAACAATTTCATGGCAGAATACATTCCTTCTGCCGCTTTACGATTTCGTGCCCGATTTGGCATCACCAAATCCACCAATGAAACCGATAATTTTACCTCACCAGAAAACTCCAGCTTTGACAATATAGATCCATTATTACGGGGGTCATTGACCTACCAGAACAATGAAGCCCTTCAATATGAAGGCGAATTGACTGGAACCTTTGGGATGCTATTTAAACAATACCATCGCTTCAATGCCGTTGTAGGTTCTAGGTTCATGTCAAGCGAAAACCTATTGAATGGATATGCCGCACAAGGCTTTTCGAAAGGGAATTATGTTACCGCAGCCTTTGCTAAAAGTTACTTGGAAGGCGGAAAACCTATCTACAGGGAAAGTATCAGTCGTTCCAATAGCGTGTTTGCCAATGCAGGTTACTCGTTCAAAGACCGCTATCTGATGGATCTTACCTATCGCTTGAATGGTTCATCGGTGTTCGGATCCAATAGACGGTATGCGTATACCTGGTCTACTGGTCTAGCCTGGAACATCCACGAAGAAGCTTTTTTCAAAGATGTCAAAGCAGTCAACCTATTGAAAATAAGGGGATCGATAGGAAATCCTGGAAATCAAAACTTTAGTGCTTACCAAACCTATACCACCTATATGTTCGGGAATACAAGTGCTAGCTACTTTGGCGAAAGTTTGATCCTAGATGGCCTTGGAAACCCTGATCTGAGATGGCAAACCACCATCGATAAGAACATAGGGCTAGATGCCAGTTTTTTCCAAAGAAAATTAAATTTCAACCTAGATTTCTATCATAAGTTGACCGATCCTTTATTGATCAATATTGGTGTACCTGGGTCATTGGGTATACCTGATGTATTGACCAACCTAGGTATACAGGAATCCCAAGGATTTAATGGAATGCTTACCTATTCCCCAATCCAAGATCCTGTAAATCGAAAAATATTGTCCTTCCGTTATAATTTTCGGGCGGAAAAATCAAAGATCGATGAGATTGGAAATGCCTTGGATAAGTTCAATGAGCATGGCCAAAATATCAGCTTGAGAAGATATTACAATGGTTCCAACCCAGATGCCCTGTGGGCAGTGCGGTCGGCAGGGATCGACCCATCTACCGGACAGGAAATTTTCATCCGTAAGGATGGATCCTACACCCTGGATTATAATTTTGAAGATGAAGTTCTGGTGGGCATCAATAGACCCAAAATCGAAGGAATCATCGGTTCATCATTTACCTACAAAGGCTTTAGTGCAAATATCGATTTTCGATATCGCTATGGCGGTCAAGCGTTTAATTCCGCCTTGTTCAAAAAAGTGGAGAACATCAGCTTTGGAGGCTTAAGAAGCAATCAGGATAAAAGAGCATTATATGATCGTTGGCAAAGACCGGGCGATCTGAGCCCATACAAAGGGATTTCGCTGACCAGTGTTACACCAATGTCCTCCCGCTTTGTAGAAGATAACAATAGCATCACGTTGGAATCTTTACGAATAGGTTATGAGTTTCTGAATGAAGATTGGATGAAAAGGGCAAAGCTCCGCAGCCTTCGCCTGAATGCCTATATGAACGATCTTTTCATTATTTCTACTATCCGTACCGAACGTGGAATCGATTATCCTTTTGCACGGACGGTCTCTTTTTCGGCATCTGTATCATTTTAATCCTAAAAACATGAAAAAACTAAAATTATCATATTTAATCCTACCCTTTTTATGCTGCAGTTTAATAAGTTGTGACAAATGGTTGGATGTACAGCCTGCAGACCGAATTGTGGAAGAAAATATTTTTGATTCGGAGGCTGGGTTTTACTCCGCATTGAACGGCATCTATGCCGAACTTTCCAAACGCGACCTTTATGGAAGTGCATTGGGGAGCGAATACATCGAAATCTTAGCACAGCAGTATAATATCCGTCCAGCAAATGTTAGCTATACAGAAGTTGCGGGTTATCGATATACCAATGAATATCCGAAGCAACGCTTTGAAAACATTTGGAATGCTGCTTATAAAGCCATTCTGAATTGCAATATCGTATTGGCCAATTCGGAAAAATACAGCAGCTCACTCACCAGCAAATCCAAAGGGGTTATAGTTGGAGAAACATTAGGCATCCGTGCGTTCTTACATTTTGATATGCTCCGTCTTTTCGGCCCGATCTATAAGGATTCCCCGCAAGACAAGAGCATACCCTATATGGACAAATCATCGGTTTCCTCCTTTCCCCTTCTTCCCGCATCGGAAGCTATACAGCGAATCCTTCAGGATTTAGATCAGGCAGAAAAGCTGCTGCAAGAGGCTGATCCCATTATTTCAGAAGGCCCACGCAACGGAACGATCGCCAATGAGGAAAATACTTACCTATTCCGTACTTTAAAATTCAATTATTATGCGGTATTGGCCTTAAAAGCGCGCGTATACCTGTATGCTGGCGATAAGGAAAATGCATTGAAATATGCAAAATTGGTCATCGATGCACTTAATCGGGCAAGTTATTTTCCATTTATCCAACACAGTGAAATTTTGGGGAATGCAGCCAATCCAGACTGTGTTTTTTCCACCGAAATTCTTTTCGGACTTTTTAACAGCAACCGAAATCAGATATTCCAGAACAATTTCAACCCTGAGGCTAGCCGTCCGGAGAATCTATTGATCCCAAGACCGGGTATTGTTGCGGCCATGTTTCAAGGAGAAGAAAGTGATTACCGGTATTTCCCGATCTGGAAGAATTCCAATCTGGAAACCAATGCCATGTTCACGACAAAATATAAAGTCGGAAATGTTCCAACCGCCTTTCGCAACAATATCCAAGGCCTTATTCGCCTGAGCGAATTGTACCTGATCGCTGCGGAATGTGAACCCAATGCAGAACAAGCATTTGTTTATCTGAATACGCTAAGGAATAATCGCGGCTTGACGGATGTTTCCGACAACCTAAGCAGCAGATTATTATCGGAATACAGAAAAGAATTTTTCGGAGAAGGCCAACTATTCTACTATTATAAGCGAAATAAAGTGAGTCCCATCCGTTCCGGAATCAGCAATAATAATATGGGTATGACAGCCGCACGGTATGTACCCCTACTTCCAGATTCAGAATTAAAATATCGCGATTAGTAATCTTACCAAGAAATCATGAAAAAAATCATTTATACTTTAGGATTGCTGTTGATCATCTGTTCAATCCAATCCTGCCAGAAAGAAAGACAACTGTATCAAGGGGAAACCAATAATGTGTCTGGTATTTACTTCTATACTGTAGCTACGACCAATATCAATGGGGTTCCTACCAGTTTCCGGGATTCAACCACATATAGCTTCGCCAGTGATCCTGTAACAGTTACAGAGAGAAATGTACTTGTCACCGTTCGGTCTTTAGGAAATATTGCCGATTTCGATCGCCCATTTAAAATTAAGGTTGTTGGTGGTACGGCCGTTGAAGGGGTGGATTTTGAAAAGCTACCCGACACCTATATTTTCCCAAAAGAGGTGGCTTCAACCAGAGTTCCCATCAAACTTTTAAGAACACCTAAATTGATGGAGAAAGCAGTTAACATAGACATACAATTGGTAGAAAACGAATACTTTAAGTTATTACTGCCCGAATTAAAAAACATCGGGAATAACAAGATCATGGATGCTACCCGATTCCGTATCGTTTCATCAGAAATCATTCCCATCCCCTTTTATTACACCTTCTTTGGTCCGGAGTATTTTGGTGATTGGTCCGTGAAAAAGTTCAAGATTCTGAACGACCTAATGGGATGGACAACCAGGGATTGGGATAATGCAGGTGTGCAGGGATATCCTGTCGCAGGTGGAAAATTTCCCTATGCAGCAACTATTTTCAAGGAGTACTTAGAGAAAAAACTCCAGGAAAATAATCCGGTATACGAATTGGATGGGAAAACACTTATGCAATTGGGCCCTGCCTATATGGTGGATTACAGTAACTATCAGAATTAACCTTAATTATCAATCCGATGAAAATAAGATATATAATATTTATACCAATGGTCCTCCTGCTCCTTCATTCCTGTCATAAGGATTTAGGGAATTATGATTACAAGGAGATCAATGAAATAGAGATCAGCGATATTCCCGATCAGATCAATGTACTTTCCAATGTGGATACCTTGGTCATCAAACCGAAGGTAGTCTCTAAAACAGAAGGTGAAATTGCATCCAACAATGAGCATTACCAATTTACCTATGCCATTTCTGGTGAACTGGAAACTGGGGAAATGAATTACCACGCCATTGATTCCACGTATCCGAAAGACCTCAATTATGTCATCAAACTGGAACCTAAGGTTTATGATATAAATTTTATTGTGACTGATAAGCGGACAGGTGTACAAACCCTGAAACCCTTTAAATTGAATGTTACTTCTGCGGTTACGGAAGGTTGGATGGTGTTAAGCAATGAAGGCCCAAATCAACGGGTTCGATTGGATATGTTGTCTGTCATTTCGCCAACCAGAACCGTGCAGGCCACAGATTTAGGCAATTTGATTGGTTTACCTCCCATTACCAAAGGCCATACCCTCTCCTACGTTTATTCCAATTTTATTACCGCCAAAATATCCATTTTAACAGCATCTGATGGTTGTTATAATTTGAACCATAAGGATTTATTGACTGGCCCAGCCAACCACATGAAATTTGAATTTGGCAATGTGAATGCCAATGGCATGCCCCAGGTGATGCAACGCACCGCGACAAACTATTACCTCACCGTAGATGGAATCGGAGATGCCTACTCCCAATATTACAATGTTGCGGGGCCTATTTTTGAATTTCCGGTTAATAATACCCAGGGGGATAAAAAATCTGCGTTCAAGGTCTCCAGATTTATTGTTGCCGATCCAAAACCTTCTGGCGGTAGCAACAGTATCATTGGTTACGACATCAGCAATAAAAGGTTCGTGGATTGGTCCTCAGGGCGCCGAGATCGGATGTTACCGATGGAAAACCCAACGGACAAACTTTTTGATTATGCGACAGGAAAGAACTTGGTCGTGATGGATGCCTCACTTTATGGAAACAGTACCGCCTATGCGATCCTTGAAAAAGATGGAGCATACAGTCTGTATGGTATGCGATTCATCCGTGCAAATCCTGTAGGACGTTTTGAGCAGAGCAATTATGATGTATTAACTGCACCTGAAATAGCAAATGCCACTACTTTTGCATTCCATTCCACCCTTCCGTACATGTTCTATGCGGCAGGTTCAAAGCTATATCAATATGATATTGTGACCAAACAGACGAAATTGATGAAGGACTTTGGCGCACAAGTCATTACCAAATTGAAATTCAACATTTTTAAATTTACGATCCGCAATAGGCCGAAAGAATATTATGATCAGCAATACGATCTGATTGTTGCATTGAATGATGATAAGTTACCGGCAAATGCCAGTGCTACCTTACAGTTCTATTCCGTGCCGCCGCTCAACGCCGATCTGACGCTGATCAAAGAGTATAAAGGTTTCGCAAAAATTGCAGATGTAACCTATAAGGAAGCTCCAACTTTTTAATCATTCAAGTACCTATTAGAAGACATATATCATGAAGATTAAACAATTAATATTAGCAACAGCCCTTACTTGCTTAGGATTCACTTATGTAAAAGCCCAGGATAACAATTTTGAAATTCAGGCTGTTTTTGAGAAAAAGGATCTGCCCGAAAAGGCTTATCTACGTTATACCCTAAACTACCGTAATATGATGGATTCCGTATCCGTTGATCAAGGTAAATTTACATTTAAAGGAAAAATTGAGAAACCTTTGATGGCCAGAATTTACTTTGATTACAGTAAAAAAGGGCCTAATGATATGGCCAATTTCAGGGATAACCTTGTTTTTTACCTGGAACCGACCAACATCAAGATTCAGGGGAAAGAAACCCTACGTGGTTCAAAAGTTATGGCCGGAGAAATCAATGAACAGTACCAGACCTATATCAAAGCGATCAGACCTATTGAGCAAGAAATCTATGATCTGAGAAACAAAGCTGCCCTGGATAGTTCGAATAAAATGGTTTATAGGCAGCAGATTGCCAGTCTAGAAACCAAAAAGGTGGAGGCTTATAGAACATTTCTGAAGGACCACCCAAATAGCTTTTTCTGTTTAGATGCGGTTCAAAGTTTATTGGATCTTCAGCCAAATCCGGAAGTAATGGAATCGGTTTTTGCTACGCTTGATCCGACCCATTTGGAAAGTGATGAAGGTAAAAGACTTTCTTTGGCGGTAAAATCCTATGTGCAGACTGCTGTAGGAAAACCGGTAATAGATTTTACTCAATCGGATATCCATAATAAACCTGTCAAGACCACCGACTTTAGAGGCAAATACCTTCTTATCGATTTTTGGGCATCCTGGTGTGTTCCCTGTCGCGCAGAGAACCCCCATTTGGTGGCAGCCTACAAAACCTATCAATCCAAAGGATTTGAGATTCTTGGCGTTTCTTTGGATGATGAAGCTAAGCGGAAGGACTGGTTAAAAGCTATCGAAACAGATGGCTTGCCTTGGACACAGGTTTCAGATCTTAAGGGATGGAAAAATGAAGCTGGCATATTGTATGGAATCCGGAGTATTCCATCAAATTTCTTGATCGATCCTGAAGGAAAGATCATTGCCAGGAACTTGCGCGGAAAACAAGTGGAAGAAAAGCTGAAAGAGATTTTCGGCAATTAAGATTGAATTTCCTAAAATGCATATCGGTATAGCCTCCCAATTGTGGAGGCTATATTTTTATTCTTTTGATTTTACGATTTAATACTTCTTTTAAAGGAATAATATTATTTAAGCCTGTATAGGGATTGGTTAAGACCAATCTTTCTTTGAATTTATTTGGTAAATCATTCAAGGATTTATCATCATCAATAATGATAATATCTTCTGATCAAAAATTATGGAATTGTATATAATTAAAAATTTCTGTTCTTCTATTTGGTGGCAATCGTAGGTTATTGTTCTTGTTTACAGTTGAGCTGTCATTACCAAGGATATTCACATTTTTAAATCTTAGTCCTCTCCTATGAAATATTTGTTTCCACTGTGCAATGTTATATTTAAATCGATGTGAAGTTGACAAAATAATTTCATCCTTGCTGGTATATAAAATTGATTTTAGAATATCCACCGCTAATTCATTAAATTTATAAAATCCGTCATTCTCTAGCTCCACCTTTCTATGGGGATTAGCATGAACCAATACGCCATCAATATCCAAAAAAACAATCATGATCACTTTCTTTCGTTGTCAAAATAAATAGCTAAGTTACTATATTATAAAGGATTATCCGAATTATTACTAGAAGACTCAATAACGCTAAATTCTATTCCTGCTAATAAATAAGCAATATAACGATGGTTACCTTCGACAATAATCTTCTTGTTATAACAAACTTTAATATCCTTAAAGTAGTAATTTCGCTTGCATCTGCTATAGATTCTTTTAATAATATGGAAGCAAATTTTCTTCTGAACTGTCTTAAATCCAAATTTATAGGATTCCATAAAATTTCGAAATTCTTGCTTAGTTAGCTCAGTTTCTTCTTTCAAAATAATTACTTAAAGGTTATATTGATTTAATAAATAATTCCTCCTTTAAACGATTGCTTACCGTATGAGTGATACTTCTGGAATAAAAACAATTCATCAATTTTAGGTTAACTTTCAAAATCGCGGTTTAAAACGTTTAAAAGATGATTTTATCCTACTCATTTTCTGATGATTAATAAATAGTTTTATACGATAATTTGCATAATAGCTCAAGATTACTACCTTTGTAGCGTTGTCAATCAAATTCGATTAACACAAGAATAAAAGGTGCCATAGCTCAGTTGGTAGAGCAAAGGACTGAAAATCCTTGTGTCGCTGGTTCGAATCCAGCTGGCACCACTGAAAAAAGCTCGTCGAAAGACGAGCTTTTTTAGTATTTAGTAGGGAGTAATTAGTAGGTAGACCTATGGCGATAGAGACACATTCTCCGTCATTGCGAGGTACGAAGCAATCTCTATTCACCTATACAATGCATCCTGGTTCTAGACTTATAAACTAAGCAAAAAACCTTAACCTATATTTTCCATTTTCTCGACCCGTCTTCTATGCTGACCCTTCAAAATATGTTTGAATTAGGGTCAGAATCGTGCTTAAAACAGGGTTAAAGCAAGGTTAAAGTATCGGATAAGTATATAAAGCATATATTTTACATACTTTCAGTATGCTTTCAGTATCCTTTTGCACCGAAGGTAAACATAATAAAAATCCCTTATTGTATCTGCTTATAAAAGTTCGAAGGAGTCAATCCCGTAATTTCTTTAAAATATTTATTGAAGGTAGATTTAGAGTTAAAACCCGAAGCATACGCTGTGGTCAACATATTAACTTCCAGATCCCTTTCCACCGCCCTTTCAATACGATCTTTAAAAGAATTCACCCGATACTCATTGATGTAGGTATAAAAGGGCTTATTAACATAATGATTCAATGTTTCACTAATTCGATATTTATTGATCCCTACCAAACTTGCCAATTTATCTAACGTTAGCTCTGTATCCTTAAAATATTCCTCATTCTTCATGGAAGATTCAAGTTTATCCCAAATTTCCATCATTTCCGTTTCAGAGATGAATTCCCTTCGCTTTTTAGGTTGTTCAAGGGCTATTTCAGATGTTACTGTTACCCCTTCATGCTCAATTGGAAAGTCTAATCTTTATGTATTTTGTGATGCTTTAATATCAACAAATCGATATTTAATTATCAAAACACAAATAATTACTAATATGGCATATACCAATGTACGTAAGAGAATGGGATCTAAACTATAGGAACTTATCTCAAAAACAAGAGTATAACTCAATGCCAGTACATTTATGGTCAAAAAACCAATGGACATGCTGAGGGCTAACCTATTATCCGCTGCACTAAATTTATTTTTTAATGTTAATACGATAGCTTTCATGCAAAGTATAATCGTAAAGGGTATGAGCGTCCAATAGCTTATTCTATTATACCAATCCAAAATAAATTTCCCTTTTTCTAAATCAATGGTCAAAGCCGTTATTGCTGAAAAGTAAACGATGCTAGCAATAAAAAACGGTAACAAAAGGTAAAATTTCTGTTCGATCTTCAAGGATAAATTTGCCTTTTGAAGCGTAAAAAAATAAACAAATGGACCGTAACAATAACCGATAAACGTATTCATCATATCCCGCACACTCTGCTCTTCTACAAAAGAAAATATGATAAATTTTATGGAAAGGTGGATAGTCACACAGGTAATAATTGCCAATAATAGAAAATCACTTTTATCCCGTGATTTCATTTGCAACAAAAAAAACATACAAAGAATTGCCTGAAAGATTCCGATTGAAATAACAATAGTCATGTGATTAAATTCAATAACCTAAGCTATAAAAGCAATATTACCTAAGTATTAATAGTTTAATAACAATTTAATAACAACCTGTAAGCCATTGTTAATCAATAGGTAAACGTCCGTTTAAAATAATACGGACTTGGGACAATCGCTATTATTTGTTGGGGGCGAAAAAACTTTTGAATCCTTAAAACTTTGTTCCAAAAGAATGTAAAAAATCAAATCAATTAAAAAATGAAACCTCAACGTATTTGCTTAGCAATCGGGTTCTTTATTATTCTACTTGTATCGGGGAACAATGAATTAAGGGCCCAAGTTATTAAATCCAATGTAATTGGCGTAACTGGTAATTTGCCAGGAGCCACTGTAAAAGGCTTGACTTTTAAAAACAGTGTTACCACCAATCTACAGGGCGAATTCACTATAGTAGCACCTGATACTGGAATGGCTAAATTAGAAATAACATACATCGGATATCAGCCAATGGAGATTGAACTTCACGTTAAAAAGGGAATTAACAGTTTGTCTCCTATAGAATTAAGCGAAGGAGCTAATGCACACATTCAAGAAATCCTACTATCTGGAACCATGGCACCCTCCCAAGCGAAAGCATTGGCCATTAAAAAGCAATCAAACGCCATTATGGATGTCTTAGCAGCCGATGCTATCGGAAAATTACCAGATAGAAATGCTGCTGAAGCTGTTCAGCGTATGCAAGGTGTTGCTGTGGCAAGGTATCACGGAGAAGCGGATAGAGCAGCAGTGCGAGGAACTCCTTTTTCTTGGACTTCCGTTTTGTTCAATGGTAGCCGCCTTCCAAGTGCTGATGTTCTTGGTAATCGCTCCACTGTACTCGATGCTATCCCTTCCGAAATCATCCAATATGTACAAGTAGCAAAAGCAATCACGCCGGAGATGGAAGGTGATGCAATTGGAGGTTCTATTAATTTCATAACAAGGACCGCCCCTGCTAAAAGAACTTTAAATGTAAGTGCTGCAGGAGGATATAATACCTTTAGCCAAAATGGAACCTATAATGGCTCTCTTGTTTATGGAGACCGATTTTTCAAAAACAAACTTGGTATCATACTCTCTTCGGCCATTTGGACACGAAAATGGGGTTCTGACTCCTTTGATGTTTCCTATAATACCGGACTTTCCAATGAACAACAAAAAAAATCCATTGGTTCGGTTATGCTTAAGCGATATTTGGGCGAAAGACAAACCAAAGGTGTAAACCTTGGTGCAGAATATAAAATAAACGCTGGAAACAAGATTTTTGTTCGGGGAATGCTGAACAAGTTTGAAGATATCAGACCTGTTTATGAAGCCTATGTCGATTATAACAAATCAAGATATCAGTATAACAATCGCTATTCGCACTACAACACCACCATCAATGGTATAGAACTTGGCGGAGAAAGCCAATTAGCCAACAGTGTAGTTTTAGATTGGACGCTGAGCGATTATAAATCCAAGTATTACCTCAATACCCCGCCAGCTAATGAAAGAAAGGGCTTACCAATTGCTACATTCCAACAGAAAATCCAAAGTGGATTTGCCAATCTTTCAAGCGATGGCCTTCGTTATTGGGAATTCGATTCTCCAAATGCTGTTGGTGGCTTGCCAAAGGATTTTCAATCTGGCGTAAAGGATCCAATGGAAAACATGGATCCCAATAAATTAAAATTAAATCAGCTGGTCATTGCCAAATTGGATAATAGCGAACGTGATCAGGTTGGTCAATTAAATTTGAAATGGACAGCATCCTCCAAGGTGAAATTTCAATTAGGAGGAAAATTCCGTCATAAATTCCGAGATAATAAATTTGGAGCCAACCATGTTTATTTAGCATCCGCATCCTTAGGCATTCCAAATTCAGCTCCAGCCTTGAGTTTAGCGGAATTGAACAGACAGGATTTTCCTGCCGGAACGGAATACTTTGGTCATATGAATGGAAATTATGAAGCATTCAGATTAGATCCATTAACAAAAAATCAAATTTTAGACCTATTTGCCCCCAATTTCCTAGACCAACATGGTTTTAAGGATTTTACTGATGTTGCTTCAGCTGCTTCAGAATATTCTGGAAATGAAAATGTGACTGCAGGATATATTATGTTAGATTATGACATATCGGACCGTTTGAAAATGCTGGTGGGAGTCAGAAACGAATACACGCACATGGAATTGAACGGACAGCGTGCAGTTCCAAAGGATAAAACTTCGGAATTGATCCCTGCACAAACCAAAAACGACTACAATTCCTTGCTTCCTATGCTTCATTTCAAATATAAATTATCAGAGAATGCCAATTTACGAACAGCATATACCAGAACCTTTATCAGACCAAACTTTGGCGATATGGCACCAGGTTCAACCATAGACAGAACAAGCGCAATAATAACCATCTCTCAGGGAAACCCTGATCTAAAACCTACATTCAGCAATAATTTCGACCTAATGGGTGAATATTATTTCGATAATATTGGAATCCTTACTGCTGGTATTTTTTACAAGGATATTCAAGATGTGATCTTTACAGATATCAGCCAACAGGAAATTGGAGGACAATTATTCAGAATTTCACAAGCAAAAAACCTAAATAACGCATCAACTTTAGGCCTTGAGGCTGGTATCAATAAACGCTTTGATTTTCTTCCTGGATTCATGAGCAATTTAGGAATGGAAGTGAACTACTCCTATATCGATTCCAAAACAAAAGTACCGCGCCTAGGAAATGCTGGGATCATTGACAAAAGTCCGCTTCCTAATCAATCCAAACACTTGATGAATGCGATTTTGTTCTTTGAGAATAATGTGTTCATGATTCGTCTAGCAGGAAATTATAGGGCAAAATCCTTAGAGGGTATTGATCAGACTTTAGGACCGGATTTCTACAAATGGTCTGCGGGTACATTTAGCTTGGATTTTTCAGGTACAGTTACCCTTACCCGCAACCTTAAAGCATTTGTAGAATTGAATAACATCAATAACTCCGCAACAACCGTCTACTTAGGCGATAGTAGACGTACGGTTTCTCAAGAGGTATATGGTAGCCGTGGTCAGGCTGGAATCCGTTGGGATATTTTAAAATAGTACAGAACAAAAAGAATTACAATCAAAACATCAATAGAAATTATGAATACCATTAAAACATTAATTTGCGCAACAGCTGCATTAATACCAAGTTTAACCTTTGCACAATTAGCAGACAGTACCAAACGGCTAGCACCGGTAGAAGGTGCTATGAACTTCAGGGATATTGGAGGATACAAAACCATCGATGGCAAAGAAGTTGTTTGGGGAAAAATTTTCCGAAGTGATGCTATTAATAAATTGACCGAAAAAGACGTAAGTTGGATGGATAAACAAGGTTTACACACGGTGATTGATTTACGTGGAGAAGAGGAAGCTAAGATGGCTCCAGACCGATTGGCAAATGGCACCGACTACACCCTTAGTCCAGCGGGAAGTGATAAATTGCCTTCTGCTAGTGATTTAGCGGATATGTTCAAAAAGAAAGATTACCTACTTAATTTTTATGCGGATGGGATCGATTATTACGGTAAAAAATATCGTCCAGTATTTGTTAAACTTCTGGCTTTAGAACCAGATGACGCTATGATGTACCATTGTACAGGAGGAAGAGATCGTACTGGAATGCAAACCGCTTTAATTTTACATGTTTTAGGCGTTCCATACGAAACCATTGAAGCAGATTATTTAGCTTCTAATGTTTATCTAGCTCGCAGACCAAATGGCGGCTTTGATAAACAAAAAATTGCAAAAGCATTAGGAATGACAGAAAAGCAAATCGACGAAAAACTTGCCCTTACTCCTCAAACATTAGCTTCCTTTTTCAATGCGATTAAGAAAAAGTATGGTACCGTGGAAAATTTCCTTCAAGAGGAAATGTCTATAGGTCCAAAAGAAATTGCACAATTAAGAGCAAAATATACCAAATAAGCTCAATAGCAACCATTATTTCAATAAAAAAACGGCTAGAACCTCAAAAGGTCTAGCCGTTTATGGAAGCATTCGATACCGATTTTTGTTACCTATTGAATTATTATAAATGGATCGTCAAGATCGCATTAAATGAAAAGGGCATTTGCTCAGGATTTTTAAAAGTGGACAAGTTGAATCAATTAATATATCCCCATGTTAGATTTTCAATAAATTTTCCACTTCTGCCGGTAATACTTTCCCTAATTCTTTTGCCTTCTTAAAATGTTCTACACATTTATTCTCATCCTTCAAGTTAACATAAAACATCCCTAGCCAAAAGTGAACATCAGCAAGATTTTCCGGATATATTCTTCCAAAAAGGGTTTTTGGAATACCGAGTGATATTGAATTTTGATTAGCTTCGTACTCCTTTAAAAAATCTTCCAACTGATTTTTCCCTTTTTCAAATTCCTGTTTTGATCCTAAATAACGGGCATACTGCATTTTAGCCAAATAAAAATCATACAACTGCATCATGCGATACTTCTCTCCCCTTTTAGCTTTTTCTGACTCCTTTTTGAAAATTAATAATGCAGCTTCAAATTCCTTCTCAGCAGCAACCTGATCATTTCGCATAACATAAATGGAAGCCTTTTCAAGATGGGCCTTATAGTATAAAGAATCGAAGTCTGCTAACACCTTATCAAAAGTTGTAATGGCATTATCCAATTGATTAAACCTTTTCTCTATCATTCCTTTTACAAACCAAGTATCGGCACTTGATGGCTGCAATTTGCTCAAGGAAGCCCAATAATTCCGGGCATCTTGTTCCATATTCTGTTCTAAAGCCAACCAGGTAAGTTGCAAATAGGCTAAAGCATGGTTAGGATCGATTTTTAAAGCCTCTTCATATTTTGCCTTTGCATTTCCCCAATCTTTAACCCGTGCAAAATTAACCCCTTCAATCACAATTTTTGCCGCTTGGCCGTTCAGATTTTTCTTTCGATAATTCTCTTCCTCTCTTTTAACCTGATCTGGATTATTCAGAAAGGCGAATTTTCCATAATATAAATCCGGTTCTTTAGGTTTAGGTATATGCCTGCTATGGTCAGGATGGGTGAACTCACTATCGGGTTTAAAACGAACCACCCCCCAGGTCTGATTAATTTCTTGAAGAGCTTTCATCCTTTCTCCAATCGGATAATAGTAATAAACCTTCCCAACTCCTAAATCAAACTTCAACAGGGACACCGTAATCATTTCATAATTATCCACTGTATCCTTAAATTTAAATTTAGTATTGGAAGTGAAAATTAAGGCCGTATCTGCGTTTATCAGTTTTAAGGCATCAGGGTTCACATATTCCAAATATTGCAGTCCAGCATACGAAGGACCAATGCTTTTTGGATCTGCGTTTATTGAATTTGTCCAGCGCCTAGATTCTTCAGCCGATTTTTCATCATTGTTATATTTGTAATAAGTGGAAAGACGAAACCAACTTTGGTCATAACCGATATAAATATCCCCTTTTTTAAAAGAAATAGGGTTTCGAAAGGCCAAAAGCGGATTGATGGCCAATTTATCCTCCTCCAATTTTTTCGCTTTTGGATCGCTTGCAAACAAACTAAAGTTGATGGAATCTGGAAGTTTAGGCCATGGAACTGTTTCATACCCTTTTGGTTTGAAAACTAATGCATTTATTTCTTCCAATTTTGAATGAGCTTGCGTATCGAAAGCTCCTAAAGATTTTTTGTTTACGATTTGTTGTCCCAACGCAAACAAATTTAGACCTATGCCCAACAGTGCAAAAAGGATTTTCTTAAAATACATAATATAGCTTAAATGTTAAATGTTTTAAAGGTATTGTAATGATCTGGTAAACGGATGTAATTTTTTTAATCAATCCATAGCTAAAATTAATTCTATTTTTGAGAATACGAGACATTTATTGAAAAATTTAACAATAAAAAAACGGCTAGGACCTCAAAAGGCCTAGCCGTAAATTTTTTTCTTATGTTTCTATTGTAATCCTACAAATAACCCAACAAATAATAGATAATGATAAATACGATAATGGTACCGAAACATCCCAGTCCCATTTTTTTGGCGCCCCATCCGGCAATCAGTGCTCTAAAAAACTTATTCATTCTTTTCTCCTTTTTGTTTACTATCGAAATATTAACAATAGTCGGGAGAAAATGTTTGTGAGAGGATATCACGAATTTCAAATTCCCCATGGAAATGCTGCTGTAGCACCCTTCCATCGCCATGAATCGTCCAGATGGCCTTCGGTTTTACCTGTTCGATAAAGTACAAAATATCGTTCCAATCCACATGATCGGAAAGGTAAAGGCTGATGTCATTCTGCGCCTGCAACCGCTCCCAACCTGAAGCAAAAGCTTTCAGCACATTCCTTGCCCGTCTATAACTATTGAAGGTCAATGGCGGAACCAGGTAGATCTTATTCTGCGAACCATCTTTCATAGCCTTCCGGTTGTACAGTTCATAACGCATCGGCACCTCCAGGTACCGATCATAAATCTTATGCATGCCCAACATGGAATGATGCACCAAGACCTCCTTCTCCGGGCAATGCTTATTCAATAATGCGGTAATGCGTTGCGCTTTTCCCAAAGAATAACAGCCCAATAGGATGTTATGGGGAACCGCCAGTTTCATGATCTCCTGCACCGGATCTGGATGTTGGACTGCAGGATTGGCAAAGGTGGTCTCTGTGATCAGCACATCAGCCTCCTTGAATTGTATGGGTTCGCAGGTAGGATCCGCCTGCAGTTTATAATCTCCGGTATACAAGTATCGAACCCCTTTGTAGACCATTAATATCTGCGCACTTCCTAGGATATGACCAGCTGGATATAGGTAGATTCCTACCCCATTGATCTCAAAATAGGTATCAAATGGAATAAGCTGAAAAGATTGGTCAGGCTGTTTCGAATGTCGGAGTTTGATGAAATCGGCCGTTGCCTGGGTACAATAAATGTGCTTATGCCCAGGGCTGGCATGATCCCCATGCGCATGGGATACCACCGCATGCTTTACGGGATATAAGGGGTCTATATAAAAATCGCCATAGGAACAGTAGAAACCCTGTTCCTTACGCACTAAAAAATCTTCAATAATGTTCATGAATAGAAAAAATTAATCATGAATGAAATGGAAATCCACTCATGATTGCTATTGTTTATCAAAGGTTGGTAAACCGCTTGTGCAGTTCCATGACCTGGGCGATCAAACTGTGATCATCATCATTATGGATGATAAAATCTGCCAACTTTTCCTTTTCGGATTCGGGCATCTGCTTGCTCATCCTTCTCCTCACCTCATCTTCTGTTACCTGATCACGTTTCATGACCCGCTCGATGCGGACCGCCTCGGGCGATGTCACCAAGATCGTAAAATCCAGTTTCTTATAAGAGCCACTTTCAAATAATAAGGCGGCTTCCTTTACGCTATATAGCGCTGTTTGGGCAGCTGCCCAATCCTCCGCATCTTGAATAACCGCTGGATGCACGATGGCATTCAGTTTCGCCAATTCTTCGGCATTGGAAAATACTTGTTTCGATAACCACACTCTGTTCAACTGTCCATCTTCCAGGTAAACTTCCTTGCCGAAGGTCTCCAGCAAAGCCTGGCGTACCGCATCACTCTTGAACATGATATCCTTCGCTTCCCGATCGGCATCATAGGTCGGAATACCCAAAACCTTGAAGATCCGGGTAGCCATGCTTTTCCCTACACCGATCCCACCTGTAATACCTATTTTCAATCCCATAATTAGCTTGTTTTTTTGAAATGAGCTTTGTTATTTCCTGACGAAAAAATCCACGTTCTGTGGCTCGATACTCAATACCTGACAGAATTCAGGCACCTTCGTGATGATGATCGGCAGGCTGCTGACCTGATGGTCCTTCCAGGAATCCAGGTCTACCACCGCCTCAAAATCCCTTGAGGTCCACTTGTTATAATCCTTTACCGATAATAAAACCGTTGCTTTCACCTTGCTGGGCAATACCCTAACGGAAGTATATCCTTTGTTATTCTCAATCTTGATGGGCAATTCGATCACCTTTTCAGTCACTTCCCCTACCGGGATGATCACCTCGGCAAAAGTCGGGTAGATCGTGATATTGGTCTTGTTCTGTCTATCCAGGTAGGCCACCGTGCGCACATCCGTATTCAGTTCCTTGCCTTTGATCGTATCCGTCTCCAAATATTCAATGCTCGCCACATCTTCCAATGGTCCGGTAATGGTGACATATTCGGGGATGGTGCGCGTAGCGGCAATAATGCCATATTGTTTTTTGAAGGTCAGGCTATGGATGGCCTTTACAGGAACCTTGCGTTGTGTCTGCTTGGAAAAATCAAAGTACAAGGTATCTGGAGAAACAGCAACCACCTGTTTATCGCCTGGGAATTGCCTGTTGATAAAGCCGATCTGGCTTCCAAAAACAATAAAATTACGGGACTTCAAACCACTCAGGTCGACCTGGATTTTGGCAGTATCCGGATATAATCTTTCCATCAGCATCTTCCAGCCCGACATCTTGATCTTGACCGATACGGTATCCGACTGCAAAGGGTGGAAAGCCTTGTTTTCCGGCAGGTTCACGTAGGTAATACTGGCCTTTTTACTGAAATTGTAATCGCTGGAAATTGCAAACAAGGTCCATGCTAAAAAAGATATGATTACACATCTCAAAAATATGGATAGCTTTCGCCTCTGTACCTTATTTATTCGCCTCATAGCCATGTTACAAATGTAATATTTTGTAGTTACGAATGATAAAATATTCCGTAACTTTGTACTTTAATTGAAGGACATTCAAAATTCACTTTAATAATGATTCATTTCTTTGTGAACCAATCGAACACATTTTATGCTGTTCAAACCCCAAAAGTTTTATCAACCGAAGATATCTCCAAATTAAACTGGCTTTTTGGAAATGCTAAAAAACTCGACGAGCAATCGCTGAACGATTCCTTTGTAGGGCCAAGAGCAGCCATGGTTACCCCATGGAGTACCAATGCCGTGGAAATCACCCAGAACATGGGTATTGAAGGTATCATCCGGATCGAAGAATATCAGCCGGTGGCTGCAGATTTCAGCGATTTTGACCCGATGATTTCGCAGAAATTCTCGGCATTGACGCAGGATATGTTCAGCATCAACATCAGCCCAGAGCCGATCATCGAAATCGACGATATCGACGCATACAATAAATCCGAAGGACTTGCTTTAAGTCCGGAGGAAGTGGAATACCTGGATAAGCTGTCGGATAAAATCGGCCGTAAATTAACGGATTCCGAAGTATTTGCCTTTTCCCAAGCGAACTCTGAACATTGTAGACATAAAATCTTCAATGGTACATTTGTTATCGATGGTGTGGAACAACCTACTTCGCTGTTCAAATTGATCAAGAAAACATCAGAAACAAACCCGAATGCGATTGTTTCTGCCTATAAAGATAACGTGGCTTTTGTAAAAGGTCCACGTATTACCCAGTTTGCCCCTAAAACGGCAGACAAGCCTGACTTCTACGAGGAGAAGGAATTTGATTCCGTAATCTCTGTAAAAGCAGAAACCCATAACTTCCCGACTACGGTTGAGCCATTCTCAGGTGCCGCAACAGGTTCGGGTGGTGAGATCCGCGACCGTTTAGCAGGTGGTCAGGGAGCTTTGCCATTGGCAGGAACAGCAATCTATATGACTGCTTATTCCCGTTTGTTGGCAGACCGCCCTTGGGAGAACGGCATGGAAGAAAGAAAATGGTTGTACCAAACGCCAATGGACATCCTGATCAAAGCTTCGAATGGCGCATCGGATTTTGGAAACAAATTCGGACAGCCATTGATCACCGGATCGGTACTGACATTCGAGCATGAAGAGGATGGCCGTAAATTGGGCTATGATAAAGTGATCATGCAGGCTGGAGGTATTGGTTATGGTAAATTGGACCAGGCCAAAAAACACGAACCGCAAGCAGGCGATAAGATCGTAATCCTTGGTGGGGAGAACTACCGGATCGGTATGGGTGGAGCTGCGGTTTCCTCCGCAGATACGGGAGCCTTTGGATCTGGTATCGAATTGAACGCCATCCAACGTTCGAACCCTGAAATGCAGAAACGTGCTGCAAATGCCATCCGTGCATTTGTGGAATCTGATCATAACCCTATTGTTTCCATCCATGACCACGGTGCCGGTGGACACTTGAACTGTCTATCCGAATTGGTGGAAAGTACTGGTGGATTGATCGATATGGATAAACTTCCTGTCGGCGACCCTACCCTTTCTGCGAAGGAAATCATTGGTAATGAATCCCAGGAACGTATGGGCTTGGTGATTGCCGAAGAGGATATCCAAGTGCTTCAGACCGTTTCGGAAAGAGAGCGTGCTCCGATGTATACCGTTGGGGACGTAACGAACGATCACCGTTTTACTTTCCAATCGGAAAAAACGGGTGAAAAACCAATGGATTATGCATTGGAGGATTTCTTCGGATCATCGCCAAAGACCATCATGTCGGATAAAAAAATCGATCGTCCTTATGCTGATCTTTCTTACGATGCGAAGGATGTTCCAAATTATTTGAATCAAGTATTGCAACTGGAAGCCGTAGCATCCAAAGATTGGTTAACGAATAAGGTAGACCGTTGTGTGGGTGGCCGCGTAGCCAAACAGCAATGTACTGGTCCATTGCAATTGCCATTGAACAATGTGGGTGTCATGGCTTTGGATTATAAATCAACAGAAGGTATCGCTACTACAGTGGGGCATTCGCCTTTGACGGCTTTAGTTGATCCGGTTGCTGGATCGCGTAATGCCATCGCAGAAGCATTATCCAATATCGTCTTCGCGCCTATCCACAACAAATTGGCCGGCATATCCTTATCGGCAAACTGGATGTGGGCATGTAACAATGAAGGGGAAGATGCACGTTTATATGAAGCGGTAAAAGGTTGTTCTGATTTTGCGATCGAACTGGGCATCAATATCCCTACGGGTAAGGATTCCTTGTCGATGAAACAGAAATACCCTAATGGGGAAAACGTTATTGCTCCAGGAACGGTGATTATCTCTGCGGCAGGAAACTGTACCAATATCAATAAAGTGGTAGAGCCTGTATTGAAAAAGAATGCGGGTTCGATCTATTATATCAATCTTTCCCAAGATGCGTTCAAATTGGGAGGATCATCTTTTGCGCAGATCTTGAATAAGATCGGTGCGGAGGTTCCTACCATCAAGGATGCAGCTTTCTTCAAGAAAGCGTTCAATGCGATCCAGGATCTGATCAATGCCGATCAGGTAGCTGCAGGTCATGATGTGGGTTCAGGTGGTTTGATCACGACCTTATTGGAGATGTGTTTTGCAGATGTGAACTTGGCAGCGGATTATGACCTTTCAGGATTGAAGGAGTCGGATACGGTTAAAGCTTTGTTCAATGAAAATAATGCGGTTGTGTTACAGGCAAAAGAGGATACTTCTTTTGAGTCCTTGTTACAGGCTGCTGGCGTTTCCTTTGTTAAAATTGGAACAGCTAAGGAGGGTTCTTCTGTATCGATTCAGAATAATACGGATGCTTTCCAATTTGATGTGGCGGAGACCAGGGACACCTGGTTCAAGACTTCGTTCTTATTGGATCAGAAGCAATCGAAAAATGGAACGGCACAAGCTCGTTTCGATAATTATAAGCATCAACCTTTACAATATACTTTCCCAAGTCATTTTGATGGTAAGAAGCCTGTTATTGATGCTGGGAAGGCACGTCCAAAAGCGGCTATTATCCGTGAAAAAGGATCGAATTCGGAAAGAGAGATGGCAAATGCGATGTTCTTGGCCGGATTTGATGTGAAGGACGTGCATATGACGGACCTGATCGCTGGTCGCGAAACCTTGGAGGATATACAGTTCATCGGTGCAGTTGGTGGTTTCTCCAATTCGGATGTATTGGGATCGGCAAAAGGTTGGGCCGGTGCTTTCCTTTACAATGAAAAGGCAAAATCGGCATTGGAGAAATTCTTCTCCCGTCCGGATACCTTATCTGTGGGTATCTGTAATGGTTGTCAGTTGTTCATGGAATTGGAATTGATTAATCCAAACCATGAGGTACATGGTAAGATGTTGCATAATGATTCGCAGAAACATGAGTCGAACTTTGTTTCGGTGAAGGTACAGGAGAATAATTCGGTGATGTTGTCTACTTTGGCGGGGTCTACCCTTGGGGTATGGATTTCTCACGGGGAAGGAAAGTTTAATCTGCCTTATGGGGAAGATAAATACCAGATCGTAGCGAAATATGGTTATGAGGAGTATCCGCATAATCCGAATGGTTCTGATTATAATACAGCAATGATGTGTGATAGTACAGGAAGACATTTGGTGACCATGCCACATATTGAACGTTCTACTTTCCAATGGAACTGGGCGAATTATCCAGAAGGCAGACAGGATGAGGTAACTCCTTGGTTGGAAGCTTTTGTGAACGCCAGAAAATGGATCGAGGAGCAGAATAAAAAAGGGTAAGGATAGGCGTGGAAACACGACTGGCCGTCATTGCGAGCCCCCTCGTCATTGCGAGGAACGAAGCAATCTTTCGATTAGCGTAAAGATTGCTTCGTCGTACCTCCTCGCAATGACGCATATACCCAATGACTACATAATTTGTCATATTAAACAATGGAAAAAAAAATTAAGAATTTACATCCACGCAATAAATTCAATCAAGAGTACGATTTCATCCCTTTGATAAAACGTGTCCCTGAACTCAAGAAACAGCTTATCAAAACCCCAGACGACCGTACAAGTCTTGATTTCAGAGATCCCAAATCGGTGTTCCTATTGAACAAGGCCCTTTTGGAATCCTCCTACGACCTACGTGGTTGGGAAATCCTGGAAAACAGCCTTTGCCCATCCATCCCTGGACGTTTGAATTACATCCATTACCTAGCGGACCTATTCAAAGCTCGTCCTGGAAAACCGGTTCGTGTATTGGATGTTGGTACAGGTTCATCCGTAATCTATCCTTTATTGGGTGCAAAGGAATATGGTTGGCATTTTGTAGGATCAGAAGTTCACAAACCATCGATCCAACAAGCCAAAAACATCCTGGCAAAAAATCCGGAATTCCGCCAGACCATAGAACTAAGGGAACAAAAGAATCCAGATTTGATCCTTAAAGGGATCATCCATGCTGGAGAATATTTTGATGCCATCATGTGCAACCCTCCTTTCTATAAATCAAGAGAGGATTATGAAAAGACGGTAACCAAAAAGAACAGTAAGCTGCATCAAACATCGGAAGACCTATCTACCAATTTCAAAGGGTTAGATAATGAATTATGGGTATCGGGAGGTGAGAAAAAATTCATTAGCCAGTTGATCTATGAAAGCATCGAACTGAAAGATCAAATTGGCATTTGTACCACTTTAGTTTCCAATAAAGAAAACATCAAACCTCTTCGAGCTATCCTCGAATACCATAAAATTCAGGATATCAAAGTGACGACCATGCAACAGGGCAATAAGATCAGCAGGATCTTATCCTGGAAATTGAGTGCATCGAAATAAAAAATTGAACAATATAAAGAGCTGATCGCTCCAAAAAGGTTTATGAAGGAATTCATAAACCTTTTTTGTTACATTGACCCTAATACCTGTTTAAACGTTGATAGTGAAGCACTAAGAATCTTAACATTTTTTTTACAAAAAATTTGCTAAAACGATTTTAATTTTTAAATTCGTTATAACCATTATATAATTTAAAACAATAACAGTCACCATCATGAACCTATTTTTTCCAAAAATTATCGTCAATTTCTATAGACTTTAATACGTCTACTGAAAATTTGTTGGCCAAAACCTAAGTAAAAGCTAACAAAACTTTGCTAAACTAAATGCTAAATCGTTTTTTACAAGACGACTAGCTGTTTATTGCCCAATTTGAACCAGAAAAATTAACCTTTTTGACAAACCTTTATGATTACACTACAAAACCAACAACTACTACAAACTTAGCCGGAAACCCAATTATAGCTATTTGCTCTTCAATTAAACCTTAATTAATAACCAATTAAAAGCTCTATACTATGAGTGTAAAATGGAAGTTTAAATCGTTAATGATTTTAGCTCTCTTGTCTGCCCAAATGGCGGATGCTGATGAGTTGAAGGAGTTTTTCGTTCATAAACAAGACACTAGCAAAACCGATACGGTACCCGAGCTGAGAGCCGTTTACCGCTTTGACCAAGCCAACAACAAGGTGGGCTCCATCAAGAATTTATCCTTGATCACCGCCCATAGCCTTCCGCAATTAATCAAAGGGGAACTACCTGGTGTCTATGTCTCGGAATCCACTGGCGAACCCGGAACTAGCCAACAGATGTTTGTACGCGGTCTCAACAAACCTATATTTACCAATCGGGACATCTATAGCACCCAACCCCTCATCGTATTGGATGGGGTTCCCCAAATCGGCGAACATCCCTTTTCCTTTGATATCCAAAATTACGATGTGGAAAGAATTGGTCCTGAAAACAACTTATTGACCACCTTCGACATCGATAATATCGAAAGCATTGTGGTACACAAGGATTTGTCAACATTGGCGAAATACGGCCCTTTAGGTGTCAATGGCGTTATTGAAATCACCTCCAAAAAAAGCCTTGGACCAGATAAAAAAAGAATCTCCGTAAACAGTTATGGAGGATTTTCTGCAAGACCTTCCGTAACTACGATCAATGGTTCTTATGAAAATGCTTTCCGTAAGCAATTTTATGATCTCTATACCACCAATGGTCGTTATAATGAGGATGATGTTTATCCCATCTATTTAAGCGATTCGTTGAACAACAATTATTTCGGCCCCTCCAATTGGTCGGATAGTTATTACCAGAATGGTTATAATTATGGTGCGAATGCTACGGTTGCCGGAGGTGGAAACCGTTCCAATTTCCAATTCAATCTGGGCACCATCCAAAATGGCGGTACAGCTGAGGATACCGAATTCGACAAGTTGAATGCACGGTTCTACCTCAACCTTCGCCCTTTCAATTGGTTGGTTTTTGAAACCTTGGTCAATGTGAACCGACTCAATAGAGATAGGAATAAAAACCTTCGCAACCGTTACGCCATGATGGGGTACTTCCCAGATCTTGGGGCACCCATATCACCCAATAAAGAAGTATATGATAAATACNNATACCTGGACGAATTCGATAAAAGTTTCGACAATAACTTCAACAACCTATTGGGCGGATTTTTCGGATTGCAATTCAATGTGGACAGGTTACGGTTCAAGACCAAATTCGGAATCGACTACAACGAAGGATACCGCGATCTTTTCTACCCGAGTACCATTTTGGAGTCCAATAACTTTGCTTCCAATTATTACGGCTATAACCAACGCATCCTTATCGATAACACCTTGGTGTATGATTTCGAAAATGACGCGAACTATTTCTATTTTGAAGCCGGCAATTCCTTTACATGGGATGTCTTTAAAAACAATTATGCTTATGCCTTTAAAGGTGTAAATGATTACATCAAGATCAATTTATTAGGAGGAGATCAGAATTCTAGTGTATTTCCAAAACAGTTGATCTATAAATTCCTGGACAGGACCCGTCACAATATGATTTCGGTGTATGGTAAAGGATCCTATACCTACGATAATACCTATACCGCCTCCTTGATGCTTCGCTATGACGGATCCTCGAATGCCCAACCTACCGCACGGTGGTTCTTTTCGCCTACCCTATCTTTGGGATGGAATGCGAAGAACAGCCTCATGGCCGACAACGAACAGATCAGCCAATTGAATTTTCGTGCATCGGTTGGCCGTTTGGGAATCTACAACATGTACGATAATTATTCCCAAGGACCAAGCTATACCGCACAGATAGGCTATACCGGAAACATGATCGTTCCTAGCTACAATGCCTTCGCTGCCTTGGTAAGACCCTATGAAGTGGGCTGGGTGGGATACGATATCCCTTGGAGCTATATGAATGAAGTTAATATTGGGATGGACCTTGGTTTTCAACAAAACAAGCTTCAGTTCAGTCTGGATGCCTATGTTCGGGATACCAAAGATCAATTGGTCATGCTTCCCGGCAAAAGAGAATTCGGATATAAATACCAATACGAGAGTGGATTGGATGTGCGCAATATGGGAGTAGATTTAGGGATCAGTGGGGATATCATCAGCAAAAGCCAGCTTTCTTGGAATTCAGGAATTATTCTAGGTTTTAATACCAACAAAATCTTGGCCCTTCCAAATGGACTAGATGAGGTAGCCGTGGACAACCGCTTATTAAAAGTGGGTGAACGAGTGGATGCTTTCTGGTTATTGGAGAACGAAGGGATCTATCTCACCGATAATGATGTTCCACAGCAGTCGGGTCAGTTACTGACCTATCGTGCTATCGATCTAAAAGCTGGAGATCCTATCTGGAAAGACCAGAACGGTGATTTCAACATCGATGATGAAGACCGGATCGTGAAAGGAAACATTATCCCTAAAGTATCTGGTAGCTGGAACAATAGCCTACGATATAATAATTTCGACCTAAACCTTAATTTTTATTTCAACCTGGGCAGAAGTATCATGAACCAGGAAATGTCCAACCGCTTTAATTTCATAGAAAATGAAAATGCTCGGGAGATCGATGCAATCAAAGAGATTACCTATTGGGAGAAAAGAGGCGATTACAGCAAATATCCGCTCTATAATCCATGGAGTTCGGTGAGTCCTTACCAGGTCAATCAATCCCTATTCCTGGAAAATGGATCTTTTGTCAAGTTGCGGACGGTTTCCTTAGGCTACAACATGAAGGATGTTTTGAGCAGCAAGTACAGCAAGAAAATGGATCTGTATATCTATCTGTCTGCCAATAACCTTTTGACTTTATCGCCTTATTCAGGTCGCGATCCGGAGTTAGTTAATTATTTAGGTTATGACTTAGGTTATTCGCTTCCTTTGCCGAAAACCTTTGCTCTAGGCTTCAAACTTAATTTATAACCCGTTATGAAAAGATTATTATTTATTATCCTGATATCATCTTTAACCCTAACATCCTGCAAAAAGATGTTGGATATAGACTCCAGTCGCTTGGTTTCTGAAGAGAACATGTGGTTAAAATTAGAGGATTCCAGAGCAGCATTGATGGGGGTATATGGATTGACAAAAGCCGCCTTGAATGATCATAATGCCCACTGGCTTTATGGCGAAGTTCGTTCAGGCGATTTCAGCATTCCGATTCGTCAAGATCTAAAAGCCATCAGTAGCCATAACCTATCCCCTTCTTACGGGGTGATGGAAGACCTTAAAAGCTGGCGGAGATTCTATGCGGTTATCAATGCGGCCAATATCTTTATTGAACGAGTACCGGAGGTTCGGGCGAATGATAAACGCTATACCGACAACAATATGGTGGTGGATATAGCGCAAGCTCGCTTTCTAAGGGCCTTTGCCTATTTTTATATGGTTCGGATCTGGGGCGATGTGCCCTTGATCACGTCCTCTCAAGAAGGAAAGTTTACCGATGCCCCTCGTGAGGACCAATTCAAGGTTTTGGCCTGGGTTCAACAGGAATTGGAAGCTGCCGCTGCAGATCTTCCTTATCGTTATTCTGTTAATGACCCACAGCAGATCGGAAATTATTACAATGAAGCACCGACTCGCTGGGACGGTGCATTGGCAAGAAAATTAACGGCTTATGCCCTATTGGCGCATGTGGCCGCTTGGCAGAGCAATTATCCTGATGCAGCAACCTATTCCAAATTTGTTGTCGATAATTACGGCAAAGCAGGCATGGGATTGATCCCTTCAGAAACCCTCTCGGCTGCAAATGGTTTTTTCTACGATAAGAACAGCAACCAATTACTGGGCTTCGGACATGTGTACAACCATGTGGAAGGTTCTTTCACCGGACATATTGAAGAATTGACCTTGGCAACACCGGTGGTGGATAAGACCATTCCAGACATGTTCCTTCCGAAGGATAAAATCCTTCAGTATTTCAATGAGGCCAATGACCAACGATTCAGTGCAGATACTTTGGGGAATCCTACCTCTGAAAACTATTTCAGGAACTTCAATGGTCGTTACCCCATCTTCAGCAAAATCAAGTGTATCCTTGGTGGTGTAACCAACCCCACTTTCCGCTTATTCTCGAGTGCTACGGTCTTTACGCGCCTGGAGGATATTTACTTGTTACGTGCGGAATCTTTAGCCGTATTGGGCGAAACCAATGGCGCTATCGACCTGCTGAACACACTGCGGGAAAGAAGAGGCCTCGCCAAGTATTCCATTGAGAAAAATGGGGAATTGGTGGATGCGATCTTCCATGAACGGAATAGAGAGTTGATGGGTGAAGGCCATCGATGGTATGACTTGATTCGATATAGTCGCTTAAAAAATGACAATTCGCCGATCAACCAGATGATTCGAGCAAACGCCATCTATTGGCCAATTGCGAAAGATGTATTGGCACAGAACAGCAAGTTAATTCAAAATGAGTACTGGAAATAATCAGAAGCATCATGAAGAAAAATTCAAATTACCTTTATTTCCTTTTCATCATCCTTATAACAGCCTGTACGAAAGATGCTGGTTATTATAATGAAGAGGTTCAAAAAATAAAATTCAATGGTACCATCTATGACTACCTATTAAGCAAACATGGCGTATTTGATTCCTTGGTGAAAGTGGTGGGCCGTACGGAGATGGAGAAACTATTGAAGGAATCCAACAACATTACCTTGTTCGCGCCTACCAACCAAAGTTTCAAGATAGCCTTGGAGAACCTGAACAATACCCGTAAAAAGGCTGATAAACCCTTGGAATACATCAATAATGTGGATATCCTACATCTGGACACCATGATGTCGCAATATTTGATCAGAGGCTATTATCCTACAGATTCCATGCTCTTAAAAGATGGTATCAATCTGTTCGATTATAAAAATGGCTACCCGATGAATGCCAAAGTGATCAGCGGCAATTCATCAGGCTATTTGAAGGGTGGTCCGGTAATCATTCAATATAGTGATACCAAAAGGAGCCAGTTTACCCGGAATTGGGTCACTGCCACCACGGAGTCCATCAACATCCAAGCAGACAATGGTATTGTCCATGTTTTGGCTCCTGACCATGTGTTTGGTTTCAACGATTTCGTGAACAAATTGACCTATATCCCGCCTCCACCAAACCTATTTGTTACCGTGGGTGGTAAATTCAGCGTGTCGAGAGAAAACTCCGGTGGACCTAATGCGGTAGAAGCCTCTAAATATGTATTCGATGGAAACCCAGAGACCAAATATTTAATAAGCGCCATGAACAACCCAGAGTGGATGCAGGTAGAGCTGAATTCACCAACGGTAGCCAATGCCTATACCTTAACATCTGCCAACGATTATCCAACACGGGATCCTGCAGATTGGCAATTACAGGCTTCACATAACGGAACAGATTGGACTACCCTGGACTCCAGAAATTCGGAGGAATTTACTTCTAGATTCCAGCAACGGGTATTCTTCATCAATAATACCGTTGCCTATAAATTCTACCGACTACGCCTAATCCGCGTTCGGTCTGGAGTGGACATGCAATTAGCCGATTGGAGTGTAAACAAACATGATTAACCTAACTGAATAGCTAAAAATGAAATTATCAAATTCCATACGATTAATGAGCGTCTTGTTAGGCAGTTGTTCACTTTTCGCTGCTTGTAAGGAAACTTTTGAACTTCCTGCAGACCGCGACTTCATCAGTGAAAATATTACTTACGAGAACAAAGTTATCCAACCTATCATAGGTCGGGATAATATACATACCGGTTTACTCTTGGATAACTCCACCTTGCCCCTGAAGTTTGAGATCATCAATCCGCGGTACGGTGATGGAACGCCTTATACGGATGTTTTCCAAAAAGCCCCGACCTATGAATGGATCGCCGAATACGATGGTAAGGAGAAATCCTTAGCGGAAATCGAAGCCAAAAGACATTTGGTGGAAAAACCATATTTCGAAGTGGACGATTATGGAAGATTCATTATGTACGGATCTTCCACGAACGAGACGGTCGCTCCTAGACCTGCTGATACAGTGGTGAAGACCCAAGATGTTCGGTTCTTTGACCTTAAGGTATCCAATTCCGGAGGCTTTCAGATCATCAAAGACCTGCAGTTGATCCCTTGGCGGCAACGGGATTATTCGCCAGATTATGATATGAATCCCTATACGGGCGGAGTGGCGCCAGATCCTAGAAACCCAAAGGATCCCTCGAAAAGAGAATACCTGAAACCTTCTTGGTTCAGCAACATCATCGGTGCGAAATCGAATACCAACTTGAAGAATGATGATAAGCAGACAGATTTGGTGGTATTTATCCGAAGGTTTGAAGGTGGAAACGGTAAGAGTCTGCGGTTTAGGTTTTTGAATCCAGATAGTAGTGCCATCAACCCTGCAAAGTTCAACGAAACAAAATGGGACTTATTGGTACATGGGTTCAACAAACAGATGACCAGTGAATATGTACAATATGATGTCGCTTATCCGATCCCATTGACCAGTATCCGAACCGATTACAATTCCGGCAGCAATGCCCGGGTCGTCTTCAAATATTCCCGAACAGGAATGGGAGGAACATTGACCTATGGCGAGATGGGATTGGATTTCAGGATTTTCAAGCCTGGCGATTGGGAGATCGTGTTTATGTTCCGTAGAGAGAGTCCAAAATTTGAGGATGAATAAATATTAACCTTATGAAACTACAGAAAAATATCATTTTATATATGGTGATGGCTGTCCTTTCCATTTCATTTGCCATGGCCCAGAACCAGCAGATTCAAGGAAGGGTATTGGATGAATCCAACAAGCCGGTAAGTGGGGTTACAATATTAAACGCCTCGAACAACCGCGCTTTGACAGCTACTAAAGATAATGGCGAATTTACCGTTACGGTTCCAACCAATACGACCTTGATTTTCCGGGGTATTGGATTTACAGAAAGAAGGATCAAGATCAATGTGAACCAAACTTCTTTGACGGTCCGTTTGAGTGCGACCGACAACCAAGTAGAAGAAGTCGTGGTACGTGGTTATGTAGCCCGTTCCAAGGAAAAAACCACGGGTTCCTCTTATTCCTTAGGTGAAAAAGATATCAAAGATAATCCTGCCATCAATATTGAGTCCTTGATGCAGGGTAAAGTTCCTGGATTGAACATTCAGGTGAATACCGGTGCTCCAGGTTTCCGTGGATCCACACAGATCCGGGGTCTATCCACCCTTTCCACACAAGGAACGGGTAATGAATCGATCCTGATGCCTACCTCTCCTTTATATGTGATCGATGGGGTACCTATGGATGCGGACAGAGCCTCCGAGTTCGGTCTTCAACAACAAGGTCCTGGTATCAGCCCGCTTTCTTTGATTCCACCGGAAGATGTGGAGAGCATTGAGATTCTTAAAGATGCCCAAGCAACATCCTTATATGGATCTAGGGGGGCATACGGGGTAATCATCATCAATACCAAACGGGGAAATTCTGAGGTACCAAGGATCAATTATACGCATTCCTCTTTTATGAGGTCGATCCCTAAACTACGGGAGACCTTGGGAGGTAATATGGAAAGAAACCTAAAATTACTTCAGATCTATACCAATGCCCGTACGCAAGGGGAATTGGATAAGATCATGCAGACGCCTTCCCTAGCGGATAGTTTGAACTCCTACTTCAACAATTCCACCAACTGGCAGGGCTTGTTCTATCAGAATACCTTTAACCAGAACCATAACTTCAGTATGGACGGTGGAAACCAGCAATTATCCTATAAAGCCAACCTCAATTTCTACGATGAAACTGGGGTCATCAAGAATACCGGATTTACCCGTTATTCCTCGAACTTAAGGATGGATTACCGTCCTTCCAGACGTTTTGAGTTTGTTGGTCAGGTGTTTGCCCAATTGGGAAAGATGAACAAAGGGGATGGAACAGGTATTCTACAGACCGGGGTAGCCAGTGGAGGTCAGTCTTCTACCCTATTGCCGCCACCAGGATTCTTTACCGCCTCCTCGGATTATGTTGCAGCCATCAGAACACGGAACGACAATAAAACCAAATTAATAAAACCCTTTATTGAAGCTGGCGTGGAGATCATTGATAACCTCCGATTCCGTACGACGCTAAGCTATGAACTGTCTTCCGGAACAGAGGAGAAATTCTCGCCAGCAGCCTCTTCAGGCCAATTCTCTGAAGTATATGCCTTCAACAATCGTTATTCGCAATTCTATAGTAGGAATAACCTGAACTACTCGAAGACATTGAATGAGGATCATGATTTATTCTTCAGTATTTTCAATGAGATCATCCACGTGACCAACCAGAATTCAGTCATTACGCAACGTCGTACACCAAACGATCAGTTTGAAGGTCCATTGGGTTTTGATGGTTTCTTTTCCAATGGTGGTGGTATTCTGAGCTTTAAAAATGAGAAAGCCTTATCCTTCGCTTTCGCAGGAAACTACAGCTATAAATCCCGGTATGTACTGGATCTGACTTATCGTTTGGATGGGTCTTCCTTGAATGGATTTGAAAACCTATATACCAAGAATCCATCCATCGGATTGAAATGGAACATCCATCGGGAAGATTGGATCAAGGGATTGCCTTGGATCAATACCGCAGCGCTTCGCGGTACCTGGGGAGTAAACGTGATGCCTACGGCAACCTTGGACCGGATCTATGGTAAATACAATATCTACGGGAACTACAATCAGCAAACAGGGATTGGTATCGACTCCTATCTGATTCCAAATCCTGATTTGAAACCGACGACTTCCATGCAGTACAACTTAGGTTTTGACCTGATCATTCTGAACAACAAGATCGATATCATCTATGATACCTATTATAAACGTACAGAAAACCTGTATCAGGAATCCTATTTGAACAATACGACCGGTTTCTCCACCCTATCTTCCAATGAAGGTGGTTTGGTGAACTATGGTCATGAGGTTTCCTTGCGATTGAGACCATTGAAAGGCGATAAATTCTTCTGGATGTTTTCCATCAATGGCGCCTATAACCGGGATGTCCTTTTGCAATTGCCAAGTATTTTCAATGGTCAATTGATCCGTTGGGACGGCTCTTCAGCCAAACAACACATTTTGAACCGCGTAGGTACGCATGCCTTCTCCAATTATGTATTGGTGAACCGGGGTGTATATGCCACAGATGCGGATGTTCCGGTAGATCCGAGAACCGGCCTTCGGTATAGGACACCGGATGGTACCTTCTTCCAAGCTGGAGATCCGATCTGGGTTGATCAGAATGGTGATTATATTTTGGATGATCGGGATTACACCCGTTCAGGCAGTGCCCAACCGAATTTCATCGGCGGAATTCAGAATGAAATGTCCTACAAAGGCATCTCCTTGACGATTGCCGCTTCTTATACAGCCGGAAGAACAATTTTTAATAATGCTTTGGCCGAACGTATGCGCCTGTTGGCGAATCCTTATGGCCTACAGTCGGTAGTTCCATTGGATGATCTGGATATGTGGCGTCAGGATGGTGATATCGCCAAGTATCCGAATGCTTATGATTTCTCGCGCGCGGGCAATATCAATCCTTTGCGTAATGATCAAACCTTATGGGAAGAGAATGGATCTTACCTCAAAATCAACCAGGTATCCCTGGCCTATAATTTTGATCGGGAATTTTTAAGAAGATATAGGTTACAACGTTTCCGGGTCTATGCAACCATGGACAATGTCTACACCTTTTCGAAATATTCAGGACCTAACCCTGAGGGTGTGACGAGTTTAGGCCGTGACCTTTCCAATGGTTACCCGGTTCCTAGAGGTTATGCACTTGGTTTAAACTTATCCTTCTAAATCATGAAAACAATGAAAAGATTTAATTTAAAATTAGCTTCCGTAGGATTGGGTTTAATGCTCGGATTGGGTTCATGTAACAATTATTTGAATGTAGAACCTATAGACCGCTTAACAGGTAATAACTATTATAAATCTGCGGAAGATGTAGAGGCCAATTTTGCCTTTATCTACAGCCGTTTCTTCGATAAGATCAATGAGTCCTGGGTAATGGGAGCCATTGGTGAAGCCCGCTCCGGTGAAATCTTCATCTCTCCTTTGGCCAATAATGAGAACAGCCGGAAGGTGATCGAGGTCATGGGTCAGAACGACCTGAACCAAGCCATCAGCAATCCTTTATTTGACTGGTACAATATAGACCGGATCACCAATTGGAAAACCTATTACGAGGTTATCCAGAATACGAATATCCTGATCCAAAAATTGGAAGAGGGAATTCTAGACGTTAGTGATAGCGAAAAGAACCGATACCTTGCTGAGGCTAAGTTTATGCGCAATTTTACGTATTTCTGGATGTGCAGGTTATATGGTGATGTGGTTTATTACACCAAGCCTTATGAAGCTGCTGCCCTACCTCGAGAGGCCATGGTCTCAGTGATCAATAAATGCATCGAGGATCTGATGCCCCAGAAGGACCTGATGCCTTGGTCATTGAACGACCCATCCCTTCGCGGTGCAAGACCTGCCAAAGGAGCTATCATTGCCCTATTGATGCATATGAATATGTGGAATTCTGGTTTTGACCATGCCAATAAACAGAAGTATTATGAGGCCACTATTGCTTTAGGAAAGGAATTGCTTGCCAGCAACCAACATAAACTGATTGCTCCATTTACGGATCAGAACTGGGCGATCGTGACCAAAGGTCGTAGTGAGGAATCCCTATTTGAGTTCTATAAAAGCATCAACTATGGCGACAATGTCAATCCATTGACGCCATTCTGGGACCACTTCTTACGTTGGCCCTATAAGTTCCCACGTTTTACCAACCAGATCAGTCACTGTTATTACCTACCCTCCTATATGATGAAATTATTTCCAGAGGATGTGGCCGATAAACGCAGGGAGATGTGGTTTGAGGATATCTATTCCGGTAATGGGAATTTTGTGCTCCGGAAATATGGTACAAATGTGTATGCATCAGGAAACGAGGATAAGAACCCGGACAATAGTTTCTTGATCTTCCGTTATGCCGATGCGATCTTGTTGTATGCAGAAGCATGTGCAGAAACAGGATCGAATGATGATGAAGCGATCCGGGCAGTAAACCTGATCCGAACCCGCGCCGAAGCTACCCCTTATACCGGGTCTGGTGGTGCAGAGCTCAAGGACTTTATATTCATGGAGCGAAGTCGGGAGTTATTCGGGGAGAGCCATCATTATTTTGATCTGATCAGAACCCGTCGTATCCTGAATCCGACCTGGACCATGAGCCCATTGAGTTTAGACCAGTTCAACCGTGGTGGATGGACCTGGCCGATCGATCGGGAGGCTTTGCGCTATAACCCGAATATGCGATTAAATGATTATTGGACAACTATTGGACGCTAATGATGATGAAGTTAACTAAGAATTCAACAATATGGTTTATGCTGGGGATACTGGGTATCCTGGGCATATCCGGATGTGCAAAAGATGATTACTACAAAGATGGCGGACTAGCAAAAGCGGAGTTTGATGGTACCATACTGGAATATTTAGATTCCAAACCTGTTTTATTTGATTCCGTGGCAGCAATTATCCGAGCTGCAGAGATGGAGGAATTCTTCAACACGGAGGAATTCACCTTCTTCGCTCCTTCAGACCGGGATATCAAAGACCTGATCGGTTCAAAAGATAAAGGCGGCTTAAATAGGCGCTTATATGATAATAAACAGGATACCATCAAAACCTTTACCGATGTGGATCCATCCATATGGCAACGATATCTTTACCGCTACATGTTCCGTGGTAAAAACAAGTTGGCGGATTATCCACAGATTGATTTTGGTTTATTGTCGCTATTTGGAGGTCAGAACTACCGGTCTATGGCGGGAGATATCTTCAAGATCGGCGTGGTATTCAATGATGCTGTAGGAAGTGGAAGTAACCTCAAGTATATGGGGTACCGCCAATTGCATGTAGGTCTGATCGGAGATCCTTCCAGGCCGGACAATTTTGATCCAGTGCCTGTTTCTACTTCCGATATCCAGCCTACCAATGGGGTGATCCACGTATTGGATTATACCAGGGTATCCTTTGGATTTGACCAGAACCAAGTTATGAACGATATTATTGAAAGTAAACGCTAAGTCATGAAAAGAAATTTTATATATACCTTAGGAATTCTTGTCGCCTTGGCGCTTTCTTCCTGTAATAAGGAAGTGGAATTCTTCTCAGAGCCGTATCCCGAAGGCAAGGAAAACCTGCTTGTCAAAATGGATCGAACCCTTAAACCTTCGCCTGAATTTGGAGCTCCAGGAACGGAAGTGACTATCAAAGTAACCGGTCTTGAAGCTTATAAGGATAAAGCGATTTTCAATTTCAATGGGGAAAAGGCGGAAATTGTCAGTATCAACAATGAACAGATCGTGGTCAAAGTGCCCACCTTTGCCAGTACAGGAGTGACCTCTATTTATATAGATGATATGATTGTTTTTGGGCCGAAGTTCACCGTATCAGGAAAAGTGAATATTGACCCTACCTGGGGAGCGACGAAAGGTTCCAACGGCTCGATCAACGCCAGTTTATGGACGATAGATGAGAAGTACATCTTTGTAGGGAATTTTAGCAATTACGAAGAGAAAGGTTCTGTAAAACCGATCAACAAATTGGTGCGAACCTTTAGAAACGGAACCTATGATATCAGCTGGAGAACAGGTGATGGATCCAATGGAAACATCAATTCCATCCTTCAATACCAGGACCATTACTATATCTCTGGAGGTTTTTCAGGATATGACCAACGTAAGGACAATATTTCGAACATCACCCGTATCCATCTGAGTGGTCGTATTGATACCATGGGCATCAAACCCTTCAGACGTCCGGAGCAGAAAGATACCACGAAGTACTACCCTACTTTCAATGGTGGATTTGACCAGTTTGTAGCTAATATCTATGAACATAATGGAAAGATCATCGCCACTGGAAATTTCAGATACCATATTAACCGCATCTATGGCAAACCAAATTTTATGGAAACCAAGGACTCTGTCATCCTGGACTCTACGGAGATCCGCCATGTAGCCAGATTGAATACAGATGGAACGCTTGATAAGACCTACCGATTTTCGGGCGGCAAAGCATTTGCTGGCGCCAATGGATCGATCGAGACCTATTTCCACGACGAGGGACCTTTAAAGGGGAAGATTGTTGTTTTCGGGAGGTTCAATCGATTTGATGAGACTACCGTAGGAAATATCGTTCGTTTGAATGCTGATGGAACGGTAGACGCCTCCTTTAACACCGGTTCTGGCGCTAATTTCAAAGTGAACAAAGTAACCTACAACCCTATGACCAAAAAATATGTAGTCGTGGGCGAGTTCAAATCCTTCAATGGGGTAGAAACCGCTAGAATGGTCCTCTTGAACGAAGATGGTAGCATTGACAATACTTTTAAAGCGAAATCCTTTGGCAATGGTTACCCTTGGTATGCCAAGCAGTTGAACGATGGATTGATCGTGGTAAATGGTGGATTCATTGAATATGGAGGTGTGGCCAAGAATAGGTTTATGTTCCTGAAACCTGATGGATCCTTAGCTGAAGGCTATAATAATATTGGTCAAATGAATGGAAGTCTGAATCGAATAGTAGAGACCACCTCGGAGGATGGAAAACGAGCCATCTTACTACTGGGCTCCTTTAGTCGGATTGATGATTTTGTGGCGAATAACATAACACGTTTAATCCTTGAATAATTTGAACGCTATGAGAAAGAGAATATGTAAACCATTATATGCTGTGTTTTTTGTCCTAATGGGACTGTTTTTGAGTGCCTGCCAGGAGGAATTCAGCAAGATCATTCCTGAAAAAGAGGAAGAAGAAGTGGATGTCATCTACGGAACACCTAAGGTTTTGTTATTATTGGTGGATGGTGCACGAGGAGAATCTGTCCGAACAGCACAGATCCCTACCATGATGGGCATGCTTCCCAATGCGATCCATTCCTGGGTTTCCTTGAGTGAGGAGAATGCTTTGGGTGTTGCATCCAACTGGACGGATGTCCTGACTGGGGTGAATTATGTGAAGCATGGCGTAAGATCTGACGATTTCAGCACCAATAAATTGGCTTCTTTTCCGGTAGTTTACAAAAGGGTAATGGACTATGCAGATAGCATCAAGATGAATGTCATCAGTAGCAAGCAGACCTTTATAGATCATTATGCTACTGGGATCACTTCCCAATTAGCCAGCAACGATGAAGATGTAAAGTCCAAAGTGATTACAGCCTTAGGGCAATCGGATCTATCTTTTATCACTGGTCATTTTAGTGATATTGATAAAGCTGGTAAGGCTTCGGGCTATGATAATTCCTACCCTTCCTATAAAGCATCCATTGAAAAATTTGATGGACAATTGGCAGAGATCATGAAGGCATTGAAGGCCAGGCCTAACTATGCGAAAGAAAACTGGCTGGTAATTGTCACATCAAGTCAAGGAGGACCATTTGAAATTCCGGCAGCACAGAACGACAACACTATTTTCAGTAATCCGGAGGTAAACACCTTTACCATCATGCACTCCCCTAAATTTGTCACTAAGTTCATTGGGAAACCTTATATCGGAAATAAATTCATTGGATCGTTCATGCGATTCAATGCCGAAAATTATGCCCAATTGGATGAAGGCGATAATCCTTTGTTCGATCTGGATACGACTGATTTCACCATCGAGCTGAAGATCAAAAAGAATAAAGGTTCCAACAACAATTACAGCTTCAGTTATCCATCCATCATTGGTAAGCGAAAGCATTGGCAAGGTTCCTGGGATCGCGAAACGGATGGGATTGGTTGGGTGATCCACCTAGCTGGTGAGTCTTGGATTTTTAATGCTCGCGGGCAAAAAGGTACAGGGGAAATCAAAGCAGATAAAAACATGAATAGAGGTACCTGGAACTCCATAGCGGTGACCGGAAGTATTGTGGATGGAAAACGCATCGTAAAATTATATACCAATGGAGAACTTTCTAAGGAAGGTGATATCACGGGCTGGGGAAAAATAACCTCCGATGCGAAATTTAGGATTGGCTTTATCCCAACGCGTGAAAATTGGCGTTCCGATGCTTTTCTGGCCGACATCAAATTCTGGAAGGCCGATTTGGGTAAAGATGTGATCAAACAGTATAGTTGTGAGATAGGTGTTGATCCTAACCATCCTTACATGCAGTATCTGGTTGCCCATTATCCGATGATGCGATCTGAGGCTGGTATCATCAAGGATGAAGGAAGTTTTGGTCTACATCTGAAAACCGGAAATACAAATTACCAGATCCTGAATTTCAATGACTACCTCTGTGCCCCATCATCGCAGAATTTAGGCGCACAAGTTCCAAGAACCATCGATATTGCAACACAGATCATTAGTTGGCTAAAAGTTCCAAGGCAGTCAGGTTGGCAGTTGGATGGCCGTGTATGGATTGATAAATAAGAAATGCCGTATGAAAAAGAAAATTAATCTTCTCTATCTCTCCTATCTTTTCGTTGCAGCTATGGCATTTTCTGCCTGTTCTCGAGAAGACCTAAAGGAGTTTGAATCTACCCAGAATAATCCGACAACAGTTGGAACAGGTAGTATAGCCGGTCAGGTATTAAAAACAAACGAGCAAGTGGTTGTACCGGTAAGTATTAAGCTTTCCAAACCTGCCGCTAAAGCATTTGAAGTAGCGCTTGGTGTCAATCAGGAAGCCGCTCTTAAGCATATTGCCGATGGGAATCTTGGTTCCGATTACGTGGCAGTGGCGGCAGAGTCGATCATGTTGCCCAATGCCATCAAAGTAAACTTCGGGGCTGATTCCAGCAAATTCGAAATCAAGATTACCCGAACCGAGGTAGAAAAATATTTCGGAAAAAATATTGTGATCGGCTACAAGATCACAGAGGTTGGAAAGGGAAATAACATTGATCCTACAAAAACTAATGGGGTGATCATTTTGAATACAGTGGATCTGTTGGTATTGGATGATATCCATTATATTTCCTTTACCAACGGTGCTGGGAAAGTATTGGTTGCGAAAAACCAAACGAATTATGAAAGTGCCTCTTCGGGGATGTCCATCCCAATAGGAATCACACTGGCTAGTTTTCCTGGCCCTACTTTTACTGTGAACCTAGCGACCTCCACGGATACCATTGCAAAATTGGTACAATCTGGTATTTTGCCAGCGAATACGGTTGCCTTGCAGGCAGGGCAGTTCAGCATGCCATCTAAGGTACAGGTAGCCAGCAATGCAAGAACCGCAAATTTCAATGTGGATATTCCTTGGTCGGTGATATCCGCAAATGTGAATAAACAATTGGCGATCATGGTGAAAATGACCAGTTCTTCCCTTCATGTGATCAACCCTGCAAAAAGCTATACTATCTTGTTGATTGATTCGGAGAATGTCATTGAGGTCGATGTGACCAACCAAGGGGTATTCAGTGTAAATAAGGATAACTCGGGTGGACCAAATGCCGGCGAAGGATCTTTAAAATTCATAGACCGAAACTATAATTCAAAATGGCTGGTTAGCAGTTTTGTTGGAGACCTTCAAGCGAAACTGGTATTTAGCACCCCACAAAAGATCGGTTCTTATACCTTGACATCCGGAAATGATGCTTCAGACAGGGATCCGAATGCTTGGCATTTGGAAGCCTCCAACGATGGGGTAAATTGGATCACGATCGATTCAAGAAGCGCACAGGTGTTTGGCTCGCGAAACTTGACACGTAGGTTTGATATTGATCTACCAAAAGCATATACTCACTACCGTTTGAATATTACGTCCAATGTGGGTTCCAGTTTGTTCCAAGCTTCCGAGTGGAGAATGATCCGAATTCCATAGCCAACTAAATGATTCCATATTATGAAAACAAAACTATTAAAATCGACATATGCCCTTCTGCTGATGCTTATCGCAATCAGCATGGGCTGCACCCGAGAGGATGTAATCGACAATTCTCCAGTAGATGGATTGGAGGAAAAACCTGCTGCCGCGTTTAATTTCGCTGTGGCAGATCCTAAAGATCCCTTTACCTATAAATTTGATAATAAATCCAGCAATTTTAAGGAGGTCCGTTGGGATTTTGCGGATGATAGCACATCATCCGAACTATCCCCTACCCATACGTTTCTGAATACCGGAACTTATAAGGTAAAAATGGTCGTATTAAACGGGGAAGGATATTGGGCGCAACGGGAGGAAACTATCAAAATCAATCCTTCATCCTATATAAAGGTATCCACAACGGCACTTCCCAATCGAAAAATGGATCTTGCTTTTGAAACCAGCATGGACATTCAGTCCGCCTCTTGGACACACGCGGTTTCTTCCTCCCAATTTGTTATCTTCTCCACGGAGAAAACAGCAAACCTGTCATTTGCCCCGGGTGAATTCAAGCGGATATTCCTAACGGTTATTACTCCGAAAAAATCCAAAGCCACGATCGAGTTTCTTTTATCGGAAACCGGGCAGATCAAAGATTTGACGAATTTCGACAACATCTTTACCATTTCGCATGATAACAGTGGAGGACCTGATGCCAATGAAGGTTCCAAGAAAATGATCGACAACAATACAAACACCAAAGTGTTTATTGGTGGAGTGGGGAACAACCTGACCTGGCAATTTGAATATTATGTACCACAGATTATCAATGGTTACCGGATGACCTCGGGTAATGATGCCCAAGAAAGGGATCCTAAAGAATGGAAAGTCGAAGGATCAAACGATGGTACTACCTGGAAAGAGATCGATCACCGCAGCAATGAAGAGTTCCCTTCGCGATACCTATCTAGAACATTTACCTTCAATAATAGCACAGCGTATAAGTACTATAAGTTCTCTATACTGCAATTACGGAGTGGTACAAACTTCCAGATGTGTGAGCTAAGACTCCTTCAGATTCCTCAATAAGGATTTCATCCAAATAAAAAAGCCATGTAAATTCTACATGGCTTTTTTATGTCTAAGGCTTAAAAAAAATTAAGCTGTTTTTTCTTGATTTAAGGCTTTAGAAGCCTCCAAAGAAATGGCAGATTTATCAAAACGAATCTTCACACCAGAACCTACATCAACCAAAAAGGTTTTTTCGCTAACTTCAACGATTCTTCCGTGGATACCCGCTGTAGTAACTACTCTTGAATTAACACCAATTTCCTCAATGTATTTTTTATGTTCTTTTTGTTTCTTCATTTGAGGTCTGATCATGAAGAAGTAAAAAACCACGACGATTAAGATCATGGGAAGAAACTGCATCATACCACCACCTGTTGCTGCTTGCAATAAAATTGTAGAGATCATATATATTTATTTTTATTGATTTATTATGATTTAGGGTTTACTGTTCCTTTCAATTGCACGGTCATGATATTAGACTCTGCATTGGAAGCAACCGTAATGATTTTCTGTTGTTGACCGACTTGGTTCTCACTATTGAACTCAACCGTGATCACCCCTTCTTTACCTGGAAGAACCGGCTCAGAAGTATATTTCGGTGTGGTACAACCACAACTGGCCGATACCTGCGCCAAAATTACTGGAGCATTACCTGTATTGGTAAAGATGAAATCGTGTTTTACCACTTCACCTTCTTTGATGGATCCAAAATCAAAAGCAGCATCCTGGAACTTAATTATGCCAATTCCTTCATTTGCATTGGCCGCCGAAGTTTCAGTTGTAGTACTTGGTTCTGATGCCTCATTTTTTGGGGCGTTATTACAAGATGCCATGAATACCAGGGCAGCTAAGGGTAAAAGTAATTTTTTCATAAGTTTGCTTTTAAGCGATCAGACCTCTACCCTCTTTCTTGATACGACGTTGGGCGTTAAGATCTGCTAAGATTTTATCTAATATACCATTGATAAAGGTGCTACTTTTCAAGGTACTAAAAGACTTGGATAATTCAATATATTCGTTGATCGTCACCTTCACGGGAATAGTTGGGAAGTTGATCAATTCGGTAATCGCCATGCGCATCAGCAGGTTATCGATCAAAGCAATACGATCAGACTCCCAGTTTTTGGTTTTTCCAGCGATCATCTCTTGGTATTCGTTGGCATATTTTACTGAAAGCTTCAATAGGTCTAGAATAAAATCCTTGTCCTCGATCCAGCTTGGGGTAAGATCTGCCAATTTGTTCTTCGCCGGAACCTCACTGCTGAAATTCTTGAATGTTTTGGCGATCATCGCCTGCAACACCTCTTTATCGACCTGCCAGTTGATGAAACGCTCATCCAATGCCTGCTCAATATCCGGAGATTTCAAAATGATCTTCTTGAAGATATATTTGATGATATCCTTCTCCACGGCAATGGAACGATCCTCCAACTCCAAGTAAGCCAGGTATTCTGCCGAATCCTTCAATTGGGAATAGATGGAACGCACAATCTCTGGATCATAGCTCCAGTCGACCTTATAACGTTTTACTTTCTCCAGATATTCTCTATTCTGACGTAGGGAATCAATGAAGGTATTGTTGTTCAACTTGGTAGATGAATAGGTTTTATCCTTATCCGAAGGGATCCATTTATTGGCAATGCCTTCCACGTCGACCAAAACATATTCTGCCACTTCATCCAAAAGATTCAGTGTCCAGATATACATCTCATCAACTTCTTCGACATTTTTGAGCAAACCTTTTTCAAAATTGACGATACTCTTGTCTTCCGACAAGCTGTAGGCATACAGCGTCTGCATGACCTTTACGCGTAGGTGTCTTCTATTTAGCATAATAATTTAAAAAGAACGATTGGTAATAAAGAACGAAATTATACTATCTTATTTTAATTTTTTCATATCCTGAATACGCTTTTCAGCTAGCTCTTTCGCTGCTTGATGCGTAGAGATATTCTCTTCTTTGGCCTTTTGGATCACGTGACGTGTCATCGTATAGATATAACGGATCAAGTGATCGGTACGGTCTGCACCGTATCCTTCCAATTCAGAGAAACAAGAGATCAATGCACCGGCATTGATCAAGAAATCCGGCGTATAAAGGATGTTATTCTCTTTCAATAACTCCAATGTACGATCCTCTTCCAGCAATTGATTATTAGCAGAACCCGCAATGATTTTACAACGCATGCGTGGAACGGTATCCGGATTAACCGTACCTCCCAATGCACATGGTGCATAGACATCAGCGTCCAATTCAAAGCTGGTTGAATAGGTAATCGGCTCTGCTTTGTATTTAGCAGCAATCTTCATCTTGCGCTCTTCGGTCATATCCGAAACATATACACGGGCGTTTTCAGCACGCAATAGGGAAACCAAATGTTCACCTACGCTTCCTACTCCTTGTACAGCAATCTTTCTACCTGCCAGGTTATCATCACCATAAAGCTCCTTGATAGCTGCTTTAATACCGTAATAAACACCCTTTGCCGCAAATACTGTGGTATCACCCGCCCCATTTAAGGATGTTGGCAATCCCGCTACATAATTGGTTTCAGCGTAGATATATTCCAAATCTTTTTGGGTAGTACCTACATCGGAAGATGCAATGAAATTACCATTCAATCCGTTGATGAAACGACCGAAACGGCGCATCAACACTTCGGATTTCTCGGTACGATTATTACCAATAATAATCGCAGATCCACCTCCAAGGTTCAACCCAGCTAAAGATGCTTTATAGGAAATAGCTTTAGATAGACGTAATGCGTCTTCGATGGCATCTGCCTCTGTTTCGTACGGCAACATGCGGACACCGCCAATGGCTGGGCCTAGTGTGGTGTCATGAATAGCCACAATGGCTTTCAAGCCAACTTCTTTATCATTACAAATGAAAATGTTCTGATGATCAGACACACGCATCAAATCAAATAGCGAGGTAGATTCCTTATCCATAAAATTTATAAAAATTTACAGCTACAAAATTAGCAAATTATTTATTTCTTCGGCGAAATGGCAAAAAATATTAATAAAAGTATTAATTCATGACAGATAGCCGATAAATCAACAGTAGATATTTAAAATTATAACCTATTTTTGCTTCAATGAAGGAACTGTCATACCTAAACAAGTTTTTCTATAAATATCGCTGGAAAATTATCCCAGGGGTGATTTTCGTAATTTTCTCCAACTATTTTGGAATTCTTCCGGCACAGGTCATCCGCGAGGCTTTTGACCTGGTTAAGGAAAACATCGATATGTATAGGTTATATGATGGTTTCGACAGACAGGATCTCATCTATCGTATTTTTGGTAATAGCCTCCTCTTTTTTGGTGCAGTGGTACTGATTTTATCCATTATAAGGGGGATATTCTTATTCATGATGCGCCAAACTTTGATCCTGACCTCTAGGCATATCGAATACGACATCAAGAACGAAATCTACCAGCATTACCAGCAATTGGATTTTGCATTTTACCGCCGGAACAATACCGGTGACCTGATGAACCGTGCTACAGAAGATGTTAACCAGGTAAGGAATTACTTGGGGCCAGCCATCATGTATGCCATCAATACTGTGGTCCTCTCCATTATGATCATTTATGCGATGTATAGCGTGAATGCTACATTAGCCACCTATGCATTAATCCCTATTCCCATCATCTCCGTGATCATCCTTTTTGTCAATAAGGTGATCAATAGACGAAGCGAACGCATACAAAGGCAATTATCTCAATTATCTTCCTTTGTACAGGAAACCTTTTCAGGCATCCGTGTGGTCAAGACCTATACCCTAGAAGCCGATAAAATGGCAAACTTTAAAAAGGAAAGTGATAATTACAAAAACATCAACCTGAACCTGGTGAAGGTACAGGCAATCTTCTTTCCCCTTATAATTTTCCTTGTAGGTTTCAGTACCATCATCACCGTATATGTGGGTGGTTTGGAAGTGAACAAAGGAACCATATCAGCAGGTAATATTGCCGAGTTTATTATCTATGTCAATCAATTGACCTTTCCAGCCATGTCTTTGGCCTGGGTAACTTCCCTATTCCAACGGGCAGCAGCCTCCCAAAAACGCATCAACGAATTCCTATTGACCAAGTCCGAGATCAAGGATGGACATATCGAAGCCGATCTGAACGGAGACATTCAAGTCGACAATATATCGTTCACCTATCCAGATACTGGAATCAAGGCTATCGACAACATCAGTTTTCATATCCCCGCAGGAAAGACGATGGCCATTATTGGCCGTACGGGATCAGGGAAATCCACCTTGGCCAACCTCCTTCTTCGCATGTATGACGTAGACCAGGGAGCCATCAAATTCGATCAACATCAGATCCAAACCCTTAAAATAGATTCCCTTCGCGAACAGATTGGTTTTGTTCCGCAGCAGGTTTTCCTTTTTTCAGATACCATCGCCAGAAATATAGCCTTCGGATTGGATAAAGTCGATATGCCAGCGGTAGAACAGGCAGCCAAGGACGCTGTGGTATATGATAATATCATGGGTTTTGAAGAAGGTTTTGATNNTTACCTTATCCGGAGGCCAGAAACAACGGGTTTCCATCGCACGGGCATTGGTAAAAGATCCTAAGATCCTCATTTTCGATGACTGTCTTTCGGCAGTAGATACCAAAACTGAGGAAGAAATACTCCATAACCTGGGCCGTATCATGGAAGGCAAAACCTCCATCATCATTGCCCACCGTATTTCCACTATTAAAAATGCAGATCATATCCTTGTCTTAGAGGATGGTAAAATAATCGAGCAAGGAACGCATACTCAGCTACTTAACCAACAAGGAGAATATGCTTCCTTATATGAAAAGCAATTATTAGAATCTTAATTTGCCAATTCCTATTTTTTGCTTAATTTAACAGTGGGTTTTTAAACAAATTATTAAACTAAATTTAACCTACAGTTCGTTTAACCAGCGTACTTTAGACTAATTATTATCAATTATTATGAGATTTCTTTTAACTAGCCTTAGTATGCTGTTCGCATGCTGTATTACCTATGGACAAGATGCTTTCCTACCCAAACTCCAACAGGAAGAATTCAGAAAAGACCATTCAAAAATAGATACTGCTGCCAATGCGATCATCCTGCATGAATACGGAAGAACAGAATTGGAAGTATTAGATGCTGAAAGAAGATTGATGGTTGTTCATACTTATAATGTTCGGATAAAGATCTTAAATAAGGATGGCGATAAATATGCTACCGTGCAGATCCCTTTGTACAAATCAGGTTCAAATGAGGAGTACCTAACAGAAATCAAAGCCAGAACCCTAAACTTGGAAAATAATACGATCCAGGAAACCGAACTCCAACGAAAAAACATATTTAATGAGAAGACGGCAGAGTTCTATAACACCACGAAATTTACCCTACCCAACATCAAAGAGAACTCCATTATTGAATATTCCTATAAAAAATATTCCCCGCTCGTTCATCATTTTGAAGATTGGCGATTCCAAGGATCCATCCCCAATCTCTACAGTGAATATATTGCAGTTATTCCCTCCAATTTTGAATATAATGTTACCTTGAAAGGACATCAACAATTGTCGGGTCAAAAATCGGAAGTATTGAACCAGCATTTCCTATGGAATGGTTCACGCTTTGACTGTTCAAAGATGACTTACATCATGAAAGATATTCCTGCATTTAAGGAAGAAGCATTTATGTTGGCACCCGTAAATTATATTTCTGCCATTGAATTTGAGTTAAGGACCTATACCGATCCGAACGGTGCAAAACAGAATTACACCCGTACTTGGGATAATATCGACACGGAATTGCTGAATGATAAGGATTTTGGTGGGCAAGCAAAAGGCAAAGGCCCATTCAAGGACATCAACGCCAAGATCATGGCGGATCATAAGACCAAACTTGATCAGGCAAAGGCCTTATACAATTACTTACAGCGCAATATTGTATGGAATAAAAACTTTGGAAAATACGCAGAATTTGGGGTTAAGAAAGCCCTAGAAGATAAAAGAGGAAATATAGCTGACGTTAATTTAGGCCTTGTAGCTGGATTGAATGCCATGGATATCGAAGCATATCCCGTTATTACAGCCACACGTAATATAGGCATCCCGAGTTATATTTATCCTGTAAACGCCGATTTCAATGCGGTCATCTGTTTGGCTAAAATAGATGGAAAAGATTATCTACTGGATGCGACCAACAAATTCTTGCCTTTTGGCCAGCTCTCTCTGCTCATGATCAATGATCGCGGCCGTGCAATGTATGGAAAAGGGAAATCAGATTGGGTCCCTTTGAAAAACGAGGTTGTAGCTAAAAAAACTTTCAATATCCTTGGCAACATCAGTCCTGATGGGAAATTGACCGGTACGATCAGAGCGCAGTTAAGCGGATTGGATGCCTATAGAAAAAGACAGGATTTCTCGGAATATCCAAGTCATGAAGAATACGAAGAAAAGTTGATGGAGAAGACCACCGATTTCAAAATCCTTAAAAGTACAATCTCTAATATAGACTCGTTGGATAAAGATTTAATTGAAGTATTGGATTTTGAATTGGACCTGAAGGATAACATGAAAGGAAATCGATTGGTCATCAACCCTATCCTGATTGAAAGGATGACGAAAAACCCCTTTTTATTGGAAGAACGGAACTACCATGTGGATTTGGGCGCGGCTATGTCTGAAGTGTATAATGTGAACATCATGATTCCAGAAGGCTATAAATTAGATAATGGCCCTAAGAATACGGCCCTATCCCTACCAGAAAATGCTGCCCGTTATGTTTATCGTTCTGCCATTGAAGGCAATTCGATCATGGTCCAACAGACTACCAATCTGAACCATCCCATTTATTCTCCCGAAGAATATTTCCACCTGAAGGAATTTTTCTCCAGAATTATCCAACAACAGCGAACTGCATTTACCTTCCTTAAATAATGAAGAAAAACAGCCTATATATCATCGTTTTGCTCCTTGGTCTTTGCCAACATTCCTTTGGGCAATACCAAGTGGAATCCATCCCCAAGGAATTACTGAGCCGTGCGGTTGCAACCTTTCGGGAAGACAATATGGAGATTCATATGAAATCGCCGACAGATGTGATCATCAAGGGCAATAAAGTATTGACCATTCATAACCAAAGTGGGGATGAATATGCGCCGATTGTGGTATTTTATGATAAATCTAAACAGATTAAGGAAATCAAAGGGGAAATCCTGGACCAATTTGGCAAACAGATCAAAAAATTCAGTTTAAGGGATTTTGATGACCAGAGTGCCAGTTCAGGTTCCAATCTTTTTGATGATAGCCGGTATAAATCTTATGAACCCCATATCAATACCTATCCTTATAGTATTTCCTATAGTTACGAATACAGGAGCTCGCAGAACCTGGCCCTGCCCAGCTGGAATCCAAATTGGCACAAGGATGTATCTGTGGAAAAAAGCAATTATAAAATCATCGTCCCTAAGAACAGCAAGCTTCGCATCAATACCCAGAATTTTGATGGAAAGCCCAAAGTGGAGGATGTAGACAAATGGAGCAGCTACACGTGGCAGGCGGAAAACCTTAAAGCTATTCGTAACGAAGCTTATAGCCCGGGAAGACACATTACTGGGATTGAGGTGATGGTGGTTCCTGAGGAATTCCAATTCTACAAAAAAAGTGGACAGTTCAACGATTGGAAGAGTTATGGCCTTTGGATGAATGAAAATTTATTGAAGGGAAAAAGAAACTTACCTGAAGCAACGGTTGTCATGGCTAAAAACCTCGTGAAAGACCTCGAAGATCCAAAAGCTAAAGCCAAAGCCTTATATGAGTTCATGCAAAAGAAAACCAGGTACATCAGCATACAGGTTGGTATCGGAGGTAATGAACCTTTCCCTGCCGAAATGGTAGATCGCTTAGGTTATGGAGACTGTAAAGCGTTGGTAAATTATATGCAGGCCTTATTGGAAGCGGTGGATATCCCCTCCTATTATACCATTGTACAAGCAGGTAATGAGAAAGTGGATATCAACCCAACCTTTGCCAACCTGCAGGATGGCAATCACATCATCCTATGTCTGCCTTTTGCCAACGACACCACTTGGTTGGAATGTACCAACCAGGATATGCCATTTGGTTACTTAGGCGATTTCACGGATGATCGTTTGGTATTGGCCTGTACGCCTGAGGGAGGCAAAGTGATGCGCAGCAAATCTTATCCTTATCACGAGAGCATTCAACACCGAATAGGGAAATTCCGCATGGATAAAACGGGAAAATTAACTGGAGAAATGGAAACAACCTATTCAGGTTGGCAGTTTGAGAACCATTTTGCCAATGTGAAGGAGAATAGAGATAAACAGATCGAAAACCTCAGGCGATGGTATAACATTAACCGGATTGGGTTTAATCAGGTTGAGTATAAGATCGAGCAGAATAAAAAACATCAATTGAATGAGAAAATTGGGCTAACGATCGATAATTATGGCCTATTGAATGGAAATATGCTCCTATTAATCCCAAATATCTTTAACAAGACCACCGCTATCCCCGAAATCAGAAATAGGCAAGAAGTATTGAAGATTTCCCGTGGTTATACGGATATTGATGAAATCGAAATTGTCATGGATGATGGGGTCGACACAAAGATCATCCCAGCCGAAAAAATAATGGAGAATGAGATTGGATCCTATAAATTGACGACCAAAGTGGAAGGAAAAACTATTAAAACGTATCGAAAAATTGAAATCAAGGAAGGGATTTATCCTGCTGATAAATATGAAGCCTTCGTGAACCTAAATCGATTCGCAAAAGAAAGTGATGATATTCGATATAATTTACCATTAATTGATAAAAAATAAAAAAATATCCTATATTTGGCTTGCCTTGGGGGATTAGCTCAGTTGGCTAGAGCGCTTGCCTGGCAGGCAAGAGGCCACCAGTTCGAATCTGGTATTCTCCACCAAAACACTTATAGGAAAAGTAAGTATAGAAACAAAAAAAGAGGTGATCAAATGATCACCTCTTTTTGTTGAAGATATCTTCCGTATCTTAGTTTTGTTCAGCAGGTAATACTGAAACGTATGATTTGTTGTTCGCTTTCTTACGGAAAACAACAGTACCATCAACTAAAGCATACAATGTATGATCTTTACCGATACCTACGTTATTGTCAGGGTTATGCTGCGTACCACGTTGACGAACGATGATATTTCCAGCGATAGCTTGCTGTCCACCAAAAATTTTGATACCTAATCTCTTACTATGTGACTCACGGCCGTTCTTGGAACTACCCGCACCTTTTTTGTGTGCCATTTCTTTATCTTAATTTATGACTTGCGTCAGATTAAAAAATTCGATTATAAACTAATACCAGTGATCTGGATTTTTGTGAAGTGTTGACGGTGACCGTTTTTCTTTTTGTAGCCTTTACGACGTTTTTTCTTGAAAACGATAACTTTTTCACCTTTCAAATGTGACAAAATAGTAGCCGAAACTTTAGCACCTGAAATACTTGGTGTTCCTACAGTGAATTTACCACCGTCTTCTGCTAACAATACATTGTCAAATTCAATACTAGCGCCTTCGTCTCCTTGTAAACGGTGTACAAAAAGGTATTGGTCTTTTGCAACCTTAAATTGCTGTCCTGCTATATTTACTATTGCGTACATTGTTATTAATGATTTGTTAATTATTTAATGAACGGCAAAGATAAAACTTTATTTCTATTCATCCAATTATTTTTTATATTTAATACGTTATTTCCAAACCAAAAAATTACCTTGAAAATGATTGATTTCCTCATTAAATATGGCCGCATCTTTGGCATTCCTGTACTCTACGCCTTATTCCTCAGAATCCTTTTCGCATTAACCTCTTTTGCAGAAGTGTTTGGTCTGATGTCCTTTGCTTTTTTATTAATCGGACCAATGGTCATGGGATATTTGACCACCTATTTGGCCGATGAAAAAGATCTGAAGTCTAAACTATTTGTTTGGCTTGCTCCTTGGATAACCATTACAATCTTTTTTTTGATAACCATTCTCATCGAATTAGAAGGATGGGCATGTTGGATTATGGCCTTACCTCTATTTTTATTGGGAGCAAGCATTGGGGGTTATATTGGTGCTGAACTAAAGAAAATGAAAAATAAGAAAACCTATGTTTCTATAGCATTTCTTCTACCTTTTCTTCTCGCTCCGCTTGAAAACACTTATCTCCGAAAAGAACAAACCTTCCAAGCTTATAATTTCATCGATATTGAAGCACCAAAGGATAAAATATGGAGTTTGGTGACTAGGGTAAAAAAGATTTCGCCATCGGAGGATACAGGATGGCTGAACAAAGTATTAGGCTTTCCAAGACCTGTTGAAGCAGAACTAGACTTTGAAGGAGTAGGTGCTTATCGGAAAGCAATCTTTACCAATGGGCTCGCATTCCATGAAACCGTAACTGCCTATGAACACCAAAAGAAAATGACCTTTAATATTAAAGCTTACCCGCATGAAATCCCATCGACAACATTAGACGAACATGTGGTTGTAGGTGGGAAATTCTTTGACGTTAAAGATGGAACTTATGAATTGGAAGAACTGGGACCTAATAAATACAGGTTACATTTATACAGCCATTTTAAATTGAATACCACGTTTAATTTTTATGCCAGCACTTGGGCACGATGGATCATGAAGGATATTCAACAAAATATTCTTCGTGTGGAGAAAGATAGAGCAGAATCATAAGTTATCAATTATTCATTGAATTCTTTTAAATATGCAATAGACTGATCGATCCGCCTAATCTGTTTTTCATACCGTCGGATCACTAGCCTGCCAAAAGCATAGGCGCCAAACAACAATAATCCAAAATAAATGGCAAAGAAGATAATGTATTTGAGATCTACCGGCATTGAACCATTCAACAGGTCGCTCAATCTTGAAGTATAATGATCTCCCCTTTCCAGTCCAGTATAAATCATGGCACCTCCAAAACCAATGATCAAGGCATGGAAGGTGGATGATCGATAGGACATCATATTTAATTTCATTTCGTAGGAAAACCAAAGCAGATTCTCCAGGGAATTGAATTCCAGATGATAGGTTTTATGATAAAACTTCCAATATTGGGAATAATAATGAATCCAAATCATGGTGGTTGCCAAGATATAAATGGATAATACCAATATGGTAAATAACTTGAGGTTCTCTACGTACATAAAGAACCCAAAAAGGCCCAAGAAAACAAAGGTAAGGATCAGGTTTACCCAAAATTCCTGACGCATATATTTTCTGATCATATCGATGGCGGTACTCGCCTCCCTTTTCTTGGACAGGTTGATGCTCAGATCCTGACCCTCATTTTTGTCCTCTTGCCAATCTTTTCTTAAATCGTCAAAATTCATAACCTTGTTTTTTTATGATTTCCTGTAATTTATCCTTTGTCCTATTCAATTTTACCCGAGCGTTGACCTCTGAGATACCTAGCTGTACACTGATCTCCCGATGGGACAAACCTTCCAAGAATAAGAAGATTACAGCCTTTTCCACCTCATTCAATTCCTTTACTGCTCGATAGAAATACGCCAATTGCTCCTCTTTTTGGGCATGGTCGCTATGATCTGCTAAGTCTACCTGATCATTGATGGTATTGGTTTTTGGTTTTCGCTGATCTTTTTTGACATAGACCAGGGCAGTGTTTAAGGCCACCCGATACATCCAAGTGGAGAACTTGCTTTCCCCTTTAAAATTTCCATAGGAACGCCAAAGCTGAAACACCATTTCTTGGTAGAGATCTTCCTGATCCAGGATATCATCCATGTAAATTTTTGACAACTTGAATAAGATGCCTTTATGGGTGTCTATCTCTTGAAGGAATTGCTGCTCTAAAGAATTCACTGTTTGGATAAATTGTTTTGAAGATAATTTGCTTTTATAGGGTTAGTAATTGATTTCGGGGAATGTTACATGGGAAATGAAAAAACATTGAAAATAAAAAACGTCATTGCGAGGAACGAAGCAATCTTTCGATNNTCGCAATGACGTAGACTCCTCGCAATGACGTGCATATCGCAATGACGTAGACTCCTCGCAATGACGTGCATATCGAAATGACGTAAGGTCCTTTCAATGAAGTAACGTCCTCAAAAAAATAACCTACTTCCCTACGATTTCCTCCATCTCCTGCATAAATTTCTTCGCTATTGCCTCTGCTGCCTCCACAGATCCTCCTTCCGAATAAATTCGAATAATAGGTTCCGTATTCGATTTACGCAAATGCACCCATTCATTTTCAAAATCAATCTTCAACCCATCAATGGTCGAATGGTTCTCATGCGCATACTTCGCCTGCATTTTCGCCAAAAGATCATCAATATCCAATTCTGGTGTCAAAGTGATCTTATTTTTCGACATATAATATTGCGGCAATTCTGCCCTATATTCAGAAGCCTTCTTCCCTAACTGCGCCAAATGCGTCAGGAACAAAGCAACCCCAACCAAAGCATCACGGCCATAGTGAGACGCCGGGTAAATTACTCCTCCATTACCTTCACCACCCATTACCGCATCAACTTCTTTCATTTTGGTCACCACATTCACCTCACCAACTGCTGCCGCGAAATATTCACCGCCATGTTTCAACGTCACATCGCGCAACGCACGTGTAGAGGATAAATTAGAAACCGTATTCCCTTTTTTATGGGTCAAAATAAAATCAGAAACCGCCACCAAGGTATATTCCTCGCCAAACAATTCCCCATTTTCCATCATGAACACCAAACGGTCCACATCCGGATCCACGGCAATCCCCAGGTCAGCACCATTCTTTAATACTGCTTCCGAAAGATCCGTTAAATGTTCCTTCAATGGTTCCGGGTTATGTGGAAATTGGCCATTAGGCTCACAATGTATTTTATAAACGGTCTGAACGCCTAAAGCTTCCAATAAAGCCGGAATGAAAATACCTCCCGTACTGTTCACCGCATCAACCGCTACCTTAAAGTTCGCCTTTTTAATAGCTTCCACATCCACGAATTCCAAGGCAAGTACATCATCAATATGTTTCTGTAAGAAAGAATCATCTTTGGTCACTTTTCCTAATTCTTCCACTTCCGCGAAATCAAAATCCAAGCTCTCCCCTAAAGTCAAAACCTCTTTCCCTTCTGCATCAGAAATAAACTCTCCTTTTTCATTCAACAATTTCAAGGCATTCCATTGGCCAGGATTATGGGACGCAGTCAAAATAATTCCTCCTGCAGCACCCAATTTTGGAACAGCGATCTCCACCGTTGGGGTGGTCGAAAGCCCTAGATCAACCACATCAACACCGATACTTTGTAAAGTTCCGATCACCAAGTTTGCGACCATCTCGCCAGAAATACGTGCATCACGACCGACAACGATTGTTTTATTGGTTGAGTTTGCTGTAATAATCTTTCCATAGGCTGCTGTAAACTTGACGATATCAACCGGAGTTAAATTATCGCCTGGTCTACCACCTATGGTTCCCCTAATTCCTGAAATAGATTTTATTAATGCCATATTTGATTGTTTGTTCGCCGTAAATTTAATCTAAAAAATATTTATTAGTGAATTTATTCTTTTTTTCAATTATTTACCTACTTTTGTTGCAACATTGTTTCTTTTAGCTCGGTTGACACATTAGGAAGCAAAGTTGATTTTTTATAGATTTGGTCTGAAAAAATGGACCATTCTATTCAGATTATATGTTAGAAAATTTAATTGCATTCGATAAAGAGTTTTTTTTAGCCATCAACCAAGGATTAAGCAATCCCGTGTTTGACTGGCTATTACCAATTTTAAGGAACCCGTATACTTGGTCTCCACTTTACCTCTTCCTGATCATTTTTTTTATAAAGCACTATGGCAAGACCGGCGTGCTGATCGTTGCCTGTACCTTAATTACCTTCGGTATTACCGATGCAACTTCATCGCACCTGATCAAAAAGACAGTCAAGAGGGTCAGACCTTGTAATGATGTGGTTTTTAAAGATCAAGTGAACTTAAGGGCACGTTGCGGATCAGGTTTCAGTTTTACCTCTTCCCATGCGACGAACCATTTTGGAATGGCTTTCTTCTGGATTGTCCTCTTCCGCCGCAAATGGCGACATGCCCTATGGCTCTGTATCCTTTGGGCCGCGTCCATCGCCTTTTCGCAGATCTACGTAGGTGTACATTATCCTTTTGATATCATCGGTGGTGCCATCCTAGGAACATTGATCGGCTTAGGTACCGGCTATCTTTTCAAACGATTTTACCCGAAATTTTTCGAATCCCCAAATAACCCCATACCAGTAACACATGAGTAGTTTTTTAATTGTCTCTATTTTATTTTTTTCAGCTTTAATTAGTGGTGTCGCTGTTTTCTTTGTGAAAAGAGACAATACACAATTACTCAAGCTTATCCTTTCTTTCAGTGGTGCCTATCTATTTGCCATCACCGTATTACACCTGATCCCAGAGGTATACCACAGTGGATCTACTCCAGGAGAAATCATCGGATTATACATCCTGGGCGGATTCTTGTTCCAATTGGTGTTGGAGCATTTCTCCCAAGGAATTGAACACGGTCATATACATTCCGATGGGCATGCAGACCATAAGCAAGCATTCCCTATTGCGATATTGATCAGTTTGTGTTTACATGCCTTTTTAGAAGGTTTCCCTTTAGCATCGGGGCATCGTAATGAATTGGTATTCGGTATAGCCATCCACCATATTCCGGCGGCTTTTGCTTTAGGTAGTCTTTTGATCAACACGAAGTTGAACAAACAGAACATCATCCTGTTCATCGCCATATTTGCAGCCATGACTCCGCTCGGTTTCCTGACCAGTAAAGGAATCAGTGGAGGTGATATTGGAAGTATTGGACAATATTTTGATAAGATTATGGCCGTGGTAATCGGTATATTTTTACATATATCCACCACCATCCTATTTGAGTCAGGATCGGCAGACCATCATACCTTCAACAAAAAGAAAATGTTGGCGGTTCTTTGTGGCGTATTGGTTTCGTTGGCAAACTTCCTTTTTCCGCACGAGCATGACCATGGATCCCATGGTCCGGCAACAGGAACAGAACAACATGATCATCACGAACACAATCACGACCATGATCATGATCACAACCATGACCATGATCACGATCATGAGCATTAATTAGCCCGCTTGCCCATTCGATTCTCCGCGGAATTTATCCAACAGTTCGCTCAGTTGAATAAATTCCTCGGTGGTCAAATTTGGTGCTAGCACATCATCCAGCATCATATCGTTCTCGATATCATGCAATAGCTTCAACCCTTTGTCGGTGATCAACAGATCCACCGCCCGTTTATCACTACCATTCTTTGTCCTAGAGACCAATCCTTTTCCAACGATTCGGTCCACCAAACGGCTGATGTCAGGCGTTTTTGTCAGCAAACGCTCCTTCAATAAATTGTTTGTTACGGGATTTGGGAACTGTCCTCGCAATACCCTCAACACATTAAATTGCTGTAATGTAAGCTGCTTTGCTCCTGCTCTCTTCTCTAGCATCACATTCAGCCAATTGTTCGTGTAGATAACATTGACTGTTACGCGATGCCAGGGGCTAGCAAACTGCTTCACTCTTACCAGTTCTTCAATCTTTGGCATAACTTTAAAAATACATTAGTGTGACTTAATGCGCAATTTAAAAGATTTTAATTATTTATCTTTGCTCGAAACGTATTTTTTTGAACCGTTCAACTTCCATAATGCATAACGATATTAGTCTCGACAGTTTAAATATTGGCGACACCGTAAAAATTCAAACCATAGACTCTTTAGAAATTCCAGCCAAATTCTTTGAACTTGGCTTTTATCCAGGATCACGTATTGAGGTCAAACACAAAGCTCCATTTGGCGGACCGATCTGTGTAAACATCATTGAAAACAACTCCTTAATAGCCATTCGTAAATCCGAAGCTAGGTTAATAACCGTAGAAAAATTTTAATGAAAAATCCAAATATTGTACTTTTAGGAAACCCTAATGTAGGTAAAACTTCATTGTTCAACAGGCTGACCAAACTGCACCAAAAAGTAGGAAATTACCCTGGAATCACCGTTGAAAAGCGCGAAGGCACCCTAAAAGCACATCATAAAACCTACCATATCATCGATCTTCCCGGAACATACACCTTGTTCCCCAACTCTTTGGATGAGGAAATCGTATTTCAAATATTAAGTGATAAGAACAATGAATTCCACCCTGATCTGACAGTGGTTGTGGCGGAACCTGCCACCATCAAGCGTTCTATCATCCTCTACCAACAGGCTCGTGAATTAGGAATTCCCTCCATTTTTGTCATCAATATGATGGACGAAATCGAGAGCAAAGGGATGCAGATCGATATTCAAAAATTGGAGGTTTACCTCAGGACAAAGGTCTTTAAAACCAATGCCAGAACCGGTAAAGGAATTGACGAACTTGTAGCTGCATTTCCACAAAACCCTGTAACATACTTCGGAGGTTTCCAGATCCCAGCATCCTATTCGGCGGCTCTTGATGAAGCTAAACGGATTTTTCCATTGGCAACGGAGTACCTTACTTGGCAATATCTTGCTCAAGAAAGAATTTCCAGTTTAACAGTTGAGCAACAAAAGGCCTTGGATGAGATCAGGACCAAGCATCAACTGAACATCCACGAGATGCAAAAACTGGAATCCAAGATTCGACATGATGCCATCACGGAAGATCTTAAACCAATCATCCAGAAAACGGAAAATAAAAAACTGAGCAATACCTCCAAAATAGACCGTATTCTTTTACATCCTATTCTGGGCTATATTATCTTCTTTGGTCTATTGTTCGTGATCTTCCAAGCGATCTTTGCTTGGTCAGGTCCTTTGATGGATTGGATCGATGGCTTATTTGCAGATATTACCGAAAAATTGGATGCTGCCCTCCCTGATGGACCATTAGCCTCCTTATTTATTTACGGTATTGTAGCTGGTGTAGGTGGAATCGTTATCTTCCTTCCGCAAATCGTTATTCTTTTCCTATTCCTTTCTTTAATGGAGGAATCGGGCTATATGAGTAGGGTCGTATTCATTATGGACCGTTGGTTGAAACCTTTTGGTCTAAACGGTAAATCGGTGATCCCCTTGATGTCCGGTGCAGCCTGTGCTATACCGGCAGTGATGTCCGCGAGGAACATCGAAAACCCTAAGGAAAGGTTATTGACCATGTTAGTTACTCCTTTCATGACCTGTTCCGCCCGCTTACCGATCTATATTGTCATCATTGGATTGGTTATCCCGGAAACCAAAGTGTTAGGATTCAACCTGCAAGGAATGGTTCTTTTTGCCATGTACCTATTAGGAATTATAGGTGCCTTGGGTTCTGCTTGGATACTGAACAAAGTGATCAAAAGCGTTCGTTCCTCTTACCTGATCTTTGAATTACCGACCTATAAAACACCAGATTGGAAAAATGTATTGACCAATGTTTGGGATAAGGCTTCAGGCTTCCTGTGGGATGCCGGTAAGATCATCTTGATGATTTCCATTGTCCTATGGGTATTGGGTAATTTTGGTCCAAACGATAAATTCTATAAGGCCGATGAGTATGTAACGACTTTAAAACCCAATCTGGAGGAAGAACAGTTTGATAAAGAAGTAGCCTCTTACAAATTGGAACACTCTTTCTTAGGCTACTTGGGAATGGGGATTGAACCATTCGTAAGACCATTGGGCTACGATTGGAAAATGGGAATTGGATTGATTTCTTCCTTTGCAGCTCGTGAAGTATTTGTGGGCACCATGGCTGTTGTGTACAGCTTAGGCGATGATGTGGATATCGAAGATGATGGTCAGAAAAGAACCCTATTGGAAAAGATGGGTTCTGAAATCAACGCCAATACCGGCAAACCGGCCTATAATATGGCTTCGGGAATTTCGTTATTATTGTTCTACGCCTTCGCTATGCAATGTATGGCAACGATCGGTGTAGTGCGTAAGGAAACCGGCTCCTGGAAATGGACCTTGATACAGACCTTGTTCATGACTGGTCTTGCCTATGTAGCCGCTTTAATCGCTTATCAACTTTTAAAATAAGATCATCATGGGTTTAATCATTCAGTACATCATTATTTTCATCCTTTTTATTGGGGCTTTATACTTCATCTTCAAACCCTTCTTCAGTAAAAAAAGTAGCCCAGGATGTGGTAAGGGATGCTCCTGCGATGTAAAAATGGATCCAAAGAAATAAACCTCATAAAAAAGGTTATCAAAAGCTCTCTTTAAAATAAAGGGAGCTTTTGTTTTATATGTTATTGGAAAAAATTATCTTGTACCGTTATAAAACATATAATCAGTAATTAACCTGTCAACAACGTGCAAGAAAACAAGGAAAAGGAACTCAAAAGAGGACTTAGCAACCGTCATATTCAATTAATTGCTCTTGGTGGAGCCATAGGAACCGGATTATTCTTAGGCGTTGGTCAAGCCGCCATTCTAGCTGGACCATCCGTTATCCTCGGCTATGCCATTGCTGGCTTGGTCGCCTTCTTCATCATGCGGCAATTGGGAGAAATGGTCGTTCAGGAGCCTGTTTCTGGCAGCTTCAGTACCTTCGCCAACAAATATTGGGGTCCATTTGCTGGATTCGCCTCCGGTTGGAACTATTGGATCCTCTATATCCTGGTGTCCATGGCCGAATTGACCGCCATTGGAAAATATGTTCAATTTTGGTGGCCAGAAATTCCGCTCTGGGTCTCTACCCTTTTCTTCTTTTTCGTTATTAACGCGATCAACCTCGCATCCGTAAAAGTATATGGGGAAACTGAATTCTGGTTTTCCATCATCAAGGTTGTGGCCATCATTGCCATGATCATCTTCGGTGCCTACTTATTGATATCCGGCAATGGCGGAGAAAGGGCAACGGTAGAGAACCTCGTCAATGACGGTGGATTTTTCCCCCATGGTTGGCTCAGTGGAAATGCTGAAATGGGCTATTCAGGGCTCCTAGCCCT
>DCOH01000046.1:0-15610 GCA_002322865.1 Sphingobacterium sp. UBA1575 | reverse complement strand
CTTGTGGAAGTATTTGCCACCCTGAAAGGCTTTCAATTTGAAATGTTCGGAAATACCTTCTATTTCACCAATGTGATCGCCAATGTGTTGAACGTAATCGTATTAACTGCCGCACTATCTGTATATAACTCCTGTGTATACAGTAATTCCAGGATGTTGTATGGATTGGCAGAACAGGGTAATGCACCAAGGTTCCTTAAAAAATTAAACAAGAACCACTCTCCTATTGCGGCTATCCTGGCATCAGCAGCCATTGTAGCCATTACGGTAGTGATCAATAAAGTGATCCCTAAGGAAGCATTGGGCATCCTGATGTCGCTGGTGGTATCTTCCCTGATCATCAATTGGATCATGATCACCCTGACACATATGTTCTTCCGGAAGCAAAAGGATAAGGAAGGCGTGAAAACAAAATTTCCAACCATCCTTTATCCGATCAGTAATTACTTTAGTCTCTTGTTCCTCGTGGGTGTATTAGTGATGATGTGGTTTACTGGACTGAAGATATCAGTTGAATTGATCCCTGTTTGGTTGATCCTCCTTTGGATATCCTATCTGCTGATCAAAAGGAATAGAGCGAAAAAAGGTATTAATAATTCGATCAATCATTAAAAAGTTCATATTCCATATCGTTTTTGCCATCCTGTTTATCTGCCATCTGCTAGCCATACAGCAGCATTTGGATGGTTTAAGGATTATGACGAAACCATTGATCTGTATCGTATTGGTACTGTTCCTCTGGAATGCGATAGGCTTGAAGAGAAAATTCCATCGATTGATAGCTGCCGGATTGGTTTTTGGCCTAGCCGGCGATGTCTTTCTCATGATGAACAACATGTTCATCTTTGGCTTAGGTTCTTTTCTCATAGGCCATATCCTTTATGCTTGGGCATTTATTATACAAACGTCCAGCCTAAGTCTGACCAAACATAAAGGTTATATCTTCATTGCCTGTTTGCTCATCAGTTATTCCTATTATTTATATAGCGTTCTGAAACCCAGTTTAGGTGTATTGGAAATACCGGTCATTGCCTATATCTTTGTGATAGCAGCCATGGCTTTGTTCGCTTTTACCCGAAAACAGCAGACCAGCCTGGCCAGTTTTTTATTCATCTTTATCGGCTCTCTCTTATTTATCGCTTCTGATTCCATTTTAGCCATCAACAAATTTGTGGCTTATGTTCCCGATTCCGGTATTATGATCATAAGCAGCTATATGTTAGCTCAATACGGCATTACTACTGGTGCTGTTATGGACAGAAGCAACCGCTCTTCCTGATGGATCGTTCATGTTCTGGAAAGAAGCATCCCATAACAAGGCTTCAGGCGTACTACAGGCTACGGACTTCACGGATGGAACCGATTTGGCTGCCGCGTCCGACGGGAAATGACTTTCAAATATGCATCTGTACAGATACTCTTCCTTGTTTTTTGGTGTATTGATCGGAAAGCGTTTGGCTGCTGCCTCAAATTCCGTATCGGTCACTTTCTCCTCCGCTTGCGCTTTCAGTGTGTCGATCCAGGAATAGCCTACCCCATCTGAAAATTGCTCCTTTTGTCTCCAGGCAATGCTTTCTGGAAGATAATCCTCAAATGCTTTTCTGACCACCCATTTCTCCATGCGTTCGGAAGTAATCATTTTATCCTGTGGGTTGATGCGCATCGCAATATCCATGAATTCCTTATCCAAAAATGGAACCCTACCTTCCACACCCCATGCTGCCAATGATTTATTGGCGCGGAGACAATCGTAGAGGTATAATTTTTTCAATTTCCTAACCGTTTCCTCATGGAATTCCTGCGCGTTTGGTGCCTTATGGAAGTATAGGTAACCTCCAAAAAGTTCATCCGACCCTTCTCCAGATAACACCATCTTGATACCCATGGACTTGATTACCCTAGCCAAGAGGTACATCGGTGTAGAGGCACGGATAGTGGTCACATCGTAAGTTTCCAGGTGATAGATTACGTCACGAATAGCATCCAAGCCTTCCTGAATCGTGAAGTTAACTTCGTGGTGGATGGTACCAATGTGATCTGCTGCCTTTTGCGCAGCAATAAGATCCGGAGATCCTTTCAACCCTACGGCAAAAGAATGCAATTGAGGGTACCAGGCTTCCTCCTGATCTTCGGATTCAATCCTTTTGGAAGCGAATTTTTTGGTGATGGCAGCAATTACCGATGAATCCAATCCTCCTGATAATAAAACTCCGTAAGGAACATCCGACATCAATTGCCGATGTACGGCATCTTCCAATCCTTGGCGTAATTTTCCCAGGTCGGTATCTTTATCTTTTACAGCGCTAAATTGTTCCCAATCGCGTTTGTACCATTGGATAGGTTCCTGCCCTTCCTTGCTGTGCAGGTAATGTCCTGGAGGAAATTGGTCGATCTGTTCGCAGAATCCTTCCAAGGATTTTAACTCGGAAGCTACAAATAGTTGACCATATTGATCTTTACCGTAGTAAAGTGGAATAATACCCATATGATCTCGGGCAATGAAAAAAGAATCATCACGTGCATCATATAAGGCAAAGGCAAAGATGCCGTTCAAGTCTTCGACAAATGACGGCCCCTTTTCCAGGTAGAGGGCTAGGATCACTTCGGAATCGGATTGTGTAGTGAAATCATAATGTGCCAGGGAATTTCGTAGCGCTTGGTGATTGTAGATTTCACCATTTACCGCCAATACAACTTGTCCATCCGGACTGTATAATGGCTGGCTTCCCGATTTTGGATCAACGATCGCTAACCGCTCATGGGCTAAAATTGCTTTTTCTGAACTGTAGATCCCTGACCAATCTGGACCACGATGACGGATACGTTTCGACATTTCCAATACTTGAGGTCTTAATTCGGATACAGGTTGTATGATTTCAAAAGCTCCTACTATTCCACACATAATATTTAAATTTTATTAATGTTTTTATTGTTTTGTTGATATTATGATACAAATAAAATGATTATAAAATTAATTTCATAATATTTTTTAATTTTTGTTGAATAAATGAAAATTGGGTTGGAGATGTTAGATGATAGATGATAGATGATAGACCTTTGCGTCATTGCGAGGAACGAAGCAATCTTCCTTCATGTCATGCTGAGCGAAGTCGAAGCATCTGTTCGTTGGTAACCGTACAGATCCTTCGACTACGCTCAGGATGACTAGTAAAGTCGCTCAGGATGACAAGTAAAGTCAATCAAGATGACAATAAAGTACCTTTGGATGTCCAATAAAATCCTTGAGGATATTATTAATTAACCCCGATGGTTCCTAGATCTTTCACTTGACCATTTGTAACCTCAATAGGCATAATGGTTTTCTCCTGATAAGGTGCCACCGTGGGTTGAACCAATAACTTATACGTGCCTGATCTTACACCTGGAAAGTAGAAATTTCCTAATGTATCAGCTAATGTACCCAAAGTATCTGCTCCATTAATCAATAGTAGGTTCGCTAGTGATTCTTTTGGAGAAACAATACCTTTCACTGCGCCAGATACTGCTACAGGAATAGCGCGAATCACCGGTTTTAACATATACTTCCCGTTTCCAGTCTTGTGAATCGATTTCGATGCATCAAAATCCAACAATAGGGTATACGCAACCCCAGGTTCCAGATTATCCTGAACCTTGATTTTCACTCCGGATGATTGACCGCTAGGTGTAGTCAGCTTATGCCTAACACCATCGATCACCACTTCATTTCCTTCATCTTCTAATACTAAACGGATTTCTTGAAGTTGACCTGATGGCACATCAGCATTGGCCAGTACCGTATCACGGCCTAAGCGGTACAAAAGGATGTCAAAAGGATCATCATCAATATCCACTGTTTTATTGCCACCTGCTGATAAGATTTCAATGTGGTCAATATTTAAAAAGATTTGATCGTAGTACCCTGGGGCATCGGTCATTTTAATAGTGACAGGGGTTGTCCTGTTCAGGTCCATCCCGTCGTCGTTGCTACAGCTTCCGAATGTAAGTGCAGCAGCGGCTAATGCAAATGATAATAACGTTCTCATAGTTTTTAAATTGATAGCATTGTTTTACAAATCTTATGCCTTTATATGTTAAAACATAAATTTTAACATTCCAAAAGATTACGTTATGCACGCTGAGGTTGAAATTATTCTTCGATAGTAGAAACGTATATTATAAAATAAATTGATGTTCATCATAAAAATGTATAAAATAAACTTAATTATTTTAATTTTTTTATATTTGCTTTAGATAAAAATGTTTAACAGGTAGGTTAAAGCTTAAAAAAGATTTAAAATTTGAATGTATTTTAAGAAAATTTAATAATATTTTGAAAAAATATTACATATAAATTTAATTTCATGTTTTTTAAATTTTGTAATTTTTTAAGGCTTTTTTTAAACTTTTACAACTCGAATTCAGAAAATTAACTATACACAATTAAAAAATCTCCTTATCAGGAAGTGGGCATATAGCAGATTAGAAATGGTAGGCTATTACCGATGAGGACTTGCTAAGTTATTAACTGATATTTTAGTAAAAGGAAATACCATTTTTATAGGGAAATCCCTAAACTACCAAACTATGAAAGACAGACTGAGTAATTTCAACTTGTTGATCTTGATATTCTGTTTATTATTAATCCTGCATATTCCCCTGATGGTCTATATGTATAATATCCCGATTGCCTTATTATATGGTCCTATGTTATTGGCCTGTTTATGGAATCTAAAGGATCAGAAAGTAAACTTTAGTACGATATTACTGCATTTTTTACCTTTTTTCGTCTTCTCTACCTGGTATATCATCCTGGTAGATGATATAAAAAAATCGCAGCTCCTCCTTCTTTATATGGCCTATATCGTCTCATTAATCGCATATCCTACTTATGTCCTAAGGAATACGGGAAAAGTAAGGGGGATATCCAAAAGACATAAAGCTGTGTTATTGGATATCCTGTGCTTCTTTGGTTACATCGTTAGCTTCTTCTTGTTGACGATGGTATTTTATTTATTTAAGCCATTTGTCTACGATGTCAAACCGGTTTATGTTTTTATGGTCATTAATGTAATTGGAATCTTCATCATATTGGTGTTTTTGACTTCCCGATTCGCCGTCGATATCCGTCGGACCTATTACAACGTGTTATCTCCCCAAAAAGTAGAACCGATTAAGATCAGTGATCAGGATTGGATAGCCTACCATCAAATCATTAAACATGCAATGGAAAAGGATAAATTATTTCTGGATTCTAATCTCCACATGGAAAAATTCCTACAATTAACGGGCTTGCCAAAAGAAGTGATGGTCGAGTTCCTAGATCGGCAGTNNATGTTCTTTTGTCGAATGGTTGGCCAAGTATCGAATTCTATATGCTGTTAGTTTATTGAGGGGAAATTACAGAGATATTAAAACGAACATCCTCTCCAATATTTGTGGCTTTAACTCCATCTCTAAATTCCATAAATACTTTCAGTTATATATGCGTCAGTCAGTTTCAGATTTTAAAAACAAGCAGTCGTAAAAAGCATGGTTATATTTTTTATATATGCATCGATCGTCATGATGTGTTTGATGAGTTTCCAGGTATATTATCTTTTGCCCAATAAGACTTCTTTTGATCGGGTTGTTTTTCGCTTATTGCTGGTCATGTTGTTCCATGTGAGTTTTGCTGCCATGTTTATTGATATTATTAAAGGATATCAATATGTAGACCGTGGGGCCCCATTAGGTTTGCTGTATGGGCCGATATTATACTTTGCTTTTTTGGCCTATGAGGATAAACATCAAAAGATGAAGACTGTTTTTCTCCATTTTATGCCCTTCTTATTGTTTTTGGGAATCTATTTTTATTTTCTTTCATCCGAAGCTTTTCGGGTGGAGTTTAGTAAAACCTATTATTTTTTGCTGTATAGTTCTTTTGGATTGTCATGGATGATATATCCTATTGTCATTATGTTCAAGGGTAGGGGCTTGGATATAGCGATGTCCAATATTAAACGTATCTTTTATTTTTCCATCATTCTGCTATTGGTCCTTGCAGCTTTTATCATCCCTTTGATATCTGCGCAATTTCTCACCCAAGCAAGAAGCAGTTCCCAGATTTCAACGATTACGATATACATGATCATGTTGTTTGGCGCGATCATTATTTATAATTTCCTGCTAAAGGAATTGGTGGAACGGAAAAGTGTTCGTCAGGAATTTGATTTTCTAAACCATCCTTTTCCCGTGGTAGAACCCGAAGTGTCGCTATTGGAACTGCAGGCTGCCAATCCTAAATTAACAAATTACCAAGATCGGGTGATGAATTACCTCCAACAACAACCTTATTTGGATCCCGACTTTAATTTGGAAACCATGGTGAAAGACTTAAAAATGTCCAGATCCATGATTTCCCAGTTTTTCAAGGAATATTTTAAACAAAATGTGGTAAAAACCATCAATTCACTTCGTATCGAAGCGGTATGTAAGGAATTAGAACGACCGGATTTCGATAAAAATATGGAAGATCTGGCGCTTCAATGTGGTTTTAGTTCTAGGGCTTCATTTTATAGAAACTTCAGTATGGAAAAGGATTGCACGCCTGTGGAATATAGGGAACAGATAAAATCTAAGTTATCGTAGTTATGAGACGATTGTTTATTCTTATTTTACTTGCTGCCTTGCTTCCGCTAAGTGGTTTTTCTCAGGCTGCCCATTTCCAAGAGAGCTTAAAAAAAATCGATCAGCAGGTAAAAAAGCAGGATATTCGAAGAGCCATCCGTCTTGCAGATTCCTTGGTCAATGCAGCAGAAAGCTCGGAGGAGGAGATCCAGTCCTTGATATTGATGGCCAACCTCTATAAAGAGTCTCGTGATTACGTTAGGGCTATTCGTAAGAGCATCATTGCGGAGCGAAAAGCAGAGTTATCGGGATATTATGAATTGGCAACACAAAATTCAATTTTTCTGGCTGAGAATTTCCGTGAAGTAGGATTGAATGTTGAGGCAAAACGTTATTTGGAAGTTGCTCGACAAAACTTGAATTCCATGGAGGATTCTACGATGTTCGAAGAAGAGAAAGTGCATATCATCCAAGAGGAGGTTTTGCAGACCATGAACAAAAGAGACTATATTTCCGCGCTCAAGCAATTGGAAAATGGCAAGTTCGTCCTGTCCAATATTAACATTCAAACCCCAACTACCATTTTGTTAAATGCTTCTTTCAGTTACCTGATGGGTCAATGTTTCCTTAAATTAATGAAATTTGAACAGGCAATAAATCAATTTAATACCGGTTCCCGAGTTTTGGGGAGTATGGAAAGTAATTTGCAGGCATACCTGTATTTAGGAAAAATGGAAGCTTTTCTGAAAACAGAACAGTTAGATTCGACCTTAACCTATTTTGAAAAAGCAAAACCATTTCTAAAAAAATTCAACAGAATTGATTTTAAGGAACCGTTTTATTTGAATGCCGGAAGGTTTTATCAAAAGATAAATAATCTAAAACAATCTAACCAATATTTTAATGATTATGCGAATACCCTTAAGGAAAAAACAGAATACTCCTTAGCGGTATCCGATGGATTAATCGAAGATTTAAATAATCAGAATTTGATCAGCAGGAAAAGGAACCTGATTCTTGTATGGTCTTTGCTGATCAGTTTAGCGCTGTTCGGCATTATCTATATAGCATTGAAAAGAAAGTTGGAGAAAAATCCAACCAGGGAAGTGGAACAGGTCATAGAATTTGATCTGAATGTATCGGAGGAACCTGTTACGGTTCCAAAAATCGTATTAAAAGAAATCAATGCCGATAATGACCTTAATATTTCCTTGGAAACAGAGAATAGGCTGGTCAAGGATTTGAATCTGATGGAAAATGAACAGTTTTATTTAGACAAAAACATAACTTTAAATAAACTGGCCCATAGACTTCATTCCAATCAGAAATATGTTTCCTTCATTATCCGCAAATATAAAAATCAAAATTTCAATGATTATATCCTACATCTGCGCATTCAATTCTTGATCAAGGAATTAAATGAGAACAAGGTGATGTTGGATTATAAATTGTCCTACTTAGCAGACCTTTCGGGATTCTCCTCCCATAGCAAATTTACCATGGCCTTTAAATCAGTAGTGGGAATGCCGCCATCCCAATATATAGAAAGTAAAAGGAATGAGCATTATTGATCACAATAGTTGATAAAAACCAAAGGTAAATTCTCATTTTTATCCATACACCTTTAAAAAAACGGAAAATATTTTCTGTCCACCCCTAAAAATATTCCCGTAGATGGCCAACATTTTGCCCATAATTGGAAATATTTATCTTTTTTAAAATTGAACCTATCCACCTATTTATTCAAATTGACTAAAAAATTACTCCATTGGCATAAAAATTCATGCGTTTTTATGAATTGGACCTTACTCATAGGGCTTTTGAAAAACCATAATTTGTCTTAAAAATGCTTGATTTTTATGAATTATGGAAAATCGGTAAATATCCAGTTGCTTGATGAGGTAAAAATTTAATCAATTGATAAACTAATACTTAAATAGTTTACTTCGATGTCTCAAAAAGTAATTTTAAAATTTTGGCCAATTATTGAGACATTTTTTCCTTCCCATAGGTGGTAATTTTGGACTGTCGGTTTTGATACGTCGTTATCCTCAAAACGTGCAGGAAAACGCTTGTTAAAAAGATCAACATGTTTAATCACCATTTAAAACAAAATGATTATGGATTTAAGTTTTTACCTACAGTATTACCTGTTCTACTTACAAAATAAGTTTATGGGTTACCCATTTGTTATCCGGTTAACGGTATTGATCGTCATGGGTTTGATTTTTATCTATATCCTTAGTTTGATACGTTTTGTTTGGATCAATTTGAAACTGCGGAAGAAGGAACGGGATTTCGCCAAACTTTCAAGACAGGTTAAAGATCGATTTGTTGATATTTTGGGCTCCCAAGAAATCTATGGAGAGGATCATATTGCCCATAAATTCGAGGATGTTATTAAGCGATTGAATAATAAGACCAAAGTTCAGATCACTGATTTAATATTGAATACGGCCAATGAGCTTAAAGATAATGGTGGAACGGTTAATGAAGAAAATTATCGAGCTATAATCCACGTGCTGGAAATTCCATCTTTTTGGGAAATGGAATTGATGTCAAATAATGCGAAGAGAAGGCATCTGGCATTGCGGAAGCTTGATAATCTAGGTAATGGATTGACAACTTCTGTTTTGATGCGTTCAACTAACCATAAGAATAAAGGCTTAAGGAAACAGGCGAGGGCAGCCGTTATGAAATATGATAATATCGATCCATTTAAGTTTTTGGAGGATAGTTTTGATACGGATTTCAATGCCTTGGATGAAATCATGATCCATCACTTTTTGGTTGGTAGGCAATCTGAGGGTCCTTTGCCTTTATTGTCAAGGTGGGTTCAGCATGCAAAAAACAAAGCTTTTAAAGCATTTATGATAAAAGAGATTGGATTTTTCAACCAAATGGAATGTGCTGAATTTTTAAAAGGCCAACTCAAAACGGAGGAATCAAAAGTAGTTAAAGCTGCCATAATCGACAGTCTTGGTAATCTGGGTCGCCAAGAGGTGGAACACGAAATATTCGATATGTACGGTATTTCTCCCGTAGAAATACAAACATCCATCATCAATGCTGTCGCCAAATTCAAGACCAAGTTGGGGCTGGATTTTCTGACCAATCAATTTTTCAAAACAGCGGATAATGAACAAAAGGTTCATTTGGCCTATGCTATTAAGCAGTTTGGGGAAGAAGGAAAACTTAGGCTCAATAATCTTTCTTCGAATTCCAATGGATTTGACCGAAAAATATTCGATCAGGTAAACTATCAATTAGGTTAATACGTAAGTCATGTTTGATTTTCTATTCAATTTTTATGGCTATGCCATATTCTTCTATGCGACAGCCATTACCCTGATTTATTTTATCCTTGCTTTTATGGGTTATTATAATATTCTTAGGAATCGGGTGAGGTATACCGAAAGGGAAGAAAATATCCTGCGTACTTATCCAGAAACTGCGCCAGGTATTTCCATCGTTGCTCCAGCATTTAATGAAGAAGTTATCATTTTAGATAGTATCACTTCCTTGCTTTCGCTCAATTATCCTACCTATGAAATCATTATCGTTAATGACGGTAGTAAAGATAATACCTTAGAATTAATGATATCTAGGTTTGATCTGATTGAAGTACCCTATGCCTACCTGGAAAAGGTAGCATGTAAACCCTTTAAAAGGATATTTAAATCGGTCAATCCATTGTACGACAAATTGATCGTGGTGGATAAAGTAAATGGAGGTACCAAAGCTGATGCGATGAATGCAGGTGTGAATGTTGCGAAGTATGATTATTTCATCAATACGGATGTAGACTGCATTCTGTCCCCGGATACCTTGAGCAAAGTCATCCTTCCTGTACTTGATTCGGATGTTCCGGTCTTGGCTGTAGGTGCGACGATGCGTATGGCCAATGGATGTGATTTCAAGGATGGAAAAATTACCCGGATCAGACCCCCCGCAGATTTCATCCCTACCTTTCAGGAAACAGAGTATCTGCGTTCCTATTTGGTAGCGAAGATGGGTTGGTCTGCAATTAATGCCATTCCAAACGTATCTGGAGGATTTGGCCTTTTTGAAAAAAGTTCGGTGATCAGCTGTGGTGGGTTTGATACCAAATCCCATGCAGAAGATATGGATATGACGCTCCGCCTCATTGCCTTTAAAAAAGAACATAAATTACCCTATAAAATTGTTCAGGTGCCACATTCGCTTTGCTGGACCGAGGGACCACCTAATTTAAAGGTGTTAATGCGGCAAAGGACACGCTGGGGAAGGGGCCTGCTTCAAATCTTCTTTGTGCATCGGAAAATCCTTTTCAATCGAAAATATGGGCGTTTGGGATTCGTCATCATGCCTTATGCGTTTTTCTTTGAATTTTTGGCACCGATAATCGAGTTCTCAGGCTTTTTCTTCCTCCTGTTTTTGCTCTATACCGAACAGATAAATTTCAACACGTTCTGGCTGATGTTGGCCTACGTTTACCTCATTGGTATCAGTATTTCCACGATAACTATTGTATTTGATATTTCCCTAAGGAAATTATACCGCAATCTGAATGAATACCTGCGATTGGTCCTTTTCTCAGCTTTTGAAGCGCTTCTATATCACCCTTTTGTAGTGCTTTTTACCTTGAGGGGATATTGGCAATACCTTACCCAGAAAAACTTTAAATGGGGTAACATGACCAGACAAGGATTCAACGGGCAGAATAAATCCACATCAAAGGCAGCATAATTTAATCATCAATACCATCATATACTAAATGAATACATTAAAAAAATATTCAAATACCATTTCCATGTCCATTCTGCAGACGATGGTCATCCTAATGCTCAGTGGAATTACTTCACTACAGGCACAGCAGAAGTTTCATATCAGTGATAAGGAAGATGTGGTCAAGCAAATTGCAGGACTTTTGAATAAAGGCGATCTGAACAAGGCCAAACAGGTCTTGGATAGGCAAATTGCCAAATCACCAAAGGATTCCGACTTAAGGATGTTTTTGGGGAAATATTATTGGTTGCGAAAAGATTACAGCAAGGCCCGCTTTGAATTGAATAAGGCTGTGGCCTATAATCCTGGGAATGTGGATGCAAAGCATTTATTGGTGGCCGTGGAGATGGAAACCGGTAGGTACTCCAGTGCCATCTGTTATGTGAATGAGCTTTTGGAAGTGAATCCTTATTGGCGGGGACTTTGGCGTAAGAAGATCGAACTTTATCGTTTACAGGGTAATCAGGTGGAAGCTGACCGTTTATTGAAAAGGATTTCACAGATATTTCCGGATGATAAGGAGTTGGAGGCCGATCGCAACTACCAAGCAGAATTAAAGGCAAANNCATGATCCAGGAAAAACCCAATCAATTGGCTTTATACCATGAATTGGCGAACAATTATATCAAAGCTGGGGATTATTATGCGGCCTTGTCGACGGTGGATAGGGGATTGACCTATTTTCCAGGGAATGGTAGTTTGGTTGATAAAAAGATCAGCATATTAGAACATGATAAACGATACGATGAGATTTTAAGCCTCTTACAGGCCCAATCAAAGGGAGGTTCAGGTATCAACCGATCCAAATACAATTATTTCCTGGTGGAGGCCGCTAGGCATGCGCATGCCAAAGATCCTGCTACCTTATATGGAAAGATCTTAGAAGCGGATCCAGGAAATGTAGAAGCATTTCCACATGTGCTGAACAGAACCATTGCCAATCAACAATACGATGAGGCTTTGCATCTCCTCAAGTCTTATGCAAAGGTACGTGGAATGGATAAGGTCTTATCCTTAAAGGAATTGGATATTTACCGACTAAAGGGAGATAAGAATAAAATCAGAGCGATAACCAGGGATCTATTCTTAAGGCATCCCAATGATATAGACATTAAAGCAGCCTATGTTACTAATTTGATGGAGGAAACCCGTGCCGATATGGCAGCAAGTGAATATAAAACAGCCATTCCAAAGTTGAACGAAATATTGAATTATGGAGGTGATGAAGAGCGGGCCTATGCGTTGAACAGCATGTACAATGCCTACTTCCAAACCGGTCGGTATTCGGATGCTATCGTCCTGTTACAGGAAAAAATAAATCTTGAACCTAGGAACGTCGATCTAAAAATAAAGCTTTCGGGAATCTATGAGGTTCAGGAACAATACGAACGCGCGGCAGAAATTTATGAGTCGGTACTTGGGGAGATTTCGCTGATAGATAGAGAAAATTATTTATCAGGGTATAATGACCTGCTGTTGAAAATGGTCAAGCATGCGAATGAACAAGGTAACTATCCCTTAGCTTTTCAATGGACCAAACGATGGTTGCAGCACAGTCCGCAGGATAAATTAGCCTTGATGTATGGGGTGAATCTTTCCAATCAATTGGGTCAGAAGGAGGATATGTTAACATATGCGCAAATGGCCAACAAGCTTTATCCACAGGATATCCCTTTTAAATTAAAACTTGCCAATGCCACATTATTGAATGGGGCCAATATTCAAGAGGCCTATACGTCAATGAAAAAGGATATTGCGCTATATCCATACCATGAAGATGTAAGAAATACTTTCGTGCAGTTCTCCACCGACTATGCCAACAACCTTTTAAAAAATAAGCAAGATAAGGAGGTGATCGAGGTCGCTAACCAGGCGCTATACTACAAACCTCAGGATAAAGAACTGAAATACCTGAAAGGACTGGCCTATGAAAAACTCAAGCAGTATGATTCTGCCTATTATTATCAAAGTTTTTACGAGCCCTCCCTGTTGGAAATGGAAGATTTTAAAGCTCATCTTCAGTTTCTGAATCAAAAGGGTTTTAAGAATGAAGTTGGACTTTACCATTTGAGGTCTAGGTTTGGCGATAATTATACGATACAATCCATTTCCACAATCGAATATAGCCGTTTCGCAGGAGCCAATACCTTTATTGGTCGAATCAATTATTCAGGAAGGGAGGAAGGTAAAGGATTACAGGGGCAGTTGGAATGGGGACGAGCCTGGGACGAGAAATGGTCCACCAAAGTAGATGCTGCTATTTCCAATAAATATTTTCCAAAATCGGCTGTGAATGTATCTCTATTCCATCACTTAAAAGGTGGTTGGGAATTGGAATTAGGTGGCGGTTATCGGCAACTCTATACGGAGGAGCATCTATACAATGGCGTCTTGGGATTGACCAAAGAAATCAACTCCTTTCGGTTGAATGCAAGGTATATGCAGTTCTTTATGGATGGAAATCTGCTGTACAATGTTGCTGTGCAGGGTAAATATTATATGAATATTCCAAAAAATTATTTGATAGCGATGGCCAATATTGGCAATAGCCCTGACGTCATGCTTTTGAATTACCAGTTTATCAATTCCTTTTCGGTTATGAATGCAATGGTAGGAGCTGGTGTAGGCAGAATGATCAATAAGAACTTATCGGCAGGGCTGTTGGGTACCTGGTACAATTTTGAAACCGCCAATGTGGAAACTCCCTACCGAAATCTCTACAACCTTTATTTCCAAATCAATGTTTCGTTTTAATATCATATTGTTGGGTCTTTTTTTAGCGGTTGTGAGTTGTCAGCCATCGTACAGCCAATTGCGTGCAAAAGGTTTTCTGATCAGTGATGACGGAACTACCGACGGGGAGAGGTGGGCCACCTATTTATTTACCCATTTACAGAAGCGATCCGATGATAAAAAGGTAATTCTCCGGAGGCGCCAGGAAGAACATCCTCCCCAGGGTTATTTCCATTTGCATATCCTGGTAAATCCGGAATTACCTTTTGATTATGAGATCAAAAATGGAAAGTCTGTGTTATACCTATCTGCCAAGGACAATAGGACCATGCTATGGTTGATCTATCAATTGATCGACAGGATTGGGCAAGCAAATGATTACGTCCGTCATGAAGATCTTCCGCCTGCCTATATTGATTTTACAGATCAGGCAAGAAATTGCGACTTTTCTTATCGCGAACCACATTACCAACCCAATACGGATAGCGATTATGCAGGTCTACTGGCTACGAATCAATTGGATGTGGATTGGGGAATTTGGGGACACAACCTTAGTAAGGTTGTCGATGGAACGGAGGCTATCCATGCAAAAGTAGCTGGTAGGACAAATCCTACGCAATTATGCTTTTCGAGTCCGGAACTGTTAGAGTTAACAAAAGCCTATATCTTAGATAATTTTGGTGATGGGGAGAAGGGGCATGGAAATCATTTCATGCTTGCTCCCGAAGATAATGCCATAGCATGTACGTGCGAGGCATGTACAGCTGCCGGGAATAAGGTGGGAGATGCGTCGGCAGCTGTATTTGCTTTTTTGGAGAAACTAAGTTTAGACTATCCAAACCATCATTTTTTTACCACCATTTATGGAACAGTAAAAACACCACCCAAAGAGCGATTGCCCAATAATGTAGGCGTTCTATTGAGTACGATTGATTTACCCAAGGGGGTTGCATGGAAAGATTCCGAGCCATTTTTAGGCTTTAAAAGGAAAGTTGGTCATTGGGCTTTAAAAACTCCTAAACTGTATCTCTGGGATTATTCCATGAATTTTGATGATTACCTAACGATACAGCCAAGTCTATTGGGTATGCAAGCGCAATGGAAGTCCTTTAAAGCAATGGGAATAAAAGGGATTTTTCTAAATGCCAGTGGATATGATTACAGTAGTCTAGATGATCTTAAGACCTATGTGGCTGCGGCATTAATGCATAATGTGGACATTTCTGTAGAACAATTGATGCAAACCTATCTTCAGCGGTTTTACCCAAAATCTGCGGAGATCTTGGCCAATTATCTCATTGCTCAAGAAAAGCTATCCTTTCAAGGCAAAGGTTATGGCATGTATGCTGGATTTAAAGAAATACAGCATTCCTATCTATTGGAAGACAAATTCCTAAGCTTTTATAATGACCTGGAAAAACGCTTGCCCCAGGTTTCTGGCGAAGAACGGATCCGTCTTCAAAAACTTTTTCTCGGAATGGGGTTTACGAAGCTGCAATTGGCCTATCAGAAGGGATTAGAT
>DCOH01000016.1 GCA_002322865.1 Sphingobacterium sp. UBA1575 | reverse complement strand
GGTATGGAAATCGTGTTTTTTCACATATTAATGAAGCGATATTCAACCCAGTCGGAACTGAAAAATTAGAGATTATAAGAGCCATAAAACAAGAAGATCTAAAAGTAAAACATTTTATAGTGCGACACGGATTAGAAGAAAATGAAGCACTAATAGTTGAAGCTGTTTTAATTGATTTTTTAACTTTTAAGGATTTTATAGAGGTTGCGAAAATTTCAAATATAGTTGCAGGACATTATTCATTTAATCAAGGGATTAAAACTGTTAATGAGTGTGAAATACTTTACAATTGTGAAGTATTGAAAAAAGAAGATATTAAACATAACGTTTTAGTAATCAATATAAACAAAACATACGATAATAAACGAAAAAAGAAAAGTGAGAACCCTATTTATGACAGACCAAATATTTATGAAGCAACCAGAGGTTGGTGGGTATTAGACAAAGACAGAGCAGAAAATTCAGATTTCGTTTTAGCTGAATATAAAGGTGTAATAAGAGCGATATTTAAGCCTGAAAAATGGGTTCAAGATATTGAAAATAGAGGTGTCAAAAGATGGGGATTTGAAGGTTCAGAAGTTACTTCAAAAGAAATTCTTGATATATATATGAATAAAGAAGTTCCTAAAATTAGAGGAATGGCAAATCCAATTCGTTATTTTGAAAAAATACCCACAACTACAGGGTATTAGGCAAGAAACAGCCCGCCGCTTAAAGCAGTGGCTGTTTCTTTAATTGACCTCCCGGTTACAGTTTCAGATAGTTGGTTAACGCTGATAGTTGTCTTCCAATACCTTGATAATATCGCTTTCACGAAACAATATTTTTCGTTCGAGCTTGATAAAAGGTATCAGTCCGTCATCCCTGTACTGTTGCAATGTCCGTTTGCTGATATGTAACATCTCGCAAACCTGTTCGCCTGACAGGTAGATTTCTCCTTTTAAGAGTGGATGAAAATATTCCCTGATATACAGCAGTTCATTTTTGATGCCTACTACAGCTTCGAGCAAGGCAATCATATCTTCGTTTGAATTTCCAATCTGTTTCATTTCTTTTGCTTTTTTAATGGTCGCTCTCCCTGCAGCAGTAATTCCACTTCGGATAATCTGAAATATGTTTTCCGATTGATTTGCGTTGCCCCAAGAATACCTTTTGCCCTGTACGTCTGCAAAGTTCGTTTACTGATGTTGAGCAGTTGGCAGGCTTCCTGTTGGTCGAGCCATTTTGTTGCCTGTTGCAGTGCTTTGTAGGGTGCAGTCATTTCCGCTATCAAATTGGAAACTTCCTTTACTTCCCTATGCAATGCCTTTAAAATCTGAATGTCCAAAACCGTTATTTCCATATCATGTCATTTATACCTCGAAAATAAAAGCAATTCATATAAGATTTCTCAATGTTGCAGTCAGAGGTAGCGTTTGGCGTACAGTTGCCAAATACGGTATTACATTCCCAATTTTGGTTTATTATTTTTCGGACGAGTTTGTTGTGATTTGATTGTATTGTCCATTCTCAAAGCTGGTTTTTTGTTGGCTTGTACAGTCTGACTTTTTCCATCGTTTTTGAAATCCGAACGCATAACCGTTTTTGTTGCACCTATTACGCTTTCAGGTTCGGTAGTCTGTTTTTGTTGTTCAACACGCTTGCCACCGAACAACCTGCCCAGACCTAAACCCTTTGTATCTTTGAATTGACGTTTAAAGTTGGTAATAAAATTGGAAATCGGGTCGCTATGCTTATCGACCTGCATAAAAGGAGCATTCTTTTTTTTCTCGGATAGCTCGTTTTCTTTACGCTCTTTGTTGGTATTTACTTTTTGTGCCATAGGTTCAAAATTTTTCCCAATATAGAACACAAGAGAATGTATTATTTTCATTTGGCTTTTTGTGGCAGTATTTGGCTTATATTGGCACAATAGGAATGGAAAGTAATCCTTAAAACACTTTAACTTTTCCTCGCAAAGCCCTCACGGATTTAAAGAGTTTTCTACGGATAAAGGAAAGCATACCAAAAACATCCTATCCTTACCCCTTACGTGTTTTTTGTACCCTTTCTTTGATTGGAATGGATTAAAAAAGAATAAAAAGGTCGCAAAGATAAAGCGGACAGCCACCGCACCACCCAACCAAAAGCTTACGGCATAATGGCAGGGCAAAAGGTGGCTTCGCAGAGTTGTTGTGTGATTGCCCTGCCACCCTTCGGGACTTATTCCGTTTCCTTTTGGTTTTCCCCCTGTCCGCCTTGTTAAAATGGCTTTCTTTTTTTTCTGTTTTTTTGTTTTGAAAATAATTTTTGAGAGGGAATTACGCATCCTTATCAATGGGCAGTTATCAAAACAATGGCTTGTGCTTATCGTTATAGATTTCCTTAATCAGTTCTCCGAACTCCTGAAAGTGGTACTCGATAATGTTGTCCAGATACGCATAAATCGTCAGTTTGTCAATTCCTATAATGTTGGTAAGCCTGTTAAATGTTTCGTGGTGTTCCTGCCGTACATAGACTGATTTACCCCTACTTGCAGTACTGTTCGGAATTTTAAAGAACTGTCCGCAGTAATCCTCTTTGGTCAGTTTTTTGGTTTTAGAAGTGCCTTTTTTAGAATTGTTGACCAATGGCTTTGAATGTTCCGTTTCTGTTGCTATTTCCTCGGGTTCTTCTCCTGCCATTACACGCATAATAGCTTCCTCGTCAACTTCGGGTTTTGCAAAGTCTTCCCGATGTGTTATTCCTTGTTGTTTCATCAAAGGTTGTTTCTTTTCATCAGTTAGGAAATTTTCAATAGAGAAATCTTCTTTTTCGGGTTGATGATTTTTGTTTTCTTCGTGTATCATATCTCTTATTTTTAATATTATATCCAATTAGCTATCTGGTTAGCTGAATAGTTAGTTCTATATACTGTTGTATCTATGTAGCCAACTATTTACCTATGTACCTGCATACACTTAACTGGCTAGTTCATTAACTCAAAAAATAGCAATTAGTCCGCATTCAATCACGCAGATTTGCTGTCGATTTTTTTGCCATTCATTTACTTAATTAAGGATATAACCAATCAGCCAGTTAATTAGTTACAAAGGAAATAAAAGCAATTCCTGCCCCCATAAGGGTGGCAGTATTTGGCGTTCAAAGGCTTTATTTGGCGTAATCGTAAGTCGTTGTTTTTCAAATAGTCTTATCGAACTTTGTAATCGGGGCAGTTGATTTTTTCGGCTAACTCCAATCCGTTTGCAAAACGGATTTTTCTGAACTCCTGTTCAGAGCAAGTTATCTTTTGAGGTACTCGAAATGAATTTCGGCACTCAAAAGCACTTGCCCTTGCAGGGAGCTGAAAACCGCTCCGAAGTCGCAGTTTTGTTTAACATTAGAAATGGATTTATTATGGAAGAAAAGAACAGTAAACAAATTAGGAAAACAGGGAGAAAACCGAAGAATGACCCTGCCGTACATCGGTATTCTATTAACCTGAATGCAGAGGAAAACGCCAAGTTCCTTGCCCTCTTTGACCAATCGGGGATAAGTGTAAAGGCACATTTCATTACGGCTTGCATCTTTCAAAAGACCGTAAAGACCGTAAAAATTGATATGAATGCGGTAGAATACCACGCAGGACTGACCAAATTTTTCAGTCAGTTTCGAGGAATAGCAACCAATTACAATCAGATTGTAAGGCTATTGAACGCCAATTTTTCGGAGAAAAAAGCATCTGCATATCTCTATAAATTGGAAAAACAGACCGCAAAAATGAAAGAACTGTTGCTAAAGGTTTTAATTCTTACCGACAGATTTGAAAAGCAATATCTACATAAAGAGTAAAATTATGATTGCAAAAATCGGAAAGGGAAGCAATATGTACGGAGCGATTTTGTACAATCAGCAGAAAGTGGACAGGGAAAACGGAGCGGTTTTGTTGCTGAACAAAATACCCGACACAATGGACGGCAGGTATTCCGTAGCGTATTTCAATAAATGTTTTGAGCCGTATTTGTCTGCAAACATCAAAACAGAAAAAACGGTACGGCATATTTCATTGAACCCAGACCCGAAAGACGAGGTAAGCGATGAGCAGTTTACGGAAATGGCACAGGAATATATGGAACGTATGGGCTACGGAAATCAGCCTTATATTGTTTTCAAACATACGGACATTGACCGAATGCATATCCATATCGTTTCGACCTGTGTAGGCATTGACGGTAAGAAAATCCCCGATGATTACGACCACCCACGTTCAATGGCAATCTGTCGGGATTTTGAAACGAAATACAACCTGCACAAAGCAACCGAGCAGGAGCAGAAACAAGCCAACAAAGTTTTCAAACCTGTGGATTACCACAAAGGCGACATCAAAAGTCAGATTGCTTCGGTAGTACGGCATTTGCCGAAGTATTACAGCTTTCCGACTATGGGAAGCTATAATGCTTTATTGTCGCTGTTCAACATCACAGCGGAAGAAGTCAAAGGCGAGCGGAACGGTCAGCCGGTAAACGGATTGGTCTATGTGGCAGTGGACGAAAACGGAAACAAGGCAAGCAATCCGTTTAAGGCATCGCTTTTCGGAAAAGACGCAGGAGTTGCACAACTACAAAAGCATTTTGAACAGTCAAAAGAGAAAATGAAAACCAATCCTGTAAGGTCAGTTTTAAAGAATACTGTTGAATTGGCTATGCACACGACAAGCAACGAAATAGAATTTAGAAAACAATTGACCGAACACGGTATTAATACGATTGTTCGCAGAAACGACAACGGACGGATTTACGGAGTAACTTTCATTGACCACGAGAGCCGTATTGTATGGAATGGTTCACAGTTAGACAGAAACCTGTCTGCAAATGTTTTTAACGATTGGTGGAACAACGGCAACAAACCCGAACTGAAAACACAGGATAACCCTCTTTCCAAAACGAATACAATAGACAACCAACCAACGAAAGACCTTTTTGAGTTTATCCCACAGGAACATTCTCAGAATTTCGATATAGGATTATTCAGCCTTTTACCTGATGCACAAGGCGTGGATTATAAAGAAGAAACATTTGCTAAACGGATGAAGAAGAAAAAGAGACGATTGCAATAAACAATGCAATGCCATTGCATTACTTTTTTACTAACTTTGCAAAAGAATATGAAAGTCTTTTACTCCATATTGGCAATTTATATGATGACGGTATTTTTAATGCCGTGTACCGATATGTATGAAAAGGACAACTTTCAAAACCATAACCATTCGGAAGAATTAACCCATCAAGGAAGCCACGACCATCAGGAAACAACTGATATGTGCAGTCCATTTTGTTTATGCGGTTGTTGTGGAATAGTTTCAGGTATAGTGCTTCAATGGAATGTATACAGCTTAGTTAAGGCGAAGACTTTTGACCTTTCTAAGCCTAAAGTTTATTATAAATGTACCTTTATATCCCACTATCTGGGGGGAATTTGGCAACCGCCAAAGATTAATGCATAATTTTTAATGTTTTAATGATTATAGCTTTTTGCGTACAGCAACAAGCTGAATGTTTTGGGTCATACTTCGTATTTCTCGTATTCATAATCATTGCAATTTATCATTAATTATTCATCATTAATCACAATAGAAGTGTTAAATAGTATTATAAAATTCTCTATAAAGAATAAGTTCATTATAGGATTGATGACCTTGTTTCTCATCATTTGGGGGGTATGGAGTGCCAAGCAAATCCCCATTGATGCCCAACCTGACATTACAAACAATCAGGTTCAGATTATTACCCTGTCGCCTACATTGGCAGGACAAGAAGTAGAACAATTAGTAACATTTCCCGTAGAGCAAAGTATCGTTAATCTTCCAAAAGTAGAAGAGATAAGAAGTGTTTCAAGATTTGGATTATCTGTTGTAACCGTTGTCTTTCAAGATAATGTCGATATTTATTTTGCACGACAGTTAGTAAGCCAACAGCTGAAAGAAGCACAAGACCAGATACCTGACGGGATTGGAACACCTGAACTTGCTCCTGTCAGTACAGGTCTTGGCGAAGTGTACCAATATATTCTTCATCCCAAAGAAGGCAGTGAAGACAAATATTCCGCAATGGATTTGCGGACAATGCAGGATTGGATTGTTGCCCGTCAGTTTTACGGTACTCCGGGAATTGCAGAAGTCAATAGTTTCGGTGGTTTGCTTAAACAGTACGAAGTTTCTATCGACCCAAACCGCATCAAGGCAATGGACGTTAGTATTTCCGATATTTTTACCGCCCTCGAAAACAACAACCAAAATACCGGAGGTGCATATATCGATAAGAAGCCCAATGCTTACTTTATTCGCGGGATTGGTCTGGTTACTTCATTGGAAGATGTAGGAAATATCGTCGTTAAAAATACAGGTAGCGTTCCGGTATTTATCAAAGATGTGGCAGAAGTACAATTTGGTCACGCAACCCGGTACGGAGCATTGACCTATAATGGCGAAGTAGATGCTGTGGGTGGGATTGTAATGATGTTGAAGGGAGAAAACACCTCTGAAGTTGTAAAAAGTATCAAAGAAAAAATACCGGTTATCCAACAATCTCTACCCGAAGACGTGGTCATAGAACCATTTTTAGACAGAATGGATTTGGTTGATAGAGCGATAAGTACGGTTCAAAAGAACCTCATTGAGGGCGCACTGATTGTTATTTTTGTATTAATTCTATTCCTGGGGAATTTCAGAGCAGGACTGATTGTAGCCTCAGCCATACCGCTATCTATGCTTTTTGCGTTGGGAATGATGCGGCTGTTTGGTGTAAGTGCCAACCTGATGAGTATGGGGGCTATTGATTTCGGATTGGTAATAGATGGTTCCCTGATTGTTGTTGAAGCGACAATGCATCATTTGGGCTTGCGGAAATCCACACAAAGACTTACGCAGGCAGAAATGGATGAAGAGGTATATGAATCTGCACGGAAAATTCGTACGAGTGCCGCATTTGGCGAAATTATCATCCTTATTGTCTATATCCCTATCCTTACTTTGGTGGGTATAGAGGGTAAAATGTTTACGCCAATGGCACAGACTGTAAGTTTTGCCATTTTGGGAGCATTGATTTTGTCCTTTACCTATATCCCGATGATGAGTGCTTTGTGTTTGTCTAAAAAGCCGATTACCAAAAAGAATTTTTCAGACAAAATGATGGACTATCTTCAAGGGGTTTATAAACCATTGTTAGAAAAAGCCATTCGGATGAAATATGTGGTTATTGCGGTTGCCGTTGGGCTGTTTACCATAAGTATATTCTTTTTTTCACGGATGGGCGGAGAGTTCCTGCCAAAATTGGGCGAGGGCGATTTTGCTTTCCACTGTATCCTGCCACAAGGAACATCGTTAAGCCAAAGTCTGGAAACCTCTATGCAGGCATCAAGGATAATCAAGGAATTTGACGAAGTGAGAATGGTCGTAGGCAAGACTGGTGCTGCCGAAGTACCGACAGACCCGATGCCTCCCGAAGCCACTGACCTGATGATTATCCTAAAACCGCAGGACGAATGGAAAACAAAAAAATCCTATGACGAGCTTTCCAATGAAATGATGGAGAAACTTGAAGTTATTCCCGGTGTATTCTTTGAAGCCAATCAGCCGATACAGATGCGGTTTAATGAACTGATGACAGGTATCAGGCAGGATGTAGCCGTTAAGATATTCGGAGAAGACCTCGACAGTTTGTTGGTTTATGCCAATAAAGCGAATGCTATTATTCAAACAGTAGAAGGTGCGACTGCTCCGCAGGTAGAACGGGTAGCAGGTCTTCCCCAAATCAATATCGAATATGACCGTACCCGAATAGCCAATTACGGCTTGAATGTACAGGAAATAAACGATATTGTCAGCACTGCGTTCGCAGGTAAATCAGCAGGTGTGATTTATGAAAACGAACGAAGATTTGATTTGGTGGTACGGCTTGATGAAGCCCACCGCAGTTCCATTGAGGATGTGAGCAATCTGTTTATCCCACTACCAAACGGCGACCAAATACCGCTTTCACAGGTTGCAAACATTGATTACAAATTAGGGCCCGCACAAATCAGCCGTGAAGGCGGTAAACGCAGGATATATGTCGGCTTCAACGTACAGGGGCGGGATGTAGCCAGCGTTGTCAATGAAATTCAGGATAAATTGGCTGAACAGATTAAGCTACCGACAGGTTATTATTTTACTTATGGTGGTCAGTTTGAGAACCTCCAAAAAGCTACCGACAGATTACTCATAGCAGTACCTATCGCCCTGCTTTTGATTTTTATCCTGTTATACTTCACGTTCCATTCGTTCAAGGAAGCCGTTTTGGTCTATACGGCTATCCCGATGAGTGCCATTGGAGGCGTNNTTTGCCCTTTTATTGCGGGATATGCCATTCAGCATATCGGCAGGGGTCGGATTTATTGCTCTGTTCGGTGTTGCTGTTCTGAACGGGATTGTACTGATTGCCACGTTCAATAGACTGGAGAAAGAGGGTTGGAACGAGATTGTTCCGAGAATTATCGAGGGAGCTAAAACAAGGCTTAGGCCTGTATTGATGACAGCATCTGTGGCAAGTTTAGGTTTTTTACCAATGGCATTGAGTACAAGTGCAGGTGCAGAAGTACAAAAACCGTTGGCAACGGTCGTTATCGGAGGATTGATTTCAGCAACTGCATTGACGTTGTTCGTGCTGCCCTTGCTGTACCTCGTATTTATGAGAAACCAAAAACCTCCGAAAAATAATAAAACGAAAGCCATAGCACCCGTGTTGTTCCTGTTTATGTTCTTGGGATTTTCTCAAAACGGTAAGGCACAAACTCCGATAAATGTAGATAAGGCTATCGAGATTGCTGTGGAGAATAACCCTCAGCTACGTTCCAAAAATATGGATATTCAATCTGCCCAAAGCCTTAGCAAGACGGCGTATGAACTGCCGAAGACCGGTGTAGATTTCCAATATGGGAATATTAACAGTTTCGAATTTGATAACGGCTTCCAGATTTCGCAGACCATACCCTTTCCAACGCTCTTTGGGGCAAAGAAAAACTTGGTCAAAGAGCAAGTCAAAGGTCGGCAATGGTCAAAGGCTCTGACAGAAAATGAACTTAGAAAACAGGTAAGAACCTATTATTACCAGTTGGAATATTTGGAGCATAATGCTTCGGTTTTAAAGTATCTTGATACTATTTATGCAGACTTTATCCGCGTAGCAGAACTGCGGTACAAAACCGGAGATATAGGCAAACTGGACGTTAATACTGCGACTACCAAGAAAGGGGAAATAAGTCTTTTGTATCAACAGAACGAGGTTTTAAGGCAGAACGCCTATCAAAGCCTTAAAAATCTGATGCAGACACAGGAAGACTTCTTAATAGAACCGCAACCGGATTATACACCATTGCTGTTAAGTTCTTTCATTGACAGTTCGGCTGTTGCAAATCATCCGAGCATCCAGTTATTGTATCAAGAGGCGAAAATTGCCGAGCAGAACAAGAAATTGGAAAGAGCAAACAGCTTGCCTGATTTTACATTCGGTTATAATAACATATCGCTGATAGGAATGCACAGTAAAAATGGTGTAGAGCAATTTTATGGCAAAGGACAGCGGTTTAGTTTTGTTGATTTAGGTATTACAATCCCAATTTTTACCACCACCAAAGCAAAAATTCGCTCGCTTGATTACAAGAAACAATCATTGGAATTAAATGCGCAATGGCAGGAACAACAGCTTAAAACGGAATTGGCAAACGCCTTGAAACAATACGAACAATATGTAGCGCAGTTTACCTATTTCAAGGAGCAGGCACTTCCCAATGCTGATGAGATTATCAATGCTGCAAAGCTGGGGTACAGTACCGGAGATATTTCTTATGTGGAGTACCTATTTGCCTTGCAGACAACAGCAGACATTCAGCTTAATTATTTAAATAGCATTCAGCAAATCAATGAGGCTGTAACGCTTATCCATTCATTAATCAGTAAATAATACAATATATGAAACGTATCATAAATAATATAGTTTTTAGCGTTCTTGTCCTCGTTGCATTCTTTGCTTTCAACGCCTGTACAAATAATCATAAAGAGGGCGATGGGCATAATCACGGAACGGAAGCAGAAACAACAACGGACGAACACGAAGAAGAAGAAGAAAATGTTGCAGTGCTGACCGATGAGCAGATGAAAGCGGTGGGTATTGAAATCGGTTCAATTGAACAGAAGCAATTATCCGCAACATTGAAAGCCAATGGAGCATTAAGAGTTCCCAACAGCAACAAGGCGAATGCAACCTCGTTGTTTGGTGGTGTTATCAAATCCCTTAATGTGGAGATAGGCGATTTCGTAAGGAAAGGTCAGGTTATCGCTACTATTTCCAATCCGCAATTCATACAATTGCAGGAAGAATACCTAAGCATCAATAGCCGGATAGAGTTTGCCGAACAGGAACTTGTAAGACAAAGAGAGCTGAACGACGGAAATGTCGGAGCAAAGAAAAACCTGCAAAGTGCCACTACTGAACTGAACACGTTGAGAACACGGAAGTCTTCTTTGAACCAGCAAATTCAAATGATGGGGATTAATCCGGCTTCCTTGTCAAATTCGAGCCTTAAATCCTCATTGGTCGTTACAAGTCCGATAAGCGGTACTATCAGCAATGTTTTTGCCAAAATCGGAAGCTATGTAGATGTGTCATCGCCTATTGCTGAAATCATAGAAAACACAGCCCTGCACTTGGACTTACAGGTGTATGAAAAGGATATTCCTTTAATCAAAATAGGTCAGAAAATAGATTTTGTCGTAACCAACAATCCCAATAAGACTTATTCTGCCGAAGTTTATAGTATCGGCTCATCCTTTAGCGGAGAGAGTAAAACTATTGCTGTTCACAGCAAGATTACAGGAGATAAAGCAGGATTGATTGACGGAATGAGTATAACCGGAATGGTAAGTTTAGATGATGTATTAAGTACGGCTGTACCCAACGATGCTATTGTCAATGCAGACGGAAAGTATTACATCTTTTTGGTCAAGGAGCGGGAAGAAGAAGCTCACGACCATAAAGAGGGCGAAGCTCACGACCATAACCACGGTTCTGAAAAAGGAACTCAATTTGTAAGAATGGAAGTCGTTAAAGGTGCTACGCAATTGGGTTATACGGCAATTACACCTGTAAGTGAAATTCCGCACGGTGCGCATATCGTGGTAAAAGGCGCGTTTTTTGTGAATGCAAAAATGGATGATTCGGGAGAACACGCCCACGCTCACTAAAAAACATTGGATAATGAAAAAAAACATTGAACAGAAGCTGTTGTCAAAGAACACCAATCCGACAAGTATGCGGATATTGGTGTACGACTTCTTGGAGCAACAGCAGACAGCAATGTCCTTATCTGAAATTGAGAGCCATTTTTATAAAGCAGACAGGGTTACGATTTACAGGACTTTGAAAACTTTTGAAGAAAAAGGCATTGTACACAGTATTCAGGAGAACACTACGGTCAAGTATATTCTGTGCCACGATGGGTGTGATGAAAATACACACAAGGATTGGCACTTACATTTCTATTGTAAGATTTGTAAGCAGACAACCTGTAAGGAGGATTTTATAATACCGCAGAATGGAAGTCAGAATTACCGTATCGACGAACTAAAATTATTTGGTAAGGGAATTTGTGAAAACTGTTTAAAGGAGAGTTTGCAATAGCATTGCAGGCTCTCCCTGTGTAACTTTGTTATAAATATAAATGTGTTATGGAGACCTATCTTAAAGAAACAAAAATCCTTGACTACTCCAATGCTTCCATACAAAAGCTATTGGAGCAGAGAGGGTGGGAAAACTTGGACACCGTTGCCAAAGTTCAAGCCATTTACAATTTTGTACGGGACGAAATAAAGTTTGGCTATAATGTTTCTGATTATATTTCCGCATCGCAGGTGCTGAATGACGGGTACGGACAATGCAACACAAAAGCCACTTTATTAATGGCTTTGTTAAGAGCAACAGATGTACCTAACCGTATTCACGGCTTTACCATTGACAAGGCATTGCAGAAAGGAGCTATTACAGGTATTTGGTACAGACTATCGCCTAAGAATATCTTGCATAGCTGGGTTGAAGTTTGGGTAAACGAGCAATGGTATTTTTTGGAGGGCGTGATTTTGGATAAACCGTACCTCACTAAATTACAGGAACAGAACAGTGATTGCAAGACCACTTTTTGCGGTTTCGGGGTTTATACCGATAATTTTGAGAACCCGCCGATTGAATGGAACCTCAATAATACATTTATTCAGGATAAAGGCATCAATCGGGACTTTGGCGTTTTTGATACACCCGATGCGTTTTATGCAAAACATCAACAAGAACTGAACGCTTTCAAGAAGTTTATTTTTCAGCATATCGTGAGGCATATAATGAATAATAATGTAGAAAGAATAAGAAATAAAAAAGTGTAACGAACCTAAAAAATTAAAGGCTATGATAAATACAGACAAAAATCACAAGCATACTTACGATGCACAAGGCAAAATGACTTGTTGCACACAGGAAGAAAAAATCTACACCAAAGCAGGTGCTAAGGAATTGGTAAAAGGGCATCACAAAAATGACGGGCATAATCACGACCACAGTGATGATGACGGACACGACCATTCGCATTCAGGAGATACTGACAATGTTTTCAAGATGTTTCTTCCCGCCATTATTTCCCTTGCGCTGTTGCTTGCAGGTATTGCAATGGATAATTGGTTTCCGCAGACGTGGTTTACCGATTGGGTACGGATTATTTGGTACGTGGTGGCTTATGCTCCTGTTGGACTGCCCGTACTCAAAGAAGCCGTTGAGAGTATTCGCAAAGGCGAGATTTTCTCGGAGTTCTTTTTGATGGGCATTGCAACTATCGGGGCATTTGCCATTGGCGAATATCCCGAGGGCGTTGCGGTAATGTTGTTCTATGCCGTTGGCGAAGTTTTTCAGACAATGGCTGTTTCGAGGGCAAAATCAAACATCAAATCTTTGCTTGACCAAAGACCCGATGAAGTAACCGTTTTAAAAAACAATGAACCGCAAACCGTAAAGGCAGAAACTGTTGCCGTTGGCGAAATTATACAGCTTAAACCGGGAGAAAAATTAGGCTTAGACGGAGAACTGTTGTCCGAAACGGCATCTTTCAATACATCGGCTTTAACAGGCGAAAGCAAACCAGATACAAAAAACAAAGGCGAAACCGTTTTGGCAGGGATGATAAATCTCAACACCGTATCGCAGGTAAAAGTTACGACCGCATACACCGACAGTAAGTTGAGCAAGATTTTAGAATTGGTGCAAAACGCCACTGCACAAAAAGCACCAACGGAATTATTTATCCGGAAATTTGCAAAAATCTATACGCCTATTGTAGTGCTGTTAGCCATAGCCATTTGCCTACTGCCTTATTTCTTTGTGGAAAATTATGAGTTTAGAGATTGGCTGTACAGGGCTTTGGTATTCCTGGTTATTTCCTGCCCTTGTGCGTTGGTTATTTCCATTCCCTTAGGTTATTTCGGTGGTATTGGTGCTGCGAGCAAAAATGGAATACTGTTCAAAGGAAGTAACTTTTTAGATGCTCTTTCCGATATTCAAAACGTAGTGATGGATAAGACAGGTACAATGACAGAGGGCGTTTTTAAGGTTCAGGATATCAACTTCAATCCCGAATTTGATAAAGCTGAAATTCTGGAATTAGTCAACATTTTGGAAAGCCATAGCACACACCCCGTAGCAACCGCTATTCACGAATACGTGGGGAGACCGAATAATGAAATTCGATTGGAAAATACGGAGGAAATCGCCGGACACGGTTTGAAATCAACGGTAAACGGTAAGGATTTATTGGTCGGGAATTTCAAACTGATGGGTAAGTTCGGCATATCATACGACTTAGACCCGAACAGCATCGTTTATACAACTATTGCCGTTGCATACGACAGCAAATTTGTTGGTTACATCACGATTGCCGACAGTATCAAAGAAGATGCACAAGAAACCATAACCCTATTGCATAAGCTCAATGTTAAAGCAACGATGCTTAGCGGAGATAAAAGTACCGTTGTGAAATATGTAGCGGAGCAGTTGGGGATAGACAATGCCTTTGGAGATTTATTGCCCGAAGACAAAGTAAACAGAGTTAAAGACATCAAAGCCAAAGGCGAAAGCGTTGCTTTTGTGGGCGATGGTGTAAACGATGCTCCTGTTGTGGCATTGAGCGACGTAGGTATCGCAATGGGTGGATTAGGGAGTGATGCCACTATCGAAACCGCAGATGTGGTCATACAGGACGATAAGCCAAGTAAAATACCTATGGCAATCAACATCGGTAAACAGACAAAGAAAATCGTTTGGCAAAATATCGGTTTGGCTTTCGGTGTCAAAGCTATTGTACTCGTACTTGGAGCAGGTGGATTGGCGACAATGTGGGAAGCTGTTTTTGCGGATGTTGGCGTAGCGTTATTGGCAATTTTAAATGCGGTAAGAATACAGCGAATGAAATTTTAAACCCCTTCAATTTATGAGTTTTGAAAAGGAAAAAGAAAATACGCAAAAAGAAATATATCCCCAATCGGCATATTTCTCAATCAAGAAAGCCTGTAAAAAGGGTAGAAAGATTGCATCACCGAATACTTAATTGGACAATGCTGATTTTCCTCTCTGCCATATTGATATTCCTAATTTTTGCTGTTGTCCGTCATATTTATCATCATTATATAGGTAATTTTCAGCACCATCAACACCAACATCATCATCATCGTTGAAATGACAGATGTTTTTGATGAGGGAACAGCGCTGTTGGCAATTCACTACTCATAGTGCGCTTAAACATTTCAAAATAATCGAATGAATAAATTTTACAACGAAACATTACATAGGTTAAAAACAACAGTCAACGAATTGGAGGTTGAAGCTGATTGCTCCATACAACGGATAGAAGCTGTTATACTTCTTATTATAGAATGCCTATCCGAATTAAAGGAATATGTGCTAAAAACAGGGTTCAGCGATGAAGACGAAGAAATCCGTTTTTTCAAACATCAGAAACCTACCATCGTTGCAAAGCTCATTTATTACAATGCTGTGTATAAGATTGAAGCCAAAAGACCTTATGGCGGAAAAGAAGTTTTGGAAGAATATTTCAATAAAGAATTATCAAAGCTCAAAAGGTTTTTTGATAACAATATGGCGTTTTACAGCTATTACAGAACCGACAGCACTTATCTTGACCACACCTATTTTGTTCGTGGCAAGCACAATGTTCAATTGAGTTTGGACACATTCTATTTTTTGAAACCGACCACAGTTTTTCCACTTCCCACGATTACAAAGTAGCAAAGATTATTGCCACTGATTTGATACAGGACTACCTCGAAGACCAACTATCAAAAACAGCCACAAGCGACAAACCGACAACCCTGCATTGGACAGGTAGCAAGACCGCTTTAACCGAATTGATTTATGCACTACATTCACAAGGCATATTCAATAACGCCAATGCAGATATTAAACCTATCGTCAAAGTCTTTGAAAGCACTTTTAATGTTGATTTGGGAGATTTCTATCACACGTTTTTAGAACTCAAATCCCGAAAAATGAACAGAACTAAATTCCTTGACAGCCTTAAAGAAAGCCTTATCAAAAAAATGGACGAGCAGGACGGTAGGTAGGGTTTGCTATATCTGTACAGCGTAAAAAGGGTTTAATAAAAGCCCTTTTTTCTTGTCCTGTTTTACCAAGTGTAATAATCGGATATTAAAATCCTTTGTATGGTTTTGAGAATAATAAATTTTGTATATTTGCTGTGAGCTAACGGAAACGTGTTGAAAAGCAAAGCAATAAGCACCGTTACCAAATCGTTACTTGACTATCTTTGATAACCCACATAAGAGCCTTGTATTCAACCGAAAAGGCTTTTTCCTGAAAACTTTAAAATAAAAAAAGGATTTGATATGACCACTAAAAACGACTATGCAAGTGCAAAAGAAGCCTTAGATCATCTACAGGCAAAAGGATATACCGTTGATTATAATATTGAGTTTGATGGTCTATTGGCCGAGGCATCTGATTATACCATCGATTATTTATATCGGTATGAAGGTATGAGCAACCCCGACGATGAAAGTTCGGTTTATGGCATCAGAAATCTTAAAACCAATGAAAAGGGTATTTTTGTGGCTGGCAACCTTTCCTTTTTAGAAGGCAAGAAAAGAGATATTATCCTGGAGTTGGAAATCAAACATCGTAAGCAGGATTAACTAAGATTTTCGCTTATTAATAATCATTAAAAAAGGCTATTTCATGGATCATGGAATAGCCTTTTCTTCGTTGTAAAACCATACTGAAAGCAATGTGAAAGTATGCTTTTCCTATGCCTTGGTTATAAAATCATGCTTTAAGCATGCTTTAACCATGATTTTATAGCGAAATCATCGTTTTACCATAGGGAAACAGGCCTTTTTCCCGAAGGCTTCTTTTTTTCAGGAATTTTGTAGCAATTCGGCTATAGTCGTCGTATGTTTGTATAATCAAAATTTATAGAATGACACTTGTACAATTAGAATATATTATAGCCGTAGATACCTATAGAAGTTTTGTTGCTGCCGCCGAAAAATGTTATGTGACGCAACCGACCCTGAGTATGCAGATCCAAAAGTTGGAAGAATCGTTAGGGGTTAAGATTTTTGACAGGAGCAGGCAACCGGTAGTACCTACAGAGATTGGCGAAAAGATTCTAGAACAAGCAAGGACCGTACTCACGGAGAGCAAAAAAATTAATGAACTGCTGCAGACCGAGAAGGGAGAACTTACAGGCGAATTGCGTATCGGTGTAATTCCTACCGTTGCGCCCTATTTATTGCCCGCTGTTATTTCTAACTTCCTAAAAAAACACGATAAACTCAAGCTTCAGATCTGGGAATATACCACCGAACAGATTGTACAGGAACTAAAATTAGGCACCTTGGATTGCGGGTTATTATCTACCCCAATACATGATTCATCCATCAATGAGATTCCCTTATTTTACGAGACCTTTGTGGCGTATGTCTCTGAAAAGAGTTCCTTGTACCAGAAGAAAATACTCAGCGCAGAAGAGATTGCCGATGAAAAACTATGGTTATTGAATGAAGGGCACTGCATGCGCGGACAGGTCTTGAATATCTGCAATTACAAGCATAACCAATCCAAAGAAGGTTCTTTTGACTACAATACCGGGAGTGTGGAAACCTTAAAAAGAATGGTTGATCTGAATGGTGGTATGACTATCCTTCCGGAATTGAGCATCAGTAATTACGATGAAGATCAATTACAGAATGTACGTTATTTCCGCGCCCCGGAACCGGTACGGGAGATCAGCATTGTCACTCCACAGAATTATGTGAAGAAACAGGCCATCAATTTATTAAAAAATGAAATCCTACAGTTGGTACCGGATCGCTTTAAAACGAAACGCAAAAAAGAAGTAATGGGTTTTGCCCTTTAGGACCTAAGGGCAAGCAACTTGCTTACATATTTTCCGATAATGTCGAATTCCAGGTTAACCGTTGAACCAACTTCCACCTGATTTAGGTTGGTATGTTCCAGGGTATAGGGGATAATCGCAACTGAAAATGAATTCTTTCCAGAATTTACAACCGTTAAACTGATGCCATTAACTGTAATGGAACCTTTTTCCACGGTTACATTTTGTTTTTCCGGATCATATTCAAAAGTAAACAGCGTACTACCATCCTGGGGTTCAACAGCCACACAGATCGCTGTTTGGTCTACATGTCCCTGTACAATATGGCCATCTAAACGACCACCAATTTGCGTACAGCGCTCTAAGTTTACCTGATCACCTTCCTTTAACAGGCCAAGTGCACTCTTCTCCAATGTTTCTTTAATGGCGGTTACCTGGTGAACATCACCCTCAATGCCGACCACCGTTAAACAAACCCCATTGTGGGAAACACTCTGATCGATTTTTAAGGCTGAACCAATAGGGGATTCCACAAAATAATGGATATTGGATTGTTCATGTGCTATTTTCGTAACGCGTCCTAAAGTTTCTATGATACCTGTAAACATATATTGATTCTTTGATACAAAGTTAAGATATTATTTTAAGCTGCCCAGCTCCAAAAACCGAATATTGTTTAGCCATTTAGTTCAGGTTAAATGCGGTTTTGAAAAAAAAATAAAAAAATATTTGCAAAAGTGTAAATTGTACACTATCTTTGTGTCATCATAATTTAGGTTTATAATTGGTTATTAAAGGTTTTCATTCTCCCCGTTTGAAAACCTTTTTTTTTGAAATTTAATCTTCTGATTTCCAGATAGTTAAAATTTTTAGACCAGAGTACAGAAGCTAATTCCCACAAAACATTTGGATTTATTAATAGAATTTATCTACCTTTGTCTTAGGTTTAGGTTGATTACCTCATAAAGAGGTTATTTTTTAAAGCTTGAGCGATCGCCCGATTGACTCAAGCTTTATTATTTTTAAGCCATTTCCATAGCAATAACCCTCCACAATTTGTAGCTGTAATTCTACTTTGACGATAGTTGATTAGAAGAGAATTTTTTCGGATGATACCGCCTAGCTTGCTTTCTTTTTGCTGAGCGCGGTTAACCATAGATAACCCAAAAATCCAGAAATCAAGGAACCAATGAGCACGGCAAATTTGGCTTCTTCAATGAAAATAGGATCCTTAAAGGAAAGCATGGAGATAAATATGGACATCGTGAATCCAATACCACCCAACATCCCTACACCGATCATATGCTTCCAGGAGGCCAATTCCGGCAGGTTAGCGACCTTTGATTTTACGCATAACCAAGAAGTGAGGAAGATTCCGATCGTCTTTCCAAAGAAAAGCCCGAGGATAATTCCCAATCCCAGGGGAGTAGTCAATCCGCTTACCATTTCGCTGTGTATGGTAATATTGGTATTGACCAAGGCGAATAGAGGAATGATGATGAAGTTCACGGGATTTGCCAAGGCATGTTCTAATTTTTCCAAGGGAGATTCCGTTGCATCAGGGGTGGTGGGCAAGGTCATGGCAACCAATACGCCAGCAATGGTTGCATGGATTCCGGAATGATGGATAAAATACCAGATGAAAATACCAGGAATGATATACGCCCAAATACTTTTGACCCCAAAAAAATTAAAGGCTACCAAAAGCGCCAGTAAGGCTGCAGCGTACATCAGATACGTATAATGAAGTTCTGTGGAATAGAATATAGCAATAACCAGGATGGCCAATAAATCATCCACAATGGCTAAAGCCGCTAGGAAGATCTTTAAACTAGCGGGAACACGATTTCCCATTAAGGTCATGATCGCTAAGGCAAAGGCAATATCGGTAGCCATCGGGATTCCCCAGCCATGGAAAGTAACTTCCCCTTTATTGAAGATCGAGTAGATGATAGCCGGAACGATAGCTCCACCAATAGCGGCCAGAATAGGCAGCGCGGCCTTTTTAGGGGAAGACAATTCACCTTCTACCAATTCTCTTTTGATCTCTAAACCAACCAAAAGGAAGAAGATAGCCATCAAACCATCATCTATCCAAGCCTTTAAGGAATATTTCAATTGGACACTGTCATTCTCGAAACCAAAAGTAGTCTGCAGGATATTGTTAAATCCCGAGGCAAGGCCCGTATTGGCGATTATCAAGGATAAAATCACACAGACAAACAATAATATTCCTCCGGAAGTATTGGAGGATAGGAACTTCTTGAATACAGTAAGATTGATCAGTTTTGACATAGGATGTTATTGCCGCTAATTCGTTTATTGATTTCTTATTCTATTAAATTAATTCTTATAGCCAAACCACTTGATCAACTCTTTAAAGCTGGCTTTTTTGCCATACATCAAAATGCCTACGCGATAGATCCGGGCTGCTACCCAAGTGGTGAATATAAATCCAGCTACCAATAAAGCAAATGATAAAGCGATCTGCCATACAGGTACCCCAAAAGGAATCCTGACCAGCATGGCAATTGGCGAGGTCAAAGGTATAAAACTTAACCAAGTTGCAATGCTTCCATGCGGATCATTTATCAACACCCCAAAAGAAAGTACATAGGCCAACAGGAGAGGGGCGGTAATAGGCATGGTAAACTGATTGGCCTCTGTTTCATTATCGACCGCAGAACCTACAGCAGCAAATAGAGCTGAATAAAGCATATAACCTCCTAAAAAGAACAAGAAGAAACAGATCAACAATTCGGGGAAATTCACAGAATCCAAAGCACTGCCTAAGCTGGCGATCATCGACATATCCTCATTCTCCGGATTGGCATTTTGAGCGGCTTGCTGTTCCGTTTGGGCAATAAATTCATCCTTGTCGATCAAGGTAGACGTAGCTAGACTGATTAAACCAAAGCTTAAAATGATCCATAGAATGAATTGGGTAATCCCAACAAGACCAATACCAATGATTTTTCCCATCATCAATTGAAAAGGCTTTACCGAGGATATCACTACTTCGACAATCCTATTGGATTTTTCTTCAATAATACCGCCCATCACCTGAGCGCCATACAAGAAAAGAGAAAGGTAGATCAATACGGATAAGGCCATGGCGATACCCATAGCAATGCGGGCATCACTTTCTTTGGCTTCGCCGGAATCGGTGATCTCCTTGGCTGATATCTTGACCGAGCTATCGATATTCTTGATTTTATCCGGGTCAATATTCAGTTTACCATATTGATAATTCAACATGACCGTTTCCAACTGCTTCTCAATTTCGGATTGCGTATTGATATTGGGTTTTCCAGAGGATAGAAATTCGATTTTCTGGGTTTCGAAGAAATCGGTTGGAATCAACAATAAACTGGTATTATCTCCCGCGTCTTTGACCTTTTTTAATTGTACACCCAATTCATCCGCAGAATGCGTGAAAGTAATATTTTTACTGTTGACCAATTCCTTGCCCACCTGGTTGGTATTGTCCAATACATAGACAATAGCATTGTTATCTTCAAAGCTTTTTTTCGTCAGATAGAAGGCCCCTACATAAATCCCAATGAAAAACAAGGGCACTAAAAAAGTTGTCAATAGAAAGGTTTTTTTCTTAACCCTACTTAAATATTCTCTTTGAATGATTAATATAATCTTATTCATAACTAGGCTCTTGTCTTCTTAATGATTAGATGTTACTTTATCGATGAATATTTCATTCATCGTTGGAACGATTTCAAATATCTGATGGATCTCCATTATCGGGATCAGGTGAAGCAATACTTCATTCAGGCTGATACCAGGCTTTAGTTGAATCGTTAATCTAGCTTCCTCGCCAATTTCATGCTGGATGATCTCATAGAGGTTGGAATGTTCAAGCAGTGCCGCATGCTCGGGCTTCAAGATATATTGTATCTTATAGGTCTGATTCTTATATTGATTTTTGATCTGTTTTACCGAACCTTCCAAGATCAGTTTGGATTTATTGATCAAGGCGATATGGTCGCAGAGCATTTCTACAGATTCCATCCGATGGGTTGAATAGATAATGGTAGCCCCTTTTTTATTCAGCTCCAGGATTTCGTCCTGAATGATCTGCGCATTTACCGGATCAAACCCCGAGAAAGGCTCATCCAATATAATCAGGTCTGGCTCGTGCAATACCGTAGCTACAAACTGCACCTTTTGTTGCATTCCCTTACTGAGATCTTCTACCTTTTTATTCCACCAAGATTCAATCTGCAGTTTTTCAAACCAATATTTGATGCGTTGTTTCGCCTCTTGTTTCGAAAGGCCTTTCAACTGCGCTAAATAGATCATCTGTTCGCCGATCTCCATTTTTTTATAGAGGCCTCTTTCTTCCGGCAGGTAACCAATTCTTCCGATATGTTTGGGTGAAAGGCGTTCGCCATCAAAATAGATTTCACCGGCGTCAGGAGCAGTAATCTGATTGATGATACGGATCAGTGAGGTTTTTCCGGCACCCNNCTATAAATGAAACATCATTTAATGCCGTATGATTGGCATACTGCTTCACAATGTGTCGTATATCTAGCATCTTGAGGTAATTTGGGCATGAATGTAAATAAATTTTTCTTATTTATTGTACCTTTGTGCCATGATCATCAAACAGGCCGAATTTGTAAGTAGCAATACAGAGGTATCAAAACTACCGCTAGCTGATAAACCAGAATATGCGTTTATCGGAAGATCCAATGTAGGAAAATCCTCGTTGATCAATGCCATTACGGGTCGTAAATACTTGGCTAAAACATCACAGAAGCCAGGGAAAACCCAACTCATCAACCATTTCATCATCAATAACACCTGGTATCTGGTGGATTTGCCGGGATATGGTTTTGCACAGGTTTCCAAAAAAAGTCGGGCAGAATGGGAAAAGTTTATTCGCGCCTACCTAAGACACCGTGAAAACCTACAATGTGTTTTTGTTTTGATCGATAGTAGACATGAACCTCAAAAGATCGATTTGGATTTCTGTTGCTGGTTAGGTGAGGAGGGGATTCCATTTATGTTGATATTCACGAAGGCGGACAAACAGTCCGGCGTAAAATCGGATCAGAACGTGGCGAAATTCCGTCGTGCCTTAAAAAAATGGTTCGAAGAAATTCCGCCGAATTTCCTGACCTCCGCTGAAACCAAATTAGGCTGTGATAAAGTGCTTCAGGCCATAGACGATGTCAATCAAAATTTTGTATCGCCGATTGAGTAATTATGAAGAAATACATGTCTTTGGTGCTTTTTGCACATAGTATTTTCGCTTTACCATTTGCCATCATCGGTTTCTTCTTAGCCATCCACACCACAAATTATCAATTTGAATGGAAATTGTTTCTTTTGGTGTTGTTATGTATGGTTACGGCTAGAAATGCCGCCATGGCCTTTAATAGATACCTTGACAGGGATATTGACGCCCTCAACCCAAGAACAGCGGTTCGAGATATTCCCGCGGGAAGGATTGCACCCAAACAGGCCTTACTCTTCACCATCATCAATTGCTTGATCTTTATGCTGGCCTGTTATTTCATCAATCCGATGTGCTTGATGTTATCACCTGTCGCCCTGTTCGTGATCCTTTTTTATTCTTACATGAAACGGATTTCGCCTTTGTGCCATATCGTGTTGGGAATAGGGTTGGGCTTGGCGCCTGTAGGAGCCTATTTGGCCGTAACAGGACATTTTAATATTGTTCCCATTTTTTATGGTTTAGCAGTGCTGACCTGGGTAAGTGGTTTTGACATCATTTATGCCCTTCAGGATGAGGAATTTGATAAAGCCAATGGATTGAATTCCATTCCGGCCAATTTTGGAGCAAAGAACGCCTTACGGATATCCGAAGTGCTACATATATTATCTTTCATTTTTGTGCTACTGCCGATCTGGTTTATGCCTACGGGTATTTTCTATTATATCGGAGTCGCGTTGTATGGCTTGATGTTGATCTATCAGCATCGCATAGTAAGCCCTACAGACCTCAGTCGGGTAGACCGCGCATTTATGACTGCTAATGGTATTGCTTCTGTGGTATTTGCTGTTTTTTACTTGGCAGATATCATATTTTAATTTGCATTCCGTTTTGAAATCGTTTTCTTTGCATGAAATCTTATAGTAAATGGCGAAAAATCTATTGATAGTTGAGTCTCCAGCGAAAGCAAAAACAATTGAAGGATATTTGGGGAAAGATTTTTTAGTAAAATCAAGTTATGGACATATTCGGGACCTGGTAAAGACCGATGATGCCATCGATACCAATGATAACTTCAAACAGAAATACGAAGTACCTTCTGATAAAAAAGCGATCGTTTCGGAACTCAAGAAATTAGCTAAAGCAGCAGAAACAGTATGGTTAGCATCCGATGAGGACCGCGAGGGAGAAGCCATTTCCTGGCATTTATATGAAACCCTGGGTTTAAAGGATGACAACACCAAACGTATTGTTTTTCATGAGATTACAAAGCCAGCTATTCTAAAAGCAATTGAATCACCTCGAAAAATAGACTTTAATTTAGTGAATGCGCAACAGGCTAGACGGGTATTGGACCGTTTGGTAGGTTTTGAGCTTTCGCCCGTCCTATGGCGTAAAGTAAAACCTTCATTGTCAGCAGGTCGTGTTCAATCAGTTGCAGTAAGACTTATTGTTGAAAGAGAGCGTGAAATCAATAGATTCAATGCTGAAGCAAGCTTTAAGGTAGTTGCCATTTTTAAAACAGGAAAAGGCAAAGAACAATTCAAGGCCGAATTACCTAAGCGTTTTGGCAATTTTGAAGAAGCAAATACTTTTTTGAAAGATTGCGTCCAAGCAGCTTACCAAGTTACTTCTTTAGAAACCAAACCTTCTAAACGCACGCCATCAGCACCATTTACGACCTCGACACTTCAACAGGAGGCCAGTCGTAAATTAGGATTCTCGGTAGCCAGGACCATGCAGGTTGCCCAAAGGTTATATGAGGCCGGACGTATAACCTATATGCGTACCGACTCGGTAAACCTTTCTGATACAGCTTTAAAGGCGGCACAAGAAGAAATCAATAAGGCTTATGGGAACAAATACCATAAGCAGCGACAATATAAAACTAAAGCACAGGGAGCACAAGAGGCTCACGAAGCAATCAGGCCTACCTATTTCAGCGAGCATAGCATCGATGGGGATAATTCGGAAAGAAGACTTTACGAATTGATCTGGAAGCGTGCGATTGCCTCACAGATGAGTGAAGCAGAGTTTGAGAAAACCGTGGCAAACATCGAAGTATCAACCCGTTCTGAAGCATTTGTAGCAACAGGTGAGGTGATGAAATTTGATGGTTTCCTAAAAGTATATTTTGAATCATCGGACGATGACCAAGAGGATCTGGAAGATGATAATGCAGATAACTCCTTATTACCTCCATTGACAAAGGGTCAGGCCTTATCGTTGAAGACCATGCAGGCTACGGAGCGTTTCTCGAGACCTCCAGCGCGCTTTACGGAAGCTTCTTTGGTAAAAAAATTAGAAGAATTAGGTATTGGTAGACCTTCTACCTATGCCCCAACCATATCCACCATCCAAAACCGTGGTTACGTCGTTAAAGAAGACCGCGATGGTAAGGAGCGGGTGTATCATACCATTACCCTACAGGATGGAGAAATCAGCAGTTTGAGCAAAACAGAGATCACGGGTGCTGAAAGGAATAAAATGTTCCCTACAGATATCGGTGTGCTGGTTAATGACTTTTTGGTTCAACATTTTAAAGGTATTGTAGATTATCACTTTACCGCAAAAGTGGAGAAGGAATTTGATGAGATTGCACAGGGCTTCAAAGAATGGACGGATATGCTTTCCAATTTCTATGGTCCGTTTCATTCGGAAGTGCAGAATACCATTGAAAATGCTGATCGTGCAACGCATGAGCGCGAACTAGGTGTTGATCCCGTATCAGGAAAACCTATTTCTGTACGTGTGGGAAGATTTGGGCCTTTGGTACAGATCGGAACAGCAGATGATGAAGAAAAACCACAGTTCGCTTCCTTACGTAAGGGGCAGATGATCGAAACCATTACCTTGGAAGAGGCGCTGGAATTGTTCAAGCTTCCGAAAAAGGTCGGTGTATTCGAAGATAAAGAAATGACGGTTGCTATTGGTCGTTTTGGACCTTATATTAGGCATAACAGTAGTTTCTATTCCTTACCTAAAGGATTGGATCCGTTGGATGTAGAGGAAGAGCAGGCTATTCAGATCATTGAAGAAAAACGCCAGAAAGATAAGGATAAAGTGATCCGTGTATTTGAGGAGAATGCAGAGGCAAGAATAGAGAATGGCCGTTGGGGACCTTTTGTTCGTTTCGGTAAACAGAATCTGAAGATTCCAAAAGGCACGGAAGTAGAGAAAATAATCTATGCGGATGTGTTGAAATGGGCGGAAGAGGATAGTAAAGGTGGAGCTGGTAAAAAAGCAAAAGCGACCAAAACCACTACTAAAACCACTACTAAAACCACTAAAACAACCCGAGCGAAGAAAAAATAGTTCCAATGAAAAAGGATTTACCATTAAATATCGTTGAGGATATCTCCATTGCGGTGGTGTTGGAAAATGAAAGTCCTACGGCAAAGGTGTGGAATGTTTACCTGATCAATGAAAAGCCGGTAGGGATCAAAAACGTGTTGGTTTCTTCCAAAGGATATGGTGAGAAGGATGGCAAGCAGGTGAAAACCACCACATTAAGACATTTCATTGGGGATATGGAAGCCGAATCTGTTCAAAAAATTGAAGCAATTGATATCCAGGTGTTTGGGTTGACCAATGAATATTGGTTGAGCTATTACATCGATGGAACCATCTATGATAAAAAATATATTTTCCTTCCAGAAAGTATTGTGGATGAAAATTTAATCAAAATTCCATTGGTCAATAAACCAGGCGTCATGATAGGAGGCACAAATTAAAATGACAAAGAAAAACTTTACTGTAGCCATCGACGGATTTTCCTCCTGTGGAAAGAGTACGGTTGCAAAAGCTGTAGCCAAGAAGTTGAATTTTGTATTTGTGGACTCTGGAGCCATGTATCGCGCAATAACTTTATTTATACAGCGCAATGATATCGCGTTGGATGATGAAGTGGCGATACAGCAAGCTTTGGATAATATCCACATTGATTTTGTACCCAATTTAGAAAAGACACAGATTCTGTTGAACGGGGAAGACGTTTCGGAAGCGATCCGTACGATGGAGGTTTCTGAATATGTGAGTGAAGTGAGTGCGATTAAAGCGGTACGCAAGGCGATGGTTCATCAACAACAGCAATTGGGAAAGAAAAGGAATATTGTGATGGATGGTCGGGATATCGGCACGACAGTTTTTCCTTCGGCCGATCTTAAGATTTTCATGACGGCAAGTCCACAGGTACGTGCGGAAAGAAGATATGCCGAATTGGCTGCAAAAGGGGAGGAAATCACCATGGAAGAGGTGAAAGAGAATTTAGCACACCGAGATCATATTGACAGCACCAGAGAGGAAAGTCCGTTAAGACAAGCAGAAGATGCTATTGTATTGGATAATACCGATTTGACACAAGAGGAACAATTGGATTTTGTACTGAATTTGGTGCGAGAGAAATTAGCGAACTAAACTAAACAACGATAACAAAAAGAAAACCCCTCAATGAGGGGTTTTTCTATTTTACTTCAAGTTATCGATTTCTTGTTGTTCCCGAAGTTGATCGATGTTGTTCTTCGATCCAAACTCATCGGTTTTTTCCTGGAAGGAATTTAATATCTCTAAGATAGCAGCAGAGTTATCTGCCGTTCTTTGATATATATCAGGGATTTTCGATTCGATAGTTTTATCGCCTAATTCGATGTTATCGACTTCTACTTTGGCTATCTTTTCCAAAACTGCCTGCTGGCTGTTTCTAATGTCTTCCAATTCCCTGGATATTTTCTCCATTAGTTCGAACTTCTTTAATTTATCCATAAATTCTTCTCATTAGTTTCTATATATAGAACGCTAAAAAGGAAAAATTGTTTTATGGAAATTAATTTGTTCTTCCAGGATAGGCTTCTAAAGCCTTTTCAAGACAGATTAAAGCCTTTTTCAAATCATCTTGGTTCAATACATAGGCCAATCGGACTTCGTTGGTTCCGGCACCTGGAGTAGAGTAAAATCCTGTAGCAGGAGCCATCATCACTGTTTCATTGTTATAATCGAAGCTCTCCAGGATCCATTGGCAGAATTTATCCGCATTATCTATCGGTAATTTAGCCACTACGTAGAATGCACCACCTGGGTTTGGACAGAAAACGCCATCGATTTTGTTCAATCCGCTTACTAAGGTATCTCTGCGAGCGGTGTATTCTTTAGAAACTGCTTCAAAATAGCTATCAGGAGTATCCACTGCGGCTTCACCCGCAATCTGACCTTCCAATGAGGGACTTAATCTGGCCTGAGCGAATTTTAAAGCAGTTTGATATAATTCTTTGTTTTTGGTGATGATACAGCCAATGCGAGCACCACAAACCGAATATCTTTTGGAAACCGTATCAAAAATAACCACATGGTTTTCCAATCCTTCCAACTGGATAGGAGAGATGAACTCTTTACCATCATAACAGAATTCACGGTATGCTTCATCGGAGAATAGATATAGATCGTATTTCAAACAAAGCTCCCGTAAAGCTTCCAATTCTTCTCTGGAATATAAATAACCGGTTGGATTATTCGGGTTACAGATCGCAATGGCCTTCGTTTTATCGGTGATCACCTTTTCAAAATCAGCGATGGAAGGAAGGGCAAAGCCATTATCGATGTAAGACATGATGGGTTTTACGACAATATCTGCTGAACATGCAAATCCGTTGTAGTTTGCATAGAATGGTTCTGGAATAATAACCTCTTCACCTGGGTTTAAACAAGCCTGCATACCAATGGTAATGGCTTCGGAGCCTCCATTGGTGACTAAGATATCACTTGGTGTAATGTTGTAATTAAGCTTGTTATAGTATTCCGCTAATTTTGTGCGGTAGGAAAGGGTTCCTTCTGATGGGGTATAAGCCCAAACCTTGAAATCGATGTTCTTTAATGCATTCAACATGCCTTCTGGGGTCTCAATATCCGGTTGTCCGATATTTAAATGATAGATTTTTTTTCCTTCGCGTTTGGCTTGATCTGCAAACGGTGTTAATTTTCTAATAGGTGAGGCAGGCATGTTGATGCCCTTTTTTGATATACTTGGCATTATAAATTGTTTACTGTTTTTTCAAAAATACGAATTATATAGCTAGCAAGCTAAAAATAAAAGGTTGCTGTTATTTCAATTGAAGGATTTCTTTGCTTTAGTTTTAGTTGAAAGATTTCTTTACTGTAATTTCAATTGAATGATATTTCTGCTTTTATTTCA
>DCOH01000051.1 GCA_002322865.1 Sphingobacterium sp. UBA1575 | reverse complement strand
AACTACTATATACTAAATACTAGCGAGCGATAGCTCCGCTATCGCGACATTTCCGCATAGTATTTATGGAACAATGGAATTGTTTCGATGCCTTTTAGGTAGTTTTCAATGCCATATTTTTCATTAGGGGAGTGCAGGTTATCGCTGTCTAATCCGAAACCTAACAATACGGTTTTAATACCTAATTCTTTCTCGAATAGGGCAACGATTGGAATCGAGCCACCGCCACGAGTAGGGATAGGTTTTTTGTTGAATGTTTCTTCAAGGGCTTTCTCTGCTGCTTTATAGGCGATGCTATNNCGGTTCGCCGCCATGATGAGGTTTTACCTCTACTTTTACCGATTTTGGAGCAATGGCTTCAAAATGGTCTTTGAACAATTTCGTGATACGCTCCGAGTTTTGGTTAGGAACCAAACGCATAGAGATTTTTGCGAAGGCTTTAGAAGGTAATACTGTTTTTGCACCTTCTCCGATATATCCACCCCAGATACCGTTTACCTCCAAAGTAGGACGGATACCTGTACGCTCGATCGTTGTGAATCCTTTCTCGCCCCATAATTCCTGAACACCTAAATCTTCTTCATAGGTTTCGATATCAAATGGTGCTTCGTTCAATGCTTTTCTTTCTGCTTCAGTTAATTCTAACACATCATCATAAAATCCTGGGATAGTGATGTGGTTGTTCTCATCATGCAAAGAAGCGATCATTTTAGCCAAAATGGTTGCTGGGTTTCCAACTGCTCCACCGTAAACACCCGAGTGAAGGTCGCGGTTTGGTCCTGTTACCTCTACCTCTACATAAGATAGTCCACGAAGACCTGTTTCCAATGATGGGCTTTCCAAGCTGATCATCGAAGTATCCGAAATAACAATCACATCAGCTTTTAGACGTTCTTTATTGGCACTTACAAAGATCCCTAAGTTGGCCGAACCAACTTCCTCTTCACCTTCGATCATGAATTTAACATTACATGCCAAAGCATCGTTTTTCATCATGTATTCGAAAGCTTTCACGTGCATGTAGAACTGACCTTTATCATCAGCTGCACCACGAGCATAGATTTTACCATCACGTACGGTTGGTTCAAATGGAGGGGTTTCCCATAATTCAATAGGATCTGCCGGTTGCACATCGTAGTGACCATAAACCAAAACAGTAGGTAAAGATGGGTCGAAGATTTTTTCTCCGTATACAATTGGGTAGCCTGCTGTAGGACAAATCTCTACATTATCTGCTCCCGCATCTTTAAGTTTTTGTGCTACAAATTCCGCGGTGTTCAATACGCCTTCTTTAAATTGAGGGTCTGCACTTACTGACGGAAAGCGCAATAATTCAAATAATTCTTCTAAGAAGCGATCTTTATTTGCTTCTACATAGTCTTTGATATTTTGCATTTTTAATGGGTTTTTACAAATGTAATGAAATATATTTTAGTAAGGCTGTAACAAATTGCCCCCAGCATCGACAAATGAAATGAATTGAATGGATCCACTTCCTGTCAACTGGCTGTTAATTATTTGTTAAAACGAAAAGAATTTAACCGTATTTCCCAGTTATGTGATAATTTTGCGTACCATTTAGTCCTTTTGAACTTTTTTATTAATTCTATGAAATTTTTTACAAGCGTTTTTCTAACCCTCTTTTTCGGTTTGATCTCCTTGCAAACTTTTGCCCAGAAAAAAATTACTGGGGAGATTCTTTCAGAGACCGACAAAACAAAACTTAGTAATGCCAGCGTGATGCTATTGCAGGCTAAAGATTCCATCTTGGTGGATTTTGCCCGGGTAAATCAAGATGGTAAGTTCAGTATCAACAATCCGGATACGGAAGATTACCTATTGATCGTGAGCTATCCCAAATTTGGCGAGTACTTCCAGAACATCAAAAAGGGAACAGGTGATGTGGCATTGGGACAGATCAGTTTACAATCCGCCGCCAGTTTGATCGAAGAGGTTTTGGTTACCGGAAAGATTCCGGTCGTGATCAAAGGAGATACGGTCGAATATGATGCGTCCAGTTTTGTGACGGAAAAGAATGCGAAGGTGGAAGATCTTTTAAAGGTATTGCCGGGGATTTCGGTCGATGCGAGTGGAAAGATTACTGCGCAGGGTAAGACCGTAGAAAAGGTATTGGTTGATGGAGAAGAGTTCTTTGGGGATGATCCTACCTTGGTGACCCGTAATATCCGTTCGGATATGGTAGATAAGGTGCAGGTGTATGAGAAGAAAACGGAAGCGGCTGAACGTACAGGCGTGGATGATGGAACGCGTGTGCAAACCATCAATGTAAAACTGAAGGAAGAAGCGAAGAACGGTATGTTCGGAAAAGCGGAAGCCGGAGGGGGTACCGATGGTGATAATGGTTTCTACCTGGGAAAATTAGCCCTGAACAGATTCAAAGGATCGACAAAGGTATCCGCTTTTGGAGTTGGTGCCAATGATGGAACCATCAGTTTAGGATGGCAGGATGAGGAAAAGTTTGGTATGGGCGAAGATGGTATACAAATTATGGACGATGGCGGAGTGAATTTTAGCTTCGGTGGTGATGCATTCAGCAATTGGAATGGTAAAGGCCAACCAAAGGCCATGACTGGAGGGGTATCTTATATGGATGCTTGGAAAGATAAAAAGCATAAATTGAACTTAAGCTATAAATATGGTCAGGTAGAAAACAATTATTCGGATAATTTTATCAGGGAGACACCTACGGAAAGTGGTTATTTGAACAGCAATACCACCAACAATAACCAAACGGATGCAAATAGACATCGTTTCAATACTAAATACGATTATGCGATCGATTCATTGACAGCATTGACGCTAAAGGTTTCGGGTTCAAGAGAAAAGAATACCAATAGCTTAATGGTGAATGGGGAGACCTTCCAGGATGGTACAAAAGTATCGGATAACAAAAGTGATCAGCGTGGAGAGACAACGAGTCAAAACGTATCCTATGATGCTTACCTCACTCGGAAATTCAAGAAAGAGGGAAGATCATTGGCCTTGCGTTTCGCAGGTAATAATTCAGAAGACGAAGGAAACCTTTTATTGGAATCAGAAAACAACAATTATGCCTTGGGAACTTCCCAGATAATCGATCAATTGAAGAACAAAACATCCAATTCGGATAATATCGTTTCTTCCGTGACGTATACCGAGCCGTTGGGCAAGCTTTTCAGAACCTCCTTCAATTATGAATTTGCATCTTCTAAAACCCATGCCATTGTAAATTCCTTCAATAAGGATGCAAGTGGTGGCTATACGGTATTGGATGATGAATTCAGTAACGACTTCAACTTTAATACCACCCGTAATTCCGGAGGTATCGGTTTTGGTTATAAAACGGAAAAGATCGATATGTATCTGAATAATGTGCTTCGTCATGATGACATGAGCCAAATGAACAATTATGCAAATTCGGGGTTGAGCAGAGATTATCTGACCTATAATCCGAATGCTTATTTGCGGTACAATATTTCAAAAACAAAACGTATTAACCTTAATTATAGCTATAGCAATAGTTTACCATCCTTGTTCCAGATTCAGCCATTACGTCAGAATACGGATCAGATGAACGAATACTTTGGAAATGAAAACCTGGTTCCTTCCAAGTCAAGTAACTTCGGTTTGGGATTCAATTCTTGGGATATGATGAAAGGTAAGTATATCTATCTATGGGCAAATGCAGGACAGACCATCGATGCAATCCAAACCAATGTGGTGATTGAAAAAGGAGGTTTAAGGAAGCTTTATTACGAAAACATGGATAAAAATTCCACCAATGTATCGGTTTTTGGTGGTGCCGGATTTGATCTGATCCGTAAATGGCAGTTGAAATCCAAGTTGAATTTGAATGCCTCTTACAATAGGTACTTTAATTATATTAACGATAGAACGATTGCGAATCCTACTGATGAATTTGCAGAGAATGTAAATGACAACTTTAATTACGGATTGAGCATTGGTTTTGAAAGAAACACCACGAAGAAAGTAGATTTCGATTTGTCCTTTACACCAGGGTTCCGTACCTTGAAAACTTCATTGAACCCAGAACGTAACAGTGACGGATTCACCTTCAGCAGTGATCTGACAGTGAAAGCTTATCTTCCTTGGAAAATGACTTTATATGGTGAGGGATCTTATGACTATGAAGCTCCAACCGATGCTTTACCAGAGCGTTTTGAACGTATTCTTTTCAAACCGGGTATTTCCAAGAAATTCTTGAAAAGTGAGGGTCTGATCTTAGACTTTTATGTGAATGATGTGTTCAACCAAAATAAAGGGTTCAGCAGATCGCAATACAATGGAGCGATTACACAGAATACGTACAATACCATTTCCAGGTACTATATGTTGAAATTAACTTGGGAGTTTACCAAAATGATAGGAGTAAATTAATCATGAAAAAGCATTTATATATAGCCGTTTTATTCTTTCTAGGCCTAGGCTTGCAAGCGGCGCAAGCACAATACGCTTATTTTCCTACGGAAGGATCTATTACCTACGAGAAGACTGTCCACATCAAGAATTTGATGAAGCGGTATATGAACAGCTTAAAGGATGGCGATATGTCGCGTACTTATATGGAACAGATGGTGACGAAATCACCGGAGACTGCCGTATTGGAAAGAAAATTATCATTCCGTGGCAATGAGACTTATTTTGAGCCCGTAGCACGTGAACAGAGTCAATTGGTTACCCAAATGTTGACGATGTTGGATAATGGGGCTAAGGTCTATCAAAACTTAGAAAAAAATCAAGTTTCCATGGCGATGGATTTTGGGGGATCTCCTATTGTCGTTCAGGATAGCTTAACGGATGTGAAATGGAAGATTACCAATGAATACAGGAATATTGCCGGCTACGATTGCCGTCGGGCGAATGGAATTACATTAGATTCTGTTTATGTAGTGGCTTTCTATACCGATCAGATTCCTACTCCAGGAGGACCAGGAAGTATTCATGGCCTCCCTGGAATGATCTTAGGTTTTGTGGTTCCAGAACAGCATTTCAACATCTATGCAACCAAAGTGGATATGACAGCGCCTACCATTAAAACGGATATCTTCAAGAAAAAGGATAAGCCAAGTACCCGCAAAGAGGTTAAGGCAAAAATGAAGGAGGTGATAGGCCAATGGATGAGCGACAAACAGATTGACCTGATGTTGGCCGGTCTATTCCTATAATCAGAAGGCAAATAGCTAAAAAAGCCCGATTCAATCGAATCGGGCTTTTTTATTTTCAAAAATAAGCAAGCTTATTTTTTACCTTCGTTTTTCTTAGAAGTTACTTCGTTACGAATTTCTTGTGCTAATGTTTTGATGTCTTGCAAACCTTTACGCACGCGTGTTCCAGCAGCTGAGTTACCGTTGTTGAAGAATTTTTCTGCGTCAGCTTCGATAGAAGCTACTAGCTCTTTTAATTTAGTGTAGTTTTCCATTTTTTAATTAATATAATTTTAGTTTTTCTTAATTAATTCTCTAATATATCATAAATATACAAAAGGAATACAAACAAAGCGAATTTTGTAATCTTTTTTTATGTTTCAAAACACCGTTTTGAGGCAATTACTCCACAATTTTCAATTCGTCGATGATGTTTGTTGCTCCTGCGAACTTGTCGATGATGAACAATACGTATCGAATATCTACTGAAATTGTACGTTGCAATTTAGGATCGAAAATAACGTCTCCAGCCATTGCCTCGATGTTGCCATCAAAAGCTAAGCCAATAAGCTCGCCATTGCCATTCAATACTGGTGAACCGGAGTTACCACCTGTGATATCCTGATCGCTCAAGAAGTTCACTGGCATGTATCCAGCTTTGTCTGCATAACGTCCATAGTCCTTATTTTCATATAGTTCCATTAAACGTTTAGGAAGATCGAACTCCTCATCACCTGCTTTGTATTTCGCGATCGTTCCTTTCAAGGTCGTGTAATTATTTACTTTGGCATCGTTACGAGCATCCTTAGGAAGGGCACGAATAGTACCATAAGTTAAGCGTAAAGTAGAGTTTGCATCTGGATAATATTTTCCCTTTGGATCCATTTTTAAGACTCCAGCAATGTATTTACGGGTAGCGGCTTGGAATTTATCCGTCAATGTTGCCAACTCCGGATTGCTCTCACGACTTTTTTCTACCAAGGCATTAGAAATTTTTAACAATGGATCATTTGTAACTTTCGATGCATCTGGATTTTTCAAATAAGCTTCCAATTTCGCTTTAGAACCGAATATACTGTTGTTGAAAGCTTGTTGAACATCGGCTTGGAAATTGCCATTGTTTTTGTTCGCCATCTCGCGGATGTAAGGAGCAATGTTACCTGCTTTTGCAGCATATAGGTTCAACTCATCTGCCAACACATCTACTTCCAAAGGTATATAGGCCTTGTCGTAATTGTCATTGATGAACGCTTGTAAACGTGTAGCTAATTCTGCACGCTTTGCTTGGTCTAAGCTCGCATATTGTTGCAATGCAGAACTTAATGAATAAGGTAGGGATGCAAAAGTAGAAGAACGCATCATTCCTGTTAAATAGTTATCATGTCTAGCCTTTTCATTGGTTTTCGCATAATATTCATTAATCGTGCTGATCACATCGCCATATTCTGCTTTATTAGCCGCTTTGTTTGCCCATTTGTTGAATTTCTTCTCTTGTTTTGCTTTTGTCGCTGCGGTCTTATGCTTCGTTAAAGCATCGATCATCCCTTGTCTGTTTTTCCAGTAGTTAGCAACACCAGAATATTTAGAGGCATAATTGATCTTCACAGCTTGGTCTTTATCCATGTATTTTTTCATGGCATCCATACCTACTTTAGAAGCTTCCACCCAAGCCGGGTAAGCAAATTTCACATTCTGATCGATACCTGCTGCATTCATCCAACGGTTGGTACGGCCAGGGTATCCTAAGATCATGGAGAAATCACCTTCTTTGATTCCTTTGATGCTGATCGGAAGGAAATGTTTTGGTTTCAATGGCACATTCTCTTTGGAGTATTCTGCCGGGTTACCGTTCTTATCGCCATATACGCGGAAGATCGAGAAGTCACCGGTATGGCGTGGCCATTCCCAGTTATCGGTATCACCACCAAATTTACCAATGCTGTTCGGCGGAGTACCTACTAAACGTACATCGGTATAATCTTGGTAAACGAAATAATAATATTCATTTCCATTGAAGAAAGGACGTACAGAAACCACATATTTACCGCCTTCACTATTCTCTGCCTGGATCTTTGCAATCTCTTGGTTTATGATTTTCTCTCTTTCCTTCTCGGTCATTTTATCATTTACCAAACCTAAAATACGTTTGGAAACATCGTCCATACGAACGAAGAAACGAACAAATAAAGATTTAGGTTTTAGCTCTTCGCTATGGTTTTTTGCCCAGAAACCATTGGTTAAATGGTCGTTCTCAGGCGTAGATAATTCAGCGATGGCGCCATAACCACAATGGTGGTTGGTGAACACCAATCCGCTTCCAGATACAATCTCTGCGGTACATCCACCATTGAATTGTACGATCGCATCTTTCAGGCTGGAGTTGTTAATGCTGTATATCTCTTCAGCAGAAAGCTTCAACCCTTTTTTTTGCATGTCGGCCTCATTCATCTTTTTCAGATACATCAGGAACCACATACCCTCGTCCGCAAACGAGAAGGTGCTAACTAAGGTCAGCACACATAATAATACCAGTTTTTTCATATCAACCTATTTTGTAGTATCACAAATTTAGAAAAATGTTTCGCTATCTTTGCAAGGATGGCATCATTTGAAGATTTTAAACTCAACAAGCAGCTTCTCAATGCGGTTGCAGAAGCAGGCTATACCATTCCAACGGAAATTCAGGAAAAAGCGATCACCCCTGTTCTAGCGGGACAGGACGTGATGGGAATTGCCCAGACCGGAACGGGAAAGACTGCAGCGTATGTATTACCCATGCTGATGAAGCTGAAATATGCACAAGGCAACGACCCTAGGGCACTTATTTTAAGCCCTACCCGGGAATTGGCGATGCAGATTGAAGAGAATATCCGTTTGTTCTCCACTTATCTGGACTTGCGTACCGTATTATTATACGGAGGTCTAGGTCCTAAAACCCAAAAGGAACAACTGGCAAAAGGCTGTGATATTATTGTCGCTACGCCTGGTCGCTTCTTGGACCTTTACCTGGAAGGAGAGATCAATACCAAGAGCCTGAAGTTTTTGGTATTGGATGAGGCAGACAAGATGATGGACATGGGATTCATCAGTAAAATCCATCGGATATTGGAAATCGTGCCACGTAAGCGTCAAAACTTACTGTTCTCGGCCACCATGAGCGAATTAGTTCGTAAGATTGCAGGAGATTTCTTGGAATTCCCAACCGTAATCGAGGTGACCGAACAGGCTACACCTGCCAAAACGGTCGAACAAAGTCTATATCATGTACCTAATTTAAAGACCAAGCTGAATTTATTACAGCATTTCTTTAAGGATGATCAAGCCTTTACAAGGGTTATTGTTTTCTGTAAAACAAAAACCGTGGCCGATAATATATTTGGTTATCTGGAGCGTAAATATGGACCAGAAGCGGTACGAGTGATCCATGCCAATAAAGGACAAAATACCAGGATCAATTCCATCAATTCGTTCAAGGAGGGATCCGTACGCATTTTGGTAGCAACGGATGTGGCAGCTCGAGGATTGGATGTGACCCAGGTAAGCCATGTGATCAATTTTGATGTACCGATCGTTATTGAAGATTATGTACATCGCATTGGTCGTACAGGAAGAGCCTATAATACAGGTGATGCGATTACCTTCTGTAATCCTGCCGAGGAGTACTATGTGGCAAAGATCGAAAAGCTGATCAAGCAGACCATTCCGGTGAAGGAGATGCCTGCGGAAGTGGTATTGGAGAAAACACCGTTCGATGAAAAACAAGCAATTGCCCGTGAAATAGATAACCAGAAAAAGAAGGACGATCCGGATTTTAAAGGTGCTTTCCATGAGAAGAAATATGCCATGAAGATGAACAACAGAAAGTCTTCTAGCCGGGGATCGGGAGCAAAGGGAGCAGGAAAAGGGAAAGGACCAAAGAAAGGGCCTTCAAAACCTGGAAAGAGAAGATGAAATTAACTCCCCTCAATATCACATTGGCCTGTATTATCGTATGGGCAATCTCTGAAATGGGCGATTCAAAAGAACCCTTATTTTCCTGGGGATGGCTCATTTTGTTGATCGTTGTCCTGATCATTCTGGATATCCTGTTCCGATTGTGGACGAAGGATGTCAAGAAATTATGGATGATGCAGATAGGCTTTGTGCTCGTCGTGGGGATCATTAGTATATTGATAAAAACACAGTTTTAGATATGAAAAAAGCAGAAATAAAGCTCCAAGTAGAATTGGATGATAAGAATGTTCCAGAGCAGATTCTATGGAGTTCATCGGATGGCGAGTCAAGTGATGAATTGCCGGCAAAGGCTATGTTTTTAGCTTTATGGGATAGCCAATATAAAAATTCCATGCGTATTGACCTTTGGACGAAGGATATGCCGTATGATGAAATGAAAAGATTCTTTTATGAGACCATGCAAACCTTAGGCGATTCTTTCCTTAGAGCATCTGGCGGTGATCCAATGGCCGAAAAAGTAATTGCCGATCTTCGGGATTACTGTGCACATTATGCCGATAAAATGGAAATATTAGAACAACAGAATTAAACTCAACTATACACATCATAAAGGACATGAATTATTTTTTGGTAAAGTCAGAGCCCTTCAAGTATAGTTGGGAACAGTTTAATAAAGATGGTGAAACTTTCTGGGACGGTGTTCGTAATTATCAAGCGAGGAACAACCTGAAAGCCATGAAAAAGGGTGATCTTGTCCTTTTCTACCATTCCAATGAAGGGAAGGAAATCGTGGGTATGGCGAAGGTGGTCAAGGAATTTTACCAGGACCCAACGACCGAGGACGAGCGTTGGGTTGTGGTGGATCTGGCACCTGTTGAAACATTCAAGGTTCCCGTAACCCTTGAGGCCATTAAAGCTGATCCGCAATTACAGGACATCGCCCTGGTTAGACAGGGACGATTATCGGTGATGCCTTTAAAGAGGGAAGAATTCGATCGATTGGTCGCCATGGGTACCGGTGAGTAGATCAAACAAGCATCACTCATGGATAGCCATAGCCAATTTGATTTTGAAGCTTTCTTTGCAGGTGGGAATTAAGCCGGGTCTTTCGGTGCGAACAATTTGATCAGGTTTTTGATCTTCGTTGCATTCTCTGGTTTCAGTTTACCAGCTAATAAAAGTCTTAATTCACGACGTTGTTGCGCCTCTTCAAAAAGGATCTTTTCCGTATCCGTCTCCGCGACCAATGCAGGGATAGGCTTTGGTTTTCCCTCTTCATCGATGGAAACAAAGGTATAATAAGCCTCGTTGGACTTAACCTTCGTTCCTTGAGGCAGGTTCTGTGCAAAGATTTCCATGCGTACTTCTACAGAGGTATTGAACGCCCGGGTTACCTGTGCCTGAATAGTAACCACTTCACCCAATTTGATGGACCGTTTGAACGATACGTTATCCACAGAAACGGTAACTACTTGGTTATTGCAATGTTTTTGTGCCGCCATAGCCGAACAGATATCCATCCAGTACAATAAGCGACCACCCATTAGGTTGCCGAAGGTGTTGGTATCGTTGGGTAGCACCAACTCGTTCATTTCTGTATAAGATTCTCTAGCAAATTTCTCTTGCATCATTATTTCATGTAAAATTTGATCTGTTGATCGATTAAAGGAAGCGAATCACGAAAAGAAGTTGGTCGATAACCCAGTTCTTTCTTCGCTTTATCAAGTATAAACCCCGTTTTTTGCGGACGGTTTTCTGATTGGCCAATTTCTGCCGCACTGATCGGGCTGATCAGGGATTTATCATATCCCCAGTAATCAGCGATCTCCTGCACGGCTTCTAAAACCGAATACATCTTTTCGCTGGAAATATGATAGATGCCGGTGGCCGATTTTTCGATGCACAAGATGCAGGCATCCGCCAGATCATCCACCCAGGTCGGCATCCGCCATTGGTCATTAACCACCTTGATGGCCTCATGGGCACCTAATTTTGATTTAGCCCATAAAACCAGGTTGGATCTTTTTTTATCGGCGATGACGCCATAGACCAAAATAGTGCGGAGAATAGCCGCTTTGGCAGAAGAAGCCAAAATGATCTGCTCAGCCGCTACTTTGCTCGCGCCATAGGCATTGCAGGGATTCGTTTCATCGATCTCTTTATAAGGCCCATTTTTGCCATCAAATACAAAATCCGTAGAAAGAAAGGTTAAATGGATATTATTTTTTTCTGCTGTTTCCAATAGCAGCTTCACGACATCCACATTCAGCTTTTGGCATAATGCAGGATCCTGTTCGCAGGCTTCCACAGCCGTCATCGCTGCAGTATGTAGGATATGGGTAGGCTGGAATTCCTCCATCAATNNGTATTGTGTGGATTGCGGTTGGGCGATTGGGAAGTGCAACAAAGCGTATAATTCGTTTTTTCAAGGATAAAGTCTGTGCATTTCTGCCCCAAGAAACCATTAGAACCTGTTAGTAGCACCCTGGTAGAAGTATTCCCTAATTTGTCCATATAAAATCCATTTTAGGTTGTTTCATCGAATTATCGATTACATCGATTTCTAGTTTTAGGATAGCCTCTAAAGCCTTGTAATCTATTTTATCTGCATCATCCGTTGGTTTATGGTAATCATCATGACCACCGGTATGGAAGAATAAAACCGGGATATTTTTACGATAGAAGGAGGTCTGATCGGATCCGCCATTCCCGTCTTTGCTCTTGTTGAATTTGATGCTGCTGCTGATGCCCTCAAATATTTTTGGAAAGGCAGAGCTGGTTCCATACCCAATAACGGCCAAACCATTTTCCGGTTGGTATCGACCGATCATATCCATGTTCAACATCCAATGTATATTCTCCAAGGGTAGGGTTGGATTTTCTGTGAAATGTTTAGAGCCTAATAAGCCCAGTTCTTCCGCACCAAAACCAATGAACAGAAAATTGAATGCCTCTTTCATGTTGTTGCTGGAATAATGTCTTGCCAACTCCAATAACCCGGCTACACCTGAAGCATTATCATCTGCACCATTATGGATTTTTCCTACGCCCAAGGAATCTCTTGATCCGCCAATATGGCCGTAACCCAAATGGTCGTAATGCGCGCCAATAACAATGGTATAGGGCGATTGGTTGTCTATAAAGCCGATAATATTATCCGATGGTCTTTCTGGGTCAGCCACTTTTTTACGGGTGACCTTGGCAGTAAAAGATTGTCGGTAACCGTTTTCGCCTTTGGGTAGCAAACCATATTTTTTGAAATGTTTCTCTACATAATCGGCTGCTTTCAAAGATCCCTCCATACCCGTTTCCCTTCCTTTCATCTTATCTGCAGAAAGGTATTCGATATGTTTTTTAAGGTTCTTCACTTTTACTTGGGCCTGTGCATGTGTAAGTCCAACAAAGCAACAACTCAGGATAAAGGATGCCACAACAAATGGCTTTCGGAAATTTATCATGACCAAATATACATAATCCAAAAAAGTAAGGAGGTACTAATCCATGAATATATGGTTAGTAGCAACGAATTAATCTTCTACGATCTCTGAATTCACATTTGAATTTTCCACATGCTCTTCTTTGAAATAGCGTTTTTGGAAAATCAAGATCATGATAACCCCCACCGTGATGGCAGAGTCAGCGATATTGAAGATCGGGCTGAAGAACTGGAAACGTTCGCCACCCCAGAATGGAAACCAATCCGGAAAGGTGCCATTGATCAATGGAAAATGCAGCATATCGACCACATAGCCATGTAAAAAGGTGGCATAGCCACCGCCTTCAGGAAATAAAACCGCTTTTTGGAAAGGGGTACTTTCGCTGAATATTATACCATAAAATGCAGAATCGATGATATTACCCATGGCACCGGCAAATATCAAGGCTACATTCAGGATAAAACCACGGTTATACTTATTCTTGATCATGTAATGCAAGCCATAACCGATACCGATCACCGCGATGATACGGAACACGCTAAGAAATAACTTGCCATATTCTCCACCGAATTCCATGCCATAGGCCATTCCAGGGTTTTCGATAAAATGAATCAAAACCTTGTCGCCAATCACTTTGAATTGTTGGTTAATGGTCATGTTCAATTTTACCCAGAATTTAGAAATCTGGTCGATCAATAAAATGATGGTAATGAGTAATACGGGCTTGGTATATCCTTTCATAGTACATAAAAAATGGTCTTTGCGCAATTACAAAGACCATTTGTTTTTAATCTTTCGCTTAATATTGTTTGTTTTTTGCCTCGATACTTAAGGTAGTATGAGGTACTGCTTTCAATCTTTCTTTTTGGATAAGCTTTCCAGTCTCTCTACAGATGCCGTAGGTTTTGTTTTCGATGCGCACTAGAGCTGCCTCTAGGTTATCGATGAATTTTTTCTGACGTGCTGCCAGTTGGTTGATCTGCTCTTTTTCCAATGTTGCCGATCCATCTTCCAATGTTTTGTAAGTCCCTGCTGTATCATCAGTGCCGTTCGCATTGCTGTTGCTCAATGATTTGGTCAACGAGGATAATTCCTCTTTGGCAATACGTAACTTCTCAAGAATTATTGCTTTAAACTCCTGTAATTCAGCATCACTGTACCTTGTTTTCTCTGTGTTTCCCATACTTTAAATTTTTTCTATTAGTAGCAATAAATTCTCTCCATTAATCTCAACGGTGTCTCCATTTGCCAGTGTACCGTCGATTTTAAGACTGTTGGCTAAAATTTCCGTACAAATATACGAGAAATTATTTTGTACAGCTTCTTGAATTTCAGTATTTTGACTAATAGTTACATTTATACGGTCGGTCACTTCAAATCCTTTGTCTTTTCTTAAGTTCTGGATGCGATTAATCAGCTCACGAGCAAGGCCTTCCTCTTTTAATTCTTGGTTGATATGGATGTCCAAAGCCACAGTTAAACGACCTAAATTTGCCACTTGCCATCCTTCTACATCCTCGGCAATAATTTCCACATCCTCTGTAGTAATGCTGTAGGCAGTACCTGGAAGCTGGATTTGACCTTGTATTTCCAGTTCGTTCAACTGTTGGGCATCCAATGCCTGAATAGCCGCTGTTACTGCTTTCATATCTTTTCCGACCTTAGCACCCAAGACCTTAAAGTTAGGTTTTACCTTTTTCTTGATGATGCCGGTCGTATCGGTAATGAACTCCAGGTTTTTGATGTTCGTTTCGGAAAGTATCAAATCTTTTACTTTCTCCACCTTTTCCTGGAAGGAATTGTCCAATACCGGAACCATGATCTTTCCTAAAGGTTGACGAACATTGATACCTGTCTTTTTACGTAGGGATAAGGTCAAAGAAGAGATATCTTGTGCCAAAGCCATACGCTCTTCCAGATCTTTGTCTACCAGATCAGCATGGTATGCTGGATAATCTGCTAAATGTACCGATTCGAAGTTTTCTTTTTTCGTAGCTGCGTTAAGATCCAGATACAGTTGATCTGCAAAGAATGGCGATATAGGTGCCATCAATTTGGCAATCGTATCCAAACAGGTATAAAGGGTCTGATAGGCCGAGATCTTATCCTGACTATATTCGCCTTTCCAGAAACGACGACGACATAAACGTACATACCAGTTACTCAAATGCTCATCCACGAAAGTCTGTATCGCACGTGCCGCTTTGGTCGGTTCGTAATCGGCATAGAATTCATCCACCTCTTTGCTCAAACTGTTCAATAAAGAGATGATCCATCTATCGATCTCTGGACGATCCTGGATAGCGATATCCGGTTCAGCATAACTGAATTTATCGATGTTGGCATATAAGGCGAAGAAGGCATAGGTATTGTAAAGCGTACCGAAGAATTTACGGCGTACTTCATCCAATCCTTCCTCATTGAATTTCAGGTTGTCCCATGGAGCAGCATTGCTGATCATGTACCAACGGGTTGCATCCGCAGAGTATTTTTCGATGGTCGCAAATGGATCCACACCATTACCTAGGCGTTTGGACATTTTATTACCATTCTTGTCCAGTACCAAGCCGTTCGAAACGACATTTTTGAAGGCTACTGAATTTTTGAACATGGTCGATATCGCGTGAAGGGTAAAGAACCATCCACGTGTTTGATCTACCCCCTCGGCAATAAAATCGGCTGGGAAAGCAGAGAAATATTCGTCTTTAAACGGCTGAGGATCACCTTTCGCCAATTTATCATAGTCTAATCCCCATTGGGCATAAGGCATGGCTCCAGAATCAAACCATACATCGATCAAGTCGGGTTCACGGTATAATTTCTGACCGCCTTCTGATACCAGGATGATATCATCCACATAAGGACGGTGCAGATCCAATTCATCCGTACCGAATTTATCCAGATAGGCCTTGTTCACTCTTTTTTCATCTGCTGAAAGCACATCAGTCGATAGGGAAGCCTCCAACAAAGATTTCAATTCCGGCATGGATCCCACGCAGATCTCTTCGTTTTCATCCTCACTTCTCCAGATTGGAAGTGGAGTACCCCAGTAACGAGAACGGGAAAGGTTCCAATCGACCAGGTTTTCCAACCAGTTTCCGAAACGTCCTGAACCCGTAGCTTCAGGTTTCCAGTTGATGGTTTTGTTGAGAGCAACCAATTCTTCCTTACGTGCGGTCGTTTTGATGAACCAGCTATCCAAAGGATAGTAAAGTACCGGTTTATCCGTTCTCCAACAGTGAGGATAGGTGTGCTCATATTTTTTGACATCAAATGCCTTGTTGTCTTCTTTCAGTTTGATGGCGATCAATACATCCGTAGGGCGGAAATCCTTATCGGCTCTTTCTTCTGCCGAATAGTATTCTTCCTTCACGAATCGGCCAGCAAAATCAGTTACTTCCTTTACAAAACGACCGGTTTTGTCTACGGTAGGAACATCTTTTCCGAACTCATCTTTTACCATGATGGCAGGCACCCCATTTTCTCGGGCTACCCTAAAGTCATCGGCACCATAAGTTGGTGCAGCATGAACGATACCAGTACCATCTTCCGTGGTTACAAAATCGCCAATGATCACGCGGAAGGCTTTGTCAAGCAATTCTTCGGAGCTGATGTATGGCATCAATTGATGGTATCTCAATCCCGCAAGTTCTTCCCCTTTGAATTCTGCTGCGATTTCCCAAGGGATAACTTTATCACCTAAGCTATAGTCCTGGAAGGACACCTGTTGGCCTTCAGCCTTGAAGTGTTTCGGGATCAATGCTTTCGCCAGAATAACCGATACAGGAAGACCGGTATACTGGTTGAAGGTGCGGATTTTTACATAATCGATATTCTTTCCAACAACCAATGCGGTGTTGCTTGGTAGGGTCCATGGCGTAGTGGTCCAGGCGATGAATGCGACATCTTCCTCTGGAGATTCCACTAAACTGTCCAACATCGGATGAATCTGTTGTTTATCCAACCTGAATTCCGCAACGATGGTGGTATCTTTTACATCCTTATAGGTGCCGGGTTGGTTCAGCTCGTGCGAACTCAAGCCTGTACCTGCTGCCGGAGAATATGGCTGGATGGTATAGCCTTTGTATAAAAGCCCTTTTTTGTACAAATCTTTCAATAAGAACCAAAGGGTCTCGATATATTCGTTCTGGTAGGTGATGTACGGGTTTTCCAGATCTACCCAATACCCCATTTTCAAGGTTAGGTCGTTCCATACATCGGTGTACTTCATGACTTCCTTGCGACAGGCATCGTTGTACTCTTCTACAGAGATTTTTTTGCCGATATCCTCTTTGGTGATTCCCAAGGTTTTTTCCACTGCTAGTTCGATCGGAAGACCATGGGTATCCCAACCTCCTTTACGTTTTACCTGGAAGCCTTTCAAGGTTTTATAACGACAGAAAATATCCTTGATCGCACGCGCCATCACATGGTGAATGCCGGGCATCCCATTGGCCGAAGGTGGTCCTTCATAAAAGGTGTATGGTTTGCTGGCAGGGCGATTGGAAATACTTTTTTCGAATATATTTTCGTTTTCCCAACGTTTCAATACTTCTTTGCCGATCTCTGATAGATTTAACTGCTTATATTCCTTGTACATCAAATTCCTATTCTAAATTTTAAGGTCGCTAATTTAATGAATTAAAAGCACATAAAAAATGCCCCTATCGGAGCATTTATATTCTTTATTCGTGTTTTTATGCGCTGAAACTACTGCCGCAGCCACAAGTACTGGTGGCATTGGGGTTGTTGAAGGTGAAGCCACGGGCATCTAATCCGGATTTGAAATCGATTTCCATTCCGGCTAGGTAAAGGCCATGTGCTTTGTTCATGAACAAACGGATGCCATTCACCAGGTATTCCGAATCTCCCTCTTTCTTTTGGTCAAAGCCCAACATATAGCTCATGCCGGAACAACCACCACCTTCTACACCAACACGAAGCCCGAAGTCTTCGGAGATTTCTTGTTGATCAATCAGTTTTTTAAGCTCTTTTTCACTCTCATCATTCTCTATCTTGTCATAAGTACAATACAGTATTCTCATATTTTTGTCAACAGCTTTTTAAAAGGCTTCTAGCTATTTAATATAAAGTTTCTTTTCTTCAAATAAATCTTCTCTGGAATTTTGTTCTCAACAAAATGGCCCTGATATTTTATTGATATCAGGACCAGGATTCTCTCAATACGAAAAATATATTCGTGAAATATCGTATTGCTTCTACTAAGTTACATCGTCAAACTGAAAATAACTAAAGAAACATAGTGATATATATTTCTGAAATATATCATAAGTAGTTTTTTTGCAATGCCTGTTTTTCAGGCTATCTTTAAGAAGGATTAATAAAAGGGCCCTTTATTATCTGTCAATTTATCGAAATTAAATTAAAGAAATAATTATGAAACAAAGAGTTCCCGTATCCCAAATTATGTCCAAAGAGCTTATCACTCTTAATCCGAAACAATCGTTATATGAAGCTGAAAAACTATTCAAAAAGAATAATATCAGACATATTCCCGTTGTTGAAAATCTGAAACTATTAGGTATGCTCAGTTATTCCGACTTATTAAAGATAAGTTATGCAGATGTGGATGATTCGGATGAAGCAGGAGATGCTTCTGTTTCCACAGTTGTTTACGATATGTTTAGCATTCCGCAGATTACGACAAAAGCTCCTTTAACGGTAAACACAGAGACTACAATTAAAGAGGTGGTTGAAATTTTAGCCCAGCAAAGCTTTCATTCAATTCCTGTGGTAGATCATGATGAAATAAAAGGAATTGTAACCACCACTGATATTTTAAATTACTTATTAGAGCAGTACTAATACAACTGTAATAGCTAAGAGGTTGTCCTAAATATAATATCGAGCCATATCGAAATACCTTTAATCATTCAGGACAGCCTCTTATTCTCCAATTATAATAGTTTCTTTTAATTATTCCTTACAAAACAACTTTCTATATGGTCATCTACAACTCCGGTTGCCTGCAAATGGGAATAAACTACTGTTGACCCCAGAAATTTGAACCCTCTCTTTTTCAAATCTTTGCTAATCGCATCCGATAAAGCCGTTGTAGCAGGTGCTTCTGTGTGATGTTCCCAGGTGTTTATAATTCTTTCACCGTTGGTATAAGTTGAGATATAATTATAGAAACTTCCAAATTCTTTCTGAAGTTCCATAAATAGTTTTGCATTGCTTATAGCGGCTAATACTTTTAATTTGTTTCTTACAATTCCTGTATCCTGAANNAAATTGTCAAATGCTTTTCTAAAGCTTTCTCTTTTACGGAGAATGGTAATCCAACTCAACCCTGCCTGAAAGCTCTCAAGTATCAGAAATTCGAACATAGTAGCATCATCTGTTGCCAACCGCCCCCATTCTTCGTCATGATATTTTTGGTACAACTCATCGGTTCCGCACCATGCACATCTTGTTTTTTCCATATTAAATTTATTTACCCAAAAATAAACATTTAGTATATCATTAGGAAAGTTTTAACGTTCGCTAACATCCTTTCGGAATGCTTATTGAAAGTATAGTAAGCATTAACCCCAAAATTCACTAACAATGAGTACTAATGAACAAAATGAAAATCTGGACAAAGCAAAACAATTTGTAAATGATGCTGAAAACAATCTGAAAGATTTCACAAAGCAAACACAAGATAAAATTNNATATCGACCAGAAAAAGAATGAAAATGAAGAACCAACGAAGGAAGGTTTCTTTGCCCATCTGAAGCAACAGGTATCAGATGCTTGGGAAGATACCAAGGACGCCGCAGAAAATGCATGGGAAAGCACTAAAAACTTTGCAGATGATGCTTGGGACAAAACAAAGGATGCAGCCAATGACATCCAAGACAATATAAAAGGAAAATAGGCCCTAAACT
>DCOH01000009.1 GCA_002322865.1 Sphingobacterium sp. UBA1575 | reverse complement strand
GTCGGGGTGGCAGGATTCGAACCTACGACCTCCACATCCCAAATGTGGCGCGATACCGGGCTACGCTACACCCCGAAAAGGTATCACCTTTGTTTTGTGTGGCACAAATATACGGGGATTTTTATTCTTGTCAAGGCTTTTTTATAAAATTTTTATAACAAGCTCATTTATTGATTTTTAATTTTAACAGATATCAATTTCCACATCTCCATCCAATTATTTTAAATTCCCTATAAAAATTGCCATAAAAATCCTTACTTTTGCATCCATTGAATAAAAAGGAAAATATTTTAAAAAAGTATTTCCATATATAAAAATAAAGCTGTAATATTGCATTCCGATTTTTACAGGTTAAATATCGTTATTAATTACTCAGAATCATGGATTTAGTAAAATTTGTAGAAGAACAAGCGGTAGTAAAAAATGAAAATCCCGCTTTCAAAGCAGGAGATACCATCAGCGTTCATTATAAAATTCGCGAAGGAAATAAAGAGCGTGTTCAGGTTTACCAAGGTGTGGTAATTCAGTTAAACAGTGAAGGTGTTAATTCAACATTTACCGTGCGTAAAATCTCAAACGGTGTGGGTGTTGAGCGTATTTTCCCTGTTAACTCTCCTAACATTGAAAAAATTGAAGTAAACAGCATTGGTAAAGTTCGTCGTGCGAAGTTATTCTATCTTCGTGGATTGACTGGAAAAGCTGCTCGTATCAAATCAAAAAGATAATCGAGAAAATTTCTTCAGAAAAGATATTTTAGGGCTTGGCATTTGCGAAGCCCTAATTTTTTATTTCTGAGCATGATCATTTAACTTCTGATCAGGATTAATTCCTGATCACGATGGGCTTGGTCCCCATGATCTCATCGATCTTTTCTTTCACTTCCTCCGTCATTAGAGGCAACACCTCCAAAGCTTTCAGATTCTCGGTCAATTGATCAACTTTCGTTGCTCCCAATATGGCGGTGGTTACATTTGGATTAGAAATACACCAAGCAATGGAAAGAGTTGGCAAGGAAACACCCAGTTCCTGCGCGAACTTTTCCAAATCCCGCACCCTAGAGATCTTTTCTTCGACCAAAGCACGATCCTTCAGCCATTCATAATCATTTAGTGACATTCTTGAGCCTTCCGGAATGCCGTCATTGTATTTTCCGGTCAGAATGCCCGAAGCCAAAGGACTCCAGATGGTGGTTCCCATTCCCACATTTCGGAATATAGGCGCATAATCCACCTCAATCTTTCTTCTATTGAATAGATTATACTCCGGCTGTTCGACAGCAGGACCTTCAAGCCCCAGATCCTTGGCCACCATATGTGCTTCCATAATTTCTGCGGCTGTCCATTCACTGGTCCCCCAATAGAAAATCTTTCCCTGCTGAATCAAGGTGTTCATCGTACGCACCACCTCCTCAATAGGCACAGTAGGATCTGCACGGTGGCAATAATAAAGGTCCAAGTATTCCGTCTGCAACCTTTGCAAGGCCTCATCACANNATAGGAACTGCGATCCCAATTCAATTTCTTCAGAACCCTGCCCATCATTTCCTCCGACTGCCCCGCAGCATACACTTCGGCATTATCGAAAAAATTGACGCCTGCCTCATAAGCTTGCGCCATAAGTCGCTCATTGATATCATCATCTGTTTGTCGGGCAAAAGTTACCCAGGATCCAAAGGAAAGCACGCTTAATTGCAATCCTGATTTTCCCATTCTTCTATATTCCATAAATACAATTTGAGAAATAAAGTTAAATGAAATCTCGTGAAAAATAATAAAAAATTCGTACCTTTGTATCCCGTACATAGAGCAGATGACCCGACATAAAAAGGGTCTGAAAATCTTTAGAAATCCATTTTTGCTATGACTAAATACATCTTTGTTACGGGCGGCGTAACTTCGTCGTTGGGGAAAGGTATTATTGCAGCTTCCCTAGCCAAGCTTCTCCAAGCGCGTGGTTTAAAAGCAACCATCCAGAAATTTGACCCGTACATCAACATCGATCCAGGAACATTAAATCCATACGAGCATGGCGAATGCTATGTGACGGAGGATGGGGCTGAGACTGACCTTGACTTAGGTCACTATGAGCGGTTCTTGAACGTTCCAACCTCCCAGGCGAACAACGTTACTACTGGCCGTATCTACAGCCACGTGATCGAGCAAGAACGCGCCGGTGCTTACCTTGGTAAAACCGTGCAGGTCGTTCCACACATCACGGACGAAATCAAACGTCGGATGTTACTTCTTGGTGAAACTGGTGAATACGATATCGTGATCACCGAACTTGGAGGTACTGTGGGTGATATTGAGTCATTACCATTTATCGAAGCGGTAAGACAATTACGTTGGGAGTTGGGCAATAACGACTCACTGGTAATACACCTTACTTTGGTTCCTTACCTAGCAGCAGCTGGTGAATTGAAAACCAAGCCTACACAACATTCTGTAAAGACCTTATTGGAATATGGCGTTCAACCGGATATCCTGGTTTGTCGTACCGAACACAAACTGAATAATGATATCCGCAAGAAATTGGCCTTATTCTGCAATGTGAACATCAATGCGGTGATCGAATCCATCGATGCACCTACTATTTATGATGTTCCTTTGAATATGCTGAAAGAGCAATTGGACAAAACGGTATTGGCCAAATTGAAACTTTCGACCAAAAATGAACCGGATTTAGAGAACTGGAAAGCATTTTTAGGAAGACTGAAAAACCCAACCGACGAGGTAAACATCGGATTGGTGGGTAAATATGTGGAACTTCCTGATGCCTATAAATCCATCGCAGAAGCATTCATCCATGCTGGTGCAACCAATGAAACGAAGGTAAAAGTAAAATATATCGCTGCAGAAAGCGTGAACCAAGAAAATGTAGCCGAAAAACTGAAAGGTCTTGATGGTGTTTTGGTTGCTCCTGGATTCGGCGAACGCGGACTGGAAGGAAAATTGGAAACCATCCGTTACGTTCGTGAAAACAAGATCCCTTTCTTTGGTATCTGTTTGGGAATGCAATGTTCTGTAATCGAGTTTGGAAGAAACGTATTGGGATTGAAGGGTGCAAACAGTTTCGAAATGGACGAAAGTACGCCTCATCCAGTAATCAACTTGATGGAAGAACAGAAAAACATCACCAACATGGGCGGAACCATGCGTTTGGGTGCTTATGATTGTGAGATCAAAAAAGGAACAAAAGCATATGGCATCTATGGAAAGACCAAAATTTCCGAGAGACACCGTCATCGTTACGAGTTCAACAACGAATACCTAAATGATTACGAAAAGGCAGGTATGATCGCTTCAGGGTTCAATCCAGAGTCTGGATTGGTGGAAATCGTGGAGTTGAAAGACCATCCTTTTTTCGTTGCTGGACAATTTCACCCAGAATTAAAGTCAACAGTTGTAAATCCTCACCCACTTTTTGTTAGCTTTGTAGCCGCTGCTTTGGCGCACAAGAAAAACAGTTAGTGCAGGATGCCAAGTGTGAATAGTAAACAATAAACAATGGATAGAAATAACATTCTAGGATTTATCTTAATTTTTGCCATCCTTGCCGGGTCCTTCATTTTACTGAAGCCCTCCCAGGATGAGATCAAAAAGGAGCAACAGCTTCAGGATTCCATCAGTCGTGCAAAGAATGGTCAACAACCACTTGCCGATTCTGTGAAGATCGCTCAAGCTACACCAACTGTTCCTGATTCTGTATTATTAACCCAGCCTTTTGGAGCTTCATCAGTTGGAACAGAGCAAAACATCGTTTTGGAAAACGAACGTTTGATCGTACAATTGAGTTCAAAAGGAGGTCGCGTAAAGAAAGTCGAGCTTAAGGGCGAAACCAACTTTGACGGATCTAAATTGGTTTTATTTGATGGAGACAACAACCGTTTTGGTTTGGAATTCAATGTTCCAGGGAAAGCGGTAAAAACAAACGATTTATATTTCCAACCGCAGGGGCAAGGTTTTACAGTTGCTGGCTCTGAAGCCAAATCGGTAACCCTTCGTTTGAACTATGCTGCCGACAAGTATATTGATTACATCTATACCTTGGCCGGCAATGATTACAACCTGAAATTGGATGTAAAAGCGGTCGGCATGAAGGATGTGATGGACGTGAAATCACAGAGTATGTTGCTGAACTGGCAGACCACACTTTTACAGAAAGAACGGAACGTAAAATCCGAAAGAGAAAAATCAGCGTTATATTATAGAGATGTAGAAGGTGATGTAAACCACCTTTCAGAAACTAGCGATGATGACGAGAAGATCGAGAAAAGCTTGAATTGGATTGCTTTCAAGCAGCATTTCTTCTCTTCAGTTTTGACCAGTAAAGAAGGTTTGAACAATGCGAATCTGAAATCTACTTTTATGACGGAAGATGGCTATGTGAAGACTTACCAAGCTACTGCAGAATTACCGTTGGCAACTGCAGCTGATTCCCAATATGGTTTCAGTTTCTTCTTCGGACCGAACAAATACAAAACTTTAAAAGCTGAAGGAAACGGATTCGACAAGATCATCAATATGGGATGGGGACCAATGAGCTGGATCAATAAGTTTATTACCGTTCCAATCTTTGATTTCTTGGATGGGTTTAATATGAACTATGGTATCGTGATCTTGATCTTGACTTTATTCTTGAAATTGATCATGTTCCCATTGACCTACAAATCGTACCAATCGATGGGTAAGATGCGTGTGTTGAAACCACAATTGGATGAGATCAAGGCTAAAGTTGGTGATGACAACCCTATGTTATTACAACAGGAGCAAATGAAGCTGTATAAACAGGCAGGTGTTAATCCATTAGGTGGATGTTTGCCGTTGTTATTACAGATGCCATTTACCTTGGCCTTCTTCTTTTTCTTCCCGAACTTATTTGAATTGCGTGGTGAAAGCTTCCTATGGGTGAAAGACCTTTCTACTTATGATGCGCCGATCACCTTCCCTTCTTTGTTCGGATTTATCGACCATATCTCTTTAATGTGTGTATTGATGACGATCACTACCTTATTGACGACTTGGTACAATAATGCAACTACCGCTGGAGCAAATAACCAAATGAAATATATTGGATATTTCATGCCGTTGATTTTCTTCTTTGTATTGAACAGCTTCCCTGCAGGTTTGAACTACTACTATTTCTTATCCGCAGTGCTTACCTTCTTAACACAAGTATTGATCCGTCAATTTGTGAATGATGATAAGATCTTAGCAAAAATCGAAGAGAAGAAAAAGAAACCAGCTTCTGATAAGAAATCATCTTTCCAAACTAAAATGGAAGAAATGATGCGTGCTCAACAAGCAGCTCAACAAAATAAAAACAAGAAATAAGTATACTTATTAGTGTTAACATAAAAAAGGCGTTCCGTTTGGAACGCCTTTTTTTATCAATTTAATTTTCAGTATTCGCTTTTAAAATTTACTTTTTTCAGTAGGTTTAACCTTATCCAGAAATGCTGGAAGAAATTCATTACTGTTTTTTAACAGAGAATCTTCAACAATTTTATAATATTCAGTTTTTGTTGTTAGAAATTTCTCCGTATTGGAAAGAACTGGATCAATATAATTGTAGGCCATTGGCGATCCGTCATCCTTACATTTTTTGTCTTGAAAAAAATGAACAAAATGCTCCCTATTGTTTTGTATGAATTTAACATTCTCCATATAGACCCTTTTTATTTCAACAATTCCATTAGGGTATTTAACTGTAAATTTTCGCTTAAAATTTTCATTCTTCTTTGCATTTAATTCATAAACCAGGGATTCCTCGTATTTAATTTTTGAATTAAGCATATCTGATAAAACCTTTTCTTCATTAATCTTTTGACTTAGTGCCTGATTGGTAAAGCATAAAATCATGGACAATATCATTACTAATTCTCTTTTCATAATTTAGTTTGTTTATAGGATGAATTAAAGAGCACGAAAACAAACCAATTTAATAAAAATAATTTTAAATAAATCGAAAAACAGCTATCGCAGCATTTACTAATTAAACAAAGGCACTAAAACCTGTGATTGATCTACCCACGATTAAGGAATTGATTTCCTTTGTTCCTTCATAAGAATAAATCGCTTCGGCGTCGGCCAGGAATCTGGCCACATTATATTCCAAAAGGATACCATTTCCACCCATAACTTCCCTTGCCCTTGATACGATATCACGCATCCGCATGGTGCAGAACACTTTTGCCAAGGATGCATGTTCATCCCTTAGCTTTTCGTCATCCTGTAATTCCGATAATCGGAAAACCAATGTTTGCATGGCCGTTAAATTGGACAACATTTCCACCAAATGATTCTGGATCAATTGAAAAGAGGCAATAGGCTTTCCAAACTGTTCTCTTTTGATCGTATAATCCAATGCGTTCTCGTATGCTCCTCTTGCACAACCTACCGCCATCCAAGCCACACCTGCGCGGGTCATTTGGAGGACTTTTGCCGTATCCTTAAAGGAATTGGCAAACGGCATCCGGTCTGATTCTGGAACACGGCAATCCGTCAAAGTAATTAATCCATTCTGAACAATCCGCAATGCCATCTTATCACAGATTTTCTCGACCGAGAAGCCAGGGTTTTCCTTGCGCACAATAAAGCCTTTGACTTGTTGGTCATCGAGATCCCTGGCCCATATGATGGTGATATCAGAAAATGTAGAATTTCCGATCCATTTCTTCTGTCCGTTCAATATCCAGGTATCCCCTTCCCTTCTACAGGTAGTTGTCAAACCTCCGGCTGTAGCAGACCCTACCAATGGCTCTGTCAATCCAAATGCACCAATTTTCTTCAGCTGTTGCATAGCAGGCAGCCATTCATTCTTTTGCTCTTCCGAGCCGCACATATAAATCGATCCCATGGCCAACCCACTTTGTACACCTAAAAATGTAGCAATAGATGGATCCACCCGACCAAATTCACTTGCAATGATGCCATCCATAAGCGAAGTACCACCAGCACAACCGTAACCTTCATAAACATATCCGCAGACATTGAGTTCTGCCAACTTCGGTATGACTTCGAATGGAAATTCATCATGTAACCAATATCTGTTTACAATAGGTTTGATTTCAGTTTCCAAAAACTGTCGTACCTTCATCTGCAATGCCCGATCCTCTTCCGATAACTTTGCAGAAACATCGTAAAAATCGGCATTGATGGGCGGTGCTTCTCTTTTTTTCTTGCTTCCGGTCAACATTTTCATCGCCATTTTGAGCTGATTCTCATCCATTTTTGATACAGAGCCCAAAACTTCTGCTAAATCTATCTTTTTAGAAATCTTTTCTAATTGCTCCAAATCCACTGATTTAAAGAGCTTTATCGCGTTTTTTATCTTATTGAACATATATCGTTTTTAAAAAAATAACAAAATTTTAACAAAATTTATAATTAATTGTTGCAAATCAGTAAAACAGTAGTATATTTGCGCTGCCCAAAGCAAAAGACTTCAAATTAATAACTTGTATATCAGCAGATTTGAAAAACTTTTAAAATAAATATTTTTTTTGGGTTACCTTTTAAAGGTTACTGGTATTAAGGATAAAATAAACAAATTTGTTTCAACTAAATAAAAAATTAAAAATGAAAAATGTATTAAAATTCGGATTCTTAGGTTTAGCTTTAACTGTAGCTGTTGCTTCTTGTAACAACGCTGAAACTAAAACTGAAGCTGCTGCTGATTCAGCTGCTAACGCTATCGATTCAACTGCTAACGCTGTTGCTGATTCAATCACTAACACTGCTGATTCAGCTGTTAACGCTATCGATTCAGCTGCTAACAAAGCTGTTGATTCAGTTAAAAACGTTCAATAATCCGAACAACAAAAAATACTTCAAAAGCCCGTTTTTAACGGGCTTTTGTTGTTTTGGCCCTAATTCCCTATTTTTGCGTCAAAATAAATTAATCTCATGACATTATCCCCTCTAACCGCAGTTACGCCTATTGATGGCAGGTACCATAATAACACAAAAGATCTATCGAATTACTTTTCAGAATTTGCACTGATCAAATACCGTGTCTTGGTAGAGGTTGAATATTTTATTGCCCTTTGTAATTCTGGTATCCCACAGTTAAGTCATTTTGATGGAACCCTGAATGAAAAACTGCGTGACATCTACCGCAATTTTAATCTGGAAAATGCACAATGGATCAAGGACACCGAAAAGGTGACCAACCATGATGTGAAGGCTGTAGAATATTTCTTAAAAAATGAATTTGAGAAATTGGGATTGAACGATTCCCTGGAATTTATCCATTTTGGATTAACTTCCCAGGACATCAATAATACCGCTATTCCTTATTCTTGGAAAGCAGCTTTAGAAGAGGTTTATCAACCTGCAATCCAGGAATTATTGACTGAATTAAAGGGCTTATCATCAAGTTGGGAAAATGTGCCTATGCTTGCCCGCACACATGGACAACCAGCATCCCCTACTCGTTTGGGTAAAGAAATCAAGGTGTTCATCGAACGTATCGAAAAACAGATCTATTTGTTGAACATGGTTCCTTACTCTGCGAAATTTGGTGGAGCTACAGGAAATTTCAATGCACATCATGTTGCTTATCCTAATCAGGATTGGGTAGCTTTTGGAAATCAATTCGTAAATGAGGTATTGGGATTGGATCGCTCGCAGACAACTACACAGATAGAACATTATGACAATTTCGCGGCTAGCTGCGATGGTTTAAAACGCATCAATACTATTTTGATCGATCTTTGTCGTGATATCTGGACGTACATTTCTATGGATTATTTCAAACAGAAGATCACTGCTGGACAGATCGGTTCTTCTGCCATGCCACATAAAGTCAATCCTATAGATTTTGAAAACGCAGAAGGTAATCTTGGCTTGGCAAATGCTGTTTTTGAACACTTGGCCTCAAAATTACCGATCTCTAGGTTACAACGTGACCTAACGGATTCTACGGTTTTACGGAATGTAGGTGTGCCTATTGCACATACGATGATCGCTATCAAATCTACCTTGCGCGGTTTGCGAAAACTGATCTTAAATGAGACTGCTTTTCAAGAGGATTTAGAGAATAACTGGGCAGTAGTAGCCGAGGCTATCCAGACGATTCTACGTCGCGAGGGATATCCGAAACCTTATGAGGCGTTAAAGGATTTGACCAGAACAAACACTCATGTTACGCAGGATACAATCGCTGAATTCGTAGAAGGTTTACAAGTTTCGGAGGAAGTTAAAGCGGAAATCAAAGCCATCTCCCCAAGCAATTATACGGGAGTTCAATTATAAGCTTTGACGAATGCATGACCTCCACTGAGGTGGAAAGATATATCTTTGTTAAATATTTTAGAAAGAGGAATAATGGCAACAATAAACGTATATACAGAAAGTACTCCAAATCCAGCGACCATGAAATTCTTGGTCAACAAATTGTTAATCAATGGAAGTTTGGACTATCCTGATAGAGAAAAGGCACAGGAATCTGCTTTTGCAAAAGAATTGTTCAAATTCAATTTTGTGAATGGTGTATTCTTCGCTAGCAATTTCGTAACCATAACGAAGACCGATGATGCCGAATGGTCTGATATCGAAGCTTTGTTGAAAGAATTTGTTAAAGGTGCAGTGGAATCAGAATTAGCGGTAAAACCGATCGAGCATTCTGAAGAGGTGGTTTTTGAAGGTTCAGAAGTGGAAGTAAAAATCCAACAAGTTCTTCATGACTATGTTCGTCCGGCTGTAGAACAGGATGGAGGAGCAATTGCATACAAATCATTTGATGATGGTATCGTAACGGTTGAACTTCGAGGTTCTTGTTCCGGATGTCCTTCATCAACCATTACCTTAAAAGCAGGAATCGAAGGTTTATTAAAACGCATGGTTCCCGAAGTTAATGAGGTGGTAGCGAATGCAATGTAAACCTTTTTAATCATAAAAATACTTAAAAGGATTGTCGAAAGGCAATCCTTTTTTTTGTTAACAATTTGATTACCAATAGATTTTCATGAATTATCATATTAAATAGGATATTTATTTCTTAACGAGGAATAAGAAATGTTCAATACAAAACTTAAAAACATCTGGGATACCAATATAGTTAAAGAATATGAACGAATAGAAGGTCGTAAGGAAGGTCGAAAAGAAGGAAGTAAAGAAATGAAAACGACCATCGCCAAAAAACTTAAAAAACTGGAAGTATCTCCTGAAGTTATTTCCGAAGCAACAGGTTTGACCTTAAAAGAAATCGAAGAACTGAAATAAAATTAAACTTTAGCCAAGAAAGAAGACCTAAACCAAAAAATCGCTATTTTCTCTTGCATTTACCTTATAATAATTCAGGTTTATAAGGAGCACTACATTAAAAATCATTAACTTTATCCGCAAATTATCGAAATATTATAATTAAGATGAGTGCAGACATAAACAAACTTGAACAAGTTGCTTCACAAGTAAGAAGAGACATCGTTCGTATGGTACATGCATGTCAATCAGGTCATCCAGGAGGTTCCTTGGGTTGTACTGATTATTTTGTGGCATTGTACTTCCATGCTATGAAGCATGACCCTTCTTTTAACATGGATGGTGTAGGCGAAGATTTATTCTTCTTATCAAATGGCCACATTTCTCCCGTTTTCTACAGTACATTAGCAAGAGCTGGATACTTTCCAGTAAGCGAATTGGCTACCTTCAGAAAAATCAACTCCCGTTTACAAGGACACCCAACTACACACGAACACCTTCCAGGTATCCGTGTAGCATCAGGTTCATTGGGTCAAGGACTTTCTGTAGCTATCGGTGCAGCTCAAGCCAAGAAATTAAACAAAGACAATAGCCTTGTTTATGTATTAATGGGTGATGGTGAATTGCAGGAAGGTCAGGTTTGGGAAGCTGCAATGTATGCTCCTCACAACAAAATGGATAATATTATCGCTGCAGTTGATTATAACAATGCACAAATCGATGGTTCCACCGAAGATGTTCTTTCCTTAGGTAATCTACGCGCTAAATGGGAAGCTTTCGGATGGGACGTATTAGAAGTTGCTCAAGGTAATGATATGGCACAGGTAATCGCTGGATTGGACGAAGCAAAATCTCGTACCGGAAAAGGAAAACCCGTGATCATTTTATTACATACAGAAATGGGTAAAGGTGTAGATTTCATGATGGGATCACACAAATGGCACGGTGTAGCTCCAAATGATGAACAATTGGAAACGGCATTGAACCAAATCCCTAGAACAATTGGTGATTATTAATTGTCAGAAGCAGCTTAACATGAAAAAATATACTTATACAGAATCTAAAGATACTCGTTCAGGTTTTGGCGCCGGATTATTGGAAGCCGGAAAACAGAACGAAAATGTAGTAGCACTTTGTGCTGACTTAATCGGTTCATTGAAAATGAACGATTTTATCAAAGCATACCCAGAGCGTTTCTTCCAAATCGGAATCGCAGAGGCAAATATGATGGGTATTGCTGCCGGATTGACCATTGGTGGTAAAATCCCTTTCACCGGTACCTTTGCCAATTTCTCAACGGGACGTGTTTATGACCAGATCCGTCAATCTATTGCTTATTCTGGCAAAAACGTTAAAATCTGTGCTTCACACGCCGGATTGACATTAGGGGAAGATGGTGCAACCCACCAAATCCTTGAGGATATCGGTTTAATGAAGATGTTGCCAGGTATGACCGTGATCAATCCTTGTGATTTTAACCAAACAAAAGCAGCTACTTTAGCGTTAGTTAACCACGAAGGCCCAGCGTATTTACGTTTTGGCCGTCCTGTAGTTCCTAACTTCACCCCTGCGGATCAAACTTTCGAGATTGGTAAAGCAGTGATCTTGAACGAAGGAACGGATGTAACTATCATCGCTACAGGACATCTGGTTTGGGAAGCTATCCAAGCGGGTGAAGAGTTGGAGAAATTAGGCATCAGTGCTGAAATCATCAATATCCACACCATTAAACCATTGGATGACGAAGCTATCCTAAAATCAGTTACAAAAACTGGATGTGTGGTAACAGCCGAAGAACATAACCGTTTAGGTGGATTAGGAGATAGTGTTGCGCAGTTATTGGCTCAGCGCCTTCCAACTCCACAAGAATACGTTGCAGTAAATGATAGCTTCGGCGAATCAGGTACTCCAGCACAATTAATGGAAAAATATGGATTAGACGCAGCGCATATCGTAAATGCCGTGCGTAAAGTCATCAGCAGAAAATAATACCCTATGGAAGATTCTCTGATAATAGCAAAGTTCGCTGACGAAAGCACTCGTGAAGAAGCTTTCCGATTATTGCTAAAAAAATATCAGCAAAAAATATATTGGCATGTTCGACGGATGGTGATTGACCATGACGACGCTGACGATGTTGTACAGGATATTTTTATTAAAGTATGGCGCAACTTGGAGAAGTTCAGGGAAGACTCGCAATTATATACTTGGTTATATCGTATTGCGACCAATGAATGTATTACTTTTCTGAATAAGAAAAAACAAAAGCAGAGTGTTTCATTGGATGATGAAAGCTCTGCTTACTTATCCGACTCTTTGGCTGATGGATCCTATTTCAATGGCGATAAAGCCCAATTGAAATTACAACAGGCCATTTTAACCTTGCCAGACAAACAAAGGCTGGTTTTTAACATGAAATACTTTGAGGATATGAAGTATGAAGAGATATCTGAAGTATTGGGAACCAGTGTCGGGGCATTAAAAGCCTCCTACCATCTTGCAGTTAAAAAGATAGAGAACTTTTTTGCCGCTCACGATTAAACCTTTTGGCCTCTAAACCATCTATTAGTGTACCATGAAAGAAAACAACACATATCACGAAAACACGGGAAGCAACAACTTACCTAATTCGTTGCGTGTCAACCCTTTCATTGTACCTGATAACTACTTCAATGAACTTCCATCTCGCATCCTTTTCCAAGTAAAACTGGAAGAAATCAAAGGAAAGGATACAGCCGGATTCAGCACACCTGAAGGTTATTTCGATACATTGGAATCGCAACTGATCAGCAACATTAACATCGACGGATTAAGGGAGGGTGAAGGCTTCCAAGTGCCCCTGGGGTACTTTGATAAGCTAGATGATCAGGTGATGGCTCAAGTGAAAATCGATCAGCTCCAGGATGGATTGGCCGAAGTTCCACAAGGTTATTTTGAGAATTTGGCTGATAGAATTATGGCCAAAGTAGACCAAGTGGAATTACCTATTGCGAAACAAGAAGATGGTTTTGCTGTTCCTGAAGGCTATTTTGCCGAATCAGAAGACAGTATTATGGCCAGCATTGCCGTAGAAAAACTGAAAGCTACTGTTGGTGAAGATGGGTTTGGAGTTCCTGCGGGATACTTCAATACGTTGGAAAACGCGATCTTGGATCAGGTAAATGAACCGAAAGTCATTCAAATGCCTGCCGCCAAAAAAGATGCGAACCAAGGTGGTGGTTTTAGAAAATATGCTTGGATAAGTGCAGTTGCTGCAGCTTGTGTCAGTATTTTTGTAGCTGTTAATACCTTTAATGCGGATCCGAATAACGAAAGCAAGGAGAATTCCTTAGCTTTGAATGAGATCCCGGAAGAGGAAATCTTAAACTACCTTTCCAGCTACAGTGATGCATCTGACATTAGTGAATTCGCTGAGTATATTTATGAGCCTCAGGATGAATCCACAACCGTTGGGAGTGGAATCGATGCTGAAGATTTGAAAGAATACTTAAATTATACATTATAATGGTTCGTTTAAAACAGGTAATTACAACGATTTGTCTGATTTGGTTTGCTTGCTTTGTAGCTCAGGGACAGTCTCGTCAGGAACGTTTTGAAGCGATCGAGAAACAAAAATCAGCCTATATCACCAAACAACTGAAATTAACTCCTGCAGAAGCACATCGCTTCTTTCCTTTGTACAATCAATATACCAAGGAGATCATGGATGTTAAATCGCAGAAGAATAAACGCGCAGCAGATGCTAGGAATTCTCCAAGATCAAATTTTAGAGAAGGCCAGGACATCATCGAATATGACGCCAAAGAAGTTGAAATAAAAAAGAAATACCGGGGTAAATTTGCAGAGGTGCTCGATCAGACCAGGGCCTCGCAGTTTTTCGCCATCGAACAAGAGTTTATCAAGCTACTCTACAAAGAACTTGATAGCCGTAATAGAAATGATTAAAGCTCCTCTCCAAAGGAGCTTTTACTTTTTAGTATCTTTATCCCCATGATTAGTAATAGAGAGTTATTCTTAAAAAATACTGCCCAAACATCCAATTCCCCACGATTGATTGAAGTAGAACGCGCAGAAGGCATATACTTATATGGTCCCGATGGACAGCGCTATATGGATCTGGTATCTGGATTCAACGTGAGCAATATTGGTCATAGACATCCAAAAGTTTTGGCCGCCATCCATCAACAATTGGAAAAATTCATGCATGTAACGGTCTACGGCGAATTTGTACAAGCACCACAGGTGGAATTGGCAACTGCCCTATTGGAAGTGTTACCCGCAAAATATGGTTCGGTCTATTTCACCAATTCTGGAGCAGAGGCGGTGGAAGGTTCCATGAAAGTAGCCAAAAAATATACCGGCAGAAGAGAAATCATTGCCGCAAAAAAAGCCTATCATGGTAGCACACAAGGTGCTTTAAGTTTGATCGGCAATGAGGAGTATCGCACAGCTTATGCTCCCCTACTGCCTGAGGTTTCCTTTATAGATTATAATGAGCCTTCCGACTTTGAGAAGATCAGCGAAAGAACCGCAGCAGTCATCGTGGAAGCTATCCAAGGCGAAGCAGGCGTGCGAGTACCATCAAAGGAATATATGCAGGCCTTGCGAAAAAGATGTGATGAAACGGGCGCACTTTTGATTTTTGATGAGATCCAGACGGGTTTTGGAAGAACCGGTAAATTGTTTGCTTTTGAGCATTTTGATATCGTTCCAGATATCCTGATGCTGGCAAAAGGTATCGGTGGAGGAATGCCTTTAGGAGCCTTTATCGCGCCAAAAGAAGTGATGGATGTGATCAAGGATAATCCCATGTTGGGGCATATCACCACCTTTGGGGGACATCCGGTGAGTTGTGCGGCAGCTAAAGCCTCTCTAAAAGTCATTCAAGAGGAAAATCTTTTAGATCAGGTTACAGTAAAGGCTAATCTATTTCGTACGGAATTGGATATACCTCAGATCAAGGAGATTAGAGGTCTTGGACTCATGATGTGCCTTCAATTGGAAAACTTCGATCAGGTATATGCGGTCAGTAACTATTGTGCCGAAAAAGGGATTATTATCGATTGGTACCTCCATTGCGAAACGGCCTTACGAATCGCACCTCCATTGACCATTTCTATGGATGAAATTCAGGAAGCCTGTAAAATTATCCGGGAAGCCATTGTCAAATTCTGTTAGTTTGCTTAAATTGCTTAAACATTATCAACCTATCACAAACATCATGAATAACAGAAGAGACTTTTTAAGAAAAGGTTTGTTAGGCATTGCTGCAACGGCAGTAGGGTCTTCCTTGGTCAAAGCGGAGGATTTTTCTTCGGCTAAATCAGGCAAAATACGTGTTTCCCCAAATGATATTATTTTATTCCAGGGAGATTCCATCACCGATGCCGGACGTAATCGAAACAACGGCAATGCCAATGAAGGAAATGCTTTTGGAAATGGGTATGCCATGTTGGCCGCCAGCACCTTGTTGAACAAACACGCCTCAAAAAATCTTAAAATCTATAACCGTGGAATATCAGGCAATAGAGTTCCTGATCTGATCAGACGTTGGGACCAGGATGCTATTGCGCTAAAACCAACCATCTTGAGTATTATGATCGGGGTAAATGATTATTGGCGGACAAAGGATAGCGGAGCATCCAATACTCCAGAACAATATAAAGCGCAATATAAACAGTTATTGGATAAGACCATGAAGGAACTTCCTGGGGTAAAATTGATTATCTGTGAACCATTTGCCGTGAATAATGTGAAGCATGTGAATGACTCTTGGTTTCCTGATTTCACCAAATACCAACAGGCATGCAGGGAAGTAGCCCAGGAATACAAGGCGGTTTTCTTACCCTTTCAGCAGGTTTTTGATAAAGGGCTGAAAGCTAATAATGGCGCATACTGGACTACAGACGGAGTTCACACCACGATGGCTGGTGCAAACCTAATGGCAGAAGCTTGGTTGGGATTGTTGAAGTAGTTCTTTCTTATACTACTCTAACCAACAATCCCTTCAAATATTCTCCTTCAGGAAAGGATGCCCTGACAGGATGGTCTTCCGGTTGGCAATATTGATAAATAAATTGGATCTCTTTTCCTGCATCCAGCGCAGCCCAGGCGATCACCTGTTTAAAGGTGTCGATATCCATGGCTCCGGAGCAGGAATAGGTTGCCAATAACCCGCCACTGTTCAACAACATCAAACCCCTTCTATTTAAGTCTTTATACGCTCGGGAAGCTTTATCCAAGGTTGACCGAGATGGAGCGTATTTAGGTGGATCCAAAATAATCAGATCGAATTTCTCCCCCTGCTCTCCCAGTTCCCTCAAATATTTATTGACATCCGATTGAACCGCATGATGTTTATTTTTATCAAAACCATTCTTCCTGACATTGTTTTTCAGGGTTTCTATCGCAAGAGCAGAACTATCTACCGATGTAACGGAAACGGCGCCTTCACGAAAAGCATTCAAGGTAAAACCTCCAGAATAACAGAAACAATCCAACACCTTCTTGTCTTTGGCATATCGGGCGGTAATCGCCCTGTTCTCCCGTTGATCACAATAGAATCCTGATTTCTGACCTTCCACAATATTGACTTGGTAATGGATACCATTCTCCAAGATATCAACGAAGGTTGGTGGTACCTCACCATACAGAACACCATTTAGGTCCGGTAATCCTTCATGTTCCCTTGCTTTCAGATCAGAATGTTCATAAACCCCTTTTGGGGCTAATTGTTTCACCAATTCATCAACAATAATTGGTTTAACCACTTCGGTTCCGGCTGCATGCACCTGAATGGAAATATAATCGCCATATTTATCTGCTATAAGACCAGGAATAAAATCCGCCTCAGCGAAGATCAATCTAAGGGTGTTATTATCTTCCTGTAATAATCCTTTGCGGTTATTCACGGCGCGCGCTACCCTATTCCTCCACCACTGCTCATTGATTTCCTGTTGAGGATTCCATTCCAACAAACGTACGGCTACCCTTGAATTACCATTATACATCCCATAAGCAATGAATTCATCATCATGGTTGAAAACAGAAACGATGTCTCCATTTTGAGGACCTCCAAGTGCTCTTGCAATTGCTCCAGAAAATATCCACGGATGTAACTGCCAAGCTGCCTTATCTTTCCCTTTGTTCAGGATTATTTTTTTCATGGCTACAAAAATAAAACAATTGGATAGAACGATGGATTCTTTTTTTGTGTTTTTTACTTACGGAACACTTCCAGGTCACTTATTTTTCATTTACAATTCGATTTAAGTAAGACAAAATATAAGGGATGAATTGAATTAAAAAATTAAACTGTATATTAGTATATAATAACCAATGGACTCTTATAAATCACAGCATGAACAACTATTTATCGCTATTAATCTGTGTTTTCTCCATTTTGATTTTAAAGGGAAATGCTCAAGAGGTTAACATTCATATAAAATCAGAAATTCTTGGACACCCAGAAGTCAGTATCATTCCGCCAGTCGATGGCCAATATTTTTACCTTGCAAAAATGGATACGAGCATCAATAAAGCTGGTGTTTTGGATTTTAAGAAAGAGGTAAAATATCCTGGATTCTATATTATCAATCATGCCGATGCGGGAAAAACACTTTACCTGAAACCGGGTGATGAAGTTTGGTTGACCTTTGCGATGAAGCCCGATTCAACAGTAGAAGTGCGTTTGAAAGGATCCAATGAAATTGGTCAAAACCTTTACGATACTTACAAAAGGCCCTATTTCCAAAGTGTGGGAAAAGGTTATCTTAAAAAATACAAAAATGTGCTCTCTGCGCAGGAGGCAGTAAATAAAAAGAGGGATAAAGAATTGTACCAAATGGATTCCTTGTTTAAAATCAAAGCAATAGATCGTGAATTTAAGGATGGTATTTCTGCAGAAATAAACACCTACTATCTTGCTGTAAACAGTTTTATTCTACAGGATTCGATAAACAAGATGAACCTGTTCGGAGATAGTGTGATTCTGGCAGAACAAACAGTTAACTATTTTTTAGACAATTGGAAAAAGTTGGTAAAGGATTATGATTTTAATGATCCTTTGAACAAAAGTCAAAATACCTTTTTTGATCTGCTACAGACTCGGGCTAGCTTTGAAAAATTATATTTTGATATAGATACCTATAAACAACAACCTATCCCAAAAATTACGGGATCTTATGAAGAGTTTGAGTACAACCTAGCGACATTAGTTCCTGATCCTGTCAATGAGGAATATGCCATGGCACAAGCTATTGAATTTGGCACCATCCAGGAAAATTATGATGCCTTTCTGATCGATAGATATGAAATCTTGGCTACGAAATACCCAAAAAGTGCTATTTTACCTTATTTGAAGCCAGAGATCGATAAGATTAAACATTATCAAAGTGCTATCAAAAAGGATTTTTCAGAGAAAATAAAATTTGTTGATAATTATGATAAGATAACCAATTTTAGTGAGGTGGAATCCTTTTTCAAGGACAAATTGGTCTATGTAGATCTTTGGGCTACGTGGTGTGGACCATGTAAAAGAGAGTTTGCCTATAATGATGGTCTAAAAGCATTTGCGGATAAGAATGGGATTACAAAACTGTACATATCTGTGGATATTGATGAATATGATAATAAATGGAAGGAAATGATCAAGTACTATAATTTGGAAGGGTATCATATTCGGGCATCAAAAGCGTTGTCAGATCAACTTCGGGAAAAGTTCTCCCAAGATTTTGGAGGAAAGAGAGGTTTTGGAATCCCTTATTACTTAATCATTAAAAACGGGGAGATTGTTCAAATGAATGCAAAAAGACCGAGTCACAAGGAAGGTCTATACGAACAGTTACAAAGTTTTAAAACTAAGAATATAAATTAAAAAAATCTATACACAAACTATGAAAAAGGTATTATCATTTTGTATTTTAATTCCTACGTTAATGGTATTTAGCGGAAATGCATCAGCAATAGGAAAAAAGAATTCTGATTTGGTTAAGGTTGTTTCACTGGAAGACTCCACGAAAAATGACGTATCCGAAAAAATAAAGTTTATTCCCAATTATGAGAAGATCAATGACATCAAGGAGATTCAGGAATTTTTCAAAGATAAGTTGGTTTATGTGGATATTTGGGCGACCTGGTGTACCCCATGTGTCGGCGAGTTTAAACATAATGATGGGATGAAGGAATTTTTGGCGGAAAATAAAATTGAGAAATTATATATTTCTATTGATAAACCGAAAGATGATGGTACTTGGAAGGAGATGATCAAGAGCAATAATCTGGAGGGGTATCATATGCGTCCCAATGAGACATTACTAAAGCAATTGGTGGAATTGTTTGGAAGGAATATGGGTGAAAGGAAGAGTTTGATGATTCCAAGGTATTTGATTATTAAAAATGGAGAGATTGTGGTTAAGGATGCGAGAAGACCGAGTTCTAAGGATAGGTTGTTTGAGCAGTTGAAAAGCTTTGTAGGAAAATAAGAAACGTTATTGCGAGGAACTTTGCCCGTCATTGCGAGGAGGTACGACGAAACAATCTTCCTCGTCATTGCGAGAAGGTACGACGAAGCGGCCTTCCGCGTCATTGCGAGGANNCGAAGTCGAAGGATCTGTAAAGTAGTTACACGGACAGATGCTTCGACGATGCTCAGCATGATATGAACAGGGTAAAGCATGATATGAACAGTATATGGTATGACTAAAGATTGCTTCGTTCCTCGCAATGACGGGGAAAGTGTAACAAATAACTCCGAAAATCCTCGTAATTAACCTCCAACTCCGTTACCTGTTTTTCCTTTTCTGCCAAATTCTCTGCGCCAGTAGGAAATTTCACATCCTTATACACCTCCTCCGATATCGCTTCAGGAAACTTACAAGGATGCGCAGTGGAAAGAAATACCGAAGCATATTCTCCCGGATGATCTTTCCGATAAGCCTTAGCTGCTAAATACGCAATCGCTGTATGCGGACAAGCCACATACTTAAACTCCTCATACAATTCCTGCATACCAGCTTTTGTTTCCTCATCATCAAAAGCGTAGGAACTCAGCAATTCTTTCAAAGATCCCCTATCCCCCTCAAACATATCCAAAATCCGAACCCAGTTACTCGGATCCCCAACATCCATGGCATTCGAAATGGTCTGTTTAGAAGATTTGGGATCATATTCCCCCGTCTCCAAAAAACGAGGAACCGTATCATTGACATTCGTTCCTGCCACAAAATGATGAACCGGCAAGCCCATCTTATAAGCCAACAAGCCTGCCCCAATATTCCCAAAATTACCACTTGGCACTGCAAACACCAGCTCCTTCATTCCCTGTGCCCGCAACTGTGCATAAGCCCAAAAATAATAAAACGTCTGGGGTAACAATCGAGCAATGTTAATAGAGTTTGCAGATGTCAGCCGCATCTCTTTATTCAATAAAGGATCATTAAAAGCCTGTTTAACCAAAGCCTGGCAATCGTCAAAGCTACCATTCACCTCCAAAGCCCTAATATTCTTTCCGTTTTTGGTCAACTGATCTTCCTGCACCTTAGAAACCTTCCCTTTCGGATAGAGGATCGTAACACGCGTACCTTCCACCCCCAAGAATCCCAATGCAACCGCGCCACCCGTATCACCAGAAGTAGCCACCAACACATCCAATAATTGATCGCCATCTTTGGAGAAATAGCCCATGATCCGACTCATGAACCTCGCGCCAAAATCCTTGAAAGCAAAGGATGGTCCATGGAACAGCTCTAAAACCGCAGCTTCTGGGCTCAAGAATTTAACAGGAGCATCAAAATCAATTGCATCATACACAATCCTCTTGAGGTCGTTTTCTGGAATATCCGTACCTATGACGGCTTTAGCAATCGTAAATGCGATCTCCTGAAAAGAATATTGTTGGATATTTCGAAGAAAATAAGGATCCAGTTGTGGGATGCGCTCAGGCATATATAAGCCTTTATCCTGAGGTAAGGAATGGAAAACAGCATCCTGAAAGGATACCCTTAAATCGCTATTGTTTGTACTGTAATATTTCATGTTCAATAAAATTAGGATTGAGATAATATTTTAGGGCCTTCCACATTCACTTTGGAAACAAATTGAAGGCTCTCAATGCCTTGTTCATTCAAATGTTGCTGGATGGCATCTACTGCCCTCTGGGCAGCCTCATGGCCTTTGGAAATAGCCACTACGGAAGGTCCAGAACCGGAGATTCCGAAACTCAACACCCCAGCTTCCTCCGCGATGCGTTTCATTTCATAGAATTCCGGTATCAGGATGGCGCGGGTCGGTTCGATCAGGACATCCTGCATGGACCGGGCTATCAGGTCATAATCTGACATAAAAATACCGGAAACCAATCCAGCGATATTTCCCCATTGGATTACAGCATCTTTCAAGGCCACTTTTTCTTTGATCAATTGCCTGGCATCCCGCGTAGGCACATCGACCTGTGGAAATACGATGCCAGCCACCAATTCATCCGGCACAGGCAATTTAACGATATCCAATCCCTCTCCACCACGAATCAGGGTGATCCCTCCCATTAATGCTGGCGCAACATTATCGGCATGCCCGTGGCCACAAGCCAACCGTTCGCCCGCTATGCAGAAAGGCATCAATTCCTCTTTGGTCAAAGGATTGCCCATTAAGGTATTGATAGCAAATAATCCAGCTACGGTACTAGCTGAGCTTGATCCCAAACCACTACCTATAGGCATATGCTTGATCAGATCGATCTCCACACCCACTTCTTTCTCAAGACCGAGATGTGCTAAATACATTTTTACGCAGGCTGAAACCGTATTCTTATCCGGATCTAAAGGCAATCGCCCATCATCTCCTACAATAGACCGGATGACCACCCCTGGGTTTTCCGTTCTTTTCATGAACACTTCGTCCCCAGGACTATCCACCGCAAAACCCAAGATATCATAACCACAGATCATATTGGCAACTGTTGCCGGTGCAAAAACGCGAACTTCTTTATTTATTAATTGAGACATTTTTTTCTTTTTAATTTTCAACGATTAAGCACCAACATTCACCAGATCAGCAAAAACACCTGCTGCTGTCACTTCTGCTCCTGCCCCAGGCCCTTTAACGACCAGAGGTCTATCCTTATATCGTTCTGTGGTGAAGGAAATAATATTATCAGATCCAGAAAGTGCATAAAAAGGATGCTTATCATCCAGCATCTGCAGATTGATGGCTACTTCGCCATTTTCCAATGTTCCAATATAGCGAATCACTTTATTCTGCTTGGCAGCTTCCGCTTTCATGTTATTGAAAAATTCATCCGCCTTTAAAAGCTCCGCATAAAACTCATCAACAGAACTGGCCTGAAGGCAACTTTCCGGCAGGATATTGCCAAGTTTTACGGATTCCGATTCTATCGCATGGCCTGCATCCCGTGCAAGGATGAGCATTTTGCGCATAAAATCTATTCCACCCAGGTCATCCCTTGGATCCGGTTCGGTATAGCCCAATTCCTGGGCTTTTTTTACCACCTCATAAAAAGAGGCATCCCCTTTAAAATTATTGAAGATATAGGAGATGGTTCCCGATAGGATTGCTTCAATCTTGATGATACGGTCGCCACTCATCATGAGATCCTTTAATACCCGTACTATAGGCAATCCTGCGCCAACATTGGTTTCGTAAAAGAAATCCATACCATGTTTTCTTGCCGTTTCATGTAATAGTCTATATTGGGCATAATCACCTGAATTTGCAATCTTATTACAGGTAACTATGGAAATATTAGATCTGAAGATCTCCTCGTAATAGGTGGAGGACAATTTACTGGCTGTATTATCGATAAAAACACAGTTCGGTAAATTAAGGGCTTTCATTTGGCCGATAAAAGAGCCCAGGTCAGCGACCTCACCCTGGTGTTCCAATTCTTCCTGCCAATTTCCCAAATCAAACCCTTCCGGGTTAAAGCCCATTTTCCTGGAATTGGAAATGCCGACCACTTTGATTTCAATATCATTTTGATCCAATAAAAAATCATGTTGTTCATGTAGCTGTTTAAAGAGCGTGGAACCAATGTTTCCCGTTCCGATATTGAATACATGCAATGTTTTTTTGAGTTCAGCAAAAAATGCATCATGTACCGCATTTAAGGCTTTGGCTAGGTCTTCTTTATTGATAATGACCGAAATATTGAATTCGGAGGAGCCCTGCGCGATTGCCCGCACATTGATACCATTCCTACCTAAAGCATGAAAAAGTCGACCTGACATGCCTGGCGTACGTTTCATGTTTTCTCCAACAATAGCAAGGATAGAAAGTCCATCTTCCAGCACCGGAACACTCAATTTATTCGCCATTAATTCCAGTTCAAATTCATTTTTGATCAGGTTAACAGCCTTTCTTGCATCATTTGGATGGACCGCAAAGGTGATACTGTGTTCGCTCGATGATTGGGTAATCAGAATGACATTGATCTGTTCCCTGGCCAACAGTGTGAATAAACGCCCACTAAATCCGGATTTCCCTACCATTCCACTCCCAGTTAGATTGATCACAGATACATCAGCGATGGAGGAAATTCCTTTTATAGGGAAATTGGACTTTCCACTCTCAAACTGAATGACCGTACCAGGAAATTCCGGCTGGAAAGTATTGCGTATAACGATGGGTATTTTTTTCATAAAGGCAGGCACCATGGTAGGTGGATAGATTACCTTGGCCCCAAAATAGGAGAGCTCCATAGCCTCTGTATAGGAAAGAATCGGTAAAGAGAAAGCTTTTTTTACAATTCTAGGGTCTGCTGTTAACATCCCATTTACATCGGTCCAGATTTCGATGGCAGTAGCGTTCAAAACCGATCCGAAAATGGCAGCGGTATAGTCCGAACCACCTCGACCTAAAGTAGTGATCCTGCCTTTATCATTGGATCCAATAAATCCGGTTACAAACAACAATTTATCAGCGTGGGTTAATGCTAAAGCTTGGATGAGCTGATGGCTCAAAGCTTCATTCAAATGTGCATTTCCAAAATTATCATCTGTTTTTATGTAATGTGAAGCATTGATATACGTGGAAACCGGTATTTCCTGCTCCATGATCTTGGCGACCAGAAAATTGCTACAACGTTCGCCAAAGGAAACAATGAGATCCTTACTTTGATCACTCAACTCTCGTAATACAGCAATACCTTGGAGAAGATCTTCCAGATCATTGATCAAGAGCTTAAGTTTGGTGAGGACCGGATTCTGGTATTTTACAGCGATCAATTTTTTGACGACCTCAAAATGACGGTCTTCCATCAGTTTAAGATCATCTTGAAAAGGTTTCCCTTCTGCCGCATCTTCAGCCATTTGGGTCAATAGATTAGTGATCCCTGACATGGCCGATAATACAACTAAAGGCTTTTCGCCAGCATCATACGATTTTTTTACGATCTGAAGTACGGCTTGAATACTTTCTACGGAACCTACGGATGTTCCGCCAAATTTTAAAACTTTCATTTTTTTGGGTTTATTTTTACTGTTTAGCATTGATCCACAACAAAAAAAGCCTTCCTGGATGAGGAAGGCTTCTTATATCTGTACTAAATACTATACAATAGAATCATTCCTCCGATAGATTTCTCCCGGTGGTAATAATAATTGTAATAATAATAATGCTGTTATACATCAATTTACTGTTTGTTTTTTCAAATATATTATAAATATTATTACATACAAGAGGATTTGTTAAAATATTTTTAAAATACTGCTTTAATCAATGGAGAGCTGATTTTATTCAAACCTGCCTAAATAAATTTGATTTTGTCAAAAGTTATCCACAAAGAGGAAGTGTTAAAAATGTTAAAACTTTGTTAAAAGAGTCAAAAAATGTTTTGAATTCTATACAGTATGTCTTACATTTGCTTCAGCTCGTTTGAAAAATGTCAATAATTTTGGACAATTCGAGGAGCTAAAAGGTTGTATATAAAAGCGATTTAATGAAAACAAAGAAACTAGTGGCAGTGATGCTCTTCATAGGCTTATGTCTATTCTCGCAGGCTCAAACTAACCAAAGATCCTCAGACCCGGATAATCTAGCAAAAGAATACTTCTCCCAAATCATGGGTGTTGCGGTAAACGCGACGACAAATACCAAACTTTATCAATTTGTTTACGAGTGGTTAGGCACTCCCTACCGCTTAGGAGGTGACTCCAAAAGAGGTATCGATTGTTCTAAATTCTCTTTGGCGGTGTATGAAAATGTTTTCAACACGACCATTGGCTACAACAGCCGTAACCAATATGATAATGTAACCCCTATCCGTAAGAATGAATTACAGGCAGGAGACTTGGTATTCTTCAAGATCAGAAGCAGAAATATTACCCACGTTGGTGTTTATTTAGGCGACGACAAATTCGCGCATGCCTCATCTTCAAAAGGTGTTATGGTGAGCAACCTGAATGAAGCTTATTGGAAACGCTATTATTACAACGGTGGACGTCCTAAATTGGATAACGCAAGAATAATGACTGCTGACGCTAATAAAAACGAAAAAGGAAATTTGAACTAATTCCATTTTTAATTATATAAAAAAATTAAAGTCCGAAGGTATTTACTTTCGGACTTTATTTTTTTATATGCCCGTCATTGCGAGGAACGAANNCGACGAAGCAATCTTCCCGCCTTAATCTTAACTTTTATTATCCATTTTCTCGCGGTGGTTTCCAAGGTACGTATTCAAAATATGTTTGATTTAGGGTTAGAATCGTGGTTTAAGTAAGGTTAAAGCAGGGTTAAACCAACAAGAAAGTATGTAAAGCATACATTTTACATACTTTCAGTATCCTTTCACTATGGTTTTACTGCGAAGCTAACCATAAAACATCCTTTACAAATATATTATTGGTCCCTAAATATACGACCTAGAAGGTACATTATCCAAAATAACAACATTCCATTAGAGATGATGGGGATTTTTATAAAGTTTTATTAAATTTACCCCTGAACAAAAAAGGTAGCATGTCGTCTAAGAAAACACTTATATTAAACAAAGATCAAATCCTTCAGAAGTCTAAACGTATCGCTTATCAGATCATCGAAGATAACTTTGATGAACCGGCCATAGTTTTAGTGGGTATTGCAGATCGTGGGTATGTTTTTGCTCAGCGCCTTCAGAAGCTATTGCTGAAGATTGCTCCGGATAAATCCATTGAGTTGATCAAAGTGAATATACAGAAGACCAAACGTTCCTTGGAGTCGACAACGGATGTTCCTTTGGAAACTGCGAAAAATAAGGTGGTTATTCTTATTGATGATGTTTTGAATAGTGGTAGGACATTAGCGTATGGCCTGGGCGTGTTTATTAATGTTCCGTTGAAAAGAATGCGTACTGCTGTTTTAATTGACCGCAGCCATCACCAATTCCCTGTTTTTAGTGATTATTATGGATTGAAACTTTCTACTATTTTAAAGGAACATGTGGAAGTTCAATTGGAGGAATATGATAATACGGAGGATGCGGCTTATTTGTCGTAATTCTTACGTCATTGCGAGGAGGTACGACGAAGCAATCTTCGAACTAATTGAAAGATTGCTTCGTTCCTCGCAATGACGCGAAAAATCCCCTTTTATTTAACTATTCCCTTTATAAACCTTCAGCTTCTGGCCAACTCTCAAATTAGAGCCTCTAAGGTTATTATCCGATCTCAATCTACTTACAGTTGCCCCACGATACTTTTGTGCAATATCCGACAAGGTATCTCCCTTCCTAACCGTATGAGTAACATAACTTAATACTGTACTCGATTTCGCCTTCACATCCGACTTCTTCACTGCGGCAATATTTTTCGAGAATTTAGCATCAACCGCATATTCCTGTTTAATTTCCGGAACTACAATCTGGTTATTCAATGCAGCATATATCAAAGAATCAGAAAAGTTTGCCTGATAAGGTAAAACCAACCTTCTTGGTTTTTCATTAGAAGCATACACCGTCCCTTTCTTATAAGCAGGATTAAATTCTTTCAATACGTCCAAAGACAAACCCAAACTCCCAGCAAGCTTATCCAAGCTGATGGATTTGTTCAACATCATCACCTTATTTTCCGCTAACAGATTCGTCTTCTGTGGCTGCAAACCATACAACTCTGCATGGTTCAGAACATAAGTCATGGCGACATATTTAGGAATGTAATTNNCTCCTTAGGTAAGAATGGAGATAATTCCCAATAGCTCGGACTTGATAAACCCGACCTTTGAATAGCACGTCTAACACAACCCCTACCACAATTATAAGAAGCCAGTGCCAACAACCAATCGTTGAATTCATCATAAGCTTCCTTTAAATAGGTTGTAACAGCATACGACGAAGAATAAACATCTTTCCGCTCATCATAACTGCCATCCATGGCTAAGTTATAGATCTTGGCTGTTCCATAGATAAACTGCCAAGGACCAACTGCCCCAGAAGTAGAAACCGTATGTGGATTCAGGGAAGACTCCACCACCGAAAGATACTTAACCTCTTCAGGGATCCCCTGCTCTTCGAAGATCTTATCATATATCGGGAAGTAATATTGGCCTAAACCCAATAGCTTCTCCATATAAGGCTTATAGTTTCTGGAGATATACTTATCCAGATAAGCCTTCACCCGTTCATTGTATTCCAAGGGGATTGTTTTCTGGATGCGCTGAATACGTTGTGCAATAAGGATATCCTCATTACTGAATTCGATGGCATGCCCATTTACGGATTTAATGGAATCCAGCTGTTGCATGATTTCCTCTTTTCCCTTTTCAACCTGCACAATAAATGCCTGTTGAATATTATCCGAAAATGCAGATCCTTCTGTGGTTATTTCTTGGGCTTGGCCTAGATTTAGAAAAACACCTAGGCCTAAAGTGACTAGGAAACTAATCTTTTTGTTCATACGCAGTAAAGTACTGTTAAACTTAATTTTAGTTCTTCGTTTAAAAACAAAAAGGTTCTATAAAACAATTTCTGTTTTATAGAACCTTTATTACATGTGGTCAACTAGCACAATTAAGCTTGTGTTTTGTTGGTATTGTTTTCTGTTGATTCTTCATCTTTAGCGTTTGGATTTTCCTTTTGGCCATCTTTGAATTCTTTCACGCCACGACCCAATCCACGCATCAACTCAGGAATTTTCTTCCCCCCAAATAACAATAACACTACGACCACGATGATGATAATCTCGTTTGTACCTAAAAATAATAATCCTGATGTGTACATATTTTTAATAATTAACTAATTCTTCCTTAATGTAAATCTAACAAATATAGCGATAAAATCACAAAATCCCTGTAACTATCTTGCTATCCATTGTGACGGATTTACAGGGGTTTGCCCCTTGTAAATACTCAAATCCATGAAGGAATAACCTTCGTCCGGATCTGAATCCGCTGAACCAATTACCGTACCTGTAGAAACTTTCTGTCCCTTTCTTACAGATGCTGATTTTAGGTTGGAGTATGCGGTAAAATACTCACCATGTTGAATGACAACCGCGGTTCCACCCATATTCAACACCTGGATAACGGTTCCTTCAAAAACGGCTTTAACTGGAGCTCCTTCTGATGTACGGATACGGATATAATCGTAGAAGTCATGAACGTTCCGTTCTACCACCACATTACCGTAATTGCGCACAATATTACCTTGTGAAACCGGCCAAGGAAGTCTACCTCTGTTCGAGGAGAATCCAGCGGATAATTTTGCTGCCTCTGGCGTATTGTTTAAGACTGAAGATCCAGTTTTCTTTTCGATTTTCTTTTCGGCTTCTGCTACCGTTGTACCGGATTTCTTAGCTTCTGCCTCTGCGGCTCTTCTACGACGTTCTTCTTCCAATTTACGAGCGGCTTCTACCTCACGGGCGATCGCTGCCTTCATGGCAGCATCAATACGTTTTCTTTCTTGTTGTTTTTTGGTCAGCTGTCCGCGGAAACCACGTTCTTCGCTTGCCAATTTGTTCAACTCCGAAGAATGGGCCGCCCTATCCTTAGCGATAATATCTCTTTCCTTTTGTTGTTCCTTTAATAGGTTCTGTTGGGTCTGTTTGTCACGTTGAAGTTGCGCCAATTTTAACTCGATCTCCTTTTTATGTCCTTCGATTTCTGACACTTTAATCTTCCGGGCATCGGTAAATTGCTGAAGATATTTAATACGTTTAAAAGCTTGGTTAAAATCTTTTGATGCGAATATAAACATCATCTTATTGTATCCATTCTTGTTTCTGAAAGCGAACAAGATCATTTTTTCATAATCCTGCCTCATTTTCTCGAGCTCTTCTTTCAGTTTATCAACGATTTTATTATTGGATGCAATATTATTGTTGATGATTCGAAGTTCACTATTGATGGTTCCGATTTTATTTTCGCGAAGGTCCAATTGTTTACTTAGCGCGGCAACTTCACGTTGTGAAAGTAATTTTTCGGCAGTTTTGGCTGTCAATACTTTCTGTAGCTGGGCAATCTCTCTATCTATTCTTTCCCGCTGTTTCTTCAATTCCACACTACTTTGGCCGTAGGAAAGGCTAATTAAAAAAAACAGGGAAAAAATGCTTAATACAATCTTTTTAAAATCCATGAACCGCTAAATTCTATCTTGTCGTTTTGTTAAAACTTCCAAAAATAAGGATATACACAATACGAAAACAAAAAAAACTATAATTTCTTTATTAAATGAGGTTTATAATTAATTGATAACCTTATATTTTGATGGTACGTTAAAGGGCATTTCGTTCGCAATATTGAATTCAGCCCTATTATAAGCCATATCCGCTGAAACCTTTGCACCAGATCCCTCCACATTTAACGTGAAACGCTGCGGAAAATTGTAGGCTCCGATCATGGCATAGTCTGAATAATTGGCCTCCAGTTTATTTGCTTTGCCCAATTCCATCAAATTAAAATTAAATGGTCGATTCTGGGCGTTTACCCCATAATGGAAGGTCAATCCTTCTTTTACACCAATGATCTGTACATCATCCGTAGAAGTTGCTACCTGCAATTGATCGGTCCGCAACATCTCCACCGAGATATTTCCAACCAAAATATCTTCCAACATCCTGTAGGAAATCCCTGGATTGGTGTATTTATAGATATAGGAGAATGGTTTTTTAATATACTCCCCTTGCAATTTATTCATGATCTTAACGCTATCAGGCGTGATCATCACGCGTGCAGCCTCAATGCCTAAAAGCGCAGTCACAGAAACCCATATGGCTTTACCCCTATCGATCCGGATATTCAAGGTTACATTTTGATCTTCTTTGCCCATGACGACTTTTGCTTTTGCACGGCCATTGAAGGTGTGAAAATCAAGATTACTCAATTCAAAATTCCGGAGCAACTCTTCATTATTGCTTGCCTTTGGTAAGGTAGGATCAGTTTTGACCGTTTGTTTCTTGCTTCCACAGGCATTCATCAGCACCGCCAATACCAAAAGGAGGCTGATTTTATTCAATATATTTTTTCTCACTAATCTTCTGTTTTATTTTTTCTTTATCTACGGAACTATTGTTGCTCATGGTCAACGCTTTTTCCCACTGTTTTATTGCTTCTTTGCTTCGACCTAATTTCATCAATATATCTCCATAATGGTCAAAGAGCACAGCCGATGCATCAGAATTCTTGACAGCCTGCTCGATCCAGTATAAAGCTTCCTTGAATTTTTCCTGCTGGAACAATACCCAAGCATAAGTATCCTGGAAAGTTCCAGATTTTTGGTTGATGTCATTCGCTTTGGCAGCATGTTTTGCCGCAATATCCAGGTTCGATTTGCGCAGGGCTAAGTAATAAGCATAGTTATTCATAGCTCCCACATTGGTAGAATCCAATTTGATTGCTTCTTCATAAGCGACATCCGATGCGGAGGTCATTTTCAATTCATGGTAAAGATCTCCAAGGGAGGTATAGATTGTCGACTGTATAAAGGCGTTTTCATTCTCGCTCTGATTCAAGGCGGTTTCCAAGTATTTCCTTGCTTCGTCAAAATCCTTCTTCACCAGGTTAGCTACCCCGATATAATAGGTCAACATGACATTACCTGGATTTAATTTAAGGCCTTCCTGTCCATCTCGGATGGCTTGATCCGTATCTCCCGAAGAAATGTTCAATTCCACCAACTTTCGCCAGGCGTCTATTAATTGCGGCTGCATGGAAACTGCGGTAAGGTATAGGGATTTTGCCTGGTCCAGCTCCCCCTTTTGCCATAGCACGTCCCCTTTGAACATATGGGTATCCGCCACACGTGGATGTTTTAGCACCAGGATATTGGCCAATTCTTGCTTTTGGTCCAGATTGAGGTTTTGGTTGATGGACATGACATTGTACATCACGCGATGTTTATCAAAATAACCGATGGAACTGGATTGAAAACCAGTTTTGAGGGCGTCATAGGCAAGTTTTTCCTTTTTTAGATCTACCNNACATAGGCGTCGGCAAGATCAAAGTAAAGCAGATCATCCTTGGTATTTTCCAAACCTTCCATCAGAATCTTAACGGATTCATTTGGTTTATTATTCTCAAGGTTCAGAAAACCCAGGGCACTATAAACCTGTCTAATTGGGGATTTCTTTTGTCTCCATTTGTTGAGGATTGTTGCAGCTTCCGCATCCTTATCCATATCCATCAGGATCTCCGCCTTCAAAACATCCAAGGTATCGGACTCTCCAAATTTACCATTGCTCAGTTCGATGACATCCAATGCTTCATCTGATCGTTTGGCAGCATGCAGCAACATCACTTTCTCGCGAAAGATTGCGGAGGATTTATCATTCTTTTCAAGCACTTCATTTATCAGACCGATAGCCGAATCCAGATCGCCACTACTTTTATAAAGCTCTAACAAGTGATTTCTATAGATAAGATTGTCTGGATCGTTGTTCACTGCCTGTTGAGCAGCAGGAATGGCCACATCAAAATTTCTTGCCTGGGCGTACAATAATGATTTGGCATAGAACATTTCCGCAGNNTTTCTGAAGAACCTCTTCAATTCCGGCCAAAGCAGCGGGGATATCGCCACTCTTTAATTTAGCTTCAATGGCTTGAAGCTTTTCTTTGTATTCTTTATTATCTTTCAAGTCTTGAGCAAACACGAATGTTCCCAGCAACAACAAGATACCCAACATCCAAAGCCTGCGCAACAATATTTTCTCCATTATTTATATTCCATTAAGGGTTTCACCTTATAAAAGACAAAACTACCAAAAACAAGGTAGGAATTTATTTTGGAAATTGAAAACAAATATCTTACCTTTGCAGACCTTATTGTAGTGATTACAGAAGGATTAGAAAAATATTAATTAATTAAATAAAAGCAAGTGAATACGTTAAGTTACAAAACTGTCTCTGCTAACAAGAACACCGTTAACAAAGAGTGGATCGTTGTTGACGCTGAAGGCGAGATTTTGGGGCGCTTGGCAAGCGAGATCGCGAAAGTGATCCGTGGAAAACACAAGCCTTCATTCACCCCACACGTAGACTGTGGAGATAACGTGATTGTTATCAATGCAGACAAAATTAGATTGACTGGAAACAAGTTGGGCGACAAAGTATATGTTCGCTACACCGGCTACCCAGGTGGTCAACGTTTCGTTTCTCCAAAAGAGTTAATGGCAAAACACCCTGAGCGCATCATCGAGAAAGCGGTACGCGGGATGTTACCTAAGAATCGTTTAGGACGTCAATTATTCAAGAATCTTTATGTTTATGCTGGAACTGAGCACAAGCATGAGGCACAGAATCCAAAACCAGTTAAATTTTAAGGAGAACGACTATGTCAACAACTAACACTTCAGGAAGAAGAAAAACTGCTGTTGCCCGCATCTACTTAACAGCTGGCAACGGGAATATCACGGTAAACGGTAAAGATTACAAAGTATATTTCCCAACATTACCATTGCAGTACATTGTTACCCAATCTTTATTGGTAGCAGAGTCTCTTGCAAATTTTGACATCAACGTTAATGTTCAAGGTGGTGGAGTTAAAGGTCAAGCAGAAGCTGTACGTTTAGCAATTGCTAAAGCGTTAGTAGAGCTTAACCCAGAAGTAAAACCTGCATTACGCGCTAAAGGTTTAATGACACGTGATGACCGTATGGTTGAGCGTAAGAAACCAGGACGTCGTAAAGCACGTAGAAGATTCCAATTCAGTAAACGTTAATATCAGGAGGATCAAAAAATGGCAAGAACAACATATCAAGAATTATTGGATGCAGGTGTTCACTTTGGTCACCTTACTCGTAAGTGGGATCCGAAAATGGCTAAGTACATTTTCATGGAACGCAACGGTATCCACATTATTGACTTGAACAAAACTCTTACGAAATTGGATGAGGCTGCATCAGCTATCAAACAAATCGTAAAATCAGGTCGTAAAGTATTATTTGTAGCAACAAAGAAACAAGCAAAAGAAATTATCGCTGAGCAAGCAAAAGCAGTTAACATGCCTTTCGTAACAGAACGTTGGTTAGGTGGTATGCTTACAAACTTCGCGACAGTACGTAAATCAATCAAGAAAATGTCAAACATTGATAAGATGCAAAAAGATGGCACTTACGATGTATTGTCTAAAAAAGAGAAATTGATGATTCAACGTGAGCGTATCAAGTTAGAGAACCTTTTAGGAGGTATCGCAGACTTGAACCGTTTGCCAGCAGCTTTGTTCATCATCGACGTTAAGAAAGAGCATATTGCTGTTGCTGAAGCGATGAAATTGAACATCCCTACTTTTGCAATGGTTGATACGAACTCTGACCCTACGAACATTGACTTCCCAATTCCTGCGAATGATGATGCAACAAAATCCATCAGCTTAATCGCTAGTGTAATCGGAAAAGCAATCACAGAAGGTTTAGAAGAGCGCAAGCGCGATAAAGAAGAGGACGCGGAAAAAGAAGCTGCAGCATCAAAAGCAGCAGTTGACAATGGTGAAGCTACAGAAGCTACTCCAGGAAAACGCACTCGTAAAGCAAAAGACGTAGAATAATATATTCTATTAGATAAGCCGGATAGACAAGTGTTGGTTTCTGGAAGATGAGCTTCCTTTTACCTCCCCTGTCTGTCCGGTTTTTTTTAAATTAACATACTGTTATTCTTTCAAGAACGGAATGTTAACACTTCAATCGTAATTTTAAAAAAAAATATACTATGTCAGTACAAATTTCTGCATCAGATGTAAACAAATTGCGTCAACAAACTGGCGCTGGTATGATGGATTGTAAAAAAGCGTTGATCGAAGCCAATGGAGACTTCGAAGCAGCAGTAGATTACCTTCGTAAAAAAGGTGCTAAAGTTGCCGCTAGCCGTCAAGACCGTGACTCTAACGAAGGAGTAATCATTGCTAAAGCAGCAGCTGATGGAAAATCAGGTATCGTTGTTGAAGTAAACTGTGAGACTGACTTCGTAGCTAAAAATGCTGACTTCATCGCTTTCGCTGAATCAATTGCTGATGTTGCATTAAACAACGCACCTGCTTCATTGGAAGACTTAAAAGCATTAGAAATCGGTGGAACTAAAATCGCTGATTTATTGATCGACCAAACTGGTAAAATCGGAGAGAAAATCGAAGTATCTAAATACGAAGCTGTAAATGCAGAGAAAGTTGTTGCTTACATCCACGGTAACTACCGTTTAGGTGTATTGGTAGGACTTTCTGCTGATGCTGATGGTGTTGAAGAGGCTGGAAAAGACGTAGCTATGCAAATCGCTGCTATGAACCCAGTTGCTATCGATAAAGATGGTGTTGATTCAAAAACTATCGAGCGTGAATTAGAGATCGCTAAAGATCAGATCCGTGCGGAAGGTAAACCAGAAGAAATGGTTGAGAAAATCGCTGCTGGTAAATTGAACAAATTCTACAAAGATTCTACTTTATTGAACCAAGAGTTCGTAAAAGATTCTTCTAAAAACATTGCTCAATTCTTAGATACCGTAGCTAAAGGATTAACAGTTACAGCTTTCAAACGCGTTCAATTAGGCGCATAAGCTTTATCTTATACAGAAGAGCTCCATCTTTTTGAGATGGAGCTCTTTTTTTATACAAAAGATTCTTCTTGGCAAGAATTCCTTAAGATTTGCTTAAATTGCTTAGGAAATCGCGCAATATGAGAATCAAGCAAATCAACAACAATTCCATCAACCAGATCATGTTAATATTGATTATTATCCTGATCGGTATCATTATTTTCAAGAACCTTTTTTACTACTTGCCAGGATTTCTTGGTGCTATCACTTTATACATCTTATTTAGAAAAAGTTTTTTTTATCTAACGGAGGTTCGGAGAGGCAACAAAACGCTCACCAGCATCATGTTCATCCTCCTTTCGATTGTGTTTATTGTATTGCCGATATGGGCGATCGTAGACTACCTGATTCCGCAGATTACATCCTTTCTAAGTAATACAGATCAGATTGTATCCCAGTTCAACCTGTTAAAGGAATATATGGCTGACAAGCCTTTTCTAAAGGATATAGACATGTCTGATGAGGCTTTATTGGCGATGTTGCAACGGTTTACGAAATATGTGCCCAGCATCTTGAATTCCGTGGCCGAGGTTGGTGTTAATATCTTAGTGACCTTCTTTGTACTGTATTTCATGCAGGTTCATGGACGCAAAATGGAAGAATTTATCATTAAGGCCATTCCCTTTTCTCCAAGGAGTAAAGATGAGATCTGGCATGAGGTGGATTCCATGGTAAGATCGAATGCGATCGGGATTCCGATTTTAGGGGCTTGCCAAGGGGTAGTTGCCATGTTAGGGTATTGGATCTTTGATGGGCATCCTAACAGGAGTAGCATCCATTGTCCCTGTATTAGGTACCATGACCATCTATATTCCATTAGGCATCATTACGCTGGCTTCTGGACAAACTGGAAATGGCATCGGTATATTACTTTATGGTCTATTCCTCATTGGAAGTATCGATAATATCCTGCGATTTACCATTCTGAAGACCTTAGGCAATGTCCCGCCATTGATTACAGTATTTGGGGTTCTTTTAGGATTAAAAATGTTCGGCATGTTGGGTTTGATCTTTGGACCATTGATCCTTTCTTCTATTGGGGTCTTGATCAAGGTGTATAGCAATGAATATGGAAGAGGATCGGCCATTATTCTGGATGATGGCACTTCGGATTTTCCACCACAGGATTTATCAAAATAATGTAAGCTTGTTTGGTATTCTTCCTTGGAAAGTCATAATCATTCTTCGTAGTGATTTTTATCACAGTTTCCTAACAATTAGTTGCTTAAATTAGGAATATAAAGAAAGCAATACTTATGAAACAACTTGAAAACAAAGTAGCCATCGTAACTGGGGGAGCCTCAGGTATTGGAAAAGCCATTGTAGAATTATTTGTTAAAGAAGGTGCCAAAGTGGTGATTTCGGATCTCAATGATAAATTGGGCAATGAACTGATCAACAATTTAGGAGAAGGTAATGTGATCTTCATCAAAGCAGATTCGGCCTCTCCGGAAGACAACAAGAAAATTGTGGAAGCTGCCATCGAAAATTTTGGCGCATTACATATCGCAGTGAACAATGCAGGAATCGGTGGAGAAGCCGCAGCAGTTGCTGATCTATCGATTGAAGGCTGGAAAAAAGTTATCGACATCAACCTGAATGGTGTATTTTACGGCATGCATTATCAAATACCTGAAATTGAAAAAGCAGGTGGTAGCATCATCAATATGGCATCTATATTAGGATCTGTTGGCTTTGCTAACTCTTCTGCCTATGTAGCTGCAAAGCATGGTGTAGTTGGATTGACCAAGGCTGCAGGATGGGAATATGCCACCAAAGGCGTTCGTATCAATGCCATAGGCCCTGGATTTATTTCTACCCCATTGGTTGATAATGCGATGGATGAGGCTAGTTTGAAGTTTTTAGAAACCCAACATGCCTTCCAACGCTTAGGAAAACCAGAGGAAGTAGCCGAGTTGACCTTATGGTTAGCATCAGAAAAATCTTCCTTTGTTACTGCATCTTACTATCCAGTGGATGGTGGATACTTGGCTAAATAAGTTTTTAGCTAAACATTTAGCAAGAATCGGATTTTATATTTGTGGGAAAGGTTGGAAATTTGAGTATGGAAAGAACACAACAAGAGATTAATTATAATCGGATTGCAAAAGCTATCCAATATTTACAAGATAATTTCCAACAGAAACCCAGTTTGGAGGATCTGGCCGAACATGTACATTTGAGTCCCTATCATTTTCAGCGACTGTTTAGTGAATGGGCAGGCACAAGTCCGAAAAAGTTCCTTCAGTACTTACAATTGGATTACGCGAAGAAATTATTGCGCGGAAAAGAACACAATCTTTTTGACACCCATATCCTAACAGGTGTAAGCAGTACCAGTCGGTTACATGATCTTTTTGTACAGATTGAAGGTATGAGTCCGGCAACTTTCAAGAACGATGGCCAAGGGTTGCTGATTAAGTACAGCTACCAGCCTAGTCCATTTGGGATATGCCTGCTGGGTTCAACCGAAAAAGGGCTTTGTTACATGGCCTTTGTATCGGAAGGTGAAGATGGTTTGCTCGAGCTTAAATCTAGATTTATGCAGGCGGAATTCAAGGAAATGGAAACATCCTTCCATAAGGATGCGATGCAGATTTTCAATGGTGGTGAAGCTTCGCTTTCCAACATCAAATTGCATCTAAAAGGCACACCTTTCCAATTAAAGGTTTGGCAAGCATTATTGGAGATTCCTTCTGGGGAGTTAAGGACCTATCAGTCTATTGCCGATAAGATCAACCATCCAAAAGCATCGAGAGCAGTAGGAACAGCCATTGGACAAAATCCGATTGCATTTCTGATCCCCTGTCATCGGGTGATCCAAGGCTCTGGTAAGCTGGGCGGATATCGATGGGAACCCATCCGTAAATCTGCCATCATTGGATGGGAACAAGCGCAATTATATCCAGAAAATCAGCCTTCGGTTTAAAATATGATGTTATTCAATTTCGCAGATCCTGAAAAGAATTTGTTGCCCTATGATGGTACGGTGCATTATTACGGCGTTATTACCGATAAACAGCGCCATTTTTATGATGCCTTATGGCATGAAATTGCTTGGAAGCCTGATCAGGCACTAATTTTTGGAAAGCATATCGAAACGAAAAGGAAGGTTGCCTGGTATGGAGATCGGCGCTTTGAATATACTTATTCAGGCATTCAAAAAGTTGCCCTACCCTGGACTGATGTTTTATTGGAACTTAAGCAGCTGGTTGAAAAAGCCTCAGGAGAGACTTTTAATTCTTGCCTATTGAATCTCTATCACGATGGATCGGAAGGTATGGCTTGGCATAGTGATGGCGAAAAAGATCTCAAAAAAAATGGTGCTATTGCTTCCCTTACTTTTGGGGCGGAAAGGAAGTTCAGCTTCAAGCATAAAGAAAGCAAGGAAAAAATTGATATCAACCTTGAAAATGGCAGTTTATTGATTATGAAAGACCAAACGCAGACCCATTGGTTACATCGGCTCCCTCCTACCAAGGTTCAGCATGGTCCTCGGATAAACTTGACTTTCCGAACGATTGAAAATGCTTAGACAATCAGGATGATTGAAAACTGCTAATCTGAAGGTTACTGGTTTTTCCGCTTTTACCAGTATACAATGTCTAAGTGTTGTCTATTATATATAGGGACTCAATATTTTAAAGAAATTGCCATATAAATAAAGTTGTAAATCCTATTTGCACAATAAACAAAACCTTATTTATTGGCATCTTACTTCTTGCAAAAACAATTATTGAAAATACTGATAAGGCTATCAAAACCAATTCGAAATTAGAAAAAGGAATAAATTTTTTAAAAAAACTAACTTTATCCTCATATCGATCATATTTATTAAACGCATAAATCCATAAGCCTAAGTAGCATACGTTAAGCAGAATTGCAACATAAGAAACAATAAATGGAGATATTTTTTTCATTATTAATAGATACTTAGTTTTTATTATTTATTGCAAAAATCCTCCTTTTTACAACCCCATAAGCAATACCAATGATCGCAACATACACAAACTATATCATGCACTAAACAAATATTATCACGGTAATACCAACATCCCTCAATATTTTAGACTACTAATAATGATGTTAGAGTAATTTTATATCTTCTCATAATTTATTGGTTATAAATTTATTAATATTTAAGTATAAAAAACATCCATATATTTTTATATTACATTTTATTAATTCTCATCCTAATATACTACGACTATTAATTTTGGACTTTCTTCTATAACCTCGTAGCAGTTTCTATTCTTGGTATCGTGCTTTTTCTGTAGTTGGGTTTTCATTTGCCCAGCATGGTCCTCGGATAAACCTGACTTTCCGAACGATTGAAAATGCTTAGACAATCAGGACGATGGAGAACGCCTAAATCTGACGGTTTTCAGATTTTAAATTAAATAGCTACCTTTGTAGCACACGAAATAATTCTATATGTAATAAATAAATCTTTCCGCATTTGATTCCGTTAGCTCTTTAACGAGCTCGCAATCCAGTATTTCACCCCTAAGCGAAAGGATTTATGTTTATATTACAACAAGCAACTTATATACATCCAAATAAAGATGTTCTGTTCGAGAACATCAATTTCATTATCAATAAAAATGATAAGATTGCCCTTATCGGGAACAATGGTGCAGGAAAATCCAGTATTTTAAAGATTATTGCCGATAAACTTCCCTTGTCTTCAGGAATAATAAGCTGTACATCAAAACCGTACTACATTCCGCAGACCCATGACGATTACAATGACCTAACTATTGCGGAGGCATTAGGAATTTCAGGTAAACTACGTGCTTTACATGCTATCCTGCAGGGAGAGGCGACAGCGGAAAACATGGAAATTCTTGAAGATGATTGGACTTTGGAAGATCGTTGTGAACAAGCTTTAGAAAAATGGGACTTATCCGGATTAGATCTAGTGCGAAAATTAGGCAGTCTGAGCGGAGGCCAAAAGACCAAGGTTTTTTTAGCGGGTATAGAAATCCAGGAGCCGGAATTTATTCTGATGGATGAGCCAAGTAATCATTTAGATCAAGATGGCCGCAAATTACTCTATGATTTTGTCGAAAAAACCAACAAAACCCTTTTGATCGTTAGTCATGATAGGCAATTATTGGAATTGACCCCACAAATAGCAGAGTTAAGCCGTGATGGGATTCGATTATATGGCGGCAATTACCGTTTTTATGCCGAGCAAAAGGGAATTGAATTGGATGCGCTGAACCATCAGGTACAATCGCAACAAAAGGAACTCCGGAAGGCAAAGGAAAAAGAAAAAGAGGCGATAGAAAGGCAAAATAAATTGAATGCACGGGGCAAAAAGAAGCAGGAAGGTGCTGGGGTGCCAAAGATCATGATGAATACCCTTCGCAATAAAGCTGAAGGAAGTTCCTCAAAACTGAAATCGGTACATGAAGAAAAAATATTGGGGATCCAAAATCAATTAACCAGTTTAAGAAGTATTCTCCCCGAAATAGATCAAATGCAATTCGGGTTTGAAAACTCGGATAGTTATCGTGGTAAATTACTTTTAGAAGCCCAGGAAATTAATTATAAGATTCTTTCCAATGATGGATTAAATGATTTTGAAGCCAGTAACAGCGGAAGATTTCTTTGGAAGGAAAATCTTCTTTTTCAGATCCGGCATGGGCCAAGAATTGCTATTAAAGGATTAAATGGCTCCGGTAAAACTACCTTGATCAAACTTTTGTTAGGTATTTTGGAACCCTCCAAGGGAAAGCTCCTTTCCAATAGCAAAAGATACGTCTATGTAGACCAGGAATATTCCTTAATCAAGTCCAATCAATCCATCTATGAAATGGCACAACAATTTAATCATGCAGGCCTTCAAGAACATGAAGTGAAAATTAGGTTGAATCGTTTTCTATTTGATAAGGAAACTTGGGATAAATCTTGTCTTTCCTTAAGTGGTGGGGAAAGAATGCGATTGTTATTATGTTGTCTGAATATTTCCAATCAAGCCCCTGATATCATAGTCTTGGACGAACCAACCAACAACATTGATCTACAGAATATCCTTATACTTACAGAAGCCATCAAGCAATTTCAGGGAACTTTACTGCTGGTTTCGCATGATGAGGTCTTTTTGAAAGAGATTGGAATTGAAAGGGAATTGATCTTATAAATTGATTTTAAAGATTGACCTTATAGATTCGGATGGTAATCCCTATCAATTTGATCTTTTAGTTCTGGATGTTTTTGGACATATTTCGCAACGAAGGGACAATACACCATGACTTTTTTATTCATCGCCTTGGCAAATGCAAAAGCTTGCTCTGCCAAGGCAGAAGCCACTCCCTTTCCCTTCATGCTATCAGGAACGACCGTATGCATCAAAGCAATGTCTTTTTTATAAAAGCGATATTCCAAGCGTGCGATCTCATCAGCTTCCCTATATTCGAATTGTAGGTTAGTCTCATTGTTTATAATTTCCATAGCATGTGGTTTTTAATAATATTACCAAAAAATTTAACAACTCATGTGTAAATTGGTTGTTAAATTTTATCATGCCTAAGAATATTAATTTTTTATATACTTGAGAATATAGGCTGTGGGTGAGATTCCCTGTATTTGTCTAAAATTATTACGGAATGAGGATTTTGATTTAAATCCAGATTCGTAAGCTAAAGTAATAATATTTAATTCACCTGCATTTATCCGGTCAATTTGAGATATAAAGTATTCTATTCGAAGCTGGTTAATATATTCATAAATCGATCCTTCAAAATGTTGTTTCAAGGCTTTTTCTAAATGATAAAGGGAGGTATCCAGGCTATCTGCTAATTTTGTCAATGTAAAATCCATATCTAAATATGGTTTCTCTTGTATCAAGTGGGCTTTAATCTGCTCGTTTAATTCTAGATATTTCACAATTCAAATATTAAGTCTGTATTTAATTACACAATATTACCTATTTTGAATTAATTTATCTTTAAAAGAATTATAATATATTGTTTATTAATATATTAAATGATTGTATCTATATGCAGTCTAAAAATTCAGCATGCTTAATACTAAACACGAAATCCTTAATAATTAGCTAGGCTCAGTTTTAAGACGAATTTGATATAAGAGAAATGAATTTTATCTATTATTTCCGAAAGGAAAAAACTCATTTCTTACTTGAATTTTATATATTTAGTTAACTAACTAAATAAACCTTATGCCACATCGAGAGGAGAATGCCGTATGCCTAAATTGCCAATTTAATTTCATAGGAAATTATTGCCCCCAATGTGGACAGTCTGCCCATGAACACCGAATCGATGCGCATTATTTTCTACATGATATCCCGCATTCCGTTTTCCATGTGGATAAAGGCTTTTTCTATACTTTAAAGTGCCTTTTCACCAAGCCGGGTTTAATGATTAAAGATTACCTTGATGGAAAACGTGTAGCTTATTTTCGGCCCTTTGCCTTTGTCTTGATCATGACGACCATTTGTTCCTTGATAATTAAAGGCATACACTTATGGATCGATAAAATTCAACCTGCTGCACATGCTGATCAACTCATCGGACATGGATTCCTCGGGAAATATTTTAGTGTTTTCATCTTTCTTTTGATTCCAATTACCAGTCTAATAACCTGGATTACTTTTTATAAACATAAATACAATTATTGGGAACATTTTCTTGCCAACACCTATATCGCGGCGCAACTCAATATTATCCTCTTATTGATAAATGTATTGAACCTGTTTATGGTGGCTTTCCAAATCAACTTTTCTAAGGATGGGGTCAATCTGTTTCTTACCTTTTTCATGATCCCCTTTTTATTTTTATTTGGCAGCATCTTCGGTTTTCTAATGATGCATGAAAAACGGTCCAGATTGTGGATTGTAATCGCCAAGATTATTGGGATGAACTTTGTGCTGGCATCCCTATATATTTCGCTCATGAATTATTTTGACATCATCAATCTATAAGTCAACTACATAGTCATCCAGGAGTGCCACAAAATCCTTTACAACAGCATACATAAGATTGAAATACTGAACATGGTTTAATAAAACTATCACAACATGATTTAATAAAAATACTACAACAATATTTACTAAATTTACCACATCAATGATTAATAATAAAAGCACTTGAGTGTTTGAAAAACTAATTACGATATGGCCACACCGAGAGAAAGGTTTGTTGAAGCTCTAAAGTTTCTTAGACAATTACAAGAAAAAGGGGCAATAGGCATCCATACAGATGACATTCCTAATCGTAAATTCCGTGAAATTCTGAAAAAGAATGGATTTATAAGGGAAGTCGCCAAAGGTTGGTATATTGCTTCCCATCCGGAAGCAAAGGATGGTGAAACCACAGCCTGGTACAGTTCGTATTGGGATTTTATTGGGGTATTCCTGAGTCATAGATATGGGGACGACTGGTGCCTCTCAGCCGACCAGTCCTTATTGCTCCATGCAGGCAAACAATCTGTACCTCAGCAGTTAATTATTCGTTCTCCAAAAGGAAACAACCATCCAACTACATTGCCACACAATACTTCACTTTTTAATCTCAGAGGAGAACTACCCCCAGCAAATCAACTTTTCGTTACTGATAAAGGGATACGAATGTACAATTTACAGTCCGCTCTCATTTATAGTTCAGCAACCATCTACACGAGAAATGCTATAGATGCACGTACGGCGTTGTCATTAATAAGGGACGCATCCGAACTCTTGCCCATATTGCTCGAAAACGGTCATACCACCTTGGCAGGCCGACTGGCAGGAGCCTTGAGGAATATCAATAGGGGCAGAATTGCGGACCAGATCACAGATACCTTTAAACAGGCAGATTATGATATCCGCGAAGAAGATCCATTCGAAAATAAAATCGAAATGAATTTACCTGCCCGCGAAAGGTCCCCATATGCCACTCGTATCCGGTTGATGTGGGAGCAGATGCGAAAGGTGATTATACAGAACTTCCCAGCCTCACCGGGACTACCAGAAAATAAGGAATCTTTCCTAAAAGAAATCGACGATATCTACGTCACTGATGCTTATCACTCCCTCTCCATAGAACGCTATCGCGTGACACCAGAAATGATTGAGAAGGTAAGTTCAGGAAAATGGGATACCAAGGGGAGTGAAGATGATCGAAAACAGCGAGATGCAATGGCAGCGAGAGGGTATTATCAGGCATTTCAGTCCGTTAAAGAAAGCATCAACTTCATATTGGGTGGAGCAAATGCTGGAATTCAGGTTGACAGGGACCATTCTAAATGGTATCGGCAACTTTTCGATCCTAGTGTAACAGCAGGTTTATTAAAAGCCGCTGATCTGGCTGGATATCGCAACAACCAGGTTTATATTGGCAACTCTAAACACATACCCTTAAACGTTGACAACATGCGTGATGCTATGCCTGTATTATTTGAATTGTTGGAAGAAGAAACAGAAGCATCCGTTAGGGCTGTTTTAGGGCATTTCATTTTTGTATTCATTCACCCTTATATGGATGGCAATGGAAGAATGGGACGTTTTTTAATGAATGTAATGCTTGCTTCGGGCGGATATAGATGGTCGGTAATTCCGGTGGAAAACCGAGATGAATATATGCAAGCACTCGAACAGGCCAGTGTTGAACAAAACATCGAACCTTTCACCAAATTTATAGCTTACTTGGTTGAAAAAAGCCTAAAAGGTAAAACCATTGCTGAATTACCAAAAAAATAATTGTGAAGTCTAAATACTAAAAAAGCTCATCATAAGATGAGCTTTTTTCCAGTAGCGGGGAGCAGGATCGANNGGGTTATGAATCCTGCGCTCTCGCAGCCACTATATTTTGATTACCAATGTTTTACGATAATTCCCCACGCCGACTGTAAAAAATACGTGAAGTTTTTAGTAAATATCCTTTCAGAATTGCATGTACGATTACTTTGACAACACCCCAAATCTACGACCTGAAAGCGAGTGGAAAAAATAATTTTCAAAAAGTTTTGTTGCATATTTGCTTATTTCGGAAACTTTTAATAGGTTTGCATAGTCAAGTCAGATATAAGCATAAGTGTGTCCATATTGTTGCATATATGATTCTTTTGGAAACTTTTTAAAACAATTAAAATGAAAGATGAGAAGGTAGTCACGCAAGTAGACCCATTGGCAAAAGCACTGAGAATACTCCAGGAGAAAGTGAAGTTGGGATATCCGCCAAGGAAGCTGGTTGATCTGGTGACCAAGAAAGGTGGAGAGGTAGCATTACGTAATGCAATCATGACTTTGATTGACAGCGGTTGGTCAGAATACGAATTTACCGATTCAACATATACAGCGGTAAGGAGATTGGATCTGCCTGATTTTGCAAGAGGATATTTTAAAGAATTAAGAAACACAATAAATGAACAGAGCAAACACAATGATGCAACCAAGTCCAAGGATGACAGTGGTGCATCTATCAAAAGCATTCCTGGGAAGATTTCCGGAAGTAGCGCTGCGTGAGTTGGGATTTGAATATGGTGGCAAGTCATGGGGTAATGACAATTTACCATACTACCAAATGTATGCTGATCAGTCAACCGAAATCTATGTAGTCAACTTCGACGAAGTGTGGGTATCCATTGGTACTAAGTACAGGAAATGCAAGGTTGGAAATGTACAGGAATTGAAACAACTAATCTCGGTATTATAATGATCAGGAAGTCAAGTAAGATGCTATATCTGGGCAAGGAGAAGTTACGTAGGGAAGATTACCTACCTAATCTGGAAAAGGGATTTGCAAAGGTTCATGGTGGGAAAAAGGTGTTTGCCATAAAGGCTAAGGTAGAAGAACGCCCTATTAGGGTGACCGACAAACTCCTAATAATGGTGCCTTTGGACGACCCACGTAGCAACGAGGAAATACGAAGTGCATGGAAAGAAGAACAGGAAAGGAAACTGAGGTCATTGGCTTCGTAAAATCACAGAAGAATGGAAAAGCACGAAACCCACAAGGTCACAATGCCAACGATAGGCAGGAAATACCACATCAAATGGGCTAAGAAATTCTCAATGGTCTGGCGATTGATTGCTATTGACGGAAATACCTGTCATTTAAAAACTAAGTATGGGAAATCAGTCACTTGCAGAATTGACGAACTCCTTGAAATTAACAGAAACGTTTTACAATAACCCCCACAACCAAATGGAAAGTTTAACAATAAAGGAACTCGCGCCAACGGTATTGGATGCCTGTTGTGGCAGTCGGATGTTTTGGTTCAACAAAGAGAATCCGAATGTCATATTTCAAGATATTAGAAATGAATCACACACCCTATGTGATGGGAGAAAATTGAATATTTCGCCCGATGTCGTGGCCAACTTTACAAATATGCCATACGCAGATAATTCATTTAAACTCGTCGTATTTGACCCGCCACATTTGGAAAAGGTCGGAGAAACATCATGGTTAGCCAAAAAGTATGGCAAACTACCGACCGATTGGCCAACAATGTTAAAGGATGGTTTTAAAGAATGCTTTAGAGTTTTAGAGCCTAATGGTGTGTTGATATTCAAATGGAACGAAGATCAAGTTAAAGTAAGCGAGGTATTGAAATGTACCGTTGTTAAGCCATTGTTTGGGCATACGACAGGAAGGCATGGGAAAACTCATTGGATAACCTTCATGAAAGTCGCTCTCGCCCTACCTATTGATGGAAAGGAGGTGGAAGGATGATAAACGCATTTATACTTCAGCATAAACCTTTCACACCGCAAATACTTAAGAATCCAGAAGCTATCAGATACATCGTAGTTGATCTATTCTGCGGAGCTGGGGGGACAACAACAGGATTTGCAAAAGCGAAAGATAAAGATGGAAATCAAATCGCCATTGTTGCAGCATGTGTCAACCATGATCACAAAGCTATCCGTAGCCATTGGGAAAACCATCCGGAAGTATATCATTTTGAGGAGGATATCAGAACGCTTCACCTCGAACCTTTAGTTGAAATTGTCAAAACATATAGAAAACTATATCCTAATGCTAAAGTAGTTCTTTGGGCTTCGTTGGAATGTACGAATTTCAGTAAGGCTAAAGGAGGTCAATCGAGGGATGCTGATTCCAGGACCTTAGCAGATCACTTGGACAGATATGTAATTGCTATTAATCCTGACTATGTTCAGATTGAAAATGTTGTAGAGTTTATGTCATGGGGTCCGCTTAATGAAAATGGAAAACCTTTGAGCATGAAATCTGGAATTGATTGGATGCGATGGAGAGAGCATATTAAATCATTCGGTTACCGTGACGATTGGCGCGAACTAAATTCGGCAGACTTTGGAGCTTACACTTCCCGTAATAGATTGTTTGGATGCTTTGCAAAAAATGGACTGCCTATTGTTTGGCCAGAACCTACACATTCCAAAACAGGATCTAATAAAACAAACCTATTCGGTAGCGATTTGAAGAAATGGAATGCCGTAAAGGATCTATTGGATTTTGAGGATGAAGGTGAAAGTATTTTTGGACGTAAAAAACCATTGGTAGAGAATTCCCTCAAACGTATTTATGCAGGGTTGATCAAAGAAGTTGCTGGAGGTAAATCAGCTTTCTTGGCTCAATATAACTCAGGTAAAGACCGTATAACAAGTATTGAAAAACCATGCAATACTATACCCACTGAAAACAGGTTCGGATTAGTGCAAACTGCATTCATTACCAAATACTTTTCAGGTAGACCAATGAATAAGATAGTATCAGTTAACAGTCCATTAGCGACAATTACTACTGCTGCTAATCAAGCATTGGTAAACGTTGAACCATTCGTAATAACATCTTCCTATAAAGGGGTTTCAAAATCAATTGATGAACCCGTACCAACAATTTTGGCAAGTAGAAAACATCATTATTTAATTAATCCTTGTTTCCTGACTAAATATTACGGTAATGAAAAAGGTTGTGAATCAATCAATGATCCATTAGACACAATCCCCACAAAGGATAGGTTTTCTTTGGTTCAGGCTCATTGGTTGGATAAACAGTATTCAGGCGAACACAATCATCAATCTATTAATCAACCAGCAGGAACAATTTTAACATCGGATAAGCATGCTCTTATGACTGCAAAAGGCTTTATATACAATCCTTCACATGGTGGTCATACAATGCATATTGAGCAGCCTTGCCCAACAATCATTGCACGTCAAGACAAAGCTCCATTGTACTTTATTCAGTATTCACTAGATCATTCCGTTAGAATTGAAATCTATGAAGATGATTCTGAAACTATGGTCAAGATAAAGGAATTCATGGCAATATACGGGATATCAGATATCCGAATGAGAATGCTGAAAGTTTCAGAGTTGAAGTTAATCCAGGGATTCCCTGCTGACTATAAGTTGCACGGAAATCAATCGGATCAAAAGAAATTTATTGGTAACAGTGTAGTTCCTCATGTGGTTCGGGCTTGGGCTGAAAGTCAGGGTGAGGAACTTTTAAAAATGGTAGCGTAATGGAAATATATACAGACATAGAAACGATAGAGAGTTTTGTAAAGTCGGAATGGTCGGATGGTAAAATCAATGATGAGGTTGCAAGAGAGATTTTAAGACTTACTCAGGAAATAAAAGATAAAATCTTAGTAGGATGACCATCCAAGAACAAGCAGATATGATAATAGCCTATCTCCAGGAGGATGGGTTGAATTACGATTATTAACCATCAATAAATTCAAAATGATACTTAGAAGAAACGGAAACAAACAGCAGATTGCACATCTAATAACTCCGCATTTTCCCGAGCATAAGATTTACATTGAACCATTTTTCGGAGCAGGTGGTATGTTCTTCAATAAGCCAAAGGTCAAGTACAATTTCCTTAATGATCTAGATGATGATGTTTTCAATCTGTTCATGGTGGTTAAGAATAACCGTGAGGATTTGTATAGGCAAATTGAATTGATGCCAATTCACCAAAGCCTCATGAAGTTATGGAAGAAGAATAAAGAAGAAGATCCGATATGGAAAGCTATTCGTTTTCTGTTCATTTCAAACTTCACTTACCTATCCAAAGGTTACAACATCAAATTTACCGCAGACAATTCCAAGGATATCCTATTGAGCCGAATTGAACCAACTTTTGAGTACATGAAAGATGCACGATTTATGAACGTGGATTTTAGAAAAGTAATCAAGATGATATCCTTTTGTGATGAATCAGCGCTATGTAAACGATCAGATTCTTTTATCTATTCCGATGGCCCGTATTACGAAACAGAAGGTTGGTATTCCATCAATGATAATAAGGAACAGGATGTAATTGATCATTTCGATATGCTCTGCAATTCAGGTGTTCGGTTCGCTATGAGTGAGTTTGATAATGAATTCATATTGGATAATGCAAAACAAAGAGGGTTGAACGTAATCACGATTGGAGAGCGCAGGAATTTAAAGAACCGGAGAACGGAGATACATATCACCAACTACGAGAAGGAAAGACAGATTAAATTATTCGCACCATGACCCCACTAATATACGCAGGACTGGATAGCTACAGTAAGCTATCCTTCCTTAACAGACAGGAAGAACCTATTATAAACGCTGTAAGCGATGTGATGGGGATAACCTTGGAACAGATTAAGAGCAAATCCCGATTGAGGGTGTATGTTACCGCTCGTTTCCTTATCTGCCATTACTTAAGGAAATACACTAAGATGTCGCTTAAGGATATAGGCAGGGTAATAGGCAACCGTGACCATTCAACAGTACTGTATAACATTGCAACCTATGATGACTTAATGCTGTACGACCATGATTTTCGTAAGTTGTCAGAACGTGTTGAGGAAAGGTTAAGCATATACAGGGATGTTGCATAAATGATTAACCAAGGATGATCTTGCCAAGGAACAAGGATATCCATCATATCAAGAATACATAAAAGAAATTAATGGAAACTTCTATTGTGCCGAAAGGCTTGAAAAGTTCTATGATGAAGTTATAAGGAGAACGGCAATGGAAGCCTTGAAGAATGCGAGTGGAAATGCAACCTACTTCCTTGATGCCAATGATCAAGTGCAAATTGTAAAATCAAGTATTACATCAGAGGAGAATATACCGAGTGTTTAAACTCCTCCTCTAAGGTTGTGGAATTAAGAAAGAAGAAAGATGACAGATAAGCATTACATACAATTAGGAATACATCTGAATGAGGAATTAGGTCTTAAATCAGTTACTATCGACCATAATACAACTGGCTTACCAAATGATTCAGAATTATTAAAACGCGTGGCTATGACTATTTTAAAAGCAATTGTCCTCAACAAGGAAAGCGTAGCTGTTCAAGACTTATTAAATGAGCTTGACATTAGAATTGACAAGGTCTAACCCAAATTAGAGATAAGAAGAAATGAAAGCAATTAAAAAAAAACCACTATAAATACTATAATTCCAGATATGCATAAAAGTACTCCGATACAACCTATCCATATATCAACCATCAAAGATTACCCTCTTTGTTCTCTTTTTTGTACACCAGAGCATATTGAGCTACCAGCAATAAATAGAATAATTCCAATAAAATACCACATAATTTTAATAATTAGGTTTCCAACTTTAGATCAATAATTAAAATAATACAAGTATAAGCAGAATTCTAATTAGATTTTAGATACTGTATCAGGATGACAGGTTGGATTTTGCACAAATTAAAAAGCATTTAAAAATATTTTATTCAATCAATCTGGGAGGAGTAATTCTAAAACTACCTGGAATCTGTAGTTCTAAACGCTGTTCGTATTTGTTTCCTTCATTATCTGTGTATGTAAAAGAACAACATTGCCTAGTTCCAGTATGATTCTCATTTAAATCTCGAATATGTAATACCAAATTGGTATTTGGAGTCATTACTTGTGGAAAATAATGGCTTTCATCTATAAAAGTATTGCTAATAAAACTAACATCAAGATCGTATAATTCGTTGTCATGAACATATACTCGCAAAAATCCATTATCTCTAATATCTTCAAAATGAAGACCTTCCAGTCTAAATTTAGGCAATATTGTTTTCCTATGTTGAGAATACGCGATGTTATTAGCCCTTTTTTGTTCTTCAAACGTTCTAACAAGAAGAATTGCAGTAATAACTGTAACAAATATCATTATCCAATCTGAAGCCGTTCCCCATACATTAGAATTGAACGGAAATCTAAAAAGATCGTTAGTATCATAATATATAAAGAAGATTATACCTAGAAAAATAGAAGCAACTACTGCAATTATTGGAAGCTTTATATATTGACGTAAGAATTTTTTCATAATAAATGGTTAATCATCACAAGTATAAACAAATTTCTCCAACAAGCCACCGAGAGAGCTATTGAAAGGGCAATTGAAAATTACAGCAGCAAATAACCATCAAATAAGAACACTATTAAAACAGTGATATTTAGGCCGTTGATTGTGGTTTTATCAAATGAACATCAAATGAATAACGTCCAGTTTATGCACTAAAAAACTGGACAAAAACATAATAGATTTATTTAGTATATTTGATTATGGAAAAGCAAGATTATATTGATTTAGTGATTCAATCAGGAAAGAAAGCATTGTCCAATGGACATACAAATAGTGTAATATATAATTTTGTAGTTCAATATCAAAATAGTGATTCTTTAACTTTTGAAAGTGAGATTCATAAGGCTATTATAGGCAATGATTATAAAACTTGGTATGTTAATATTGCTGGAAACGATTACAAAATTGGTGAATTCCCGGATTTTTGGAAACCGGTCCTGTAACCTAACCACCCCTCACCCTTTTTCCCTACCTTTACCCCATGCAAGAAGCAATAGATATAATACTCCAGGCAATCAAAGAATGCGAGAAACCTTTAAAAAATACCGACGCACGGAACATCCGAGATCTTATACTCAACGAAATAGGGGCAACACTTATTGATAAATCCCGTGAGGAAGTGGAAGGATACGCCAAGAACGACGACGAGGCAAGTGCATTGCATTGGTTCTATACAAGGTTTGTGGATAATAAAAGGAAGAGTGGGGGGATTTAAAAATTATCTGTACATTTATGGAAGTTATCCATGTGATGATGTTAGCTTTATTTTTTAAATCCATCATGCAATATGGTGGATTTTTTCTATATTTATTCCTGATAATATAAGTCTCCAGTTCTCTGGTTAATAATTGGTTCACAAGCCTGCATCTCCCGATCGTAGGCTTGTGTTATTTATATAGATACTTTAAAATAATTGTTGGAATAAAGATAATAATGGATTTTAATGAGTAGATTTGTGGTGATAGATGGCATGGGCATTAAAGATTTTTAAACATTTATCACTAATTATTGATCCCCACATTAGAAATAATATGGGGATTTTTTAATAAAAACATGGAAATTAATCATGCCCCTGGGTCTTCACGATCTTATTATAGATTCCTAATAACAAAAACGGTGCAGCCCATTGGCCTACGAATAATGCGTCTTTGTCGTCACTTCCCCTGCTACACTTAAGCGCTGCAGAAATTCCCATTGATAAAAGTGCGGCGCCAAGAAATACCACTGATGGGATCTTTGCGGTCTGACTTTCGATTGTCTTACTTACTTTGTCCTCGTTTGCTGTGTCAAATGCCATAATATTAATTTTTAGTGTTTACATATTATCGAACACATTCCTCCGGAATAAGTTTTAACAAATAAAATTTAACATTAATTCTTTCTTTATATGGATATTAAACAATACATTTGATAAGAAACATTTATTATCTCCACAACGGTTCAAAAGCCATGTGTTAAATGTGTTCCTTGGATAGCTCAACTAACCAAGGCGCTTTTTTAAGATCTTCATAAAACCCATTAGAATTGATTAGCCCCCAGCAAAGAGATTTGTTGGGGATTTTTTTTATAAAATCATTCTCAAATTTAAAAACAATGTTTACCTAAATTTAAAAAGTTCCATTATCGATCATGTAAATTTTTTAACAAAATTATTTATCTATATGGAGGTTTCAAAATATCTTCAAATTTGAAATTTAAGTTTTTATATATACCTTGCCTGTTCCAATTAGAATTTATGGCCTTATATTATAAAAAAATAGACAATCCTCTAACCATAATTGCTATATTTGCAAGTCTTGTGGAAGTTTGCGGAACTATTGTTTTACCTCAGTTGTTAGCTGAAAACCAAAGATTTTTTCTTGTATTTATTATGGCCTTCCCTACTCTCTTAGTAAGTGTGTTTTTTGTTTTTTTATGGTTTAGGCACGGTAATCTTTATGCTCCTGGTGATTTTAAAGATGAAGATAATTTTATGAAATGGATAAGCAGAAATAAGGTTCGTAAAAGCGCGAATCTAATGATATCCGCAGATAAGACAGATAAAGAATTTATACTGAAAAAGTAAGTATGAAAGAAATAATTGAAAAAGAGTTCGAATTTGAAACAATAAATATCGACAATAAAAATTTTATTAAATGTGTTTTTACGAGTTGCAAACTTGTATATTCTGGAGAGGGTAGCGTTGGATTAAACGGTTGTACATTCAACAATTGTAGGTGGGGATTTACTGGATCAGCATCAAACACAATATCGTTTTTAAAAGGAATGTATCATGGAATGGGGGAAGAAGGAAAAAAGATTTTAGATAGAACTATTGAAGATATTAAAGCCTCTAATTAAGAGGCTTTTTATTAAAACTCCAATATCCTATATTTAAGGCTTACCAAAGGTCTCCATTGTTTATTTACCATATCGTAGTAATAGCCTGCTCCAATCCTAGTTCGTCCTACACTCAATCCCCCATCAACGCCTAAATTCAATCGATTAGTATAGAATCCACTTGCATTCAGATCAAACTTCACATTATCGGGCTTAGGCTCAATCTTAACTCTTTTAACACCATTGATTGTTGCCCGTGGGTCAGCTATCCAAAAGTCAATATAGTTCTTCTTACGCCCTAAGAACCACTCCTTTTTCCAGTATTCGGCATAATTAATCTCCGCGTTATAGGTAAAGTTGAATGTTCCCTTGCCAAATGTATCCTTTGGACTTATGAATTCAATTGATGCATATTTATCCTTGAAGGAATATCCGGTATCGTTGGATTCAGCAGGAAGATCCTTTGCTGCAATGGCGGTATTATACTGTCTCCATTCCTTGAACTGTTTACGCTCAATGGCGAGAAGGTTCATAACGCTATCCAATTTACGTTTGGATGTATCGTCAAGTTGGCCAAAGGATTTAATGATATTTTCCTTGTCATCAATTACGGCATGTTCATACCCCTTTTTATCGATATTCTTATTTACGTTATCCACCGTTGCCTTAACTGCCTCCTTTATTTCGGGTGGTATTTCAACCCTGACCTCCTTTTCATTAGGAAACCAAACAATCTTAATGATAAGGATAGCTACTATCGCTATCAGAAAATATGTACCTAAATTCTTCATTTTATTCCCTCCATCTTTAAGGAATCAATAACCTGATCTCTATTCTTAACTTGCGCATCCTTGAACATAACCGCCTTTGTATATTCATCCAATTGCTTTTCCAATTTGTCCACACGTAGTTTTAAATAATCAATCTGTGCATTACACGCATGAAGGCTATCATCACTTCTATTGTTGTAGGCGGTGACGAAATATGTTGCAACTCCGGTGATTATGATTAACGCATACGTTAATGGGCTTTTTAAGGCCAGTCTTATTTGTTCGTTCATCCCCTTACTTACTGAAATATAAATCTGCTTCCGCTTTCCTTCTCCTGACCAATCCATTGAAAACCTTGCCTCCTGCCTTATTCCACTTCGCGAACTCGTCACGGATTGTAGGATCATTAGGGTTAACGTTCAGCTTACGCAATAGCGTTGACTTGCCAAGGTTTGACGCCCCCAAATTGAAGGTGAAGCTCACCAAGGCATCAAATTGGTTCTGGGTTAATGGCTTTTTCACCAAGCGCAATACATCCCCCTCATATCCCTTCAAAATCTCCTGCAGCATACATGTTGCCTGATGTTCTGTCAATGGTCTGTCCTGCATCGTTACCTTACGCCTATCCGGTAAATAGTATGTAAACCCGTAACCGATGGTAGGAATACCAATCGGATCTTTATATGGATTCGGGTAGAATCCCTCAAAGCTCTTAATCAATTTCAATCCTTTCTCACCTGTTTTCATTACAGAACAACCTCCTTTCTTCTTCCACATTTTACGCATTTTTTCCTCTCACAATAATGCATCCAACCAATTCCATTTTCATGAAATGGAGATTGTCTAAATACTTTGCTTATACCAAATGATATAAATGAATGCTTACAAAACAACTTTTTTAAAAACCTATTAATATTTTTTACTAACATTTTACTACTGTTTAAATCCTATTTTTTATTACCATGCTACCATTACATCAACCGTGAGGGTGTCCACTAACTTCCCGCTCCAGATCTTTACCACCATTACCTTGAAGTAGTTATCGTTATTTGGTGAAGTGTATGTGTCGAAATTTGGAGATATTCCGGTTATCACATAATATCCATTCGCAATGAAAGGATCAGTTTTAACATTGGTGTTATGGTATCCCTCGTAAACCGCATTGACCTCCGTTTCGTTGTTGTTCCCTGGGTCATAGTATTTTGCTATGTAGTCGCTCCTTATCTCCATTGTGCTGGTGGCGGCTTCCGTTATCTTGTTCGCATTGATCTGGATGTTTGCCTTGATGGTCGATATATCCGGCTGCTGACCGCTCGCTGAAAGGCTCTGTACCAATAGCATTCCCTCATTTCTCCATGTTTCAGGTACTGATGTAACATACACTATCCCGTTCTTGGAAGCGTTCCATATCTCCTGACCGGTCTGCTCGTCATACCATATCATCTGAGGCTTGCCGTTGACCAATCCAAGGGTAACGGCAAGCTTTGTCTGCGCAAGGTCGTACCATATCTCAATTGCGTTCTTTCCGTTCTTTCCGATGGTGATATACGGAAGTTTCAGCAATTGCGCAATCAGCCTTTCGGTCTGTATCTGTCCGCCCGTGATGTAGGTAAACCCCTTGGTAATGTTGGTGAAGCGCTGCCCATCGATCACACTTGATGTTACCCCGAGATTGAAGTTCCAATAGCCAGGCAAATCATCAACACCGATCGGTGTTGCCGAAACAACCCATGTTCCTATCAAATCGGTTTTGGAACATTTAGCGGATATGTAGTAAGGTGTGCCGGGAACAAGATCGTTCTTCTCGAATGCGGCCATATTCCAAACATTGCCAATTTCAGGTATCTCATATTTGTAATGGATAAGCTTTCCTGAAGTGAACGTAATCTTGTTCGGATTCCCATCGACATTTGCCTTGATGAAAACCCCCTGCAGGTCAAAATTCTGTGATTCCGCTCCGAACACACCTGCCATTGCTTCAATCACCAGTACCTGCAGCGTCTCCGATAATCCGCCATCAGGATCGAATACCATGCTGCGAAACTGTTTCATTGCATAGCTTTGGTTCTTATTGAATTCGGTAACGGATTTATCCACGACCTTTACTTCCTCCTTGACCTTTTCCTGCTCGATAACGAACTGAACATCCTGATGGTAGGTCAGCTTATCACTGATCACGACCGTACATTTATTGGGATTTACCAAAGGAAAGCTTACAGAGGTCACACGGATAATATCATCGATACCCAATGCGGAATCCTTCAAGCGGACACGATCTCCAGACTTGAGCGAAAATCCGTTTTCCCGCATGTATTTCTCATCGATCTCCACACGGTATGGCGGACGCTCCTTCCGAAAGGAATCCTCAACTGCCTTTTTCAACCTCGCTTCTGCATTATCGACGTAACTCTTTGGTTGGTATATGCCAACGAAACTATATTTATCCCCAACTACCGGATAGAAGAATTCATTTGGAAAGGAATAACCATTCTCTACTGCTGGTGTAAGTCGGAAAGATCTCGAACTATGGTTGTAGGAAATGTCAAATGTCCTACCACCGAGCATCCCCGATTTGAACATCACTTTAGCAGATTCTCCTTCAATGGCATTACCGTTCAGATCAAAATCGATGGACGTATCGGTCAACGTAAGCCTGTCCACCGACACATCTGTAACAGTTCCTGTCCTTTCGGGGAATATATCGTCGAATATGATGGATGTTTCCCTACGCCTTTCCCCAGGCAGAAGCGGACGCTCGATATATCCAGGATCAAAGGTCAACCTTGTTGCCCCGTTCCTATAATCAATGCCGATATTCTCAGTTCCGCCATAGCCGATTATCCTATTGTACAATGGTACTTCGGTCGATCCTACCTCTACCGAGTAAAGTCCCTTACCACGGCCGTGTTCAAAATCGATATTGGTTCTCTCTCCTGCCTGCTTGGTGAGGTTGATTGTCTTTCCGCTGTCCGAAAACCAGAACTCAAGTCCGAAAGACTGCGCGATAGTTGACAAAGCTGCCCTACATGTATATCCATTGCCCGAGGATATGAATTCGATTGCTATGGGTTCCCCATCATCACATTTTCCTATGGACCATCCCGAATCGTCAACGTTCATATTGCCTACCAATAGCTCAACGAACTCACGAGGTGTGCCGAAAAAACTGAACTCAATAGCACCAACATGCTTGAATATGATATCACTCAACGCGCGGGAAGGATGCTCGAATACGATGTTGTATGAAAACACCGAACCCCTTACAAGTTGGAACGGCATATTTATAGAAAACCTTACTCCGTTGTATTCAAGATAATCGTCCATTTTGATATCCAATGGGGTTGGTGATACTGCCTTTACCGTGATATCGAACCTGCCCATGCACTCATCAAAATAAACCGTATTCTCGTCTATCGGCAAAAGGATGGTCGTCGCTCCGTTTCTGTATAATTGGATTTCGTTCATTATATTTAATTAGGAAGCACCTTGCCCTGATGCTTTGTACTTTACAAGAAAGGCATTTAACTGATTTACCAAACCCGGAACATCGGTAGCATCAAAAGATGGGGTCGCCTCTGCCTGCTTGACCATACCATATATGGTCGTAGTTGCTGGGGCAAAAATGTCCAACCAATTAGCACCATCGTTAACTTCAATCCTTTTATTTGTGACGTTCCAGAAAATCGCTCCAATTGGCGCTTGTATAGCTGGCGGCCTTAGGTCTGCAGTACCACTTAAAGCTGGCATCAGATGGTTCCATCCTGTATTCGTTGATCCGCCGAAATACTTAAAATATACATTTGCGTATCCATTAACCTCTTGAAGGTAAATGTCCCCTACATCGCCAAGGACATTTCCGTTTGGAGCACCCATTCCACTTTTGACCTTCCGCCCTGTTCCGATTGAGATCGATTGGTTGTAAGCGGAAGGGGTATTCCTATTTTGGGCAACTGCCTCTGTGGTATTGACCAGAATTGTCTTGGTCGGTGAAATGATATTTATGTTCGTTGTAGGCCATGCTGATTGCAATGAACAGAAATCAAAGTCATCCCTACTTGTATTTACGATGACATTTGAATCTTTCAATTCCCTATTCGAATATGTAGAGTCCGAACTTGTGGTCAGTACCTGCCCAATATCCGAATCAAGTTTGAATTCATAATTATTGTTTATGGATGCGTTGGTCGATTCCCCATGGAACGATGGTCTATTATCGATAAGGGATGGCATATCCTGAAGGACCTTGATATTCTTGAATTCACATTGGTTATGCCTACCTCTGATTATTGAATTGACAGAATTCGAGCCAACAACCGACAACCCGTTTATTTTAGCATTCCTTAATCTGCTGACCACAATAAGCCCGTCCTCATTCCCGCAATCAACGGAGGTTATATTTGTAAGATTGACGATATGCCTATCCGAATCTACCAAACCGTTCATCTGATGAAGTATTGCCAGGTTTACGCAATTGATCGCATAAATGTTATTGAAAGAAACCTCAACCTTGGTATTACCCTCATCAACGTTGCCTTGGATATCATATTGGGTCGACATTGCCCAAGAACAGTTTTCAATCCTTGTACCATCAACAATAACATCTTCAATATCCACAGATTCAAACTGCAGAGCTTTACCGCCCAGCTTGTATGCCTCAATACCTTTTTTACAATTCTTGATTACTCCTCCGTATATCCTGACGTTCCTGACCTTCTGCATGGAAATACCATTCTCCCCTGTACCTCCTGCAATAATGTTATCCGCATCCACCAATGGGTTGTTGATAATGATATCCTCAGAATTGGGTTTGTTATAGATGATCGTACCTATAGTTGTATAGTTCTTGGCCTTGATATATGACCCCAAGAAACTCACAGTAGTCTTTGAGCCTATTGCCACAGCATCAGATACAAGATAATCACCTTCATCTTTAGGTATGACAACCTCCAACCCCTTCCCTTGGGCATAATCAAATGCATTCTGGATGTATAACCTGTTATCTGACAAAGTCGAATTGGCTCCAAAGTATTTTATGTTCAGAGATCCGATAAAATCATGAACAAGCTTCAACAGCCCGACCTCAATGACCGAACCACCATTATCGGGAATTGAGGTTGATGATAGTCGATAGTCTATTGGACTTGGGGTATCACCTTTTATCCTATACCCACTCAATCGAACCCCTTTGTAATACCCGATCCACAAAAGATGCTGAAAATAGGGTGCTAAACTGCGAAGTTCTATGACTGAATCCACCTCGAAGAAATTCTCACCCCAATTTGGAAGGTTCTCGCGGAGATACTCACCTGTGGGCTTGTATTTAGTGAAAGTCCCATATTGATCAACCTTGATATCTTCCATTGCGGTTCCATCCCACCATTGTGAGACTCCGGTATATGTCGTCATTTCATTTGTGCGTTTATTCCGCACGTTCGATACCACCACCGTACCATCGGCATAAACCGTTCTGATAGGTTCCTGTTTAACTACGTCCGCCATATCCTACAATCCAAAAAATTCGTCAAAATCCGCAGGGGCAACCTTTGTTTCCCCTGCCACTGCCTGTCCCAATTTTTCAAGAGGTAATTGCTGTACCTCCTTGGTAATGGAATTTACCAGCAGAACAGCATCCGTTGCCAATGCATCTGTTCTTTCCTCTGCCTGAGTTACGTCCTTTGTTCCTTCCGCCATTTCTAAAATCTCTTTAATATTTCCGTTAATGATTGACCATGTTTGTCCACCAGAACCAATCCCCCGTTGTCCATCAACAAATTCCAGTTCTCAAGCATCCTTATCTCGGTGAACCTTATCGAAAGGAATGCCGTCACCCTATTAGTTGAAACCCTTACATCACTCACCTGAAAACCATCCTTTGCAAATACCTCACGCGTGGTGTTGTCGTCCAATCTTAGGGTTCTTGCGTTCGGCCTTGATAGCAGGTAAGCAAAATTTTCCACGCAGGATTTGAACTCCGGATAACTTGGTTGATCAATGAAGAAATCCAATGTGAATTCCCTTGATTCCCTTCTTACCTTTCCGATGACCTCCCTGCTGTATGATACCGTTTCAAGCTGTCTTGATGACGCTCTATCAGCCTGGTTCTTCGTAAGCTGCTTAACCATCCCGAGGTCTCCGAATGAATATCCGTCCATACCGACTCCGCCACTTGCGGTTACGGGAAGGCTACCATTGATCTCCACAACAGGTTGCCTGAATTTTAGCTGGATGTTTCCATAACCTTTGTTCAGGTAGTTCACGGGCTGCGCATCCACGATCTGCACCATCCACTCGCCCAATGGGCAGCGCAATGGGAACAATCCGTTCTGCAGACCATCCAACACCGTATAGAAAGACTGTATCTTCTCAATGAAGCGCGGTCTATCCAGTTCGTTCAGCCAGCAGAAGACATTGATATCACGTCCTCCGAAGAAGATCTCATCTGCCCTCAGGTATGGTTCTATCTCATTGGATTCCTCCCACACATGGTGCGTCTTTCCTATTCTTTCCGGCATATCCCAACAACCGGATATCGCAATATTGCTATTGCTTGCCCTGCCCGGAACAAGTCCGAAATCCGAGAACGGTATGTTGTTGATGAAATACATTATCCTGTATATTGCCTTGTTGATTGTGGTGATGTGTTCCTGTTTATCGCTTGGAGTTCGACAACTGCCCTGTCCAACCTCTCTACCGTATTCGCTGTGTTTACCTGTATCGAATTAAGTGCAATCAGTTTATCATTAGCTATTGCAAGTAACTGCCCAGATAAACCAAGCTGTTTTGTTGCGATTTCATAACGTGACCGCTCAAAAGCCAGGATCTCGCTTGCTGTGGTTTCCTTGATGTTTGGATTTACCCGGCCTGAAACACCTGCATTGGATGACGTTGCCCCAAGATCAATCCCCAAATCCTTTTGGTACTGATCAAGTTTTGCTTGGCCTTCTTTTTGGAGATCATCCCATTTCTGCTGTAATAACTTCCTCTCATCGTCGGTTAGACCATCCTTTGCAAGCCTATCATACATATCATAGAACTCTTGCGTTGCCCCTTGGAGAAATTCACGGTTGAAGGTTGATTTGATATAATCTTCCATTACTCCTTGAAACCCTTTCCCCCAAGCATCCCCTGATGATTCCCCATTATTGAAGAATAGGTTTGAAATATTACCAAGGAGAGCTGAGAAGGATGTACCGGTCACCTCCTCTTTGAATTTATTGGAGATTTCCTTGTAAAGGTCCATGCTTTCTTTTAGCTGGTTGTACAGTTCGATCGTTGATGCGTCGGCAGTATTCGATTTAATCTGTATCTCCAATTGGGCAAGCGCATCAGAAGCAGCTTTTATATCATCGGGAAGCTTATTGAAAGTTCCGTACTTACCATTTATTGCATCGTAATAGATCCGCAAGGCATCAGTAAATTTCTTAGATCCAACATTGAACTGGTTTATGATGTCATTTCGGGAATACCCAAGGTTTATTTTGGTAAGGATATCATCCGTGAATCCATCCCCTGTCATCTTTAGCTTACCTGAAAGCTGGGAATTGATGGATTTCCAATTAGCTTCAATCTCTTTTTGGGATTTAGCATACTTATCAAGTCTTTCAGCCCCGTAAAGTTCGTTCAATAGATCAACCTGCTGTTGGATTGCCAAGGTTACTGCCTCGGTCATCTTCAACTGCCTATCACTTGCAGATTGCATCTGCTCAAAATACCTTTGGTTATCAGCTTCTTTTTTCCGGTTGAAGAAATTGCTCACAGAGCCGATCATTCCGAATGCAGCACCGAATATTGATAATGGACCAGAAATACCGGATAGCGTTCCGTTGTTAAGGAATTTACCAAGTAAACCTGTTAATTGGCTTGCTCCGGAAATCATGCTTCCAATAGCGTCAACTCCTTTATCAAGATTTTCAACAAATTGGAACGAAGAATCTACCAAACCGCCGAATACATTCGTCATGTTGGCTATCTCCTGATAGTTCCCTAATCGGGCATCCTTTATTCCCTTATCGAAGAAATCACCAAATATCTTTCTTAGTGCGGCTTTTTCGGATTCAGTCGCTTTTGACATTCCATCAATCAGTCTGATAATGGTGTCCTTACCTGTCTGAAAAGCATTCGACAATAACGCTTGAGAGGATTTATCAATATCCTGCATCACCTTTTCGAATTCTGGAGAGGATTCTATCAGCGTTCGCAATTGATCATTCAGAGACCGTTCAAGAGCCGCCTTCTGTTCCTTGCTCGCATTATCGCCAAGGGCAGCGATTGCATCGTTATGCTCCTTACGAATCTTAAATTCCTTCTGTGCAAAGGTTTCTGCAAGTTGTAACGCTCGGGCAAACCTATCACGGGCTTTTGCTTGGTCCTCTTTATCCAGTTCTGCAAGCATATCCTGCAATACTTTTGCCCGCTCCTTTTGTGCCTGAGTCAATTTTACATTACTGCCCGTGAAAGCATTAAGAGATGCTGTGGTCTGCAATGCAGTAATCTGCAAAAGTTCCTTCTTAAGATCCTCACGATACCGAGAAGCATATTCCGCTTGTTTGCCGAACATCTTTTGAGCGGCTTCAATCCCATTCTCCTCAACATATGCATTGTATTCCGCATACAGAGCGCGTTGTTGATCGAGTGTTTTTGTCAATTCTACCGTGGCCTGCCTGGTTTTGGCCTCCGAAATCTCGAATTTCTCAGCCTGAGCAAGTTTACCAGTATCCACTTTTCTTCCTGCGTTCTTAGGGTCTCGATAGAATTTATCAACCTCCTCGCGCATCTTTTGGTATTTATCGCGGATCGAGGCAAGTTCTTCCTCATCACGGGATAACTGCTTACGAGTGGACTGTTCTGCCAGTGAGTCGATTTGTGCTTGTAGGGAACGTTGGCGTTCCATTGCTTGGCGAGATTTCTCAGCAGCACGCTCGGCAGCTCTTTCTGCTTTATCATTACCACTTATACCACCATCGGATGAAGTAGTATTTTTACCTCCGGTCATTTTACCGAAGTATATTCTGTTCATTTCGGCTAATTTATCTGAAAAGTGCTTTCTATCATGTGCATAACCTGCATTCGGCATTTCGTTATACCTCTTTACAACTTCATCAAGAGCAGTTTTTGTCTCATTTATAAGTGCAAGTTGCTCCTTAGCAGATTTTTTATCAAAATCCCTTGGCACCGCTCTTTGTCCTGGGGTAAGGTCACGATCTCTTACAAAATCCTCATGCACTTTTAAGCCACCAAATGCAATGGCTTTGAATTCCGCCCATGATTTGGAATTGACCATAAGATTGATCTCTTTGAACATTCGTGCAAATCCATCGCCAAGAACAGTAAAGAAAGATGTAGCTCTTTCACTCTGCCAAAGTAGATCGAATTCATTCTTCAATCTATTCACAGAAGCCTGCATTCCTTCAATGCGCTCTGTTTTGTCGTTCCCAAAGGCAATATCAAGTTGGTCAGCAAATCTTGGAAGGAAGTCACTTGCGATCACCTCGCCTTTTTCAAGCATCTTGTTCAATTCCTGTTCGGTCACCCCCATTGCTTTCGCTGCCAAAGAGAATGCACCAGGCAAACGTTCACCCAATTGCCCCCGTAATTCTTCCGCTTGAACCTTACCTTTTGACATGATCTGCGATAAAGCAACGAAAGTACCCTGTACCTGATCATTGGAGAGCTTCATTTTTGCGGAAGCATTTGCCACCGAATCGAATATCCTTCTGCTTTCATCAGCAGTCATATTAGAGAACTTTGCTGCTCCCTGCCAAAGCTTGAATGATTCAGCAGATGAAATGAATTCCAAACCCAATCGATCAGTAGTTTCCCTTAAGAAATTAAGGTTTCTATCAAATTCAGTCGCAGTGCCCGAAGTGAATTTAAGCGCTTGGTTTATCGGTTCAATACGAAGGTTGGAAGTGAACGACTTATTTACAGCAGCAACCCCTGCAGCCACCAAGCCCAAACGCCCTGCAAATTGACTGAGTTGGGGTGCGACCATACCAATAGCGTCAGAATAATTTCCAACGTTACGTTGATGTTGACCAACTGTAACATCAATTTTCTTTACAGTGCGATCAAGTTGGTTTGTTTGCGCGACTAGCGAGCGAGAACTCGCTTCCAATTGTTTATATGCAGCGCTGTTCTTGTATCCTTGGCGCTCCATTCGGGCAAGCTCGGCAAGAGCATCCTTACTTGCGTTACGTAGACGGTTAAGTTCAGATGTAAGTTTATTATACTCACGATTCTCAGAAAGAGCACGCTTGGTTTCTCTCGCTTGACGAGCTGCCTCTTTTTGAGCATCAGCAATCTTTTTCTGCGCAAGAGCATATTCCTGAGAGGTGATTCGCCCCTGAAGATACTGAGCCTGTAAATCCGATTGTGCTTTCTTTTGCGAGGTTACCTCCTCACGATATTGACGTAATGCATTTATTGAAGCCGTTTGTGCTTCTTTCAATCTTACTTGAGCAGCTCGAACCTCATCCACGCCAGCTGTTGCTTTTTTAGCATCGTCCGCCATTCCTCCAAGGGAAGATGACACACCAGTCCCTTTGAGAAGATCAGCAAGTTTCCTGCGAGCTTCTGCATCATCAACAACAACTTTGTAACGTAGATCCGCCATGTTTCCAAAATTAGCAGATATGCAACAAAAGATAAATTGCAATAAATGAACGCTGTCGAATGTTCACTTAAATGCATGACGAAAAGCAGATAACTATTGGGTTTAGCTATCTGCTGACTTTGTCAAGTATATGTACCTCCTTGAGTTCGAAGGATTTTGGAATTTTTTCTTTATATCTTATTTCACGATCTTATATGTTGTTGGTCGATTTACAAATTTTCAAAAAAATCAAAGGCATCTATTTCCTCACCTCCACCTTGCTTTCCTCCGCTATCGTATGATGGAATGCAAAGGCTATACAAAACCAACTTCTGAAAGGGGATTTTCCATAATAATTCATGTTCGCTCCATCCTTTGGTAGCAATCGCCATGTTTATGATTCTTGCGAAGGGACTTCTTGATCCTGGAAAAGGTTTAGCTGCAGACTCTTGGCGAAACCCATAATGCCGAAAAAAGCCTTTAAGTCCAACCTCCGGTAGACTTCATAGAATGCCTTTTCCAATTGTTCCATAGTCAACCCGAATTTAATCGCATTAACGAGTTCACGTGATGGCATCTTTTCTCCACGGCAAACTGCAAGCGCGATAATATTTACGACAGGCGTGATATTGCTCTTGAGCAGTAAATTGATCTGATCAGTCTGATTCAGCTTCTTAAGAGCATCCTCCCCTACCATATCGAATAGTTGCGCTCCGATCAGCTCAACCTTTCCGTTGGGTTGACCTGCGACGGATAGTGTCATTTGGCGCTTCAATCCTAATTTGCGACCTAACCAACCTCCGTAGCTAATTCGAACCGTGCCAATTTCGGTAGGCAGATCTGCAACCACTTCGGCAATTTCTTTCTGTTTCATAAAGGGTGTTGAATCCTAAAATGGGTGAATTAAATAAACCCCTACTAGCCAACTAACCTTATGAAAAGATGGCGTTCGGGGTTATGTTTTATGCCACCGGAGTTTTTTCGTAATACCATGGAGCGACTGCTGCACCTTCTGCATCAGAAACTGCCGTAGCTTCAACCGTTGCACCAATAGCCAAGAAATCTGCACCATCTTTGGTGATCGTGTTCTGCAAGTTTGCAGTAACGGCACCATTCAAGATCACGAAAACCATCTTGTTGCCCATACGCGGTTTGGTGGTCAATCGGAAGGCTAACTGCACATTCGTAGCGCCATCGATAGGAGCTTCAAATTTATTGGTTGATGTAGAAGTGGTCAAACCTTTGAAAAGCAAATCCGCTGCAGTTGGTTCTAAGTTCAATGACTTAAGAACTACCGTTGCCCCGTCGCCTTCCTCTGCGATCACTGCCCAAACACCCGGTTTATCCTCAACCTTTACCTTTGTACGGTTTGCTTCTGGAATGTTGATGGAAACCGAACCCATTTCGATATCGGTAACCTTTACCCATCCGGTTGTTGGTAAAGTTCCATTTGCGCCTACTGGAGCAAATTCAATACTTTCAATTCCTTTTACTGGAAACATATCTTTATAATTAATGTTAAACCCTCAATTCTGCGTAAGGTCGCCACCAATGCGTAAGGTCGCCACCGTTCGCGTAAGGTCGCCACCGGACCGCATTTGCGGTTAAATATCTATTCTCAAGTAATTGTAGTCAACTTGGATGTTGTAAAGCCAATCGTTGCCGAAGTTTTCCAATTTACCGGGGTTACGAAGACGCAAGGAAAAATCAAAACCATCATGGAAATCCAAAACAGGCACAGCAATCGCTGCGAGTTCCAGAAAGCGCGGGATGTTAGGTTGGGTACGGTCCTGCGTACTTCCCCCTTCCCCATATTGCCCTTTCAAATTCGGTACATGGATGTTCACATTGATTATCCCGGACTGAAATTGATCCCCATCCCAATAAAGGGTATTAATGATAATATCCTCCTTGGTACTGTTCAACACTCGCATGTTATGGCGAATCTGACCTGTTATCATTGTGGGTAATGCAGTTGCATCGAGCAACGCCTTAATGTCTGCCTGTGCAATCAATGAAGTCTTTAATGATTTTTCCATATCCTGCTACTGTTATACCGACACCTCATTAAATGCCTGATCCAATGATTTCTCAATCTCTTTTCCCGCATCAACCAATACTGATAAGCCATGATTTGATTGAACCCAACTCGCATACTCCTTACCCGCTACTAAAGTAATTCCCCAACCTGATGATTCTCGTAATTGAGCCAGTGCCAGTTCACGTCCTTCTTTTAAACCTGGCGTTTTATCTGTGCCGTATGGCGCAAGTTCGAAATCCTCAAACATTACCTTCCCATCTCTGTAGATAATTCCACCTGTAGAAGAACGTAATTGACCTGTGTCGTCGTTATAACCACCATCCGCACGCATCTTTGCCCTTTGGATTTCCAATGCACGTTGCAGCACTTGTTTGAATGCTTCAAGAGTCTGTCTACCCATTTCATCATATTGCTCTTTTAAGAGAGAATCGATTTCCTGTGGCGTCATATCTAGTTCAAGTCTGATCATTACAAATATGCTACACAATGAAACTCACCTCGGTGAAACAATACAACTGGAACCTTATGCGCCATCGTAAATCCTGTCTTATCAACTCCTGTTACTTCTTCTTGAAAAAGTAATGTTGGAGAATCCACAGGCATTGCGACAGTATAGTTAACCTCGATCTCTCTACCGTCTACCATTTTTCTTAATCCGCTACCACTGTTTCTAGGAACAAACCTACATGGTAACTCAGTGCCATCTTCGCGTATCAAGGTGTCAGGATATTGCCCCTCTAGGTACATCATAATCTAATGCGTATTGCTTAAATCGGTGAAACTGCTTACCGTCGGAGTATCATCAAGTCCCCATTTCCACAGAATGCGCCTGCGAATGGCAAGCAAAGCATCTGCGTCCTGTTGGGTGAACTGAAAATCAAGCTCCTTTCTAGATTTCCACTGAAGTACAAGGAAGTCAATCAAATCCGCACGCGTTAAGTCCATTGCTCTGGTCTGTTCTTCGATTGATGTATCACGTGTTTCGCTAGGCGACAAACCGTGCTCTGATAATATTTCATTGACCGTTGCATCAGGGAACTTATACCCCATCATCGACACTATGACTTCCTTTACTGTACTCATTATCCTTGCTAGGTTACCCTTCTTTTACCAATCCTCTGTTGATCGCTGATTGCAGACGCTCTTGCGAGAAGTGCGAAACATCGTCGCCTTCCTCGTATTTTTTCGAGATATCATGCAGGTCCGAAAATGGATTTGCCACGATATACTTTTTCTGCTTAGGTTGCTCATTGGCTTCAGTTACATCACCTAAACCGATTTCCTGCCCTACTTCAACAACTCCCACTAAATCAGGATTAGATTCCAAATCAGCACTTGTAACTACATGAGTAACTTCCTCCTGCTTTTGAGTATCTCCGCCTTGCGAAGTATTGGCTACAACATCCACTGGTGCTGTAGCCTTTCCCTCATTCTGTTTCGATTTTGCCATTATGCTTGGACTATTTTAGTATCCAATTGGAAAATTTCATTCACATTATTGATAACTGGCAATGCTCTTGCCTGTATGTCAGTCCATTCACCAAAAGGTTTATGAGTAACATATTTTGAAATCAATGCACCGTGTTCACCCATGCGATATTCAACAGCTTTTGATTGGTGATCAGCTTCAACAGGCTTCTTCCATACCAATTGCCCAACATTAATATCAGGGTGTAAAATGATCTTACCTGCATCCCAAGCTTTCACTGTTTTCTTAACCCCATCCTTTTCGAATTTGATGGAACGGTTAACAACAATAACTTTAACACCCAACTCTGCTTCAAGAAAATCAGGATAATTCTTAGCAGATGGTGCTGGTTTTGTTGTGCCAAAATTCCCGGAGTAAACAGCATACAAATCTTTAGTTTCATTTGTATTGCGCATTAGATCCAATGTCGCTTTGTCAAGTGACATATAGCCAATAGTAACGCCTGCATCGTCAGCCTTATCGATTTGAGTTCTGATATCTGCAATAGGGGTTGCTGTTGCTAAATTTGCTTGCGAAAGAATTACTGTAGAACCAGCTTGATTTACATACCCATAATTAACACGGATTCCTGAACCAACATTGTCGCTATCAGTCAAAGCCACGCCGCTAGAAAAGCCACGCAAGAATAAATATTCTTTCTGCTCTTCCACACCGACAATACAACGCTTCGTGTCATCAAAAATCTCTTCTGTAATTTCTTTGATGTCAGCATTTTTTGCACGCATGGTATCAACTTGATCTAGTTGATTCTCGTTCATTTTCAGTTCCATACCAAGTTTAGGGATGTCCCCGCTCACACTTCCTAAAGAAGGGCGTGATTTCAATGGTAATGGAGAATCCATTGCAACGACATCTGCCGCTACGTTTTGATTATCCGCTAATAATGATGTCCATTTACCATCAACCGATGGCTTTGGAGTAAGCATCGATTTGTACAAGTACTTCGGTGCATTTTTTTCACCATTGATAGTCTTGTAAACAGAAGCAATAAACCCAGTAAAATACTTCTGTACGTATTTAATAAATTGTGTTTGCTCTGCCATTATGATAAATCTGATCTAAATTCAACCTTGTAATTTAATGCCGTCAAGAAATCAGCCTTAATTGTCGCAACGGGGAATGGCGATGCTACTTCATTCACATATCCATTAATCATGACCCCTGCGAAAGGACGCTTCTTTAAAATTGTCGCCACTAATACTCCTGCGTATGAATGGTCTGCTGGTAAAGCTGAATAAGCTGTTGCCCCAGCGTTTACAGGCATAGGCTTATAATCGCCTGCCGCGTTTTTGATAATGATGTGACCAGCATTGATAATGTCAGGAGTAAAATCTGTAACATCCAAAGTCTTTCCTCCTGGAATTGAGAAAATGTTATGAATGATAACAATACTATCCTTAGATGTATCAATGTTTAAGGCTTCATCAACTAAATTTGCTTGTACTGCCATTTGAATTGAAATAATTAAACTTTAATATCCCCGAAGAGTTTTTCGATTTCAGCTTCTGAAGCCTCTAATACTCTCCCGTCTTTACCTACTCCCGCGAACGGCGCATCTTTCCCCAATGAACTTTCAGCTAGTGTCTGAACGTGAGCAGCGTAATCAGATTCAACGTGTCCGAGGAATTCCCCGAAAGCGTTGTCGTCTGCGAAATTCATGTAACCGAAGTCACGTACAACTTTCGCTTTGTAATCCTCACTTGCTCCATCCAATTTTGCTAGGATTGCTGTTTTGCGGTCGGTAACGAGCTTTTGCCCCTGCAAACCTGCTACACTATCCGCAAGAGGTTTAAGAGCCGAGGAAATTACCTTGTTGATATCCTCAATGCTTAATCCCTGCGTTGCCGTTGGCGCTGGCTCGGGTTGCGTTGGTTCAGGTTGTGGCGTCGGCGTCGGCGCTGGTTTCTTCAACTTCTCCAACTCTGCTTGCTGACTTCTCACCCTGTCATCCTCACTTTTAATCGCCGCAAATGGTGTAACCAGGTTAACCACGTTTAACTGCGATTCCAATTCCGCCTCATCCTTCACGTTTGCCAATCCTTTCGCAAACTGTTCAATCCTTGCCTCTGAAAGTACCACGCCCCCAAACTTTGTCTGAAGTAGTGTCTTAATTGATTCTTTGATATTCATCCGTTCTTATCTTTTTTAGTAATAGCCCGATCAGGATGGCCGTCCTTCACAGTTTATGCCCAAATGGTGAAGTGCTACCTCGCACTAGACCTTGTTTCCAAAATTAGCGCATATGCAACTTTTGTTAAAATCGAATGAGTGAACAATAGCGACTGTTCATTAAACGTATTGAAAGTGATATATTTGTCAAAAACCAATCAGCATGAGATCAGTAATTATACTTTTTATATCAACTTTATTTGCTTTTAACGGATTTGCCCAAGAGAAAAAGGATTTTGGGAAAAACACAGGATACGTTTATGTTAAGGTAAATGGAGTGCATCCCGATTCATTACTGATTGAGGATGGAGATGTCAAGATTGCGATCGGAAAGATTGGTAGTACATATGTTGACCCCATCATTACCAACAAAACTAATGGGATGATGTATGTTGATTATAACAACAGCTACTTTGTGATTGATGGAAAAACTGCGGAATTGTTGCCTGGCAAAACTTATATGAAAGATGTAAACTCAGAAATCAAGAACGATAAGATTGCACCCGGTACTCAATTAAATCCCTCATTGGTTTCTCCATTCGATAACGGATCGGGGGTAAGTGGCGTTACGGGATTGTTCAATGATTATAGGACTAAGAAAGTATATAAAGAAACAGGTAAGCCTGCAAATGAAAAGATGGTGCTGGTTATCCTGAAAGATGACGGATCAAAGATTACCAAGGAGTTCAATTTTGAGGTCATGTCTGCTATGGATGTTGATAAGATCGTAAGGGCGGCAAAGAAAAAGAGGTAGGGTGTCGATACACGGAAATTAATATACATATGAAACAAACCATAACCACCCGATTGACAATTCCAACAGCATCCCTTTCCGAGGAAGGGGGCCATGCTTATTTGCAGTCACTGATCAATACAGTGTCCGAAGATTTGAAGGAAGAGCATGGGTATGCTAGTGTTGAGTATATAGACCACGTATTGGAAGAAGGCTACCTGGATACGGCGGACAGCGATCATTTGAGTTTTGTTGTTAGTTTTGAGGTGGAGCTTCATTAATATTTATTTACGGTCATTAATCAATTCCGGAAAATAAACAATACCTTTCATACATGAAAAGCATTATAACTTCTACCATTTCAGTTGAAAAGGATGCATACGGACATGGCGAAGATTCCACCAACATCAAGTCATTGATCAGAAACTTACAGGAGGATCTTAGAAAGGAACATTCCTATCACTATATAGAATATTTAGATCATAAGATTGAAGATTATTCTTTCCATCCGGAATATCACCATTATATATACACGATTTATTTCGAAGTGGAATAATTGTTACATCTCCCAGGTGTAGGGATTTTTGTTAAAAATGTGTTAAATATGTGCTAATAGATATAAAAAGATATATAAAATATTATATAATCTCATTTTAGTTATTAACTTGCAAGAGTTATAATTATATCTCATAACCTTATTAGGTATATCAAAATAAAAAGAGGTATTCAAAACATATTTAAATTTAACATGTCGTCATTACGTATACCAGATCATTTACGCCCGGGGTTTGAGAAACTTGTTTCAATGGATTCTTTACATTTTGATAAGATAATTGACCATCTCAGGTCGTTAAGAGATTTTAATAATTTAGAATCGGCAAGAGATTCTTCTAAGCGTTTTATGGTTGATTTAGGTATAGATGAATCTGTGAATGATGTCATATACTCTCTTTCTTCATTAAAAGCAAGGTATCCTACTAAAAATATGGCTGATGACTTATTGGAATCTTTTAAATCTTTTACAGAATCAGATCCGATAGATGAAAAGTTGTTTATAGATAGGATAAATACGTTGTCTATTAACTCGAGCGCGCTAAATACCCATCTGAAAAAAAACATTTTAGGGTCTAGTTACGAAAAGACTTTAGTTTATCNNGAGCGAAGTCATTACTGATGTGAGATTTATATTTAATTCGGATATTTTAGATAAATCAAGAACTGCTATAATAACTCACAACCTAAAACTAGAAATTGTAGATTCCATGGATAATAAAGATATTTATATATCGATGGATATTGAAAGTTTAAAAGAATTAAATGCTACAATAGAGAGAGCAATACGAAAAGAAGATATTATTAAAAGTGATTATTCACCAATGATAAACTTTTCATAAATAATGAATAAAAAAGATATTTTTAGAAATTTTACTGATGATGGCTCACGGATAAACTTCGAGCGATTAAACGCTAGATATGTAAAACATACACTAGCGGATGAGATAAGATACTCTAATGAAAATCCTTCGATCGGTTTTAATTATTCTAGAAAGAATTTAAAAGGCTTAGATATTGAAATTTTAGGCGAAAAATTCACACTTCCCGAAAGTTTGATTCATATCTTAGAGGAGTTAGAGTATTCTAAAGGAATTTCTTATAGCTTTACTGAGAATTGGGATGATGACGGGGCGTTACCTGTACCAACCGGAGTATATTCTGCAGCTGTTAGATTTTTAGTAGTTTATTCAAAAGAACTTTATAAAGAAGGAATAAAAATTGATGCTCCTGAGATAAACCCAACTCCTAGTGGGGCTATTGATTTATCTTGGAGAACAGAAGATGCTCGTCTACTTATAAAATTCAAGGGAATTGAAGACAATAAAATTGTCGCAAAATTCTATGGGGACCATTATACAGATGGGACAGATAAATCTGGTTCTGTCGAGATAGATTCATTTGATAGCTCTTTATTAGAATGGATGAAAATATTAAAAAAATAGGAGTTTCAAAATTATCTGAAAGTGAACATTCAGATAAGACTTCTCACCTATTTAGATTAGCCCCTTCCAAGTTGGTTGATAGACAGGATTCCGGTTCAGGCAAAAGACGAATACCGAATGAATCTGTTTTTGAGTTACGCGAGGGAGAAGAGGGGCTTTCAATGAATTGGGACCGATACATTTGTGAAAATAAATCCTTAATTCTAAGAGGATTAACATATAAAAAAAATTCAACTGATTTTATTGACCCATCTTCATGTTTGGTTTTCAAATTGCCAATAAGCATGATTACCGATTATGCAAATGTTAGGTATTCCCCGGTATTTATTGACAATCCGTCCCCTGTGGGCTCGCCGAATAATAAATCACATTGTGATATTATCCCCTCAAGTGAAGGAATGGCTCTTAAGTTAATGATGGATCTTGTAGATTACTGCAAAAACGAACACGAAAAAGCTTTCTGTAACACAAAGTTTAAGACGATTAGGCCAAAATTGGAAGAATACAGAGAACGTGGAAACAACACCCCATTTCATACGAATTGGGAATTTTCAGAAGAATAAAAATATTTATACTACTCCCCTCCATCCCGAGGGGATTTTTGTTTCCCTTGTCTTTTAGGTATTTTAATAACAAAAAAACCACCCCTAAAGATGGTTTAAATAAAAAAGTTATATTATTGATAATACCTTGCCTTATTCAGCTTTACTATTTAAATTGGTGTCTGCAATTGAAGTGAGTTTTTCATCACATGCCTTTTCTTCCTTCAGGGTAGATAACAATAATTTTAACGCTTCCTTATGACCTAATACTTTCGCAAACGCTGCTAAAGTTCCATAGGTGGCAATCTCATAATGTTCTACCTTTTGAGAAGCGCCAATGATTCCAGCATCTCTAACAGATCCAACTTCGGTTTCTTCCATTATTCCCTCGCCTTCTTCTAACAATCCAGCCATTGCATCACATTTTTCCGCTTCTGCTTTAACTTTAATTGATTTAAAAACTTCCTCCAATCTGGATACATGTTCTTTTGTTTCTTCTAAATGCGATTGGATGGCAGATTTCAGTTCTTTTGAAGTAGCATTCTTTTCCATCTTAGGAAGTGCTTTAACTAAGGCTTTTTCAGCCCAATAGATGTCCTTCAATCCATCTTCGAATAAATCTTGTAAATCTTTCGCCGCATCTGCTTTGGCTTTTACTTTTGTTTCACTTGATGTTTTCTTTGCTGTAGCCATAGTGTTTAAAATTTATTTGTTTTGTATTTTAAACAAACTACAGGCAAAGAAGTTTGATTTTTTTCTGTATAGTTCATCCAACCCAACGCACCTTCTCCATCTCAACCCTATCATAAACTTTCCTATGCTTACGTTGTTCAGGTTGTGGTAAATCGTCATCTGTGCAACCCTGCATCACGATGAATGCAAAGAGCGCGAGTGTTAGTAGTTTTTTCATGGCTGCATGGTGTTAAAAAGACACAAACTCAACATTTGGATTATTCAATTGCTCAACTGCTCGAGCGTAAGCTACTGACGCTTGCAGGTCGTTCTTGTATGGGATTGAAACAAAATCGTTGCTCCTAAATTTATACCCGCTTTCATCTTCAATAAATTGCTCAATTTTAATGTGAGGTTTGATAATAATAGAATCCTCTAAAACTGTAAAATCATCTTGCTTAACTGAAGTGTCAACTCTATATAATTGGAGTGGTACACCTCCTTCAACAAATGAATCTTTTCTTTCTGTGATTTTAACGCTATCCTCAAGTTTAAGTGTTAATTTGAGGATCAATGATTTTCTTATCGTTGTCATACTGTGCTAGTTTAAAAATTATTAGGTGTCGGCGTATCGTCTGTCACTGCAAACAGTGCTAATACGATGATGATTAATATTGCTGCGAATTCCATCCCTAACCCATCCTTTCTACCTTATCAATACTAATCGACTCATGGGTATCAAACGTGATTTTCACCAGCTCGTTTGGCAGTCCCATTGTCTTGTTAAATTCCTCCAACTTCTCCTTTGGGATCAAACTAAGTAAATCGATCATTGCTAACAATTGCTTTGCATTTTGATAATCGGTTTCTGTAAGCAAATTTTCACCACAATCATGACAATTTTTATTTAACCATTGCTCGTAATCATTTGGAGTAACTGAATCATCTCTCCAATTACATCTAGGATTGTCGCATTTCAATCCGTACGTAACTTTTGTGTTTTCCATTTCTATTTAATTAACTCTTTAACCAATAACCCTATACAAATCACTGTAACCATTGCTAGCATTGAGATAAACCATCCAGTCACATCTGATGTGATGAAAACAACCCTTATGGCAAATGTTATCATTAGGATTGTTGATACTATAAGCGGTGTGTGTTGTTTCATGTTGTTCTGTGCTGTTGTCTTAAATAANNCCCCTCAATGCCCTATCTCGGGGGATCTAACCAAACCAAATGCCCACTGGGCCGTATATCTTTCCAAAGCAGGAATAAAGAACGATCATAACCAATCCTGTTTGGGGTTGTATGTCTTTATGCCGCCTTTGAGGCTAAGCTATTTTTTATTATAAAACTGATAGTTCCTTTTGAAGATATGTTGTATTTACCCATCAGTTGTGAATAACTGTACCCTTTTTTACGATCCTCAATAATCATTTGGTGGGTATGAGTAGGATGACTAGATTTCGTTATCCTAACTGCTTTAGGTATATCCATCATGTTATCAGAATTAGTCCCTATTTCAATGTTCTCAACTCTATTATTTAACGGATTACCTNNACATCTAACAGAAAAAACATAGTACTTAATTCGATTATTACTTGTGCTTAATCTTAATTTCCTTACAAATCCATTTGAGCTAGTAACAATCCCATCATCACTTACTCTATACCCTTTTATATGGGCAATCTCAACTTTCTATATAACTATATTTCTTATGTTTCTCTCCAAGTTAAAGCGAAGGCGACATCTTAAGTGTACTTATGCGCACGCACGCCTTGCTTTATATTTTTAAACCTATCCATCCCTTGCCACGGGAGGTAAAGCTACTGGGTCAAACAGCTTGCGATTCCCTAACCTCAGGCACTCACTTGGCTTGTGAATGTAAGTCGTAAGGCATGGAGCGAGCGGTGAACCACCATTCCAAAACCATGCGTGACGTGACTAAGGCGAACCGTTATGTCAATTTTCACTTACCGCACTCAGTTAGCTGGATAGGTTATATCTTCAAAGAACTTGCCTAGTATATAGGCTTTTCGGGTTTTACAATGGGTTGGTAGTGGGTGGCCTTGATGTTGGATTTAATTAATATGTCCTTCATAAACAAGTAATCTGATAAACCCACAATGCTTTCTTCCTTATCATTTAACTGAATGGCAATGTCGAAATAATCTTCATCAGGATCGTCTATATAAAACTTTGTTGTACTTGAATTAATACGATGTTCTTTTAACCAATCTTCACTCTCTATCCTTATCCACCCGTTGTTGTTTTCGAGACCTTGTAGGGATTTGGGCGTAATAACAAGTAGTGAGTCCGAGTACTCTCTAACATCAAACAATTCTCTTTTGTAAAAATCGTTTTTATCATAGAAGTGAGTAGATTCGATTAAATAGCTTCCTGTAGTGTGATTAATGTTTTCCTTCATCACTTCGTATAACTCACCATACGCCTTGCGTATAGCTTCTTGCTTTGCGGTGTTTGGCATGGTTAGTCCTTAATGGTTATTAACTCTATTAGCTTCTCTAAACAGGCTTGACAGGCTTGTTCGTACGTTTTGTAAGACTTCTCAGAAACAATAGTTTTTGAATAATCTCCAGCTTGCATCAAATTATATTCTCTACTTATTAAACCCCTATGTTGTATTAGGTAATCCCATCCGTGCTTCTCCCTAAACCAATCAAAAGCTTGTTGCCAAAGAGGGGCTGAAACACATTTTAATTTGACTACTTGAGAGTTACTATTTCTAATAACCCAGTTGAAGCTGTCTATTCTTGAAAGATTAAGGCTTCCGGATTGATTGTAGAATGATATACACTCTTCATCAAAACCCAATTCTTTTAGCTTAACCGCTAATTCATACGGTACAAATTGTTTTTCCATCTATCTTCTATTTAAATAGTGGTTGCTCTTGTGAGGAGGTCTTGAATACGACCTTTCAATTCTCTATCGCTTGAATCTTCGCAAATAAATGTTTCTAAGCATTCCTCTAAAATCTCCAACATTTCTTTAGAATGAGCCATTATTTGAGCATTATATCTCTCTTCTGAATTTGTGCATTGCGAAGTAGACGCTAAATACAGAGTTTTGTGCACTCCGTCATCGCATCTGATAATATTGGTATATGCGTCTGTGTATTCCTGTAAATACCACTTCCCTTTAGTTCCTTTAAATTCCATAACTGTGTGTGTTTGGTTAGTTAATCTTTGATTTTACCATTGCAACTGTTTTCTCATGGAATCTTTTGCAATACTCAATTCCTTTATCGTTGCTAGGTACATCATGAATTTTCATCCTAAAACCGCCTTTAACCGTGCTGAATACGATAGTTTCTAATTGATACCTATCTCCAAACCATTCGCTATAAAATACAGCAGCGGTTGAAACGCGGAAATCTTCATTAATTATGGTTGACGAAATATTGAAACTGCATTTAGTTTTACTTTCCATATCCTTAGTATTTTCCCCCATCCCCCCTTACGTAGGGTTAGCTTCTCGCTGGTGGGGAGTGACTTGACAATCGCCAATCGCTGGATTGACTTATCAAATGTAAAGACATTGTTTTACATTTGCAAATGTAAATGTATAATTTTGCAAAATCATTTGTACAAATGATAAGAGTGTTTAGTAATCATGTAGTTGTGGTACATTTGGAAATGTGGTAGTTTGGAAGTATTTTAGGCTATCAAAACAATTAATAGATTATGGAAGAACCAGAAGAAGGAAAGGAATCTTTTGAGATAAGATTGGGAAACATATCGCCCGACAGATCTCTTGTAATTCATATTAGCACACAAGTAGAACATTATATCAATCTCATATTAAAATTCTCGTTAGGTTTCGCTGGAACTGATACAATATCTTTCGGTGACACTAACAGAGCGCTATCATTCAATGCTAAAATAAATTTACTATTAGATTTCAAAGGCATCGATAATGAGGATCAAGCCCATTTGATTAAATTATCAGAAATAAGAAACCAATTTGCGCATAATTTTAGCATTAATTCTTTCACCAGTCTTAACAGCAATAAAAATGGTAGATTGTCGATAAAACACTTAGAGAAATTTTTTTCCGAAAGTGTCCCAAACTATACCCAAAATAATGAGAACTTGAGGGTATTGTTTATTGAACTATCAAACAAAATTAACTTAGTCATAAGTAAGGTTCTAGCAAAACTTGAAAAATCAGCACACGAACTCGGACATACCGAAGGGGCTGCATATTGGCAAAAAACAATCAAGATGTTGCTTAAAGACCCAGAATTTATGCAAAGGTTTACTAAAGAAGAATTGAAAGGTATCGACACACTTTTTTCAGAAGCAAACGCCACGTTATTAAGTTATCTTAGAGAAAACTATATCAGTGAGGAGTTAGCAATCAAAGGTAAGAAATTACTATAAACCCGATATCTAAAAAAGCCCCTACTGTTTAGTAAGGGCTGCTTACGCGAAACACCTTTGTGAAACTATATCACATAGTTATCCTCAACAATAATATCCGAGAACTCATCAATACTGCGTTCTGCAATGATGTCCTGTGTTTTATCAAGGATAACATCCTGTTTTCTTCCAACTATTGTAATGTCTTTTTTCATATCCTAATCTTATGTTCAATGCACAAATACTTCTTGAATGTCTTTAATGTTAGGTGGGCCACTTTTCCACTATTTGTATCGGTAACTGCTAATGAATGACGGCTACATGACCCCGAAGAACCGCGTTTAAGCGTGAAAAACACACAATTACTGCAATTATTCTTTTCCATTTTGTTCAGTTTTTCCCAGGGCCAAATTCTCCGCATCAATCCGTTTTTCCTCATCCTCTACATTAGTAACCAAACCTGACATTCCGATTGCAGTAGAACGTGAGATTAACCCCCCTTCGTACGCGCGCAATGCCAACGTTACATCAGCATCCAGGTCATCCAATTTAAAGTGTGGTGCTTCGAAGGTGACCGATAGAGTGGAAAATGCTCCACGCAATGTTGTGTCCATTGTCGCTAGCAATGCCATTTCAAGGTTGATCCCCCGTTGGATAAGCTCACCGTAACCACCTTCTATCTCCCTACGGCTGGCAAGGTGTGCGTCGATAAATACACGATCGAAAGCAACGCCCGAAAGATCGCCCAACGACTTCATTTCCTCGAAGCTGATATTAGGCGTTTGAGTGAGCGAGTATATTGCATTGACCAAAGTATCAATCTCCAGCTTGATAGCATCAACCGAATGATCCCAAGTAACGTACTCCACATTGGCGTTATCGCCTTCAATGAGCACAGCCTTTCCGTTCTCACCTTTTTCCTGAGCCTTGGCATCCTTAACATTCTTGAACACAAGCGTTGGCGAAGCGTGGTAATCGTTGGTGTCTGCAAAGTTTGATAGGACAGTTTCCAATCGCTCGATCAATGGTTGAACGTTGGCCCAGATCGGACGCGACTTGGTGTAGTAGATAACTGGTATCTTTCCGTATGGAAGTGGAATGACCTCCACCGGCGACCAATCACTATCCCCCTTTTCAAACTTCGCCAACTGCGTCGACGAGTAAATATCAAAACATTCAACCTCCTTCTCCCCTTCTGGTTGAGCAAGGATTTCATCAATACTCTTTCTACGCTTGTACTGTCTACCGAAATAGATTAGGTTTCCAGTATTGTCAAACACCGGCAACAACGTATCGCCACGACTTGGAGATAATACATGCATCTTGAAATCCTTCTTCACCCCCGAAAAACCACCCCAATGGCTTGCGTCAGTCGCTTCGGTAGAATACCACAACTTGGCACATTGCAATTCCCTGTTGAGGATATCGCAGATCTCGCTTTCCTTGAACGCTACTTTGTTGTTATCACGTAGGCGTTGCAACAAAGAGAAAGCGCGCTCCTCCTGCTGTCCATTAGGCTCTGCAAAAAGCTTTACCTTGCCCAGGTTCATGAAAGCAACCCTACGAGTGACAATGATATCCTGCAATGCCATTGGTAGCCGTGCCGGATCTATGTAACGCGATTGCCCGTCTTTCTTTACCAGCTTCTTCGGCCTTACCCCCTCGTCATATATCTTATGCTTGGTAATATCAATCTCTGCACTCGCATCGTATATAACTGCAGCACTCTTACCCAACTCCTCTATTACCTTCGGCTCGATCGTTGCCGTGGTGGTTTTTATAATTTCTTTCTCCATTTATCCGAACATTGATAAAATATCACTTGTCAATTCTTTTATTCCCAATCCCTGTTTTAACCTGCGTTTTGCATACCTAATCGGATCGATGGTATGATTATTAGCATCAACTGGAATATTTGCTTTCTTATCGCTCCAAACGTAGGACTTCAATTCCTTCTTGATATTCACTGAATCAGGATCTACAATAAGCGTGTAATCCATCAGGTCCGCAATTCCCGCTTTAACCGAACCAGGTCCTTTCTCACATTCTTCAATGTTCAGTCCCATATCCGCAAGGTCAGCGATTAATCTATCCTCCGCACTATCCCCAACAATGAGGTCATCCTTTTGATCGATATGCGCCAAGTTCATATTGTAAACTCCCTCTGTTTTAAGTGGAGTTGTTGTGTAGAAGCATTCCTTAGCATAAACGCGTTTTCGCTTTTCGTCTACAGCCACCTTTACCAATGTGGTAGGATCGATAGAGAAACCATAATCCTGACCGTACAGGTAAGGTAACGATTCGTCAAATAGACCTTCTTCCCAATCGGTGAAAATTACACCTTCTGCTATATCTGCCCAACGGCCAATAACTACATAAGCATATTTGGTGCGTTGGAATGCAATACGGTATGCCTTGTTGTATTCCGCAGTTCCCTCTTTGCCTGCTCCCACTTCCGCAACTGCTGCTTGATGGGCTTGCTTTTCGCTTCGCTTTTTGATTTCTGCAATTTCCGCAAGAAAGGTATCACTAACATTTTCAATATTATCCAGGTAGGAGGTATGGATATGCAACACGTTAGGATGTGTACTTATCTGCACCTCGACCCCGTCAATTATCTCGATACGGTGCGTATCCTGGATGTATTTCTTGTAAACGAAATGACTATCATCCGACGGGTTCATGATCAGGATCACCCGATTTTGAATTCCCTTCTTTCTTATGGAAAGTATAAGTTTGTCATAATCTTCCTCACTTTGCCATTCCTCCATCTCATCACCAACGAACGTCGTAAGACCTTCAATAGACTTTAGGTTCGCAGTTTGGTTACCGGATGAGGTCTTTATACCTCGGAACATTATTGAGCTTCCTGAGAAGTTATTTACGATATCCTCGGCAGTTATAGTGAACTTGTCCAATACTCCATCCAATTCGATCTTTCCCCGTACTTCTGGAATAACGGAAATATCTGCGGACTTCATTGAATAACGGCTGTAAAGGACTTTATGCCCCTGCTGAAAAGTCAAGCGGGAAATAAACGCGGAAACCTCAAAGGACTTACCACTACCACGACCACCTGTCGCCAAAATGATGAAGTGGTCCTTATCTTTGTAAAGTGGTTCGAACTGAGGTTTTACGGTTACCATTTCCTATCTGCTTGAATGATTTGAATGAAATCTTATAATCTCATTCTTATTGAAAGATGTTGATCTATTACTCAATCCGACGAATACAATAAATCCATTATCCTCATAATGGTTCTTGATATTATCTAAAAAGCTGTAGAATCCGTCCTTTGTCAATACTACATGACGATCAAACGACTCTCCTTTCGGAAAGGGTTGATCTAAAAACTCGATGATTTTCTCAGCTGACGGTCTTTTGGATTTATCAATTATGAAACTTGAATTCGAAGTTGCCTTAATTTCACTTGCTGTTTGTTCTGTCATTCCCATTATTCTCATATTTAAAGTTTATGTCCCACAACCCAAGGCAACCCCGCTGGTAAATAGGATGTATGAAAGGATAAAGCAAACTAAAACCTGTTATCACCCTTGCTTGAGCATTTTCAAGCCCTTATTGTGTTTATACTTCACTCAATCTAACCCGTAGATAGTGTTGCCCAACTGCGCTGTGTTATTTCTTATTCTGGAGCATCAACCAATTTTCAGGCGTGATGCTGCCGTTTAATTCTCCTTTTAAATTCAAGTTATCTTTATACAAACCATGGATCTTAGCAAGTTTATCCAATGCGGCATCACTTGCGTATAATTCAACCTCAAGCCCGTATTTACCTTGCTTGAATGATTTCACCTTACCAAACTGTTTATCAGCCTTGATTTTTTCAATATCCAAGTCAAAAGTGTCTATGAATTCAGTTTCACCATTTACGATCCTACTTGCATCAGGATTTTTTCTCAATTCAATCCGATATCGAAGGATTTTATCTCTGATTGGTTGAAGCTGTTCTTGGAAGTCATCGTATTCCTTTTCAGTGAAACCTTTTTCAGCGCAAAATTCTTCTTCCAACTCAAGTTTGTATTCCAACTCGTCGATTAGTTCCTGAAGCCCTTTGCGGACACGAGGAGTGTGCTCAACAGTTTTCTTAACCATATAATCGGTGATGTTGGCTTTTGCCATATCAGCAATCATTTTGGTTGTTTCCTCTGCCGAAAGTGTTAAGCTTTCAAGATGTTCTTTGATTTTTTCGGAAATGTTAGGTTTTGTTAGGTTCTCACACCCAACTGCCCTCGCAGTACTTTGAGAATATCCAGCACGAATAGCTGCTTGAGTTGCATTGAAGTCAACGCAATACTCCTCAATAAATCTTTGCTGCTTATCCGTCAATTTACTCACCCCTCACCTCCTTTACTATTCTATCTACGTTATCACGGAACCATCTCACATTATTGTAATAATGCCTTGCCGTTGCAAGTCTATTGCTTATGGCAGATTTACCAACTCCAAGAGCTTCGCAAAGCAAATCACTTACACCTACCGCTATAATGGAATTAGCTTTTATTGTAGCGGGACTAAAAAGCAGAAGTACGGAAGTGATCAGGTAAAGTGGTCTATAATATCCAGGTTCGATTGACTCTGATAGCCTGCTGACCAGAGAGACATCAATCTTACCGGCTTGTAGTTCCCTTTCCAACTCCTCGTATATTTCAGGATGGTTTACTTTGACATAGTTTAGCTTAGCGGTTATAGTCATCAGGCAACCTTCCTTTCCTGTACCGTCCCGATGATCGAGTAGATGTTCAACTTAAATTCCTCGATTGTCCTGATGATGTAGACAGGTGTGCCATCATTTAACCATGCCTGATGAACCTTTTCCTGTACTGGACTTACCTTGCCATTGGCGGTCTTGAACTCAAAACCATAACAGCGGCCTTGGTGAACAAGGATGCAGTCAGGAATTCCAGCTACAACTCCGGAAGCTTTCAATTGCATTCCTTCAATCGCATTCCGGTTCCCACCATTAGGAACATGGAAGAATAACCTGCGTGTCTGCGGGTAATTATTCCAAAGCCAAGTGAAGCATGAAGTTTGTAACTGGATTTCTGACATAGCAAAACACTAAAAACATATATTACATTTTGCCCTTTGACTGGCTAATGCAATTAAATCAAAGATAGGAAGTTTCCTAAATAAGCGTATATGCAACATTAAAATAGAAACAATTGCAAACATTTGTTAACTATTTAGGAAGCGGGAAGGCTCAGAGTTGTCTCAAAATCAAACAGGTTTGTACCAGAATAAAAAACTGGTATAACTGATTGCGCATCAGGGGTTTTACGTATGTTTCCTTGATTTGTCCCACAATAATATCAGATTTTTCAGAATATTCACTAAGGGTAATATTTTATTTTTTAATTTTTAATAGCGCAATCGGTTGCGTATTTACATTATGAATTTTAACATTTCCCTTTTTACAAAAGTCCTGAAAAATGCCAATTATTGTGGGACAAACCTAAAAAAGTGCTTTAACGATAGGTTAGGTAATGATTTTTTGTCCCACAATAATCAATTTGATTTTAAGACAAAATCAATTTTTTGAGACAAAATGCCCTTATTGAATAATATATCAATGAATTTGCGCTATTCAGCCGTACCAACAAATAATTAATATATTTAACCATGGCTATATCGTTAAAATTTAATGTATGATCAACCGTTTAAGGTGACGCGGGTAATTAAATTTTTGTGGGACAAAATTAGGTAGGATTTCTGCTAATTCCCGTATTTGGTAATAGGGAGGCGGAGCCTGCAGTTGTTAAAAAAAAAGAAACCCCTTACGATGGGCGCAAGGGGAACCTAGTTGTCAAAGATGTATATACGTGTGTTAGTGTTTCAAAATACAGATCAATGCAATTATTGCAAAGAACACAAATCCAGCAGTAATTATCACTGCCATAGATTTGATGGCGTCTTTGGATTGCATTCGTTCATGTTCACTTTTAAGGAATACCCAACGCTCATTTACAAGCTCTTGAGTATGCGGGCGATTGCACGCTAAAACATCGCCAAAAGATAATCTTTTTGATCTACGCATGGCAAACCTCCATTTTCTTGGTATAAAAATCACTTAAGTTCGATAGTATATCCTCTACTTCATGATCTATGTCATAATCCCAATCACCAGGACGAATTTTCCTAGAATCAATGCCATGAAGGAATTCCTGCTCCTGGAAATACACTATCTGCCTAGTGACCTCTCCCTCTATAAATTCACCTGATACCCATTTTTCAAGAGGGATGAATTCAAGTTCGATAAATGTTTCAGATCTTCCATTGGATAATAATGCTATCATCTCCCCGTTGCTCAGAAAAACCCTGATGCAGCCTGAATCCTTAGCTAATCTTGAAAGGTCAGATGGACCATACATGTTTCCAGAATAAGCATTTCTGCAACAATTAGGTTGTGCAGAAAGATTTTGTTTAATTTGCCTGTTCATAATAAATTGCATTTAAGATGTAATTTAAGCGCCCGTATGTTTGCCGACTGCGGGCGCTACTTTTTCCAAATCCTTTGCTGTCATTTCCCGGAGCAAGCAATTGCTATTCCCGATATGACAATACAAATGTAAAAATAATTTATCATTTGTCAAGACATTTGTTAACTTTTTTTAATTAAGTCTTAATTTTTGTTTGCAAATGTTGACGCTAGATTGGTGTTAGAAGGGTATTCCGTCATCCTGGTCATCAAAATCCATCTGAGAATGATTGTCAACCTCTCCAAAAATATGATACCTTGCTTTTGTCGGGCCTAGACGCTTTTGAACACTACATTGAAACGCAATACCAAACCTTTCACAATACTCTCTCATAGCGGACATAAGCTTCTTTTTACCTAGTTTATACCTTTCCTTCAATGAATTCACATAATCATCATATTCTCTTTGGAAATCATCTACCTTTACCCAACCTGGCAATCCGTGAGTGTCTCTTTTTCTCCAATACTCAATATTATCACTAATAAAATCATAATTATCCTCACCGTACATATTAATGAATTTTTTCACCCATCCATCATCACTCAATCTTGTAGGGCTAAGCTTACCGTCGTTGGATAAATTGACCTGAATGCAATGGATGACAAAATCATCAAAACCTTTCCAGTCCTCTTTTGTCCATGTCCCTTCCATTCCTTTAGATGGGAAAAGTTTCCCATGGACACCATCAACACCACCGTTTTTCGTGTAGTAATCAGTGAACTCGATCGGAATGATACGACGCTTCAACCCGCCGTCGAGATCAGCGTAACTATAATTGGTATTTATGACTACCTTGGGCGTCTGATCGATGCTAACTGATATTTCCCTATCATACTTTTTATTCACCAACGGGTTTTCAACAGCATTCTTAAGGAAAAGCCAATCCACAACCTTCGGAATATCCGGAATGAAATAAACTCTATCAGAAGGCTTCCATACAGCAAAGAACTTATCATCCCATTTAACCATACTACCACTTGCGGTACTCACCCCGATCATATTGGAAAGGACGTTCACGAAGATGTTCTTACCTGATCCCCCGCCATCCTTTGGATCCATAACCATTTCAGTAAGCACGGCAATGTAAATACGTGCAGGCGAATTGTAGTCGTGGCAAAGCCAGCCGATCACATTCTTTACATGTTCCTGCACCGACCTTCCGGTTGGATCTGTTGAATTGGTCAAATAAAGCTGATATAGATTTGAGGGAGCTGCATCGGCGTTGTATTCGCGACTCATGATCTTATCAGACCAGATCATACCGTCCAATTCATTATAGGATTTTATCCTAATGTTATTGGAAGTTATCTGTATAAAACAATTTGAATAGAATTTATAACACGTATCCGCAGTATCTGACAACACTTCTTCATCAGTAAATGCAGGGAGTCTTTTATCGGTTATAAACTTCCCATAGGTCTTGAAGAATTTTTCGTAAGCAGCTCTTATCTCGGTGCAATCATCTTCATCATCAACTTTAATGTAAGCCTTCATCATATCATAAAGAAATACGTCATCCACTTTCTCTACAAACTTATCATTGATCTGAACGACATTATTGAAGTAGGACCTGAATCCGAGCGAAGTGGCCACATGTATGAAGTTTTCGATATTGATGACCCAATCTCGATCCTTGTTCATTTCCCAGAAATGACCGTATGGATGGTTATCATAATGTGCCTTCGCCATTTGTGCATGGAGTTCCTTAGCCTCATCACTAAAGTTTTCTGGAATCTTGGCTCCCTGAATCGCGGCCTTTTTAATCACAGCCTGCTCTACGGACCTCTTCACCTGACCATATCCATTATCTACCAAATGGCGGAATGTCAATTTCTTATCTCCATTGAACTTAAATTCTGCCAAAATTGATGCTGGATTATACCCTTGCTCACTTTTAAGATCGGTGGATGTGGTAAAGATATAGAACACTCGTTTGGATTGGTTATAGGACGCAGATACCCCATTTTCTTTTCCAGGACGGGTGAACCAAATGAACCTATTGTTCTGATAAGGTTTTACCTTCCACCCGAACTCCTCCATCAGAGCAATAGGATCACATGTTTGGTTGAAGTCCTCGAATGGGTTGGTTGTGTACCAATCATCCTCTTTTTTGGTCGGGCGAGGTGTGGGCTCGACCTTTACTATCCTATCGTAGGACTTACATAAATTGATCAATCCACAGCGCTCCTCCCATGTCAGCAGGGGAATAGGCACATCCTGAATAATTGAATACCCCATGCTTGGCGGATAAAGGAAATAACCTCCCTCACCACGGGTTTCAAGGAAGTTTACAGTACGTGAAGGTCTTTTAGCCCCTTTTTTTATATCCGAATCCACTTCCTCTTGGGTCTTTTCCCTCCCAGCCAACTTTTGACTACCAGGCACATCGCCGTCCTCAATACGGTATATTAAATGTCTGCCTCCGGAAGGGGTAGCATGAATCCGTAATAGTGGGTATATATGTGGGTACATCTCTGCGATATCCTTAAGCAGTAGAGCCTCAACTCCTGGCTCATACTTGCTGTCGACGTCTATCAATTCCAACCTACCTGAGATTTCTCCGGTAATAGCTGCAACTGCAGTAGTATCATATGTCTGCATTGCCTGCCACAGCTCACCTTTATCCATCCTTTGGGACTGAAGGTGCTTCCACTTAAATAAGCAGGGATCTTTTGCATTCTTGCTGCCTACTGTCCTATCATAAACAGGCATGATAGATATACCATCTTCGATAAGGGATTCCACGCTTGCCCAAACGGAAGCTAATTTCGTTTCGTTGCTCATAGGTTAGTTGTTATCGTAATTGGATATCCGCAAATTCTATTGGTGATGCCCCGATCATTTTCTTTTGGTGGTCCGCCCAACTTGGCTTGTACCCCATAGCCGCAGTAAAGGCGTCAAGGAAACCTTGCTTCAATTGTTCCTGCGCCCTAGCCACACGGGCAGCAAAGGGTTGTTTCTTTTTCATCTTTGCATAAATCGCGAGTTCGTTTGGAGTAAGCTGACTGATAGTCCGCCCAACAAGATTTGTGTAATGGGACGTTACCTCCACCAATTCCCCCTGCTCCAACTCTTTTTCGGTAAGCGGGCGCTCATGACCACAGTATTGGCAGATCCTCACGCTAGCAGGGATAATCGATTCGCATGATGGACAAAGTGCCACAGGAGCAACACCTTCCCCTCGCTTTTTTCGTTTAGTAACTTCCCACATCTTGTCCCATTCTCTGTCCTCAAAGTACAAACCGTGCCTCTCCCAATTACCGCCGTAATCAAGTACTGTAAAGTGAGACTTAACTTGCCTACCGTCCGCGGACCAAACAGGGCGGCTCCCGCGGCCAATCATCTGTAAGTAAAGCGGCAAACTGGTAGTTGCGCGGTTAAGTATCACCAAGTCAACTTGAGGGAGATCGAAACCTTTCGTCAAACTTGCAACGCTGACACAGATATTCGCTAAACCAAGTTCAGTAAATTTTGCTAGTTGATACGCGGAGTTTTCAAGCTGCGAATGGTACTCGATCGACGCGAACCCTTCAGCATGCAGTCTCTCATTCATTTCTCTTGCATGCTTGATCGATGCGACGAAAATCATACATTTAGAGAATGATCGGGAACGAAGATCATCGAATATTCCATCATAAACAGCGGAAGTGCCGAAAGCTGCATTCTGCGATGCTTCGGTATATTCACCATTTCGCATTTCGAGGATATCAGTGTCAGCCTTGGTTCGCGCAAGGTGCTGGTAGCTACAAAGAAATCCCTGTTGGATCAATTCATCAACCTGGCAACAAACCACGCATGAGTTATATAGTTCTGGTAGGTGCTTAGCGACGCGAGCATCGGGAGTAGCGGTGAAACCAAGAATATACGGATTGCTCGCTTCAATCAACCTGCGGATAATATTGGATGGTGTTCCGATATGCGCTTCATCTATTATAATGAGCGGCGGAAATTCAAGCGAAGCAAGTTGTTGGATTATCAACGGTCGACGTGTCAGCGTTTGCGCCATAGCTATGTACAACTCACCTCCTTTGATATGAACATGCTTTTCCCCATTGGCAATCTGTTTTCCACCAGCTTCATTGATAATTTGGTCGAATATCTTTGTTGTCTCTGAAATGATTACCACGGCACGACCATTTGAAATAGCGCGATAGGCCACATCGATGAACATCTTAGTATTATGAGTGACCGTGAAGTCAGATAATAAAAACAAACTATCACCATCTAAAGTAAACCCATAATATTCACCGTAACCAGCAGGGTTAACTTTTATCCCCGTCATTAATACATTTTTATTTTGCTGTCTCTCCCGTGCTTTTTTCCTTAAAATTTTAGTAGGTATCATAGATAAATCCCCACTTAAGGACACGCGATAGTATTCTGCCGAATGATTTTTAATAGTAGAGTTTTTGCATTTTTTTATACATTTTTTGACGTAGGCAGCAAATCCTAATGACCTTGCTATGAAGCAAAAATCATTTGCTAAACTTTCATTTTTACTAATAAAATCAACACATCCTTGAGATAAAGACCCATCACTATCAATTAATCCAGCTAATATGTTTAAACGAACTTTTCTTGACCCACATTTAAACTCTTTAGGGATATGTTTATCGTATAGGCATTCATGATGCTTTAAAGCATTAAGTATTGTACAACCTGATCTCCCTTTGTGAATTTTATCTTTAAAATATACCGTTGTCGCTCTACCATTATACTCTCTTAATTCCCCTATACACCCTATCGAATCAGCGTAGTTGATTAGATAATCAATCACTTCTTTATCAATCGTTGTAATACAAGCATCTCCCCTACTCCCATCTCCAAGCCACATTCCTAAAAAGTACGGATCAATTTTTAATTCCTTCTCTTGTTTAGGAAAGTCAACGCCAACTCTGTATCCTTTAGCACAGTGTTTAAATGTTTTGCTAGTTTTTAAGTAATCCTTAACGGAGATATTTACAATCTCCCCTGATAGGTAAGATTTACCCTCTACAACACAGCCGCTGTTAGTGCCAGTAATTTTCAAACTCAGAATATGACTTTCATTTACTGTATATTTTTCTCCTTTCGTTGGAATAATGTCATACATTTCTTCAAAGCCATGAGCTAGAGAAATAACATTTCTTGGCATGCTATCTGGACCCATCAAAACATCTCCAATTTTTACATCTTCAACTTTTTTAGAAGATCCATCAAACATTAGAATATTAGTGCCTTTTGCCAAACATTTCCCACTACCAGTAGCGGCGCAAGCGATAACTCTCCTATGGTCACGAAGGGAACGTGAGAGATTGTTTACAAAATCTTGTTGATATGGCCGAAGGGTAAAATTAACAGGATTCATGATGCACCTCCCTCCTCTTCAAAACATCCAAATACAATTGCCAAAACATCATATTCCTTTCAATACGAGAAAGATTTTCAGATACTTTAGCAGTAGCATTAACTCTGTTTAGTAAGTCGTTTTGTTGATTTGACAACGATAAGATCCTCAGATAAGAATCTTTAAAATCAGGTACTTCATCATTTTTGATGAATTTGATATAGGTCTTACAGTTTAGGCACTTCTGTTTAATCTGATGCCCAAAGAATTCATAGTAAGCCTCATTTGTCTCGCCACAGCAAGAGCATTTGATGGGTTTCAATAAGTTCATAATAAATTGCATTAAACAAGGCGGGGGATTGCCGTCCTAAATCCCGCCTTGTGATGTTTCCAAAATTAGCGAATCGGAAACATTTAAACAAAAAAAAATTTGAAGTTTAGCCGGCATTAGCTGGCTTGACTAGAATGGTAGATCATCATCGTCTGGAGCGCTTGCAGCATCCTCAGCGATATTAACTGCCGGTTGACTTGCGCTAGGTAATGCAGACGGAGCATTAACGCCTGTCTTGGCTAATTTCCAAGCTACAAGCGAATTGAAATACGAAGTTACACCATCTTTGTTTGTCCACGGTCTACCGCGAAGGTTGAAGTCCACCGTTACACCATCGCCTTGGCTTAATCCGTCGAATAAGGTAACCTTGTCTTGCGTAGCTTCCATTTTGATGTATTCGGGGTACTGAGGGTTTTCCGACACCACCACGATCAAATCGCGTTTCTTGAATGAGTCCGATACCTGTTGAGTTGCACCTACTTCGTGCACGAATCCTGAAATTTGCATATTCTTATTATTTATTTTTATTATTTAACTCGTTAATTAATTCGGCAACCTGTGCCTGTTGGGTTAGAGAAAGACAATAGAACGTATCCACTGTGGAAATAATGTCGTACTGCATTTCCACGATTGCCTGTTTGCCCGATTTCTTGAAGTGTATCTGATTGATGATTGAATTCACTTCTTTCATTGCCTCAATCGCTATTGTTGATTTTTCGACGATGTACTGAACGGGATCAATGAATTTCGGCGTTGACAAACCTGCGATTTGCACGAGCTTCGGTGTCATCCTTACCTGTGATGCGTATTCGCGGAGTGAGTTCTCAAAATGCTCTGCGCTGTTGAGTAGGCTGATGGCAGCCTTGAACTGAGGAATGAATTGCATTGGCACGACGTTTCCTGTGATATTGGCATTGAATTTTATTGCGGTCATTTCCTTTTCTTCAAATATTTATAATCCCAAGTAGCGGCAATTACGGTAGCAATTACCACCACAACAATTTTCCAAATGATGTGCATTACGCTGCTTTCTTCTTAGTAGCTCGTGCTACGGCTTTATACTTCGGTTCGTACGTCACATCCTCGTGAGATATCATTTCCCCGGTCGATTTCGCTTGACGTTCTGCAAAGGTTACCATGCTATCAAGTTTCACCTTCCCCAACTCCTGCGCGGGAATACCTGCATTGGTTAGGTAGTAATCCACAACCGCACGCCAGCCATCCACCGACCCAACAGTTATTGAGTATGATTCAATTGCACGCGGAGCGTCAACTTCACGGTTTGCCTGCGATACCATAACGGTTACAGTAGCTTGTTGCTTTTCCTTTTCCGCTTGTTCGGCTGCGCGTCTTTCGGCTTCCTTCCTTGCATTTTCGGCTTCTTCTTCCTGTTTTCTTGCCAACTCCGCCGCTTGGGCACTTTCTTGCTCACCACGTTCTAATTCTTCCTTGCGGGCAGGAAATAAGGTAATTATGTATTCAGCGTATTTGGTCACCTCTGTTGTGAAGTGAGTTGAGCATGCATTGAAGCGTTCTGCAGTCCGCACCTCACCAATCAGCGCAGTGTCACCAACCAACGTTATCGCATTCCATGCTTCTTCGGAAAGTGTACCGCCGATAAACCCGAGAACGGCTGATTCCGCTTCTTCTATCTGCTCCAGCGTTGTGTTACTATATACCTGAAGAATAGTTTGCTTGACGTTTGCAAGGTGATTTGCGTACCCCCAACGTAATTGAGATTCCAATTCTGCAATAGCATCAATTCTGCGCTGTTTCTCACGTAATTCGGCTTCTTCTTTTTCACGAGCGGCCGCAGCTTCCTGAGCATGGATCTTTGCAGAACAGTCGCGTACGTGCTGGATAGTTTCGTACAATTCTTTACCCAAAGTATTTTCAAGTGCTGTAAATTCCTTGATGAAAGCATGCGCTTTGTCTGTATAAACCGAACGCGTTTCATTCATAAACTTTACAGCTTTCTTTGCGGATACCTGCCAGTTCATCAATTCATCATCCAGATCCTTTGGTAATTTTTCTCCTGCTTCGGTAGCACGTTCCAAGAGCGCACTATGCTTCACGCGATACTTACCCAACATTTCAACTGATGTTGTATATACTGATCCTGCACTTTGCAAGTCAGATTGTGACAGGGATATTATCCCCACCTTGTTTTCTTGTGTTGACATGATTTTAAAATGGTAATGGTTCTGAACTTGGTTCTTTAACTGCGACTGGTGCAACCGGCGACGGTCTGCGAGTTTCTGATAATTCCATCTGTGGAGTAGCATGGCCGAACTTGCGTCCTACGAATTCGGAAATACCTTCTCTGCGCACAACCTGCGACAACCCCTCTGAACGATCAGCGATGGATAACACCCCGCCGATAGTTGTGTACACCTTTCGCTCTGCTTTACTAGCGTAACGGATATCCGCCAATGTAAGAACGGCATCTACTTCCTCTCGGCTCACGTCGCCCGTCCAATCCTTAAGATTGTAGGTAGGCACATCGCCAGTCCATTCCTTTGGTGCCCAATTGAAAGCTGCATCTAATGGAAGATCCGGAAAGTTTTCTTCCCATAGTTGGCGCTCTGCTTCAATTTGAATACCGTTGGTTCGGTAAAAACCGTGACGGCCCGATTTGAAATTGATGATGGCACGAACCTCTTTGTCAACTTTGCATTCTCTAGATTGACCTTTACGAGGTCCTGATTTGTACGGATCGCTTTCATCGAAACCATCTACTTGAATGGTCATGTTGCACACTAGATCGATTAATGTTCCATAGCCACGATCTGACAGGAGAACGAATTCGATCCCCAGTGGCTTTACTTTATAATCAAAAAAGAATTGACAGAAAGCCGCCATGTCACTGCGCAATTTCTCCGCCCAACCATTACATTCGGGTTGGTAGAAGTTCTCGGAGGAAAGGTAATCTTCCACCACTTGCTCAGTTGCGGAAAAATCATAGCTACCATTGATCAACCATTTGCCTATCTCAAGGTGAAGTAGGGTGCCGTAATTCTGCGCGACTTCCAACAAACGGGCAGCCTCTTGTCTGCCATGCTTGATATACCAATCCAAAAGACCATCCTCCATAGGAGCGCACTGCGAGATCGCCGTAGTTAACGGAGTGTAAAGCCTCAATGGCGATAACACCGGAGCCCCATCTTGGTTAAGACGGATGTATGCGCGTCCCTGACCGAAATTCACACGCCCTACCTTGTAGGATGGTAAGCGAAGTGCATCTTCGCGAAACCAATCCGTGTGTATTTGTTCGAATGTTATAGCCATTATTTAACCTCCTCCACTTCTACGTCCTCGACAACTTCACTTGCCGCGTCAGACTGACCAACAGCCAGCTGCTTAGCCCCAGCCAAGATCGCCCCGCTCGTAATCATGTTGGTTGTGATGCGATTCATTTCACCACCTGCTTCTACATATCCGCGCACAGCTTCGATAGTTTCCTCAGTGAAATTTGGAACAAGCTTCACAATTGGGTAATTCTTTGCCATTCCTGGAGTATAGGACTGAACCTTTTCAACTACCAATGAGAATGGGAAACCAATAATACTACCTGATCTTTCCATTACCATATCGAAAGCTTTAACAATGCTAGGAATGGTGGTTTCCTTTGCTTTTGTTTCAAATGTCCAATATCCTAGCACACCTTTCATCTTCAATAATACAAAGCGAAGCGTTAGTGTTTGCGCCCATAGTTTACCAAGTGCCTTAACTTTAGGATCGTTTTTATGTAATCCTGACTCATATTCTCCCTTGCCCTCTTTCCCGCCTGTCGGATTCCATACAGTGAAAGTTTCACCATCTCCATAACCTAATCTTTTGCCTTTATCCCAAGCCTCGAAACGTTCATTGCACACCTCGCTGATATTATTCGATACGAAAGCGATGTGAAGTTCATTAGGTTTTTCGCCCATGAGCGATGTGAATTGATTTGCGAATTTTCCAGTGGCCCGGAAATAATCCAATGAAGTAGGAAAACCTTTGTCGGATTTCATGCCTACTTTAATTCTGCCGATTTCTGGAAGGGTGCTTCCTTGTTGCACCTCCATTTTTTGCCCGTCTTTGTCGAGCTTTAAAATACGTCCGTTCATAATAAATTACATTTTTGATGTTAACACTGATTAAGGGTTGCCGCCCCATTCACGCAGACATTGCTGCCTTTATTTCTCTCAATTCTTTTATTGCTTCTCTAACCTCACTAAGCAGACCGTTTGCCAGCTTTAGTAATTCTGTTTTTTCTGATTTGCTCATTTTCTCTTTCGATTTGGTGTTTGATTAAATCGCCTGCCTCCATTAGCGAGTCAAGTTCAGCCCTGCTAATCCTGAAAGACCCGTTCCCCTCGCTATGATCTTTCAAATCGCCTTCTTCAATCCACTTATCTACAATCCTTCTTGACCCTGCAATCTTATAGGCTTCGGCTTTACTGATGTAAGGCTTCAATTGTCCTGTCAGTGTTGCCAGTTCAATTGCGGTCTGCTTTGAAACAGACCGAATGAACCGCGCTAAGATGGATTGATCCTCAACAAGTGTAATATCTTTATCACTTATTAACTTTATCATCTAATCTCCATGCCCGAAAATTACCTTTTGGACTGTTCGGGTCTTTTTTAACTGTAAAACGTTTGTTGATTTTAAGATCCTTGTTATGGAAGTGCTTACTGACGATACATCGAACCGATTTAGCTAGCTTGCTTTCCACCGCGATTGAACCATTGACCGGCAATTGATCCAATCTATCGCGCCAGGACATAGGCGCAACTGAATTTGTTAAATCCTCCATAGGCGAAACAGAATTATTAGGTTATAAGAATAAAAAATTGAGCAGATGTTAAATTTCTTTTGCATTTGACACACTTTTAATTATATTTGTTTGACTTTGACAATACAAATGTAAAATGAATATTTATCATTTGCAAATATTTTTTATCATTTGTACAATATTTTTTGCAAAAACACACTTAAAACATGAATCACCAAGGAGATTACATCAAATCTATCCTTAGGAATCGAGGCATTAGCCAGGAAGAATTGGCTAAAAAATTAGGGATGTCCCGTGTTTCTTTAGGAAGCAGGCTAAGCCAACCGGTGTACCAAAACACCGATGAAAAAATGAAGATCGTTGATATTCTTCAAATGACCGATAAGGAGAAAGAGACCCTTGATCAGATGGGCGGAGTTCCGATATTAAATCCAGTTTCAATTACATCTAATGAGGTTTACGAGATTTCCCCTGGCCGATGGTTAATGACCGTTGAATTAGTGCCGGTTTATGCTCAGGCAGGCTACCTGTCCGGATATGGAGATGATCATTTCCTTGAAGAATTGCCGAAGCACTCATTTACTACAAATGTATTAGCCAAAGGGAAATACAGGGCTTTCGAAGTTGCAGGAGATAGTATGGATAATGGAGATATAAAGGAAGCAATACCCGATGGTATCGTAGTTGTAGGTAGAGAGGTGGATAAGCAATATTGGACAAGCAAATTCCACACGCACAAATGGCCAAATTGGCTTTTCGTGCATAGGACCGAAGGAGTTGTTGTTAAACAGATTGCATCACAGAATCTTACTACTGGAGAAATAACATTAACTTCACTTAATCCCGACAAAACAAAATACCCTGATTTCACAATCAATCTTGATGATGTGAACCAGGTATATAATGTTATTAAAAGAGAAGTTGACGAGCAGCAATAACCATGACCAGCTCACCAACTTTGCCACACCATTGGTGGAGCGACAATGAGGGCAATCACGCATTGGCTGACCATCTATGGAGATTTCTGATCCATCATCCAGTTAATGGGATTTATGTTAAAGGCACTCGGAAATGGATGCCTGAGAGCATTGAGATCAACAGTATAAAAGATTGCGATATCACGAACGTCAATATCCATTGCGATGACGCAGAACTTCGTGAAGCTTTGGCATCTGCTGTACAATTGGTTTTGGAAAGCGCGCAGATCAATAACAGAACATATATTATAAAGAAAACAGAACAATTTAAAAACACATACAATTTCACTTTGACATGGCAACAATCGGACAAAAAGTAAAGACCTTCAGAACTTTAAAAGGTATTTCACAACAGGAACTAGCTGACAAAGCCAAATCCCACAAAACAACTATTTCAAGAATAGAAAGGGATGCTTTATTACCCAACGCACAGATACTAGCTGCGCTATCCTCTATGGGAATGGACGTTACGGATCTATTCGAAGGCAGCAAGGTTCCATCAGGATCGAAAAAGGAGCAAGCTTTATACCATAGGGTAAGCGAACTAGAAATAAAGTTATTGAGCGTTGAGAGCAAATTGGCCAAGCTCATCGACTTTATCGAAAAAAAACTTTAAAACTTTTTCCTGAACATCATCCACAATTTTCCAATCCTTTGCTATATAATTATCCGTCACCCTCAAATTGGTATCAACATGGTTCAGCGCTTCGGCGATATCATCCTTGCTGCACTTGCAATCATTACGCGCAATAGTCGCAAAGGTATGCCTGGCGAAATAGAAGGTTAAATTACCTAATCCCGCACGTTTTGATAAACTGCCAAGACCAATATTCAGAGATTTATTAAAGGTCCTACCATCAGAAAATCGACGATAAATTTTTCCCGCATATTTATCAATTATATGGCCTATTATTTCTGTCACCTTTATCGAAATTAACGCACTGTCACTCCTGCGCCCCATAGTCTTACTCCTATTATAGGATAACCTGCCATTTACGATTTTCATCGCTTGGTTATAATTATAAATATCAACAGAATTCATCCCACACAAAAAAAAGCTTAAGAAAAACATATCCTTAGCCAGCACCTCGCGGGGGCTTAACGGTTCAGCTTGATAGAGTTTCACCAATTCTACAATTGTTAGCGATCTTTTTACATTTTTCCTGACTGAGGCAATTTTATACTTTGCGAATGGATTGTTAGGTATAACAATTTTGCCAGTATCCTCATCATTATAATGTGCTTTGCATGCATTAAAAAGTAAACGCAAGTTTGCCATATGCTTGAATACCCCCGCATCGCTCAAAGGTGCTGATTTGGTAACTACTGGTTTCCCGAATTGGTTTGTGCGGACCAGGTGGCGCGTTGTTCTAAGGTACTTCTCATAATCCTTTAAGAATTGGGATGTAATTTCGGTTGGGGAAAGTGTTGCAGCCTTACCCCCGTTCAATTTAGCAGTGAAATCCCTTAATGAATTTGTAACGGTTCTTAATGGAATAGCGGAATTTTTGGAAGAAAACTCTACTGTCTCCTGGATAATCTTTTCACACACCTCAAGGAAATCAATGAATTCAACTTTACTTGCGCTTTTTATCTCCCGCAGTTTCCTTTTGATCAATTGAGCATCCCCATGGTCATTTAATTGGGGAGTTAGTGCATTATAGTATTCTCGGAGTATATCAGAGAATTTCTCTGCAATCACATTTCGCTTGATCTTGAATCTGGAATCAATATCAGACTTAGTGATGTTTACACTTGTATCGATGTATGCTGACTTTCCTTTTTGGGAAATCCTGATCTTGGCATTCCAGGTGCCATCGATTTTTTTGTGATGCTTAATAATAACGGGAGTGAACGTAGCCATGGACTGTAAAGTATTTGTAAAGTTTTCCGTGAATAATCTGTGTTATTAACCTGTCAAAGTCACACAAATACAATTAAGCGGTCATTTACAAAAAACTGGCTCTAAGACAAGAAAAACCGACTTTTACATCGGTTTTCTTTTAGTAGCGGGGAGCAGGATCGAACTGCCGACCTCAGGGTTATGAATCCTGCGCTCTAACCATCTGAGCTACCCCGCCGTTTTTCGGTATGCAAAGATAGTAATAAGCAACAACTTTCAAAGAAAATTTCAATAAAATTATCCCTAAAAATAAACTTTCAACCCCCTAAAACCCTAAACCTCTTTATTATCAAAAAGATAGCAAAAATCCACCTCCCCTACTCTTAAACCCACATTACCCCCTTATGACTTTAGGCATAATTGTTGAAAAGGCTCTTACTGTTAAAAAAAAGATGTGCACTATTTTTTTAATAAGCGATTAATTGATTATACTTACAAAAAGTAGGATAGCATTGGGGGCCTACTTTTTTTACTAACAACATTTATAAAACGAACTACTGAGAACAAATTATGTCAGAAAAAACTAAATTACACCTTGAATATGTGTTGAATTCATCACCTAGAATTCTATTCCCATATCTACAGGAGCCGAATGAACTGGCACAATGGTTTGCTGATGATGTAAACTACCACGATGGAATTTACGAGTTCGTTTGGGATAATGAATCCCATCGTGCGAAACTGGTATCCGTCAAAGAAAACAAAAGCGTAAAATTTAAATGGTTGGATGACGAACCTTATTTCTTCGAAATCGAAATCATACAGGACGAATTGACCAATGATGTAGCTATCGCAGTTACGGACTACGTAAAAGAAGACAATATGGAAGACAGAAAACAAATCTGGAACAATTCCATTGGCTATCTACAAAGCGTCATCGGCGCATAACTATATCCAGACAAAGCCTGAAAGGAAAACTATTCCTTTCAGGCTTTGTCATATCTTACCCCTATTAACTTTTTCCTAACAAAAATACGTTCATAAAAAATGTATCTTTGCAGAAATCCATGGGTCAGACCTTGTAAAGAAGCCCCATATCAAGGATTATTAGCGACATGAAGAAGATTCACTCCCTCATATTACAGGCATTCATCAAACCATTTATGGTTACTTTCTTCATTGTGATGTTTGTGCTATTGATGTTGTTTCTTTTCAAGTACATCGATGATCTGATCGGAAAAGGTTTCCAGTGGTATGTAATCCTCGAATTGTTAAGTTATCAGGCGGCCGTGCAGTTAACCATGGCACTCCCACTTTCCATGTTGTTATCTTCGATCATGACCTTTGGAAATCTGGGCGAAAGCTACGAATTGGTGGCCATCAAAGCTGCTGGGGTTTCTCTCCGCAAAGCCATGACCCCACTATTCATTGTAGTAGGACTTTTCAGTGCCGGATCTTTCATCTTCTCCGATTACATCCTTCCCGTAGTCAACCTAAAAATGGGTTCCCTACTGTACGATGTCCGTAAGAAAAAAGCCGATTTCCTGATCAAACCAGGCGTATTCAACAATACGATCCCTGGTTATTCCATACGCGCAAAAAGTAAAAACGAGGAAGGCACCGTTCTTTACGATCTGATGATCTATGAACACGCCACAGGAGGTTCAGCGAATAATGTGATCTTCGCGAAGGAAGGCTATATCCAGAACTCTGCCGATAATAAATACATGTTATTGGAATTGAAAGATGGTGTTCGTTACGAAGACAGTAATGTCAAGGATGCGAAGCGTTACGACCCTCGTCAGCAATTTACCCGATTCAGATTCAAGGAAACGACCCAAAAATTCGATATGGAAAGTTTCCAGATGGGGAATACGGATAAAGAGCTCTTCAAGGATCATCATCAGATGCTCAACCTCAGACAATTGAAGCACTATTCGGATTCAAACAGAGTATCCTTGGATAGCGTAGCTAAGATTAACTCCGTGGAAAGCAAACGGTACATTAACTTCTTTGCCAATTATTATCAGGAAAACAAACCGAAAACGATCAATACCAAGATAAAATTAGCGGATATTGAACAGGAGAACATGCGTCGTTCGGCCATCAGCAATGCCCTGTCGCAAGCGCGACAGATCAAGGAGAATGCTGATCTAAGAATGAACGACTATCAGTTCTTCGCGGAGAAGGATATCCGTTACGATATCGAATGGCACCGCAAATTCACTTTGGCGGTATCCTGTTTACTGTTATTTGGTATTGGAGCACCATTGGGGGCCATCATCCGAAAGGGTGGACTTGGATTGCCTGTAGTCATGGCGATTATTTTCTTCCTGATCTACCACGTTATTGCAACCATCTCGGAGAAAGCAGCGAAAGATGCCAGCCTGACCCCAATGTGGGGCATGTGGATGGCCATCATCGTCCTTACCCCATTGGCTATATTCCTAACGTATAAATCCACCTCTGATTCGGCCTTGTTCGATGCCGAACAATATAAGAACAAAGCGGAGGCCATCTGGAAAAAAGTGGTAGGTCTCTTTAATAAAAAGAAAGACAAAGCGACCCTTTCCTCTTAGGAAGGTCGCTTTTGCAAAATAAAAACACCTTAACTGCCACCCCTTACCCTTTTCATCTCATCGGTTTCCGAATCCGATCTCCGTTCCTTTGTAAAATCTTTTCCGATCTTAAATGTTGCGGAAAAAATGAATGTCCTGGAATCCAGGTTAAAGTGCTGATTCATGCGAACAGCCCCCACCTCTGAAGCCGTCCTGTACCGCATCGTTTTGAAAACGTCATTTCCGCTTAATTTTAAGGTCAGATTTTCTTTCATCAACTTCTTCTGAACACCCACTGATACGGATCCCATTGCTTTCCTTCTATATACACCATCCGATTCGGGCGATAAATATTGCCCATTAACCTCCAACTGCCAGGCTTTCGGCAATTTAAAGGAATTGTTGGATTGATAATTTAAGGACCAGCCCTTATTATCGATCACTTCCTTATTGAAGGCTCCAAAATAATGGTTTTGATAGATCAGCACATTATTGATGCTGGTCCAATAGCTCCATGGTTGATAACTATGATTGATATTCGTACCTACATTACGGAAGCCTTCTATATTAGCAACCGAACGGATGGTCATATTCTTTTCGGGGATTTGGGTCAGCACCGAAGTCATCACCTCTGCTACTTCAGTATAAAAAAAGGAAATATTTAGATAACGTCCATAGCCATAATTCAATTCAAAGGCATGTGCTTTTTCGGGTTGTAACAGTGGATTTCCTTCATAAAAAACAAAAGCATCTACATAATATCGAAATGGGTTGATGTCATCATAATCGGGCCTATTGATCCTTCTGCTGTAGGATAGTTGGGTTTGATGTTGGGCATCCCATTGCCTTGCCAATGTTGCGCTTGGAAACCAGTTCAGGTAAGACCGCTTATGTTGCACAGCAGTAGTTAATAACAATCCATCCGCCAAGGTCTTTTCAGCTCGAAGACCAGCCTGCAAACTCCAGCCCGCTTTCTTCCATTGGTAGTTCAGATATCCGGCATGGATCTGTTCTTTGTACAGGAAATGGTTGCTGGTGCCCAGATCCCTGATCCAAGCTGCCCCTTTTAAGGTATCATTGATCGCATTATTGTCTGCTTCCATCACACTACTCTTCCATCCAATCTCCACGTTCTGGATTTCCGTCAATTGATGATGGTAATCAATCTTCGCTACAGCCAGCTTGGTAATAGAAGGCGTTTGGTTTTTCCGTTTGGAGATAAAGGCTTGCTGAAATTTGGTCCGTTGAAAATCAGAAATCAATAATTGATCAGCATCATAAGCTGCATGGAGAAAATCAAGATCCGCCGTTAATTCATGCCCCTTTTCCCCTAACCGATGCACATATCCCAAACTCACATTATGGTTGTTCCATGTACTGACGTTTGAATTATCGGTCAACGAATTAGATATCAATTCTCCATTATCAAATAATATATTGTTATAGCCCTGATTCAGATTCTTATAAGTTCCAAAATTTCCAGTCCAGTTCAAACTGATGAGTTCGCTAGTTGAAGGCATATAATCCAGCCCAAACTTAGCGTTGTGGGTATTCAACGGTTCTTCCGTTACGGAATATTGCTTAGATACTCTTGCTTGGTTTTCCGAAGGAAGCTTTTCAAAGAACCGGTCAAATTGCCTATACTCTTCCTCCCCGCGAAACGCATAATCATAGGCCGAGTACAGGTTCCATTTTTCCCGTTGAACATTCAGGTTAAATCCACTGCCATTCCTTAATTTCCTTCCGGCACCAGCAAAGGCATTGAGCGTTGCATTAAACCCTTTTTTACGTTGGTTTTTCAGTACGATATTGATCAAGCCGCCCATTCCTTGTGCATCAAATTTCGCCGAAGGATTTGTGATCAACTCTATGCTTTTAACCGAAGAGGATGAAGTTCCTCTCAAAAGGCTAGTCAATTCCTTTTGGGATAAATAGGATAACTTCCCATTGATCATGACCGCAACATCCTTTTTACCGCGCATCTGGATCTCTCCATCATCACTCACTTTTACTCCAGGAGCCCTTTCCAATATTTCCAAGGCCGTCATTCCATCGGATAGTACGGAGTTCTCGATGTTCATGACCATTCGGTCAGCACGTTGCTCTATTAACCTGGGATTAGCCTTTAAGGTGATGGCTTCAATTTTCTGGGATGCGGAAAATAGATATAGCGTATCAAGATCCACAAATCCTTGCTCAATAAGAACATCGTCCAAATATAAGGTCTCATAACCTTGGTGGCTTATTATTAGATGGTATCTCCCAGGAGTCATTACCTGTGAAAATCTTCCGCTTTCTGAACTGTGGCTTTCCTTTTCAAGCTGTTTCAAACTGTTTAAAAACGAAATGCTCACTTGGCTCAATGGTTGGCCTTCTTTATCGGAGATAAAACCTTTGATACCATTCTGTGCATTCGAAAACAATGTGAAGAAAATGAGAAAGCTTGTTAATTTTAAATTTAATTGCATATTGAGACGTATTAGCATAATAAAATTTCTATTCCCCAAGGTGATGTAATTTTCAGGAAATTATTTAGAATAATTATAAATAACACTACAAAAGTATTAGATTTGTTTACCCATCAATAACAAAAAAGGGATAATAATAGGAATGAAGGCTAGTCAGGATATCAGAAACTTGAATTGTTCAAACATCGATTTGAAAATCATTCAAGAAATAAAAACATACCTAGAAGAAAATATAAAGGAAGATATACATATCATTACGCTAGTTCGGCAATTCGGGATCAATGAATTCAAACTTAAGAGCCTTTTCAAACAGGTTTATGGCATTACCGTGATGCGCTATTTACGCAAGTGCCGAATGGATCGTGCGCGGGACATGTTGATGAATACGGATTTGGAGATTAAGGAAATCGCTTTCTTGATAGGCTTCAAATATGCCCATCATTTCAGTAAAGTTTACCAGGCCCATTTTCATGTACTCCCGAAAGAGGTCCGAGGGCATATTTATGACAACTTACTTATAAATAAGTCCTAATTAACCGTTACCTTTGTACACTTATTTAAAACTAATGGATATTAAATTAAACACGATTGAAGAAGCAATCGAGGATATCAGAGCCGGAAAAGTCATTATCGTAGTAGACGATGAAGACCGTGAGAATGAAGGCGATTTTGTTACTGCTGCACGCAATGCCACACCTGAAGTGATCAATTTTATGGCTACCCATGGTAGAGGATTGGTATGTGCACCTTTAACTGAAGAACGTTGTCGTGAGCTTAATCTGGGTTTAATGGTTAACCAAAATACTGCCGTTTATGAAACCAACTTTACGGTTTCTGTGGACCTTCAAGGATACGGCTGTACGACAGGTATCTCTGCATCCGACCGTTCGAAAACCATCAAGGCATTGATCGATCCCAATATTCGTCCGGAAGAATTAGGTCGTCCAGGCCATATCTTCCCGTTGATCGCGAAAGATGGCGGTGTATTGCGTAGAACCGGTCATACCGAGGCTTCTGTTGATTTAGCACGTTTAGCTGGTTTTGAGCCTGCAGGTGTGTTGGTTGAAATCCTGAAGGATGATGGTGAGATGGCAAGGTTACCTGATTTGATCAAAGTAGCGGAGCGTTTTGACCTGAAGATTATCTCGATCGAGGATCTGATCGAATACCGTTTAAAACATGATACATTAATCCAGGAAGAGGTTTCTGTTGAGATGCCAACTGAATGGGGGGATTTCAAAATGAAAGCCTTCACACAGAAGAATACTGGTGAGCAGCATTTAGCTCTTTATAAAGGCGAATGGGCAGAAGATGAGCCGATCTTGGTTCGTGTTCATAGCTCTTGTGTTACAGGGGATATCTTTGGCTCTTGCCGTTGTGATTGTGGACCACAACTTCACAAATCCATGGAGATGATCCAAAAAGAAGGTAAGGGAATTATTGTTTATATGAACCAGGAAGGCAGAGGAATCGGACTGATCAATAAACTGCATGCCTATAAGCTTCAAGAAGAAGGTGTAGATACGGTGGATGCAAACCTGCAGTTAGGTTTCAAAGCTGATCTTAGGGATTATGGGGTTGGTGCACAAATATTACGCTATATGGGAGTAACCAAAATGCGTTTGATGTCTAATAATCCTACCAAACGTGCCGGATTGATTGGCTATGGTTTGGAGATTGTTGATAATGTGCCGATCGAAATCGAACCTAATCCTTATAATACTGAATACCTGAAAACAAAAAGAGACCGTATGGGTCATACGTTGAGTAATCTGTAATTTTTAGATGATAGATGATAGATTATAGAGGTTAGACCTTGGGCGACTTACAGTTGTCTATAATCTAATGTCTATCATCTATAATCTATTTTTAAATATCTAAGGAGGCCGTATCCATTTGTTGATCAACAAATGGATACGGCCTCTTTTTTTACATTTATTATCCATTTTCTCGACCTTGTTTCTAACCTAAGCCTTCAAAATATGTTTGAATTTGGGTTATAATCGTAGTTAAAGTAGGTTTAAAGCAGGGTAATAGTATGTAGAAAGTATGTTTTATATAAATTTTACATACTTTAGGGATACTTTCAGTATGGTTTTACACCGAAGCGAACTATAAGAGAAGGATAACCTCACATCTTTTGTGCATTAAATATAATATTACTTTTTTGCAACACAGAGCTCGAAACAAAACTTTACCTTCACTGTTCCATAAAAAAAAGCATCATGAAGAATTCACTTTTTATCGAAAAAGCTTATCATAACGGTTCCTTTATTTCTTCCGAAAAGACATTTGAAGTAATCAATCCAGCCACTTTAAAATCCATTGGCTCTTTGCCGGATCTTACCGTAAAAGACTGTCAGAAATTTATTAAAACAGCAGACAAGGCTTGGAAAAGCTGGAAATCAACTTCTGTGGGCGAACGATCAAAGTTGGTTAGGAGGCTTTTTGAATTGATCAATGAACATCGGGATGAGATAGCGGAGATCATGACTTTGGAAAGTGGAAAGCCCATCAATGAATCCCAAACTGAAGTGGAATATGCCAATTCTTTTATGGAATGGTTTGCTGAGGAAGGAAAACGTGCGTATGGGGAAACTATTCCTTCCCTAGCAGGTAATGCCAGACTTCAGACCATAAAACAAGGTATTGGTGTGGTGGCCGCCATAACGCCTTGGAACTTTCCGCTCGCTATGATTACAAGAAAGGTGGCTCCGGCATTGGTGGCAGGATGTACCGTTGTACTTAAACCCGCATCTCAAACCCCTTTTTCTGCGATAGCATTGGCTAAGCTGGCGGATATGGCAGGATTTCCAAAAGGTGTGCTCAATGTGATCACTTCAAAGGATAGTAAAGGGATAGGAAAAGAATTGGCGACTAGTGAATTGGTAAGAAAAATATCTTTTACGGGTTCTACGGAGGTTGGAAGGACTTTGATGGAGCAGGCAGCCAGTACCATCAAAAGGATCTCTTTGGAATTGGGTGGGAATGCGCCATTCTTGGTTTTTAATGATGCGGATATTGATCTGGCGGTTAAGGGAGCGATTGCTGGGAAGTTTCGTAATACGGGGCAAACCTGTGTTTCCATAAATAGGTTTTATGTGCAGGAGGATGTTTATAAAGAATTTTGTAAGAAGTTGACAGCCGCTGTTAAGAATTTGGTGGTTGGAAATGGATTGAAGAAGACGACCCAGGTTGGTCCTTTGATCAATAAGTCTGGGTTGGAAAAAGTGGAGCATCATGTGGCGGATGCTTTAGCCAAAGGGGCAAAGATTGAAACTGGTGGGAAAGTGATCAAGGATTTGTTTTATGAACCTACCGTGCTTTCTAATGTAAGCCCGGATAGCTTGATTGCATGTGAGGAAACCTTTGGTCCTGTATGTGCGCTGTTTAAATTTAAAACGGAGGATGAGGGAGTAAGAATGGCTAATAATACGCCTTTTGGTTTGGCATCTTATTTTTACAGTGAAAATGTGAAGCAATGTTTTAGGGTTGCGGAGCAATTGGAAGCTGGTATGGTGGGAATTAATGCAGGCTTGATTTCAAATGCTTCGGCTCCTTTTGGAGGGGTGAAACAGAGTGGATTGGGAAGGGAAGGCTCGAAATATGGGTTGGAGGAATATATGGAAATTAAGTATTTGTGTTTCGGGGAGTAGGAACGTTGTAATTGGGAGGCTATGCGTCATTGCGAGGAGGNNGTTCCTCGCAATGACGGATTAAGTTCCTCGCAATGACGGGAGAAAACCCTCCTCGCAATGACGCAGTTATTTCCTACCAAATATGATACCTCACTCCTATCATTACATAATTAGGATCAATAGCTTCTGAAGCAAATTCATACTTCAACTTATACCCCGTATAAATCGATAAATCCACGGTAGGGAAATAATAACTCACCCCTACCTGTCCAATCGCATTGGTATAATTTTCTTTTCTTCTAATAGGTCCTTCTACATCCCCATCAATCGTAAAATCATAGGTATAAAAATCCTGACTAATACCTGGACCTAAAAAAATATTGAAATTAGATTTTTCCTTATTGAACACATTCACCAAATAATCTGCACCTACGGCAATATATCCACCTCTACCATAAACCTGCGCCTGTAGAGCCTGATAATTGGTCAGATCGTACTTCCCTTGCACACCAAAACTTCCATCATAAGTTGGACTTTCCATCTGCATATCGCCATAAAATCCAAAAGCCCATTTATGCTCCTGTGCCTGACTGCTTCCAATAAATAATAACCCACAAAATAAAATGGTTAATAGCTTCTTCATAATTATAATTTTAGTCTCTTTTGTATAATTTTAGTCTATGTTATAGTGTTATAGCCAAAGTTTTATAGTCCTAGTCTACGTTTTATAGTCCTAGTCTACGTTTTCTCCTTTAGATTTTCGATAGCGCTTGTAAAGCTTTACCAGCACCATCAGCAAAACCCCTAATCCGATAATTCCTGTTACCCCAAATACCCATCCTATGGTTGATTTCAAAACCACTAAAAATACGATTGCAAATAAGATAATGGTAGAAACTTCATTCCATAGACGTAATTGGGTGGAGGTCCAGGTGGAATTTCCGTCCCTCAGCTTAAACATAATCCTTTGGGAAATAAAATGGTAGATTATTAAACCGAGTACAAAGGCCAATTTCATATGCATCCATCCCATGGATAATAATCCAGGGTTGACATATAACATGATGAGGGCCGAGGCGATTACCAAATACATGGATGGGGTAGTAATTACCCACCATAACCGGTTTTCCATGATGGCAAACTGCTTATGAAGCACTTGGTATTCGATATCTGATTTTTGTTTTGCTTCGGTGTGGTAAACAAAAAGGCGAGGCATGTAGAACAAGCCCGCCATCCAGCAAACTACAAAAATGATATGAATAGCCTTGGCGTATAGATAAAGCATTTTTAAGTGTTTATTATAAAGGTACGAAAAGAAAGTACGTTATGTCGTCATTGCGAGGAACACATCGTCATTGCGAGGAACGAAGCAATCTTTAAACTAATCGAAAGATTGCTTCG
>DCOH01000038.1 GCA_002322865.1 Sphingobacterium sp. UBA1575 | reverse complement strand
ATTTATTTTAAAATAATTTTTCGGGGACTTTTTTCCGTGCATCGCTGGCCTGGGGAATCCCCTTTCTGGCAACGTACATCTACCCTTATTTCAGTGGCCGTTTGGCCGTCCCTCCCTTGCGGAGTGGTGCAAAGATAGGGACTTTCGATCCATATTTCCAAGACCCCCAGGGAACATTTTTTACGGTTTACCTGTAAAGCGCTGTGGCAATGGTGGATAAATTTGTATCCCGGGTGGCATGGGAGATGTATTGGGGCGGATTGATAACCATATCGGGGGTTCTCGAGATGAGCATTGGGCTGGGATAGCTGGGAAATAAAGTAGGACATGGATAAATATTGATTTCTTCCCCACGATCTTTTACAAATGTTCAAATATCGTTATGGTCTACGGAAAATAGAACCAACTTAACTTAAGAAAGTGTAAATAATAATATTTCAGAAGAAGATGAAAGAGGTAAAAGCTTTAAAACAGATCTGAATGAGTTTTGGTTCCGACTTTTCATGACATTCCCAATAACCACTATATTCACCTTTTAATTTATGTGGTCTATGTTTTTTGTCAATCCCTTGGTGTCCTGAAGTCGCTAAATTGGTAATAAAAACTTCCATCAATTTGAAATCAGCCTTACTACGCTTTTTCAAACGTTTCAAATCTTTTAAAAATTTGGTAGAAGCTACAATTTGAAACATGACCTATACGCTCTTAAAGAGTTCAGATACGCTAGAGAATTTGACACCCTTTCCCTGTTTTAGCTCATTCATAGCATCAATGGTTTTTTTGTTGGGAACTGGATTTTGGGAAACAATTCGACCATTTAATTTTTTTAGAAGTTGTTTAAACAATTTTGTTTCTTCTTCTGGCAATTCAATTATCAACGTTTTCATATAAGTCATTTATCATTGATTATTTAATTAAATATTGTTTTACTTCTGGATATTAAATCATTTATAAATCCTAAACCTAATGTTTTATAATAATGACAACCAGATTTTACTATTGAAGCTATTTATAAATTATTGAAAAAATACTTTTAGTATTTCCTGAATTTGTCAGTAAATGAATACTTATTGTTCAATCATATAAAACAAAAATAAGGTTATTCCAATAAAAGTACAACCATAATTGGACCATGATAGCCCTGTCCAACTTTTTCTAGATTTTGTTTTAATTGGAGTTTTTAATTAAAGTCAGACTATTAGGGATAATATTAGAGCAAAATAAATCAACATAAAAAGGGTTTTATCCCATTTATCTATGTTAGGCCATTGATCGATTAACCTATTTTGCAAGGAAACCCACTTGGTTCGTATTTAAAGCAGGATGAAAGAAGGGAAAAAGCATGAAAATGGATGTTGACCATAGGAAAAGCATACTTTAGCATTACTTTCACCTTGGTTTCGCCTCGAAGGCAATGTGGAGCGGCCTCTGTGTCATTGTGGGGTTCTGCGTCATTGCGAGGAACGAAGCAATCTTCCCGCATGTCCAAAGATTGCTTCGTCGTGCCTCCTCGCAATGACGGCAAAGCTCCTCACAATAACGCGACTTTGCCTACTTCTTAAAAACCCAATATTTCTGAAGGGTAAAATTAAAACCCAAAGAAACAACAATTTCAATGATCAATTTGGAAAGCAGAAAATGCCAGTGCCAAATATCCACAAAAAGATGAATCCCCAGGGATTTTAAAGAAATACTTCCAATAACCACGACAATAAATTTCCATAATTGGCTCGCCAGCGGAGTAGCTGTATTATTGAAAGACCAATACCTATTAATGGTAAAATTCAGGATAGCCCCTAAGCTCCCCGAAACCACATTGGAAAAAGGAGCGGTAAAAAGTAGGACCTTATAACAGAAGGTATAGATACTAAAATCAGCAAGTCCGCCTAAAAAGGCAGACAATTGTGCTTTTAGAAATTCCTTGAACTTTCCGGACATCCCATTATTTTAAAACTGAAACTATTTAGTTCAATACGATTTTAAAACTGAAACTATTCAGTTCAATACAGTGACTATGCTTGCTTCTGGTTATTCTGTTCGGCAAGTTTGGCCGCCTTTTCCTCCTTATCCTTCGCATCACCTACAGCCAACAACTTGTTGGTATCGCCGATATTGATAAAAAACAAAGCTATACAGATCAACAATACACTATAATTGATCGATCCAGGAACGACCACCTCTAAAACCAATACCAAGGATATCACCACCCGAATTTCGGTTGGACCTAAAAGTCCGGCATCAATGGTATATTTATCCGTGATCCGATAGCGCAATTGCGAAATGATCATCGCCCAACCATATAAGGAAACCAAGGCAAAACCAAGATACTTAAAATCCCCGGTGGTATAGAACACATAACCCAATCCAATAAATACCGTCGAAATCCAGTCCATGACGATATCCAGCGCGAAGCCGTACCATTTTCTGGATTTGTTCCGGTAATAGGCGATCCTACCATCCAATGAATCCCCAAACCATTGCACAAAAAAACCAATTACCGCCAATAACAAGAAATTGATATGAACGTATTCAGCCAGCAGAAAACTTCCCAAGATCATCAACGATCCGAAGAAGCCAATGGCCGTTAAACCATCCGAGCTCAGCCATGCTGGAATCCTTGGAACCAAATAGGATATAAATCGTTGTTCCGGATTACTTAATATATTGGTTCTTTTTCTATCCTGAAAAAGTTTCTTATTGATCTTTTGCTCACTCATTGTTTGGAATAAATTACTGTTTTTCTGTAGATGTAATAAATGGGATTATAACCATTTATTTATTTTGTACCATTCGAGACTTTCCTTGAGGCCATTCTCCAATAGGTATTTCGGGTCGTAGCCCAACACCTGTTTGGCATGGGAAATATCTACCGCCCAATTTTCTGCCGTTAGTTCGAAGAGTCTCTCTGGATAGATCACTGGCGTTTTCGTCGAATTCTTGTACAGGTATTGGGAGATCTCGGCTATCCCTTTTACCAGGGATAAAGGAACATGCATCCTAAAAAGTTTACGGCTAAAGACCTCTTTGAATATTTCGGCCATTGCGTATCTGGAATACACTTCGCCATCACTGATGTTATAGATCTGCAAACCCTCTTGTGGAACCGTCACCCCTTTCAGCAGCACATCGACCAGATCCTTGACATATACAAAGCTCAGTTTCTGTGGTTTTGAGCCGATATAAGGATCGAGTCCTTTTTTCATCGTATCAAAAAGAATGAAGATATCCTTTTCCCTTGGACCATAGACTGCGGTAGGCCTAAAGATGGAAATCCGCTGATCCGTATATTTATCCTGGATCATCAGCTCCGAAGCTTTTTTGCTTCTGCCATAAACCGTTAGTGGTTGGTAAGGGAAAGACTCATCGATCAATTTTTCTTCCTGATACGGAATAGGCCCCACCGCCGCCAGACTGCTGACATAGGAAATCCTTTCCAAAGGCATATCGGCAGAAAGTGCTGCATCCATGATGGCATCTGTATAGCCTACATTGACCAGGTTCATCGTCTGCTCATCCTTTGCTTTGGTCATGGCCGCTGCATGGATGATGTAATGGTATCCCTCTTGATCAAAAAGTTTTTTGAGTTCTTCGGCGTTGCCCAGGTCAGGAAACACAAATTTATCGACGAAAGGTTTGATGTCAGCTACCTTACTGGATTTTCTGACCGCAGCATGGACCTCTAAACCTAAATTCTGTGCAGCTTCAGTCAGGTGAGACCCTACAAATCCACTGGCACCCGTAATGAAGATCTTCTTTTTCATATCGCTTTTTCGTAAAGGCGATACCTTTTATAAAGGTCGGCATTGATCTGCTCAATGGCGTGGTTCATCAGGTAGTTATGATCCAGCATCCACGAACATTCCGCTTCCAAGATACCCGATGGCATCGCATTTTTGATGATTCGGCCATAAAGACAAGCTTCAATTCCCAGTTTACGGTAGTTGTCCAACACGCCAAGCATCAAAACCCGGATGGAACGTATGTTTTTCTTACCAAAAAGGAGTTTGAAAATACCTGTAGGCAATAACCTTCCCCTTTTGATGTTTATCAGGATTTCATTGATGTTGGGGATTCCCAATGCAAACCCGATCACTTCATTGTCCTTTTCAGCGACAATGCAGTATTTCGGATCCACGATCATTTTCAGATCTTTGGCCACATAGAAAAACTCCTCATCGGTCATGGGAACAAAACCAAGGTTTTTATCCCAAGCCTTATTATATACTTTTTTGATTTTTTCGGCTTCGTTCTTAAAATCCTTCAGATTGATCTGGCGGAGTTTGATTCCAGAACGTTCCAATCTCGCCTCCAATTTATCCAATAGGAGCACCGAGCGTTGATTTGCCCCTGCCTTATTAACCAAATAAGCACGAAGATCTACCTTTTTGGCAAAACCTGCATTGCTGATCAGATCCAAATAATAAGGGAAATTATAAGGCATCATCGCCATTGGTGGACGTTCAAAACCTTCCACCAAAAGACCACAGGTATCGTTGGTGGTCAGGTTGATCGGACCAACGATATTGTTCGCGCCTTTGGCTTTTACCCATTCCTCGGCAGTCTGCAATAATTTATCGGCTACCTCCTGATCGTTTATACAATCGAAGAAACCAAATTGACCCTCATTAACTTTATTGAAGGCATTATGGTTGGTATTATAAATTGCTGCTACCCGGCCAACCAATTCCCCATCCTTATAGGCAAGGAAAGGTTGCGTGGTGGAATGCTTATAAAACGGATGTTTTTTCGGATTCAATAGATCTTCCTGTCCCAGAAACAATTCCGGCACATAGTTAGGATCGTTCGCATAAAGATCGTGAGGGAAGTCGATAAAGGCTGCCCTTTGCTTTTTGGTTTCTACAGGAACAATCGTAATCACAGATCTAAATTTTAAGTGTAAATGCTGTTAAATTAACTGATGAAGCTTTCCACTTCCAAGTTTTTGAAAACCTTTGCCATCTTCTCAACGGCCTCATCGATCTGATCGAACGTATGGGTAGCCATAAGAGAGAACCTGATCAAGGACTCTTCAGCAGGAACTGCTGGAGCAACTACCGGGTTTACAAAAACGCCGTCATCCTGAAGCATTTTCGTAACCACATACGTTTTCTCATTGTTTCTAACAAAAACAGGTAAGATTGGGCTTTCAGTAGCTCCAAGGTCAAAACCATTATCCAATAGTAGTTTTTTAGCGTAATTGGTGTTGGCCCACAATCTTTCGATATGTTCAGGTTCTGTTTGGATGATTTCCAATGCTTTCAACGTAGATGCCACCGAAGCTGGTGTCATACTCGCACTGAACATTAAAGAACGTGCTTTATGTTTCAAGAACTCAATGGTATCTGCATCAGCGGCAACAAAGCCGCCTAAAGATGCCAATGATTTACTGAAGGTACCCATGATTAAGTCTACCTCATCGGTAAGACCAAAATGGCTTGCAGTACCCGCACCTTTTTCACCGATAACACCCAAACTATGTGCATCATCACACAATATTGCCGCATCGAATTCGTTAGCTACTTGAACAAGTTCAGGAAGTTTTACGATATCCCCTTCCATGGAGAAAATACCATCTGTAGCAATCAGCTTAAAGCTTTCTTCCGGCAGACGCGCCATTTTTTCGCGCAGGTCATTGATATCATTATGGGCATATTTGATCACCTTGGAGAAAGACAAACGGCTACCATCGATGATGGAAGCATGATCGCGTTCGTCCAAAAGGATATAATCGTGACGGCCAGTAAGGCAAGATAAAGGACCAAGATTGGATTGGAAACCTGTACTGAACAGGATTGCTGCCTCTTTACCTACGTAATCAGCAAGTTTTTCTTCCAATTCCACATGGATGTCCAAGGTTCCATTCAAAAAACGAGATCCTGCACAACCGGTTCCATATTTTTCCAAAGCATCCTGCGACGCTTTGATAATCCGTGGATCCGTTGTCAATCCTAGATAAGAATTGGAACCAAACATCAATACTCGACGACCATCGATTTTTACTTCCGTATCTTGTTTAGATTGAATCGGCCTGAAATAGGCGTATAAGTTTTTAGATTTGATATCTCCTAACTCGCCATTTAAAAACCGCGCAGTTCTTTCATTTAATTTTCCCTTGCTCATTCGTCAGGTGTCTATATTCTCAACAATATTTACTTTTTGAACTTTTAACAAAAATCGTCAAAAATCTTACAAAGGTACAAAACTACAACCATACAAACTGATAAATCTTGTAATTCTTCCCTTTATTTACAAAAAATCGACGCAAACATACAAAACTTAAGCCTCATTCTCTTGTTGATTTGACATATAAATATCATAAAATTAAATTAATATTAACATAAAGTTTCCTATAAAAAAAGGATAAGTTTTGCGAAAATTCTATTATTCTTACATTTGTGCTTCAGTAACTAGAAAATAATGGCGATTTCATCAAACGTAAACATCAAAAATAAGAGAGCAAGCTTTGAATATCAATTGTTGGACAAATACATAGCTGGACTTGCGCTATTAGGTACCGAGATCAAATCCATTCGTGAGGGAAAAGCCAATATCAACGATAGTTTCTGTAATTTCTTCGAGGATGGCCTGTACATCCGGAACATGCATATTGCCGAATATTCCTTTGGGTCCTTCTACAATCATGAAGCCAAGCGCGATCGTAAATTGTTGTTGACCAAACGGGAGATGAAGAAGTTAAAGGAAAAAGGCGAAGAAAAAGGTTTTACGATCGTTCCATTACGGATCTTCATCAATGAGCGGGGATATGCGAAGGTCGAGATTGCCTTGGCACAAGGTAAAAAAGACTTTGACAAGCGGGATAGCATCAAGGAACGGGAGACGAAACGCGAGATGGACCGCGCCATGAAACGCTAGGTCTGATTGGCTTTGCTAAGCGTTAATCCGCTTGTATGCTTACCGATTTTTGGTACTGACCAGGAGTCATCGATTCTCTGGTCTTAAATAGGCGGATAAAATAGTTGACGTCGGAAAATCCGCAGGAATAACACACCTCCTTTATCGAAAATTGGCTGCGCAACATTTGTTTGGCCTTATTCAGACGTTCCTGAATGACCAATTCCATCGGACTGATCCCAAATTCTTCCTTAAACAACCGAAAAAGACTGGCCTTACTCCTATTCATCTTGCGGCATAGATCATCTATGCTGAGCTTTTCGCTGATATTTTCCTGTATATACTTTTTAAGGTAAGAAACTTGCCCATTCAATTTTGGTGTAGGATCCTTCAATAATTCCAACTTCTGTTGCTGTATAATCCGGATCAGTAACTCCTTAAAGAGCAGATCGGTCAAGGCATCTTTAAAAGGATCGGTACTGATCATGGTGGCAAACAATTTATTGGTAATGGCTGCCAGTTCGGAGGTATTTTGGATATGGAATTTATCCCACGAGAAATCCCAATTGAGCTTTTCTTCTTGTGTTGGATACATTTCATTGAGGTAATCGATGGTATTGCCGATTTTTTCGGAGGATATCACCAACGCGGTGCATTGCGTTGGATCCTGTAAACGTGCTTCCGGAAAGTCGATCTCCATGGGTTTAGAGGCCGGAAGAACTAAGGTCTCTCCCGGTAGATACTCGAAAGATGGAACATCCTTTAAATGCATGATCTTTTTACCCTTCAACATATTGATGATGACGATATCATCAAATTGAAGTGGAACGAGATTCGTTGGTTCATAGGTTTCGAATACATTCAACTCAAAATTATTCAAGGTATAAGCTTTCCTATTTTCAACCAATGTCGATATTTCCCTTCCTGTCGCGAAAGGCAGTTCACGGATCAAATTTACTTTTCCCATAAGCATGTTTTTTATAATTGGTTGGTTACCAAATATAATCAAAGGTGATTGAAAATAAAAACTGCTATAGCTTTCCATGATAGTATTGTGCTACTCTTAGCGACAATAGTGCTATCCTCTTGGCTTTGGAAAAGGTAAATTTGGGAATACCCATTTATAGACAACACGTATAAAATTTAAACTTATGGCAGAAATAGCAAGACCATCGTTCAAAGAACGCTATGATAACTACATCAACGGCGCATTTGTAGCTCCAACACAGGGAAAATATTTTGACAATATCTCTCCAATTGATGGAAAAGTATATACCCAAGTGGCACATTCCACGAAAGAGGATATCGATAAAGCAGTTGAAGCTGCTGCAAAGGCCTTCGAAACCTGGGGAAAGACCTCGGCAACAGAACGCAGCAACATTCTTTACAAGATTGCAGACCGCATCGAGCAGAACCTGGAGATGATCGCCGCAGCTGAGACCATTGACAATGGTAAAGCGGTGAGGGAAACCCTGAATGCAGATATCCCGTTGGCGATCGATCATTTTCGATATTTTGCAAGTGTGATCCGTGCGGAGGAAGGATCCTTGACTGAACTGGACAGCAATACGGTTTCGTTGATCGTCAATGAGCCGATTGGAGTTGTTGCCCAGATTATCCCTTGGAACTTCCCGATATTAATGGCCGTATGGAAACTGGCTCCAGCATTGGCAGCTGGTTGTACGGTGGTCCTTAAACCCGCTGAAAGTACCCCTACATCTATCTTAGTATTAATGGAACTGATTGGTGACCTGATCCCTGCCGGAGTGGTGAACATTGTGAATGGCTTCGGTTCGGAATTAGGTCGCCATTTGGTTACACATCCGAAGGTTAATAAGGCAGCCTTTACCGGTTCTACGGCTACGGGAAGAATGGTGATGCAATATGCAACGGAAAACATCATTCCGGTAACCTTGGAACTGGGTGGTAAATCGCCGAATGTTTTCTTTAGTTCGGTAATGGATGAGGATGATTCTTTCTTGGATAAAGCGATCGAAGGAGCGGTATTATTTGCCCTGAACCAAGGGGAAATCTGTACCTGTCCGTCGCGCTTATTGATCCAGGAAGATATCTATGATAAATTCATTGAACGCGTGATCGATCGTGTAAACCAGATCAAGGTGGGTAATCCACTGGATCCAACGGTGATGATGGGTGCACAAGCATCCAAGATCCAGAAAGATAAGATCATGTCCTATATCAATCTTGGAAAAGAGGAAGGTGCGGAAGTATTGACAGGTGGAGATGCCAATCAGGTTGGTGATGGATTGGAAGAGGGTTACTACATCAAACCAACCTTGTTTAAAGGACATAATAAGATGCGTATTTTCCAAGAAGAGATCTTCGGTCCGGTGTTGGCTGTGACCACCTTTAAGGATGAAGCGGAGGCGATTGCGATTGCCAACGATACGATCTATGGATTGGGAGCGGGTGTGTGGACCCGTGATGCGCATCAATTGTACCAAGTACCGAGAGCGATACAAGCTGGGCGTGTATGGGTGAACCAATACCACTCCTACCCTGCCGGAGCTCCTTTTGGAGGGTATAAGCAATCGGGTATTGGTCGCGAAAACCACAAAATGATGTTGGCTCACTATCGTCAGGCTAAGAATATGCTAATCTCCTATAGCAAAGAAAAGCTTGGATTTTTTTAAAGAGTAGTTAAAAGTGTGATTAGGGGTTATTATAAGTAACCCCTATTTTTTTAGCTGGTAAACGGTTTAGGAGGAGAAGCATAGGGAATAATTGATTATATTAAAGCTGGAAATATTATTATTTGGTGATTGATTGGGGATTAATTAAGAAAGGATGGATATGGTTTCAAGAATAGATGTTACGGAAGAGGCAAAGGTGGTGATCAAGGAGTTGGTGGAAAAGCATGGCCCTTTAATGTTCTATCAAGCAGGCGGGTGTTGCGAAGGAACGCAGCCGCAGTGTTTTGAAAAGGGTGGTTTTTATCCAAGGATGAATGATGCGATGATAGGGTTGGTGGAAGGCTTTGAGTTCTGGGTGGATAGGGATTTGTTTGAGTATTGGAAGTTTTCGCATTTTACGTTGGATGTGTTGGATGGTTTTGGACCGGGAGGGTTTTCTTTGGAGAGTCCATTGGGCAAGACGTTTAAGATACATTATCGGTTGTTTACGGAGGAGGAGTTGAAGGAACTGCCGGAGGTGGAAAGAAATGGGTGATGTGTGGCGCAGGGAGTGGAGGGAGTGCGGGAGGAGTGCTGGAGGAGTGCGGGATGGCGTCATTGCGAAGATCTTTCCGCGTCATTGCGAGGAACGAAGCAATCTTTACTCTAATAGAAAGATTGCTTCGTCGTACCTCCTCGCAATGACGGGATGATCTCCTCGCAATGACGCAGAGT